>NZ_JBBDSR010000065.1:0-91179 GCF_040904845.1 Marinobacter sp. | reverse complement strand
TGACCAACGGTGGTGCCGACGCCTTCGCTCCGGGGCGACCGGATGGCTCTGGCTGAGGCTCTGGCTCCGATTTTCGGGTCGGCTCTTCAACCACCCGGGGCTCGCCGATAATGCCCTCATCCACCTCAACCTCATCGTCAATCGCACCCCAGCCGGTGTCTTCCGTGCGGTGCCCGGTATCGTGATCTACTTCGTCAACCGGTTCGACGTCATCATTCGAGTCATCGGGCTCATCGTATCGCTCCGCCAGCGCGATTCTTTCTTCATCACTGATGATCGGGCGCGTCGGTTTCTGCACCGGATTGCCGAAACGGTTCGGGCGTTCACGCTTAAGATATCCCCGCTCTTCGAGGGTGTCCCTTGATATGGTCCGGGCCCCACCGTTGGGAAGTTCAGGGTTGTGTTCGCTGTCAAGCGGCGACTCATCCAGTTCATCCGCCCCCATGCCCGAGGAAATCGCCATGGATTCTTTTCTGGCACGCCTCATTCGACGAAGGCCGTCGATGACAATGCCGATAATAACCAGGGTACCTATGGCAATTAACCATTCCCTTAGTGACATAATGATGCTGTCCTGTTTGCGAATCGGATATCGTTGCTACTCTAAAAAAAGCCTGTAATGAATACAACGCACAGACGGGCCATATGGCCTTTTTGTCATCTTTGGCGGCCAGAAAAACCGTTCCCCCCCTCAGGCCTCCGCCAGGGCGGCTGCTTCCTCCACATCGACCGACACCAGGCGGGAACATCCCGGCTCGTGCATGGTGACCCCCATCAACTGGTCCGCCATCTCCATAGCGATCTTGTTGTGGGTAATGTAGATAAACTGAACCTGTTTCGACATTTCCGTCACCATGTTGGCGTATCGGGCAACGTTGGCGTCGTCCAGCGGGGCATCCACTTCGTCAAGCATACAGAAGGGTGCCGGGTTGAGCTGGAAAATCGAGAACACCAGTGCAATCGCGGTCAGCGCCTTTTCACCCCCTGACAGCAAATGGATGGTGCTGTTTTTCTTGCCGGGCGGGCGCGCCATGATCGTTACGCCGGTTTCCAGCAGATCTTCCCCGGTCAGTTCCAGAGAAGCGCTGCCCCCTCCGAACACTTTTGGAAACAGTGCCTGCAGCCCACCATTGACCTGATCAAAGGTTTCCTTGAAGCGTTGTCGGGTTTCACGGTCAATTCGACGGATGGCGTTATCGAGCGTTTCCAGCGCTTCCATCAGGTCCTCGTGCTGGCTGTCGAGATACGTCTTGCGCTCACTCTGTACCTGATACTCTTCAATAGCCGCCAGGTTAATGGCTCCCAGACGCTGAATCCGGTTGCCAATTTTTTCCAGTTCGTCGGCCCATGCCTGGTCGGTGGCGTCTTCCGGCAGGTCGTCCAGCACGGTCTGCAGTTTCACATCCAGCTCTTTGAGTTGCTCGATGTAATTGCCCGAACGGATTTCCAGGGCCTGGGATTCCATTTTCAGTTTTTCCAGGCGCGCCCGGATCTCCTGGACTTCGTGCTCGGTTCGGCTTCGCCCCTGCTCTTTGTCCCGCAGGTCACGATCAATTTCTTCCAGCGCGTCCCTGGCCGCACCCAGTTTTTCCTCTTCCGCCAGGCGGCGATCAAGTAGCCCCTCCAGCTGCATCTGGAGATCTTCCATGGGCTCTTCTGCCTGCTCCCGTGATTCACGAAGCATATCCAGACGTTCGTCCAGGCGCTCTTTTTGCAACTGCATGCGGCTTATGGTCTGCTTCAGACCGTCACGTTGACTGTTGAGTGACTGTAACTGGAGCTGAAGCTGATGGGCGTGGTCACGGTCATGGCGCGCTTCCTGTCGCAAATGATCCAGGTTTTCCCGGAGCCTATCGCGACGCTCGAGCAGTTGCTCTTTTTCCTCATCACTGTCTTCGGTGGACGCCAGCGCTTCCTGCCATTCTTCACGGGCTTCCTGAAGCTGCTCGAGTTGCTCTTCAAGGGTCAGCACTACGTCTTCCGCATCGTCCCGAATGCGGTTTAGGCGGGCGTCGATTTGCTCCGCACGGGCTTTCAGTCCGCTGATTCGTGAGGACAGACCACTGAGCTCACGCTCTGCATCACTGAGCTGACCCTGGGCGTCGTCGCGGTTGGCCTCCGCCCGTTCCGCCTTTTCCTGAAGGTGATCCAGTTGCGCGGCGGCCTGTTGCAGCACCGCTTCGGCCTGATCCAGCTCTTGCGCAAGCTGGCTCACTTTTTTCTGGCGCTCGATAACGCCGACCTGCCCTGCGTCGGAATCCGGCATCAGAATCCAGTGCCGCGAAACCCAGATTCCGTCCCGGGTGACAACCGATTCTCCGTCCCGAAGATCGTCTTGCCGGGTTAGCGCGTCGTCCAGGCTTTCCGCGGTATGGATGCCCAGCAGCAATTCACAGATGGCGGCAGGGCCTGACACATTGCCAGCAAGACCAGCCGCGCTTCTTTCAAGCTGGCCCCCGGAGTTAACCAAAGCGAGGCCTTTCGGGGCACCGGCCATCGCGTGATGAACCGACGCCATCCCCGTGACGGTCACACCCTGGCTGAACCGGTTAATAACCTGCTCAACGGCGAATTCCCAGCCATTATCGATGGTCAACTGCTGGGCAACCCGGGGCGCGGACTCCAGCCCGAATTCCCGAAGCCAGGATTGCAGCGCGTCGTCCTGGCTGCCCATCTGTTCATCCAGCAACGTCTGTTGGGAATCGAGAGACGCACGAAGGCTCTGCACTTTCTGGCGGTAGTCCGAGGCCTTTTCTTCAGCGATTTTCTGTTGCTGCCGTGCCTCGTACAGTTCTTCCTGAACCAAAGAAATTCGCTCTGCCGCTTCCTCACGCTGTAGCTGAAGGGTTTCCTGCTGTTCCAAGAGCGATTCAAGCTCGGCCCGATCCAATTGCCCCTCAAGAAGATCCTGCTCGTCTTTCAGACGTTGCTGGCGGGTTTTCAACTGGGTAATGGCATCTTCCAGCGACCGAATCCGCGACTGGGCAAGCTCTGCCTGACGTCGTGCATCGGAAGACCGGGCACTGAACTGCTCCCAGCTCTGCTGCCAGTCACTCATAGTATCTTCGGCGCTTTGCAGCTTCTCGCCGGATTCTTCAGCCCGGATGGCCAGTGCTTCCTGCTCCGGTTCGATCATGTCCAGCTCATCCTGGATACCGGTCAGCTTTTCTTCGTCCTGCTCCAGCTCCCTGGCCAGTTCCCTCTGGTTCGCCAGCGCCTGATCCAGCTCGGTCGCCGTTTGGCGGCTGCGCTCTCTTTGATGCTCAAGGCTCTGTTCGATTCTGGCGATGTCGGCCCCGGCTTCGTAAAAACGGGCCTGGGCCCGGTTGAAATGCTCGGTGCGCTCCTGATGGCTGTCTCTTAGTGCCTCGAGAGAGGTCTCAAGATTGACCCGCTCGGTCAGGTATTTTTCCAGTTCCAGTTCAGTGTCACGGATTTTCGAGCGCCAGGTTTGCAGGTCATTATCAAGCGACCGCCACCTCAGTACTGTCAGTTCCGCCTTTTTCTGCCGTTCTTCCAGCTTGTAGGCTTTGTATTTTTCCGCGGCGGCGGCCTGGCGTTCAAGATGTTGCAATTGACGGCCCAGCTCATCGCGAAGGTCGGTCAGACGCTCCAGGTTTTCCTGAGTACGGCGAATTCGATTCTCGGTTTCCCGTCGCCGTTCCTTGTATTTTGAAATCCCGGCGGCTTCTTCAATATAAACCCGGAGCTCTTCCGGTTTTGCTTCAATCAGCCGGGAGATCATGCCCTGCTCGATGATGGCGTAACTTCGTGGCCCCAACCCCGTGCCCAAAAACAGATCGGTGATGTCACGCCGGCGGCACTTGGAGCCGTTGAGAAAGTACTCCGACTGCCCTTCCCGCGATACTCGGCGGCGTACGGAGATTTCATTGAAGCGCACGAATTCACCGGGTGCGGAACCGTCGCTGTTGTCGAACACCAGTTCAATCGAAGCCTGGCCAACGGGTTTGCGGGCGGTGGACCCGTTGAATATCACGTCTGTCATGGACTCACCGCGCAGGTATTTGGCGGAGCTCTCTCCCATCACCCAGCGCACGGCGTCGATAATATTGGATTTGCCACACCCATTGGGCCCGACAACCGCCGTCATATTGGACGGGAACGGAACCGTGGTGGGATCAACGAAGGACTTGAATCCGGATAATTTAATGGACTTGAGGCGCATATCAGGCGCTTGCCTCCTCCCTGAGGATTCTCAATACCTGGTGCCGCTGGTGCTCACCGAACTGACGTATTGCGGATTCGACCTTCTCAACGTTACCACTGGTGGCGGCGTCTGCCACATGGGTAAAAAACCGCCCGGTTTCGGTCAGTTCTTCACGAAAGTTTTCAAGGGCCACGTAGTAGGTGCGGCTGATCGCCGGCCGGAAATTCTCCAACGTTTCTTCAAGAAAGGGGTTTTCAACCAGCGTGTAAGCGTACCGCATCACCCCGAAACCGGCGTCAATCACTTGTTCAGCGGCGTCAGTCCCGGAGGCGTTGAGGGCGGTGGTCACCGCTTGCAGCTCCCTCGCCTGGCTTACCACACCGGCCAGCTCCGGTCCGGACCACCGCTCCATGACCTTGCGGCCCAGCATGCACAACAGATCAATGTAAATATCATACAGGCTGTTCACCAGCGCGGGCGTCAAGCGCGACACGACAGCTCCCCGCCTTGGGAAAATCTCCACCAGATGCCGGCGCTGCAGAATCAGCAAAGCTTCGCGCACTGAGCCTCGGCTTACATTCAGTTCACCGGCGACTTTCAGTTCCTGAATCCGCTCACCCGGCTGCAAATCACCGGTCATAATGCGCTGCCCGAGGTGCTGGGCAATTTGCTCGGATAGACTTTCGGGGGCCTGAAACCGCATAAAGTTGGATGCTCACTGGTTTGGCTGAGGACACAATAATAAGCGCAAAAGTTTACCACAGGGATCGGCAGACCCCATCCCCTTGTCCGACATTTTGACCAGCAGCGAAAGCGGCAAAACGATGCCAGGATTCCGTCATTTTTGTATCAATTCTGATAATTCTCAATGACCTAAATTAAATACACCTTATAGACTATTGGTTTATAGACATATTTCATAGATGGCATTTTTTTTGCTTTACAGTAGGAAACTCTGAACCAGGCGACCCTTAGTGAAACAGATTCCCTCCATAGCAAAACATGGCCCTCAACCCCAAAAGCTTGCCGCCCTGCGACAAGCGCACCGGGAATGGAGCGAATCTCCGGACACCTTGACCCGCCTGACCCGCAGGCTTTCCACCACACTGTCCCTCGAACACCAGCTCGGCATTCTGGCGGAAGAAATAGGCGGCGTAGTGCCCTTTGACGCGCTCAGCTACCGACACCACATTGGTGGCACGGAATTCGTCTACGCCTCTGGCATGGGTGGCCCCCATACCTGTGACTACCGGCTGAACCTGGAAGGCGACTATTACGGAACCCTGTCTATGAAACGGCGTCAGCGTTTTGTCGAGCAGGAACTGGAAGCCATCGAATTGATGTTAAGCGCGGCTATCTGCCCGATTCGTAACGCTTGCCGGTTTATCTCGATTGAGCAGACCGCCCTGACCGATTCACTGACCGACATTCCCAACAAACGCGCGATGGATCAGTCTTTGCAACGTGCAAGCCTGCTGTCGGACCGTCATGGCGACCAGTACTCGCTGATCCTCTGTGACCTTGACCACTTCAAAGACCTTGACCACTTCAAAGCCGTAAACGACAGCCACGGCCACGTGGTGGGTGATCACATTCTGAAATTGGCGGCGCGAGAGCTCGAAAAGGCCGTCCGGAATTCCGACTCGGTTTACCGGTTTGGTGGTGAGGAGTTTGCCGTTGTTCTGCCACACACCGCCGAGCAGGAAGCCCGGGATGTGGCCGACAGAATTCGCCATGATATCGAGCAGATTGTCGTTAACTGTGGTGAAACCGATATCTCTGTCACTGCCAGCTGCGGTGTCGCGATGCGGTTGGAAGATGAAACCGCGGAGCAATGGGTAGCCCGGGCGGACGAAGCGCTCTACCGGGCCAAGGACCACGGGCGCAATTGCACCCGGGTATTCGCCAGCATTACCTGAAGCGGTTAGCGCTTCTGGCTGCGCCCGGATTTCGGTGCGGGCTTTTTGCCGGCACTTGCGGGTTTTGTCGAGCTGACCTCCCACTTGCGCCCGCTGGTTTTACGGCCCGGTCGACCCGGTTGTTTATTACGCTTGCGCTCCAGGGCCGCCTGCTCGTTGGGGGTTTTGGCGGGGATCGCGACAGCCTCAAGGCCAACAGATTTGCTGATCATATCCACGGCTTTCTGGTCCAGCTCTTCCCACTTACCCACTGACAAACGGCTTGGTAAAAATACCGACCCGTAACGTACCCGCTTCAGCCGACTGACCCGCACCCCCTGGGATTCCCACAGCCGGCGCACTTCGCGATTCCGGCCTTCCATCAGGGTGACGTGAAACCAGCGATTGATACCACTGCCGCCTGCTGGCGTAATGTCAGAAAATTTTGCGGTACCGTCTTCCAGCAACACGCCATCCATCAGCCGCTTCAGCATCTCATCGGTAACCTCGCCAAACACACGCACGGCGTATTCACGGTCAATCTCGCTCGATGGGTGCATCAACCGATTCGCCAATTCGCCATCGGTAGTGAACAGCACCAGGCCGGTGGTGTTGATGTCGAGTCGGCCAATGGAAATCCAACGGTGGTCCCGGAGGCGGGGAAGTCGGTCAAACACGGTGGGCCGGCCTTCGGGATCGCGGCGCGTCGTCACTTCGCCCTCGGGCTTGTTGTAAATCAGCACCCGGCGCACAACCTGGGCACCAGACGTCAACTCCAGACGCTTGCCATCCAGCTCGATACGATCCGTTGTCGTCACCTTCTGGCCGGGCTGCGGGGGCTCGCTGTTGACCGTCAAACGGCCTGCCTCCATCCAGCTTTCTACTTCCCGACGAGAACCCACGCCGGCACGAGAGAGCAATTTCTGGATTCTTTCAGGCTCACCGGCTGCAGCGGGTGAGTGCTTGGGAGCAGAGGCCTTGCCTTCTGGTTTCCCGGGGCGATCGGACGCCATGGTCTTTTCCTTTAAACTGGGCTGATACCCTGGGCATCAGTGAAGTGTCTGATTCGATTCGGTGTCGGTGTCTGGCTCCGGCTGCCCGGGGCCTTGTTCATCATCATCGGTGGAGCCTTCAAACTGAATCTCCGCCTGTATATTCTTTTCAATTTCCCGGCCAATCTCTTCAAGATCCCGCACTTCGGAAAGCGGCGGCAACTGATCAAGCCCCGAGAGATTGAAATAGTCCAGAAACTGACGCGTTGTGGCGTACATGGCGGGTCTGCCCGGCACATCTCGGTGACCCACCACCCTCACCCATTCGCGCTCAAGCAGCGTGCGAACGATATTGCTACTGACCGTGACGCCGCGAATGTCTTCAATCTCACTGCGGGTAATGGGCTGGCGATAGGTGATCAAAGCCAATGTTTCCAGAAGCGCGCGGGAATACCGCGGGGGCTTTTCCTCAAACAGGCGAGCCACCCAGGGGGCGTATTCTTCCCGGACCTGAAGCCGGTAACCGCTGGCCACTTTTTTGAGCTCAAAGCCCCGCCCCTCACAGGCGCGATCAAGCAACGTCAAAACGTGCTCCATGACCTGACGCGCCGGGCGCTCATCCTCAGTGAAAAGCTCCCGAAGCTGCTCCAGAGACATTGGCTTTCCGGCGGCCAGCAATGCGGCTTCCGTTATGGCCTGTATTTTTCGCAGGTTTTCGTCATTCATGGTACGTGTGTCTTGCTTCTCTGGTGACGGATTTAGCTGGCTGCCCGCGCGCGAACATGAATGGGCCCCAGCACTTCTCCCTGAACCACTTCTATTAACTGCTCTTTCACCAACTCCAGGGTTGCCAGGAAGGTGACCACGACACCCAACCGCCCTTCTTCCGGCGTAAACAGACTCTCAAAATTGACAAACCGGTCATCCTCAAGCGCCGCAAGGATCATCGACATACGCTCACGGGTCGACAGCTTTTCCCGTTCAACGTGATGGCTGGTGAACAGGTCGGCACGTTTGAGAACGCCTTGCAGCGCAAGCAGGAGGTCACTCAATTCGACATCCGGATGGGGCTGGCTCGACGGCAGCTTCGGCAGCGCTGCAGAGCCTGCAAAGTGATCCCGCTCCAGACGTGGAAGTTGATCCAGGTCCTCCGCTGCCTTCTTGAAGCGTTCGTACTGCTGCAGACGCCGGATCAACTCTGCCCGGGGGTCCACATCGTCTTCGTCGTCGGTCTCCTGACGGGGCAACAACATGCGCGATTTGATTTCCGCCAGCGTCGCTGCCATCACCAGATACTCGGCCGCCAAATCAAAGCGCATGGCCTCAACGGCACCGATGTAATCCATGTATTGACGCGTAATTTCACTGACGTCGATATCCAGAATATTCATGTTCTGGCGGCGAATGAGGTACAGCAACAAATCCAGCGGCCCCTCAAAGGCTTCCAGAAAAACCGCGAGCGCATCCGGCGGAATGTAAAGGTCCCGGGGCAAATCCACCACGGGTTTTCCGGACACCCGAGCCAATGGTGTCTCGCCGGCGGGTGACCTGGTGTCTTCCCCCGGTTCGACCTGCGTTGTGCTCATGGTGTCATCGGTCATACGGTCTCCAGTACCCGGCAGCGCGCGTTGCCGCGGAGCACTTCAGCGATAGTTCAGGCCCATGGCGGATCGTACTTCGTCAAGCGTGTCTCTGGCTGCATCCCGAGCCTGCTCGCAGCCTTCCTCGATAATGGACTGCACAAGGTCGGGGTTGCCTTCGTACTCACGGGCTCGCTCGTGAAGTGGGCGCTGTTCTTCGATAATCGCGTCAATCAGAGGATTTTTGCAGTCAAGGCAGCCAATACCGGCACTGCGACACCCGGTTTGGACCCACTCCTGAGTATCGGCATCGGAATAGATCTTGTGCATTCCCCACACCGGACACTTCTCCGGCTCGCCCGGGTCGGTCCGGCGCACACGCTGGGGATCGGTTTGCATGGTCCGCACCTTTTTGGCAACGGAGTCCTGATCTTCGCGCAGACCGATGTAATTGTTGTAGGACTTGGACATCTTCTGACCGTCCAGCCCCGGCATTTTCGATTCCGGCGTCAGCAACGGCTGGGGCTCGGGCAGGATGACTTTGCCTCCGCCTTCGATATAACCGTACAAGCGCTCGCGGTCGCCAAGGGAAATATTCTGTTGCTCTTTCAGCAGCGCCCGGGCGGTTTCCAGCGCTTCCATGTCGCCTTCTTCCTGGTACCGCTTTTTCAGGGTGCGATAGAGCTTGGCGTTCTTTTTACCCATCTTCACAATCGCGCCTTCCGCCTGCTCTTCAAAGCCGGGCTCGCGACCGTAAATATGATTGAAGCGGCGAGCCACTTCCCGGGTAATTTCCACGTGGGAGACCTGATCAGCACCGACCGGCACCTTACCGGCGCGATACATCAGAATATCCGCACTCTGCAGCAGCGGATAACCGAGAAAACCGTAGGTGGCGAGGTCTTTTTCCCGCAGTTTTTCCTGCTGGTCCTTATAGGTCGGAATGCGTTCCAGCCAGCCCAGCGGGGTGATCATCGACAGCAGCAGATGCAACTCGGCATGTTCCGGCACGCGGGACTGGATAAACATGGTGGACGATCCGGGATTGACGCCTGCAGCCAGCCAGTCGATGACCATGTCCCAGACACTCTGCTCGATGCCGGCGGTGTCTTCGTAATCCGTGGTCAGTGCGTGCCAGTCGGCAACGAAGAAGAAGCACTCAAATTCATGCTGGAGTTTCACCCAGTTTTTCAGGACACCATGGTAGTGGCCAAGGTGAAGCTTGCCGGTCGGACGCATCCCGGACAAAACCCGTTGCTGGGAATCTACAGAACTCAAAGCAGGAACTCCTTCTGGTGACATTAGGCCAGCCCATCTTAGTTCAGGCTGACCGGGCATTATAGTCTTATGTGGCGCTGGCGTTAAGAAACCATTGAAAAACAAAAAGCCCCCGGCGCCTTGCGGCAGACCCGGGGGCTTTCAGTAACCTGACTCGGTGTTTTACCAGCCAGTCACTTCCTTCAACGCCTTGCCGATTTCAGCCAGGCTGCGCACGGTTTTGACACCGGCGTCGTTCAGGGCGGCGAACTTCTCGTCCGCAGTACCCTTACCGCCGGAGATAATCGCACCGGCGTGACCCATACGCTTACCCGGAGGTGCGGTAACACCAGCGATGTAGGAAACCACCGGCTTGGTGACGTTCTCTTTGATGAACGCTGCCGCTTCTTCTTCAGCAGTACCACCAATTTCACCGATCATCACGATGGCTTCTGTCTGCGGATCGTCCTGCAGCAGCTTCAGGATGTCGATGAAGTTGGAACCCGGGATCGGGTCACCACCGATGCCGACACAGGTGGACTGGCCGTAACCGAAGTCCGTGGTCTGCTTGACCGCTTCGTACGTCAGGGTGCCTGAACGGGATACGATACCGACCTTGCCAGGCTTATGAATATGGCCTGGCATGATGCCGATCTTGCATTCGCCCGGGGTAATCACGCCTGGGCAGTTGGGACCGATCATACGCACGCCTTTGCGATCCACGTATTCCTTCGCGTACAGCATGTCGATGGTCGGGATGCCTTCGGTAATGCACACAATCAGTTGGATGCCCGCGTCTGCGGCTTCGATGATCGCGTCTTTACAGAACGGAGCCGGCACGTAGATAACCGTGGCTTCCGCACCGGTTTTCTCAACGGCTTCACGCACGGTGTTGAATACCGGCAGGCCCAGGTGCTCGGTACCACCTTTCCCGGGGCTAACGCCACCAACCATTTTGGTGCCGTAATCGATCGCCTGCTCAGAGTGGAACGTACCCTGCGCGCCGGTAAAGCCCTGGCAGATAACTTTGGTGTCTTTGTTGATCAGGATGCTCATTATTTACCCCCTGCGGCTTTAACGACTTGCTCTGCCGCATTCGACAGACTGGTGGCGGCAATGATGTTCAGGCCGCTGTCCGCAAGTACCTTGATACCCACTTCAGCGTTATTGCCCTCGAGGCGAACAACCACGGGAACCTTGACGCCCACTTCCTTGACCGCACCGATGATGCCCTCTGCAATCATGTCGCAGCGAACAATACCGCCAAAGATGTTGACCAGAACGGCCTGTACGTTGTCGTCAGACAGGATGATTTTGAACGCTTCGGAGACGCGCTCTTTGGTCGCGCCGCCGCCAACGTCCAGGAAGTTGGCAGGACGGCCGCCAGACAGCTTGATGATGTCCATGGTGCCCATGGCCAGACCAGCGCCGTTAACCATGCAGCCGATGTTGCCTTCCAGCGCCACGTAGTTGAGTTCCCACTTGGCGGCTTCCGCTTCCCGGGAATCTTCCTGGGAGGGGTCGTGCATCTCATGGATCTTCTTCTGACGGTAGAGCGCGTTGCCGTCGACACCAATTTTTGCGTCCAGGCAATGCAGGTCACCGGCAGGCGTAATCACCAGCGGGTTAATTTCCAGCAGCGCCAGGTCACGGTCTTCAAACAGCTTCGCCAGGCCCATGAAAATCTTGGTGAACTGACCGATCTGCTTGCCTTCGAGGCCCAGCTTGAACGCCAGTTCACGGCCCTGGTATGGCTGTGCGCCTACCAGCGGGTCAACTTCGGCTTTCAGAATCTTTTCCGGCGTTTCTTCAGCAACCTGCTCAATCTCAACACCGCCTTCGGTGGAGGCCATAAACACGATACGACGGGTACCACGGTCAACAACCGCGCCCAGATATAGCTCCTGGTCAATATCGGTGAGGGATTCAACCAGAATCTTGCTGACCGGCTGACCGTTCTCGTCGGTCTGGTAGGTCACCAGGTTCTTGCCCAGCCATTTCTCGGCAAACTCGCGAATGTCGTCTTTGCTCTTGACCAGCTTTACGCCGCCGGCCTTGCCACGGCCACCCGCGTGTACCTGAGCTTTTACTACCCAGGCATCGCCGCCGATTTCGCCGGCAGCTTCAACAGCTTCTTTCGGGGTATCGCAGGCAATGCCCTTGGATACGGGCAGGCCATACTCAGCGAACAGCTGCTTGCCCTGATATTCATGCAAATTCATAGTTAATGTCCCGTCTTTTGATGGAGGATAACCACGTACGGAAATGAACCCGCCGGCACACCGCCATTGGTGAGCCTGACGCGAATTCGTTATGGCGGGCCAGGGATCACCTTAGCCTGCCGCTGACGCGTCCGGAAAACTGCCGTTATGATGGCAGCGGGGCACCCAAATGGTGCCCCGACTCCCGGTATTGCGTTACTTCTTTTTGCGGCGGTTGGCGATATGAATCGCTCCGCCAGCAACGGCCAGAGCTGCCTCGTGCACTGATTCCGACAAGGTCGGGTGCGCAAAACAGGTCAGAGCCAGATCTTCAGCACTGGACCCGAATTCCATGGCGATCACGCCCTGAGCCACAATTTCGGACGCCTGCGGCCCCACCACGTGGAAGCCCAGAATGCGATCCGTCTTGGCGTCCGCGATGATTTTCACCAAACCGGAGGCGGAGTTCGCCGCCATGGCGCGGCCGTTCGCCGCGAACGGGAACGTACCCACGTTGTACTCTTCACCTTCAGACTTCAGTTCCTCTTCGGTCTTTCCGACCCAGGCAACTTCCGGCGCGGTGTAGATAACGTTCGGGATGCAGTCGTAATTGACCTGCGGCTTGTGCCCGGCAATACGCTCGGCAACCATCACGCCTTCTTCCGACGCTTTATGGGCCAGCATCGGACCGCGGACCACATCACCAATAGCCCAGACACCCGGCGCTTCGGTTTTGCAGCTGTCATCAACAAAGATGAAGCCGCGCTCATCCAGTTTGACACCGGAATCTTCTGCCAGCGCATTGTCCGTGTACGGCCGACGACCCACGGCAACAATCAGCTTGTCAAACTTGGCTTCTTGCTTGCCCTCGCTGTCCTCGTAGCTGACGTTGACCAGCTTGCGCTTGATTTCAGCACCGGTCATGCGCGCGCCCATCACAATGTTCAGCCCCTGCTTCTGGAACTGTTTCAAAGCATCCTTCGCGACCTGCTGATCGACGGCCGGCAGGAAAGTATCCTGAGCTTCGATCACCGTGACTTCCGAGCCCAGGCGGGCCCAGACGCTGCCCAGCTCGAGACCAATAACGCCGGCACCAATCACACCAAGCCGCTTGGGCACTTCGGTGAATTCCAGCGCACCTTCGGAATCCACAATGCTGTCGCCGTCAAACGGCGCGGGCGGAATCTCGATCGGCTTGGAGCCGGTGGCGATGATGACGTTCTCGGCTTCGTAAGTCTTGCTCTTACCGTCTTTGTCCGTCACTTCCACTTTACGATTGGCCAGCAACTTGCCATGGCCGTGGATAGACGTAACGCCATTCGCCTTGAACAGACCGGCAATACCACCGGTCAGTTGCTTCACGATACCAAGTTTGCGTTCCATCATCTTGGCGAGGTCAATTTTGACGTCCTTGGCGATGATGCCCTGCATTTCGTAATCGTGACTTGCTTCCTCAAACTTGTGAGAAATCTCCAACAAGGCTTTGGAAGGAATGCAGCCTACGTTCAGACAGGTACCACCCAGCACCTGTTTGCTGTCCTCAACAGAGGTCCAGGACTCCACACACGCGGTCTTCAGGCCGAGCTGCGCAGCCTTGATGGCAGCCACGTATCCACCGGGGCCTGCGCCAATGACAATGACGTCGTACTTATCAGACATAATCGATCCTGTTTTCCGATTCGTTAAATATCAGCTCAGACGTCCAGCAAAATACGCGCCGGGTCTTCAAGCATTTCCTTGATGGCCACCAGGAACTGAACTGCTTCCTTGCCATCAACCATACGGTGATCATAGGACAGTGCCAGGTACATCATCGGCTGAATTTCAACCTTACCGTTCACCGCCATTGGCCGCTCCTGAATCTTGTGCATGCCCAGAATAGCCGTCTGAGGCGGGTTCAGGATCGGAGTGGAAATCAGTGAGCCAAAAATGCCACCGTTGGTGATGGTGAATGTGCCGCCGGTCATTTCATCAATGCCCAGCTTGCCATCTTTTGCCTTGGTGCCGTATTCGACGATTTTCTTTTCAATGTCGGCCAAACCCAGCGCATCGACATCCCGCAACACCGGAACCACCAGGCCGCGATCAGTCGATACCGCAACGCCGACGTCCTGATAGCCGTGGTACACCATGTCGTTGCCATCAATGGAGGCGTTGACCGCCGGGAAGCGCTTGAGGGCTTCCGTGGCTGCCTTGGTGAAGAACGACATAAAGCCAAGCTTGATGCCATGACGCTTCACGAAGTTGTCCTGGTACTGCTTGCGCATCTCCATGATCGGAGCCATGTTCACTTCGTTAAAGGTGGTCAGCATCGCAGCGGTCTGCTGGGCGTTGACCAGGCGCTTGGCAATGCTGGCGCGCAACCGTGTCATCGGCACGCGCTTCTCCGCGCGCTCACCGGAAGCCACGTCTACTTTCGGCATATCGCCAGCCGGCTTTGCACTTGATTCAGAACCTGAAGACTTAGCGTTAGCAACATGATTCTGAACGTCTTCTTTCGTGACGCGCCCGTCTTTTCAGGTGCCCTTAACGGCATTGGGATCGACGCTGTTCTCTTCCGCCAGTTTACGGGCGGCCGGGCTCAGGATGGCGTCCCCGGAGGCAGCTTCGTTTGCAGACTCTTCCTTCGGCGCGTCTTCTTTCTTTGTGTCGTCCTTGGTTTCAGCAGGCTTGGACTCACCAGCAGCGCCTGCCTTGAACTTAGCGACTACCTCACCACTTTCCACGGTATCGCCTTCGCCTTTCAGGACTTCTTCGATCACGCCATCGGCCGGCGCAACCACTTCCAGAACCACCTTGTCTGTTTCAATATCGACGATCAGCTCATCGCGGGAACAGGCTTCACCTGGCTGCTTGTGCCAGGTCGCGACGGTGCCCTCTGCGACCGACTCGGGGAAAACGGGGGCTTTAATCTCAGTTGACATCTCGGATCCTTAATTCGGTAGCTCGTCAGATTTCGAACGCGTCGTTAACCAGTTTTTTCTGCTCTTCAATATGCACGGACATATGGCCGCATGCTGGCGCGGCAGATGCGTCACGACCGGCGTACTGAAGGTACAATTTGCTGTTCTTACGGTGCAGGGCGTTGCGCATATGATGCTGGCTGCAATACCACGCGCCCTGGTTCATCGGCTCTTCCTGACACCAGGCCACATGCTTGAGTTTGGGGTAGAGTGCCAGAACTTCGTCCAGATCGTCCCCGGGGAACGGATACAGCTGCTCGATACGGACAATCGCGACATCGTCCCGATCTTCGGATTTTTTCTTCTCAAGCAGATCGAAGTAAACCTTGCCACTGCACAGAACCAGACGCGTCACTTTTTTCGGATCAGACGGTTCTTTTTCCTGCAGAACGGTCTGGAAGGTGCCCGAGGTCAGATCGTCCAGATCGGAGGTTGCTTCCTTGTGGCGCAACAAGCTCTTGGGCGTGATCGCGACCAACGGTTTGCGCAACGGACGCTTCACCTGCCGGCGAAGCATATGGAATACCTGGGACGGCGTGGTCGGCACACACACCTGAATATTGTGCTCTGCTGACATTTGCAGGAAGCGCTCAAGGCGCGCGGAGCTGTGCTCTGGCCCCTGCCCCTCATAACCGTGCGGAAGCAGCAGGGTCAAACCACACAGGCGGCCCCATTTATGCTCGCCGCTGGTCAGGAACTGATCGATCACCACCTGAGCGCCATTGGCGAAATCACCAAACTGCGCTTCCCAGACCACAAGGCCTTTTGGTGCCGTGGTCGAATAACCGTACTCGAACGCCATAACGGCTTCTTCAGAGAGCAGCGAGTCATAGATTTCAAACACCGGCTGGTCGTCTGACAGATGCTCCAGTGCGGTATGGGTAGAACCGTCTTTCTGGTTGTGCAGCACCGCATGGCGGTGAGAGAAGGTGCCGCGACCCACATCCTGACCGGTAATCCGGATAGGGTGACCCTCGTCCAGCAGAGTGGCGTAGGCCATCACTTCGCCGTAGCCCCAATTGATCGGCAATGCGCCGGCGGTCATTTTTTCACGGTCAGAAACAATTTTGGACACCTGACGCTGGATGACGAAACCCTCCGGCACCTGGGTCAGCTTCTTACCCAGGGTCTGGATGGTTTTGAGCGCAACGCTGGATTTGCACTTGGCTGTCCACTCGTGACCGAGATAAGGCGTCCAGTCAACGTAGAGCTCTTTGTTGGGCTCTTTGACCAGGGACTTGACCACATGGTCTCCCTTGTCAAGCGCATCCCGGTATTCCAGGTCCGTGCGCTTGGCTTCGTCTTCGGAAATCACCCCATCGGCGATCAGCGAATCGGCGTAAAGCGCCCGGGTGGTTTTCAGCTTGCGAATTTTCTCGTACATAAGCGGCTGGGTTGCCGCCGGCTCATCTGCCTCGTTGTGGCCACGACGGCGGTAGCACACCAGATCGATCACCACATCGCGCTTGAATTCGTTCCGGTAATCCATCGCCATTTGAGTGACGAACATCACCGCTTCCGGATCGTCCGCGTTCACGTGCAGAATTGGCGCGTGAACCATTTTTGCCACGTCGGTGCAGTATTCGGTCGAGCGTGCGTCTTCCTGCTTGCTGGTGGTAAAACCGACCTGGTTGTTGATGACGATGTGAACCGTGCCGCCAACACCGTAGCCCCGGGTCTGGGACATCTGGAAGGTTTCCATCACCACACCCTGACCGGCGAACGCCGCGTCACCATGCAGGATGATAGGAAGCACCTGGGTGCCGTCATTGTCATTCCGACGAGTCTGTCGGGCTCGAACAGAGCCCACCACCACCGGAGACACAATCTCCAGATGCGACGGGTTGAAGGCCATCGCGAGGTGAATTTCGCCGCCGGACGTCATCACGTTGGACGAGAAGCCCTGATGGTACTTCACATCGCCCGAACCTGAGTCCGCCAGCTTCTTGCCTTCGAATTCGTCGAAAAGCTCTTTGGGATTTTTACCCAGCGTATTGACCAGAACGTTCAGCCGGCCGCGATGCGCCATCCCCAGAACGATTTCTTTGGCACCGTAGGCACCGGCGCGCTGAATGAGTTCGTCCAGACACGGAATCAGGGTTTCGCCGCCTTCAAGACCAAACCGCTTGACGCCGGGGTAACGGGACCCCAGATATTTCTCCAGCCCCTCGGCAGCAGTCAAACGTTCAAGAAGGTGTTTGCGGGTCTTGGCTTCGTATTCCGGCCGCGACCGGACGGGTTCCATGCGTTGCTGGAACCAGCGTTTGATACGGGTGTCGACAACATGCATGTACTCAGCGCCGATGCTTTCGCAGTAGGTCTGACGCAGGCCACTGATAATGTCGCCGAGTTTCATGGTTTCTGAGCCAAAATTCAGAGAACCGGTCTGAAACTCAAGATCATAGTCGGATTCCGACAAATCGTGGAAGGACGGATCAAGGTCTTCGACTTTCGGACGCTGCCAGACGCCAAGCGGATCAAGCTTTGATTCCTGGTGACCACGGAAACGAAACGCATTGATCAACTGCAGAACACGAATCTGTTTTTTGTCAGCGTCGGAGGTGGCACTGGCCGGAACACCGTTGCTGGCCAGAAAACGCTGATTGCGGGAGATGTGTTCAAACTGTTCGCGAATGGAAGAGTGAATAATGTCGCGGCCTTTATAGCCATCAACACTGGGAAGCTTGTCAAAGTAGCTGCGCCACTCTTCGGGAACGGCATTGGGGTCTGTCAGGTAGGTTTCAAAAAGCTGTTCAACATAGGCAAGATTTCCCCCCTGCAAGTGGGAAGTCTGCCATAACTGCTCCATGATGCTTTCGTGCATTTTGAATAGCTCACCTTGGGCTGGTGCGAGGAGCTCAGTATGGTCCGCCAGGGGTAAATCTCAGTCAATACGGGTTTTCACGGGATCGACTTTGGCCACCACACCGAGCATGGATGTTTTCCGTTCCCCGGTGGTTTTAAACTCAGCAATCCGCGAGCAAGCTTGATGAGCTCTGGTCACGGCCTGCGTAGTGTGCATCCCGATAAGACTTTTGCCTATAAGCCTTTGGTTGAAGGCCCTGCGCCGTTGCAGGGCCTCCCGGGTACTAACCTGATCAGAACAGTATAGCGCCTGTTCTGCATTCTGCCTTTAGGTCGCCCGTTGAAGCAGAAGGTTCCGAATGTGACCAATAGCCCTTGTGGGGTTCAGGCCTTTCGGACAAACACTGACACAGTTCATGATGCCGCGGCAGCGGAACACGCTGAATGGGTCATCAAGATTGGCAAGACGCTCCGCCTGAGCCGTGTCACGGCTATCCGCGAGGAAGCGATACGCCTGCAACAGGCCGGCCGGACCCACAAACTTATCCGGGTTCCACCAGAACGATGGGCAGGCGGTTGAACAGCACGCACAGAGAATACACTCGTACAGGCCGTCCAGCTTTTCCCGGTCCTCGGGCGACTGCAGTCGCTCAATGGCGGGAGCCGGCTTGTCGTTGACCAGATACGGCATGACCTTTTCGTACTGCTTATAGAACAGGCTCATATCCACAACCAGATCACGGATGACCGGCAAACCCGGCAGCGGGCGCACCACCAGCTTGTTGTTCTTGACCACCTGGGACATCGGCGTAATACACGCCAAGCCGTTCCTGCCATTCATGTTCATGCCGTCAGAGCCACAAACCCCCTCACGACAGGAACGGCGATAGGCAACAGACGGGTCCTTTTCCTTCATCTGGTTGAGGACATCGAGAACCATCAGGTCCTTGCCTTCCGGAAGCTCCAGCTCCACGTCCTGCATATAGGGCGCGTTGTCCGTTTCCGGGTTATAACGATAAAGGCTTACCAACATCTTATGCGTCCCCCTTAATAAGTCCGGATCTTCGGCTGGAAGGTGTCGACAGTCTTGGGCGCGAAATTCACGTCGCGCTTACCAACACGCTTCTCGAGCGGGAAGTAGACAGAATGCTTCAGCCAGTTTTCATCGTCACGCTCGGTAAAGTCGTTGCGAGCGTGAGCACCGCGGCTTTCCTTACGTTCAAACGCGGAGATCGCCGTCGCCATGGCAACCTCGTAGAGATTATCAAGCTCCAGCGCCTCAATCCGCGCGGTATTAAATGCGCTGCTGGTGTCTGCCAGCTTGGTCTTGCGGGTACGTTCGCCGATCGCTTCAAGCTTCTTCAGACCCTCTTCCATGCTCTTGCCGTCACGGAAAACGCCGAAATAAAGCTGCATGCAGCTCTGCAGATCCTTGCGAACATCGGCCACACTCTCGCCTTCCGAAGCGCTGTTCAGACGGTCAAGGCGAGCCATGGCACGCTTGATGTCGTCGTCACTGGCACCGTCCACTTCAAAGCCGCCACGAAGCTGCTCTTCAATGTGCAGGCCCGCCGCACGGCCGAACACCACCAGATCCAGCAGGGAATTGCCGCCCAGACGGTTGGCACCGTGTACAGACACACAGGCTGCTTCGCCACAGGCAAACAGGCCGGGAATTGGCTTGTCGGCACCCTGTTCATCCTGGGTCAGCGCCTGGCCACCCACGTTGGTGGGAATACCACCCATCATGTAGTGACAGGTCGGAACCACCGGAATAGGCTCTTTTACCGGATCAACGTGCGCGAACGTGCGGGACAGCTCACAAATGCCCGGCAAGCGCAGGTTCAGGGTTTCTTCGCCCAGGTGATCCAGCTTCAGCAGAACGTGGTCCTTGTCGGGGCCGCAACCACGGCCTTCGAGGATCTCGATCACCATGGAACGAGCCACCACATCCCGGCCGGCCAGATCTTTCGCGTTAGGGGCATAACGCTCCATGAAGCGTTCGCCTTCAGCGTTGATCAGATAGCCGCCCTCACCTCGGCAACCTTCTGTCACCAGTGTGCCGGCACCGTGAATGCCAGTCGGGTGGAACTGCCACATCTCCATATCCTGCATCGGGAAGCCCGCACGCAGGGCCATACCGATACCGTCGCCGGTATTGATCAGGGCATTGGTCGTGGAGGAATAAATTCGGCCGGCACCGCCAGTCGCGAGCACCGTCGCCTTGGATTTGATGTACGCCACTTCACCGGTTTCGATTTCGATGGCAACAACGCCCACCACTTCGTCCTTGCCGTTCTTGACCAGATCAACCGCGTACCACTCATTCAAGAATGTGGTACCACCTTTCAGGTTGGCCTGATACAGGGTATGCAACAGCGCGTGACCCGTACGGTCGGCAGCGGCACAGGTACGGGAAGCCTGAGTCGGATCATCCGGCCCCTTGGACTGACCACCGAACGGACGCTGGTAGATACGCCCCTGCTCAGTTCGAGAGAACGGCAACCCCATATGCTCCAGCTCAAAGACCGCCTGCGGGCCTACGGAGCACATATATTCGATGGCGTCCTGGTCACCAATGTAATCCGACCCTTTGACGGTGTCATACATGTGCCAGCGCCAGTCATCGTTGGGATCGGCGCTTGCGATTGCGCAGGTAATGCCGCCCTGGGCAGACACCGTGTGAGAACGGGTCGGGAATACTTTCGTGATACACGCAGTGTTGACGCCGGATTCGGTCAGCTGCAGGGCGGCTCGCATACCGGCCCCGCCGCCACCGATAACAATCGCGTCGTAAGACATGGTCTTGATATTAGCCATTGATTAAAGCCCCCAAAGAATCTGAATACCCCAGACCACGTACACAAACATGGTCAGACCGCATACCGCCTGCACCAGGAAACGAGGTGCCATGGACTTCATATAGTCGGTCGTGACAGTCCAGAGCCCTACCCAGGCATGGGCACCAAGAGAAATCAGTGCCAACAGGGTAAAGATGCGGAACCAGGTTTGCCCGAATAGCGCCGACCAGGTCTCATAGTTCACATCACTGAACACCATAAAACCCAGCAGGAACAGGGTGTAAAGCGCGAGCACATAAGCAGTGACGCGCTGGATCAGCCAGTCGAAAACGCCACTACGGCCCAGATTCGTTACGCTGTTTACGCTGCCCATACCCAGACTCCAGCCAGAACAATGAGAATAACGGAAACCACCAGCGTGATTTTCGCGGCGAGACGGCCACTTTCAAGCTCTTCACCGATGCCCATATCCATCAGCAGATGCTTGATACCCGCAACCAGGTGGTACAGCAGAGCAGACAAAATGCCCCAGATGATCAGCTTCGCCAGGAAGCTGTTCAGCAGTTCATCGACCCGACTGAAGCCTTCTTCCCCGGAGAGGGAAAGCTCAAGCCCGTACAGCAGGAACGCAACACCAACAAAAATGATGATGCCACTGATGCGATGCAATATGGACGTAATGGCTGGCAGTGGAAAATGAAACTTGCCGAGATCGAGATTAACTGGTCGTTTGCTATTCACAGCGCTCTCACACTCTCTCTTGGTTCCACAAGCGACCGAACAGGTCGATGCAGATGATTGGTATGTAATGGATCAGCGTGCTGGTGGTACCGGCACACGATTGCCTCAGTCGGCAGGTAGACGACACTTCGCCAATTCTCACCTGCACAGATGACTGGACAGACAAGTAACATGGACAAGGCGTATCTCCAATTCCGGGGTACGGATTATAAGGAGTAGCCCCCCCAATTACAAACCGGCAACCATCTCCGAGGCCTGTGGATAGCGGCCCGGCACCCGCTATAAGGCTTATTGACAAAATAAAATTCACCCCGCGAACTGCGTGATTCAGGAGTTCCCTGACATACACCGAATGTCAAATCATGAACTTTCCTGCCTCTTTTATTGACAAAAAAAGCCAACGCCCTATATTTTGCCGCCAGTTTTGCGATAATACGCGCCTTCTCACGCGCATCCAGATACTGAAAAGCTGTCAAAGCTGATACATAGGAGAGCACCATGACCGACAGGAAAGCCACGCTATCGGTGGGTGATAAGTCCATTGAGCTTCCGATTTATTCGGGCACCGTCGGCCCTGACGTTATCGACGTACGAGGCCTCGTCCAGGAAGGCGTTTTCACCTACGACCCGGGGTTCGTCTCAACGGCGGCCTGCGAATCCAAAATCACTTACATTGATGGTGCCAATGGTGTTCTCCTGCATCGCGGTTACCCCATCGAACAACTCGCCCAAGAATCAGATTACCTCGAAGTCTGCTACTTGTTGTTGCACGGTGAACTGCCGACCGCTGCCGAAAACAAGCAATTTCACAACACCATTAAAAACCACACCATGCTTCACGACCAGATGCGGAACTTCTTCCAGGGTTTCCGTCGTGACGCACACCCAATGGCCATCATGTGTGGCGTTGTTGGCGCGCTTTCCGCGTTCTACCACGACCAGATGGACGTAACCGATCAGACCCAGCGGGAAATTACCGCCCATCGCCTGATCGCCAAAATGCCGACCATTGCGGCCTGGTGTTACAAATACAGCCTCGGCCAGCCGTTCATGTACCCGCGTAACGACCTGTCCTACTCCGAAAACTTCCTGCAGATGATGTTCGGCGTGCCCTGTGAAGAGTACAAGCCAAATCCAATCCTGGCGAAAGCCATGGACAAAATCTTCATCCTGCATGCGGACCACGAGCAGAACGCCTCCACATCCACGGTGCGCCTGGCCGGCTCTACCGGTGCCAACCCTTACGCCTGCATTGCTTCCGGCATTGCTGCGCTCTGGGGCCCGGCTCACGGCGGTGCGAACGAAGCCGTACTGGATATGCTCGCGGAAATCGGTGATGAGGAAAACATCGAGAAGTTCATTGCCAAGGCCAAGGACAAAGACGATCCGTTCCGTCTGATGGGCTTTGGTCACCGCGTCTACAAGAACTTCGACCCACGCGCAAAGGTCATGGCACAGACCGCTCACGAAGTGCTGACCGAGCTCGGCCTGGAAAACGATCCGTTGCTGAAAATCGCCCAGCGCCTGGAGAAAATTGCACTGGAAGACGAGTATTTCGTCAAGCGCAAGCTGTACCCGAACGTGGACTTCTACTCCGGCCTGATCCTGAAGGCAATCGGTATCCCGACCTCCATGTTCACCGTGATTTTCGCCATGTCGCGCACCATCGGCTGGTTCGCTCACTGGAACGAAATGGTGTCTGGCGACTACCGCATCGGTCGTCCCCGCCAACTGTACACCGGTTCCGACGCCCGCGATTACCCCAAAAAATAATCGCACGGGAAAACGGACACCACCATCAAGGGCCGCTGATTCAGCGGCCCTTTTTTTGTGCCCGGAATGAAACTGCTGTGCTAAGTTAATCCAAACACAACAACACCGGGAGAAGATGCATGACCATCAAAGCGGCCTTTATCGGGCTCGGCGTCATGGGATACCCAATGGCAGGCCACCTGGCCAGCGCCGGCCTGGACGTCCGGGTCTGGAACCGTACCCACGCCAAGGCCGAAGCCTGGGCCAGCGACCATTCAGGCACTGCCTGCCGAACGATTGCCGAAGCCGTTGAGGCGGCAGACATGGTGCTGACCTGCGTGGGGGCCGACAAAGACCTCGAAGCCGTTTACCAGGGCCAGGACGGGATCATTGCCAACGCCCCCACCGGGGCCATCCTGATCGACCACACAACCGCATCCGCCGGCATAGCCGAAACCCTGGCTGCCTCTGCCGCCAGCCGCAAGCAGGGATTTATCGACGCCCCGGTATCAGGGGGTCAGCAAGGCGCAGAAAACGGCCAACTCACCGTCATGTGCGGCGGCGATCCGGCAATTTTCGAGCGCGCACGACCGATTCTGGAGCATTATTCAAAGGCACTGAATCTGATGGGACCCGTCGGCAGCGGCCAGAAAACCAAAATGGTGAATCAGATTGCCATAGCGGGGCTGGTTCAAGGGCTGTCAGAAGCGCTGCATTTTGCTGAGCAGGCGGAACTGGATGTGCAGAAAGTGGTGGACGTAATCTCCAAGGGCGCGGCACAGTCCTGGCAGATGGAAAACCGCTCAGGCACCATGATCGACGGCAAGTTTGATTACGGGTTTGCGGTGGACTGGATGCGCAAAGATCTGGGCATCTGTCTGGAGGAAGCCCGCAAAGTGAACGCCTCGATTCCGGTGGCGGCGCTGGTGGATCAGTTCTATGCCGATGTTCAGTCCATGGGCGGCAACCGATGGGATACGTCGTCACTGATTCAGCGGTTGAGAAAATTCCGGTAGGCGGCTTGTGCCCTACCCTTTATTTCGCCATTTTTTTTGCCACTTTTTTGTCACCCCCCTCCCACGCAGTGAGAGGGGGTGCCGAAATCCCCTTCTTACTTCTTCTCTTTTGGTTGCCATTTCCCGTTCGCGTACCACGCTGACCAGCCTGTCGCCTTGCCGTCTTTCTCGGACATGACGTACTGCTCTTTGGTCTTGCGGCTGTAGCGAATCACCGTGGGATTTCCTTCCGGATCGCGTTCGGGTGCGTTCATCAGGAAATCGTACTTGGGATCAACCTCCTTACGATGGGGCGTAATTTCCATCACCAGCGGCGGCCGGGTCTCGCGATTCTTCGGGAACTTGCTGGCCGCCAGGAACAGGCCGGAAGCGCCATCCCGCAGCACGTAGGTGTCATCCACCTTCTGGCACTGCAACTCCGGCATTGGCACCGGGTCCATCTTGGGCGGAGCCGGTTCGCCACTTTTCAGCAGTTTCCGGGTATTTTTGCACTCCGCATCGGTGCAACCAAAATACTTGCCGAAACGACCGGTTTTCAGCTGCATTTCAGAGCCGCATTTGTCGCATTCCAGCGTTGGCCCTTCGTAGCCCTTGATACGGAACGTACCGGTTTCAACTTCAAAGCCAGAGCAATCCGGGTTGTTACCGCACACGTGCAGCTTTCGGCCTTCATCGACCAGATAGCTGTCCATCGCTGTTCCGCATTTGGCGCACCGACGTTTCTTGCGCAGGAGCCGGGTTTCGCCCTCGCCTTCCACATCTTCTTCAGCACTGACCACCTCATCCCCGGAGACCAGGTTGATGGTGGTTTTGCAGCGCTCCTTCGGCGGCAGCGAATAACCGGAACATCCCAGGAACACACCGGTGCTGGCAACGCGGATCTGCATGGGTCGGCTGCAGCTTGGGCACGGAATGTCCGTCTCCGTTGGGGTATTGGCACGCATACCCCCTTCCTCACTGCCTTCTGCGGTCTCCAGCTGCTTGCGGAAACGGCCGTAAAAATCGTTCAGAACCTTTTTCCACTGAACCTCGCCCTCGGCGATGTCGTCCAGCTCATCTTCCATCCTGGCGGTGAAATCAAAATCCATCAGGTTCGGGAAAGATTCGGTCAGGCGCTCTGTCACGATCTCGCCCATTTTCTCCGCGTAAAAACGTCGATTCTGCAGCCTGACGTAGCCCCGATCCTGAATGGTGGAGATGATGGATGCGTAGGTTGAGGGCCGGCCAATGCCCTGCTTCTCCAGCTCTTTGACCAGGCTGGCTTCAGTGTAGCGAGGTGCCGGTTTGGTGAAATGCTGCGTTGGGTCCAGTTTGGCCAGATCCAGCGTTTCGTCCACCTTGATGTCTGGCAAGGCCACGTCTTCGTCTTTCTTGGCCGACTGGGGGGCCACCTTGAGGAAGCCTTCGAACTTGATAATACGGCCGCGGGTGCGCAACTCGTATTCGCCATTGGCCACCATGATCGAGGTGCTCAGGAATTCGGCATCCGCCATCTGGCAGGCAATGAACTGACGCCAGATCAGGTCATAGAGCTTCTCAGCGTCCTTCTCCAGCCCACTGATGTCAGTAGGCCGACGATCCACCTCGGTCGGGCGAATGGCCTCGTGGGCTTCCTGAGCGCCTTCCTTGCTGCCATAAACCCGGAACTTCTCCGGCATGTACCGCTCGCCGAACTGCTTCTTGATGAAGTCACGGCAGGCACCCACCGCATCCTGACTCAGGTTGGTGGAGTCCGTCCGCATGTAGGTAATGTAACCGGCCTCGTAGAGACGCTGGGCCAGCATCATGGTCTTTTTGACACTGAAGCCCATGCGATTACTGGCCGCCTGTTGCAGCGTTGAGGTAATAAACGGGGCCGAGGGCCGGGATTTCGTTGGTTTGTCTTCCCGCTTGGCCACACGGAAAGCGCCGTCTTTCAAACGCTCGACGTGCTCAACGCTCTGTTGCTCGTTCACCGGACGGTAGGGCTTGTCCTGATAACGGGTCACTTCAAAGCGGACCGGTTCTTTCGCCTGCCTGGCACCCAGGTCTGCGTGGAGCTGCCAGAACTCCTCCGGGATAAACTTGCGGATCTCCCGCTCACGCTCAACAATCAGCCGGACCGCGACGGACTGCACCCGCCCGGCAGAGAGCCCCCGCGCAATTTTTGCCCAAAGCAACGGCGACACCATGTAACCGACAACCCGATCCAGGAACCGACGGGCCTGCTGAGCGTTGACCTGGTTGTTATCGAGTGCCCCCGGGTCTTCAAACGCCGCCTGAATGGCGCGCTTGGTGATTTCGTTAAACACCACGCGGCGATATTTGTCTGGCTCTCCACCAATGGTTTGCTGCAAATGCCAGGCGATGGCTTCACCCTCGCGATCCAAATCCGTTGCGAGGTAGATGTGGTCTGCGGATTTCGCCAGCCGCTTGAGCTCACTAACCACTTTCTCCTTGCCAGGCAGGATCTCGTAGCGGGCGCTCCAGTCCTGATCGGGGTCCACGCCCATGCGGGTGACCAGCTGTTCGCGGGCTTTGCGTTTTTTGTGAGCCGCCTTTTCGTCCGGGTCCATCTTGCGCGTGAGTGCCGCCTGCTTCGCGCGCTCTTTTGGATCTGACTGAGAGCCACTGCCACTGACCGGAAGATCACGAATGTGCCCGACGCTCGACTTGACGATGAAGTCTGAGCCCAGATACTTGTTGATGGTCTTCGCTTTCGCAGGCGACTCGACAATAACGAGACTTTTACCCATATCGGAGATCTGTATCCTTGGCGATAATCGGTTAATAATTCAGCAAACCGTAAACTCGCAGTAAAATCAGTCGGCTAGAAAACACACAATAGCCGAAGCAGTGTATAGGTGCATTGTTTTACAGGGTCAACAAAAGCAAGACAACCCATTCTTTGGATTCATTCCCACTTTTATTAAATGAAGCATAAACAGGAAGGCCCGGCAATTGCCGGGCCTTCAGGACAGCGTTACTGATTCAGACTAGCGAATCAGAGACGCTCCCAGACTGTCGCAATGCCCTGACCCAGGCCGATGCACATGGTGGAAACACCAAGCTTACCGCCTTTGGCCTGCATAACGTTCAGCAGGGTTGTGGAGATCCGCGCACCAGAACAGCCCAGCGGATGGCCCAGAGCAATCGCACCGCCGTTCAGGTTCACTTTCTCTTCCATAACGCCTTGCAGTTTCAGATCTTTCAAAACGGGCAAGGACTGACCAGCAAAGGCTTCGTTCAGTTCCCAGAAGTCGATATCTTCGACTTTCAGGCCTGCACGCTTCAGCGCTTTCTTGGTCGCCGGAACCGGGCCGTAACCCATGATAGCGGGATCGCAACCGGCAACCGCCATGCTGCGAATCTTCGCAATCGGCTTGAGGCCCAAGGCTTCTGCACGCTCAGCAGACATCAGCACCATGGCAGCCGCGCCGTCGGTCAACTGGGAAGACGTACCGGCAGTGACGGTACCGTTTTTCGGATCAAACGCTGGCTTGAGCTGGCCCAGGGATTCAGCCGTCGTCTCCGGACGAATGGTTTCATCCTCTTCGATCAGCACCTTGAAGCCATTCTCGTCGTGACCTTCAATCGGCACGATTTCGTTCTTGAAGCGGCCTTCTACTGTCGCTTCATGGGCCAGGCGGTGAGACCGGGCACCGAACTCATCCTGCTGCTCACGGGTGATGCCGTGCATCTTCGCCAGCATTTCCGCGGTCAGGCCCATCATATTGGACGCCTTGGCGGAATATTTTGAAGCCGCCGGGTTGTGATCAAAACCGGACGTCATGGACACGTGGCCCATGTGCTCCACGCCACCCACTACGAACACATCACCGTTACCGGTCTGAATCGCCTGGGCGGCCGTGTGGATCGCGGTCATCGCGGAACCACACAGGCGGTTGACGGTCTGTGCCGCCGACTCGTGAGGAATGCGTGTCAGCAGGGAAATCTGACGCGCAACGTTGAAACCCTGCTCCAGGGTCTGGTTAACACAGCCCCAGACAAGGTCTTCAACGTCTTTCGGGTCGAGCTTCGGGTTGCGCTCAAACAGTGCTTCAATCAGCGCGGCAGACAGAGTCTCGGCACGCACGTTACGGAAGCAACCATTTTTGGCACGACCCATCGGAGTCCGCACGCAATCGACGACGACAACGTCTCTCGGATTAAGGCTCATAGATCTTTCTCCGTTCGGAAATCTCGTTCAGGGTTAACCAAAGAACTTTTTGCCAGTCTTGGCCATTTCACGCAGCTTCTCGGTCGGGTGATACAAAGGACCAAGATCTGCAAACTTGTCTGCCAGCTCGACGAACCTGTCGACACCCATGTCGTCGATATAGCGCAGGGCACCACCACGGAACGGCGGGAAGCCAATACCGAAGATCAGGCCCATATCGGCGTCTGCCGGGTCTTCAACAATGCCGTCTTCCAGGCAGCGAACGGTCTCCAGGCACAAGGGGATCATCATACGGGCGATGATATCCTCGTCACTGAACTCGTTCTTACCCTGAACAACCGGCTCTAGCAGCTTGTAGGTCTCTTCGTCGACCACCTTGTTCTGCTTGCCCTTGCGATCCAGTTCGTACTTGTAGAAGCCCTTGTCGTTCTTCTGCCCGTAACGGTCGTTATCGAACATTACGTCAATGGCGGTAGTGCCTTCGTGCTTCATGCGGTCCGGGAAGCCATCGGCCATCACTTCGCCGGCGTGCTTGCCGGTATCCATGCCGACAACATCCAGCAGGTACGCCGGGCCCATGGGCCAGCCGAACTTTTCCATCACCTTGTCGACTTTCTGGAAGTCGGCACCGTCACGCACCAGGCCGATAAAGCCGCCAAAGTACGGGAACAGAACACGGTTCACCAGGAAGCCCGGACAATCGTTGACAACGATCGGGGTCTTGCCCATCGCCTTGGCGTAGGCAACGGTCGTCGCGATCGCACGGTCAGACGTTTTCTCGCCTCGGATAACCTCAACCAGCGGCATCATGTGCACCGGGTTGAAGAAGTGCATGCCACAAAAGTTTTCCGGACGCTTCAGGTTTTTGGCCAGAAGATCGATGGAGATCGTGGACGTGTTTGACGTCAGGATGGCATCGTCGCGCACCATCTCTTCCGTTTCACGCAGAACCGCGTCCTTCACCTTCGGGTTCTCAACAACGGCCTCAACAACCAGGTCTACGTTCTTGAAATCGCCGTAGTTCAGGGTCGGAGTAATGCTGTTGAGCACGTCGGCCATTTTGCCGGCGTCCATCTTGCCCTTATCAACGCGCTTGGCCAGAAGCTTCTTGGCTTCCTTCAGGCCCAGGGCGATGCCGTCCTGGTTGATGTCCTTCATGATAATGGGCGTGCCTTTCAGTGCAGACTGATAAGCAACACCGCCGCCCATGATACCCGCACCCAGCACAGCGGCCAGATTGACGTCATTGGCTTCTTTCTCCCAGGCGCTGGCTTTCTTTTTCAGCTTCTGGTCGTTCAGGAACAGGCCCACCAGACACGCGGCAACATTGGTCTTGGCCATCTTCGCAAAGCCCTTGGCCTCGACTTCGATCGCCTTGTCACGGGTCATGCCGGCGTGCTTCTGCATGGTCTTGATGGCTTCAACCGGCGCTGGGTAGTTCTTGCCAGCTTTGCCACCCACAAAGGCTTTTGAAATCTCAAACGCCATCATGCTTTCCATGGCGTTCAGCTTGATTTTGCCCTTCTTCTCTTCCCGACGAGCCTGGTTATCCAGCTTGCCTTCATTGCACTGATTAATGATCGAAACAGCGGCTTCTACCAGCTTGTCAGCCTCAACAACGGCATCAACCGCGCCAACCTTCAGTGCCGCATCGGCGCGATTTTCAGTGCCACCACAGATCCACTCGACTGCGTTGTCCACGCCCACCAGGCGGGACAGGCGAACGGTACCGCCGAAGCCCGGGAAGATGCCGAGCTTCACTTCCGGCAGGCCGACTTTCGCCTTCGGTGCCATGACCCGGTAATCAGTCGCCAGGCACATTTCGAAACCGCCACCCAATGCAATGCCGTTAATCGCAGTGACTGTCGGGAATGGCAGGTCTTCAATCGTGTTAAATACGTCGTTGGCCTTGAGGTTATTGGCAACGAGGTCTTCTTCGGAACCGGCAAACAGCTCGGTAAACTCGGTGATGTCCGCACCGACAATAAAGCTGTCCTTGGCACTGGTTACTACCAGCCCCTTCAGATTCTTCTGGGATTTGAGTGCGTCAGCTGCGGCGCCCAGCTCTTCAATGGTGAGACGGTTGAACTTGTTGACTGACTCGCCTTGCAAGTCAAAGCTCAACTGAGCGATCCCGCCTTCGATCTCTTTAACCGTGATGGCTTTACCTTCGTAAATCATCAACTGATCTCCAGTCTGTGTTTGGAACTGCTTGCAGACTCCTCGCCATTTCAGATATCAGCAAGCGCCTGCGGATGCAGCGAGATTTCGGTCACTGCCCGATAATCCGATTCAAAATTCATACAGTCGTTTGAATCGAGAGGGCACACGATGAGAAAAAACAGCTCGTTTGTCAATTTGTTTCTGACAGAACCGGCGCAAAAGTCTTCGTAAAACACGAAGGCCCCGGGAAAACGGATTGTGCGGAATTGTTGTTTTTCAGTGCGGTACATCCGTGTGTAAACAGGAATCCGGAACTTCGTCACGCAAATTTGTCAGTTCTTTACATTTGCCAGGGTTTCCGACAGTAAAACCGCTTGATCGGTCGGCAGAGTTACTTTACCTTCGGTTTAAGACTTTAGTCCACAATAATAAAACCCCTGTACGGAGACGACCCGATGAACGACGCTGGCTTACGCGTACGCTCACTGGTGGCAGCCCTGATTCTGCTCGCCCTCACTTCACTTTCAGCCCGCGCTGACACCAAGGACGATTTTTTGTCGGACCTGCACACGTTCCGGGTGAGCAACTACCTGGCTCTCGACGCTTACTATCGGTTCAGCGCCAATGGTGACACTGACACTCTCAATGAAATTGTTGGCAGTATCAATGACGCCAACTCTTCCATGAACGATCTTTCAGACAGCACCGCTGAAGTGCTCAGCGAGGGCGAAGTGGAAGCACTCAACCTGGAGTTCGATACCTTCAAAGATCTGATGCGGAGCAACATCAACGACGTCCGCAACACGGGCTACCCGGATCTTCGGCTGGTGTCCGATATGGCCAACCAGGCTTCTGCGATCAGTGCCATGGCCACAGAGCTTTATCTGGCTGCCCAGGAAAGCCGGGGAACAGCGACACGGCCACGGGTAGAAGCCGCCCGCTCCGCCGCCACCACCCTGGCGCAGATGATGGCGAAGTACTCTGCCCGCACCCACTCGACGGTCTCTCAGACATTTCAGGGTTCGTCATCCGACATTCCTCTGGACGAACAAGCTCTTGAATTCGACACCTTGCTGAGTGAGCTGACAGCGACCTCCAGCGAAGGCGAACTCAAAGCCACACTGGATGACGTATCGTCCAAATGGCAGTTTATTCGCAGCTCCTACATCAATTACAACGACAACAACGTATCTTTCGTGATCGACCGCTACTCAAAGGGTATCCTTCGCGGGCTGACCACCACCATTGAATTGCTTCAGAAAAACGCCTGAGCATTCGACGCCGCCAATCTCGATTATTCTGAATTCGTTGTTATGCTATAAGAGACATCTTCCGTACGCGAAGGAGCAATGCGATGCCGAGCTATCAAAAGATACTGGTTGCGATAGATCTCACTGAAGAAGCGCCACAGGTTTTGTCAAAAGCAGCCGAGGTCATCAAGGCTCATGGAGCGCAAATGCTGCTGGTCCACGTGGTTGAACCGGTAGGGTATGCCTATGGTGGGGATATTCCGATGGATCTGACCGAGCTTCAGGACCAGCTCGACAAAGCCGCCCGTGAACAGCTGGCTGCTTACGGCGAACAATATGACGTCACCGACGATCACCAGGTGGTCACGGTGGGAAGGCCCGAATCCGAGATTCACCGCCTCGCAAAAGATCACAACGTCGACCTCGTGATTGTCGGAAGCCATGGACGTAAAGGATTTCAGCTACTGCTGGGATCAACCGCAAACGGTGTCCTGCACGGCACGGAGTGTGACGTTCTGGCCATTCGCATCCACTGACCATGTTCCGTCGAGCCAGCCCTGGGGCTGGCCGCGCGCCTGGACGGCTAAGGCTCGGTGCCGCCCTCCATCTTGCTTTCGAGTTTCCGCAACTGGCTCTCCAGCGAAAAGCTCACACTGGATGCCATTGAGAAGAAATTCAGCAGCGCCTTCAGGTTGCTGTCGCCTTCACAAACGGAATGAATTCTCTGCCACAACGCCTGATTCACCAGCTGTAAGCGCTGATTGCGCTCAACCAGGCCGTTCAGATCCCAGTCTGGCTCCCGATGGTTGCGCTTGGCAAAATACTGCTGCAACAGGTAGTGGGACACACTGCGCATGATAAATTCATCGGTGCTGGCGAACGGCAGGTGGTGCACCGCCATCGGCTTTAACTCCCCCAGAACCGGGCAGCCACTGGTGGCCATTTTCAACCCCAGCAGGGATCGTAGTGCTTCTTCCAGTGCCGTGGATTTCGAATAGCTCCGGCGCTCATCGGTCACCGAAACCTCGACCTTCTGATACGCGTCTTCAGCCTGGAACTCATTGACCACAGGTAGAATCCCAATAGCGGCAGGGCAATGGGGAGAATCGGCCGGCTTTAGCGGACAATTGGCACATTGACAGTGCTCAAGGCGTGTCCATGCCGGCAACGGTGAGACCGCCTCGACAGGCTGCTCATTGACCCTGAACTCCACCTGTCGCCCATCCTGAAACTTGAAATTGTAATTAACGTTCATTGATTGGCCTGTTCTTCCAGCTCCATCCACCGCTCTATAACCTGCTCCAGACGAGATTCCTTTTCCGTCAGTGCCGCCAGAGTAGCCGAGACTTCGTTCGGTGGGCCTGAATAAAACTCCGGATCGGATATTGTCGACTTTAACGCTTCAATCTCGTTTTCCAGCCCCCCAATTCTGCCGGGTAATTCCTTAAGCTCAAGCTTAAGCTTGTAACTAAGCTTCACCGGTTTCGATTTTGGGGGTTCCGCCACAGCCTGGGTATTTTTCTTTCCGGTTTCCGCCGGCTTTCCTGACACTGGCGGCTTGCCCTGGCGCACTTTCTTGTTTTCCGACGGAAATGCCCCACCCTGGCGACGCCAATCGCTGTAACCCCCGACGTACTCTCTGACCGCACCGCTACCATCCAGGAACATCGTATCGGTGACGACATTGTCGAGAAATTCGCGGTCGTGGCTGATAACAATGACGGTTCCCTTGAACTCTACAAGTTGCGCTTCAAGCAGTTCCAGAGTTTCAACGTCAAGGTCGTTGGTGGGCTCATCCAGCACCAGAATATTAGCGGGTTTGCTGAACAGCTTGGCCAACAGCAAACGCGCACGCTCACCACCGGAGAACACGCTGACCGGAGAGCGAGCGCGCTGGGGACTGAACAGGAATTCCTGCAAATAGCCCAGCACGTGCTTACTCTGACCATTGATCTCGATAAATTCCCGGCCTTCTGACAGGTTATCCAGGGCATTGCGCTCCAGATCCAGTTCTCCCCGAAGTTGGTCAAAATACGCCACCTCGAGATTGGTGCCGAGCCGGATAGTGCCACCGGTAGGCTGCAAATCCCCCAACAGGAGTCGCACCAGGGTTGTTTTGCCGGTGCCGTTTTCCCCCACCAGGCCGATCTTGTCGCCACGCAATACGGTCAGGTTCAGGTTATTGACGACGTCAAAGCCATCCGGGTAGGAGAACTCTGCCTCCCGGGTTTCCACTACCAATTTGCCCGAGCGTGCAGCGTCCTCCACCGCGAAGCTGGCTGTGCCGCCCCTCACTCGACGCTGCCGGTGTTCCTCGCGCATGGCCTTCAACGCCCGAACACGCCCCATATTGCGCGTCCGACGCGCCTTGATACCCTGACGAATCCAGGTTTCTTCCTGTTTGAGGCGCTTGTCGAAAAGCGCGTTTTGACGCTCTTCTTCCTCGAGTGCTTTTTCCTTCAGCTCAAGGTATTTGTCGTAAGTTGCTGAAAAACTTATCAGGCTGCCACGGTCCAGCTCGACCACCCGCGTCGCCATTTTGCGAATGAAGGCCCGGTCGTGGCTGACAAACAGCATCGCCCCCCGGAATTGCCCAAGCGCCTCTTCCAGCCAGGCAATCGCCGGCACATCCAGATGGTTGGTCGGCTCATCGAGCAACAGAATATCCGGCTCCGACACCAGCGCTTTTGCCAGCAGTACCCGGCGCTGCCATCCGCCTGACAGCGTGTTCAGCCTTTGTTCCGGGTCAATCACGTACTGCGCCAGAATAGCGTTCACTTTCTGATCAAGACGCCAGCCATCCAGCGCCTCAAGACGCTCCTGAACTTTCATCAGCTCATCCAGGCTCGCCTCATCCGCTTGCTGAGACAGAGCATGAAAACGCGCCAGCACTTCCCCGGTTTCCGGAAAGGCACTGGCAACGGCTTCATAGGCGGTGCGGGTATCGTCTGCAGGAAGGTTCTGCGGAAGTACCGCCAGCACCGCGCCGTCATCGAGGCGGACAACACCCCCATCAGGCACCACCTCACCACTGACGATTTTCAGCAGTGTGGATTTTCCCTCTCCGTTTCGCCCCAGAAGGCACACTCGCTCGCCTGCTTCAACATTGAGCGAGGCCTTGTCCAGCAAAGGCTGCATACCAAAAGCCAGTGAGATGGCATCCAGCGTTAATAATGGCACGTTTCATTACTCCAAAGTTCTGTTGATAACCGGATCGCCGACGCTGATCACACCCGGTGATTGATGAATGGCATTCTTGCCGAAGATGACACCGTCATCAGTACGCCGATACTGCCCCAGCGTTCTCAGGGGTTGCAGGTCAGCCGCTTTCATTCCGGTGGCAGGATCGACGGTTGTCATGACACACCGGGAACAGGGTTTGACAAGACTGAGCTGTTGATCGCCCACCTGCAGGCTGCGCCAGTGGTCTTCTTCCCAGGGGTCTGCTCCGGCCACGACGATATTGGGGCGAAAGCGCCGCATCTCGACGGGATTGTCCAGACGTCGGTTTAGCTCATCCAGCGAGGCCTGGTTTGTCACCAGCAATGGAAACCCATCGGCAAAGCTGACTCGCCGGACATCCGTGACGCGATCGGCAGCCACCCGGCGAAAACTGTCGTCCGGCATATAAACAAACTGTACATCCGCGCCGCAAAACCGGCTGAGCGCACTTGAGGCGTCGACAGCGCCATAGGCCGCGATGGTCCAATCCTGCCATACCCGCACCCGATCGCGAATGGTGGTGGGCCGCAAACTGAATTCTCCCTCACCGGGGATGGATACCGTAACACAGTGGTTCCTGATCGCCGTGGTCACTCTGGCCAGTTCGGGCCTATTGCGCTGGGTAACGAATTGGCGGTCGGCATCAATGATCATCCACCGCCGGTCGCCCTGCGGCCCGAAATCATCGAACATAAAGGAGGACACTGAAATCCCTGCAAGGGATTTTACCGGATAGAGAAACAGGGATTGGACACGCACTATGGCTCTCCCGACGTTGCAAAAATGAGAAGTACGGGCCAGAGAGTATACCCGAGTTGTCATGGCAAGAGCGGAATTTGCGCGGACCCGAAACGAGAAAACCCGGCCGTTTTAAGGGCCGGGTTTTCGGAATCTGGAGCGGGAAACGAGATTCGAACTCGCGACCTCAACCTTGGCAAGGTTGCGCTCTACCAACTGAGCTATTCCCGCATTTCGTTGGTGGCTTGATGCCGACAACGGAGGCGTATTCTACGGATTCAAAGGCAGCCGTCAACCACTTTTTTTCGGTTTTAGGCAGCCTGTTTCAGGATCGGTCAGCTTCTGTCCGACACACGTTCGTCCGCTCTGGCCAGGCGCCCGGAATTGCAATTGAGGTAATCCGAGGACTGCAACCACCGCTGGTCAGGGTAATACTTGAAAACCAGTTGACCACCCTTCAGGTTATCCACCACCTGCCTGATAACCTGCTGGTCCACCGCCGGGCACCCATGGCTCCGACCAATACGGCCGTAGTCCCGAACCCAGCTGTCGTTCACGTAGTCCGCACCATGGATCACGATGGCTCGCTGGCGGGCAAGGTCGTTAATACCAGGTTCAAGGCCATCAAGTCGCAGCGAATACCCATGCTTACCGCGATAGGATTCACTGGCTTTGAACAATCCGATGCTGGACTGGTAACTGCCTTCAACGTTGGAAAAAACCGTGGACTCCAGATTCCCGGAGTTGCGCCCATGGGCCACCAGATCCTTGAGCACCAGTTGGCCGTTGGCCAGATCGAAAATCCACAGGCGCTCTTCACTGGAGGGCAAGGAAAAATCGATCACGGCTAGACGTTCCGGCATGTCCACGCCATTGGTGACCGCACAGGCAGACGCCGAGAGCGCATTTTTCAGTACTTCGACGCTAAGCGTTGGTGCCTCACTCGCCAAACGAGCCAGCATTGACTGGTCGAACGGCGACGCAACCGTATGCCCCCCGGGCAAGCCCAGTGCCACCGCCATGGCAAGCGCGGAGATGACACCACGGCCTGATTGTTCACATTTAAGCATTCGGCAAACCCTGTTGGTAAAGCTAAACCTATGGCCGCGGGCAGAGACCCCAGCCTGAACTCAAGTGTCCGCCATATTATCAGGGAAGTTTGCGACGACCGTCATGGCGTACAATAATCATACAATTCGCCACATAATCTGCTCTTAAACCCCCATAACCAGACAGACCATTCGCTGAACAGATGCCTCCAGAGCGGCCTGGTCCGCGGTTCGACGGTTCAGCAACTGGTCATAGTCCAGGCCCAGCACCACTTTTTCGTCTACTCGTTATTCAGAAAAGCCTGGCGGCGATTACTGACCAAAGCGGCGACCGTGTTCAAGATAGGTGGCTTCCGCCGGCGTTGAGGGGCGCTTCAACACACCATTCCGGTGGGGAAATCGCCCAAATTCCTCAACGATGGCATGGTGATCGTGGGCAGCCTTAAGAAAACTCTGCATGAAGTCTCCCAGCAATCCCCCAGTAGCGGCCGCCAACTGTTCATAGCACTCCAGTGAAAGGCGCTGGTCCTCTCGCCGCTCAGAATGTTCCAGCGGCATATAAAGAAACGCTCTTTGCACTGGCGGCAGCAGCATATCCTGCCCTTTCTCCATGGCCCGCCGCGTGAGCTGTCTGGCAGTCCGATCCTGTTCAAACGCCAGCGCGCTGCCGCGGTAGATATTTCGGGAGAACTGATCCAGCAACAGGATTTCAGCGAGTGCACCACCTGGTTGTTGTCGCCAATGGGTCAGGCCGCTCTCGGACGCGAACAACACCAATGACAAAAAACGATGACGGATTTCCTGGTCAAATCGCCGGTCCGAACGAAACCAGCGATTGCGATGAAACTGGTCCGGCAAACCCTCGTCATCCAGTTCGCCGAACCAGAAATCCAGAATGTCTTTCCAATCGAACATATCGCGGTACCCTGATCTCTGAAAAATAGGAAGTTGCCACGTCAGGCTTAACGCCTTTACTGTTACACTCTAAAAGGAGCACTGATGGCACCGCTTACAGGAGAGCCCATGCCCGAACCCCATCGTATCATTCTTCTTGCTCACGGCAGCAGCGACGCGCGATGGTGCGAGACGTTCGAGCGCCTGGCAGCGCCAACGGTCGCCTCGGTGCCAGGCGCGCGCATCGCCTACATGGAACTGGCGGATCCATCGCTTGAAGCCATGATTGAGGAGGGCGTCTGGGAAGGCAGCCGCGCTTTCAAGGTGGTACCGCTGTTCCTCGCGGCCGGTCGTCACCTGCGAAAAGACGTGCCGGCAATGATCAAGGCACTGGAAGAAGCCCACGGCGTTCACATTACGCTGACACCACCCATTGGCGAAAATCCCCAGCTTGGTGAAGCCATTCGCAAAGTGGTGGAGCAGGAACTGGCAGACTGAGCGCTGTCTTAGTACCGAATCAGGATCATGGAGCTATCCAATGAGCAAGCGCATTCTTGTCACCGGCGGTACCGGGTTTATCGGGCAGGTTCTCTGCCCACGGCTTATTGCCCTGGGCCACAGCCTGACGGTGCTGAGCCGCCAGAACGAAGTCGACGTTAGGGCGCGCTGTGGGCGCGTGGAGGCGGTTGCCAACCTGTCGCTACTCAAGGACCACCCGGGGTTTGACGCCATCATCAATCTGGCGGGTGAAGGCATCGCTGATAAACGCTGGTCAGACCAACGTAAACAGACACTCAGAGATAGCCGGATTGCCCTCACTCGCGACCTGGTCGCCGTCGCCAAAACCTGGGCGTCCCCGCCAGATGTTCTGGTGTCGGGCTCTGCCGTGGGCTTTTACGGTGACCAGGGGCAAGCCCTCGTCACCGAGGCTACCGCTCCGCACGACGAATTCACACACCGCCTGTGTCGGGATTGGGAAGCAGAAGCGCTTAAACTCGAGGGCGTTGGCGTCCGGGTCTGCCTGTCGAGAACGGGCGTGGTTGCCGGCCCCGGTGGAGGCTTCCTTCAGCGCATGGTCTTGCCCTTCCGTCTCGGGCTGGGTGGTCGTCTTGGTACCGGAAGACAATATATGCCCTGGGTCCACCGTGACGACGTGGTCGCTGCGCTGATATTCATGCTGGCGACTGAAGACGCGTCCGGTGCTTACAACGTTGTCAGCCCCAACCCGGTGACTAATCGTGAGTTTACCCGCTGCCTTGCCAGCGCGGTGCATCGCCCTGCCCTGTTTCCGGCACCGGAACCTGTTCTGAAGCTGGCGCTTGGCGAAATGTCGCGGTTGCTGCTGACCGGCCAGCAGGCAATTCCTGAAAAACTGCTGCAACAGGGCTTCCGGTTTTCCCAACCGGAGCTCCCCAACGCTCTGGAGAACTGCGTCCGGTGAAAAAGTCTTAGGCCTCAGCATTAGCGATATCCGGCGCAATTTACCAGCTCTACGATTACGACTGCGCACTCGCTGTCTTCAATGGCCTTGCGACTGAATTGAAGCAATGTCTGAATAATCCCTCATCGTAGTTTTTTTCATGAAAACTGTTTGACAGGGAAATCATCGTTACTTAATATACGCGCCACCTCGACGAGGCAAGTCAGTTAAAACGTTGCGTCCCCTTCGTCTAGTGGCCTAGGACTCCGCCCTTTCACGGCGGCAACAGGGGTTCGAACCCCCTAGGGGACGCCAATTTTTTCCGACGTCATACTTGTCCATCGTCAAACCCGCTCCAACCTGCCCAGTCACTACCCTCAGCACAATCAAACCGGAACGCCCCCACATTTCTTCCTGTTTTTCCTGTATTTGCAAGGCACTTGAAAGAAACTGCTGCTATAGTCCTCAGGGTATTTAACGTTCCGTTTCACGTTTCCTGGTGAGGGTGGCCGAAGTACGACATGCTGAAACTGTCGACGCGTCTTCAACGTTTCCGAACAGGCTCTCCCCTGTCATTCAGGTTACTTGCCTGGATACTTCTATTCAGTTCCCTATTTACGCTGATCGCATCCGCCATCCAGCTATACACTGACTACCGCCAGGACCTGCTGCAGATAGACAACCGCATGTTAGTGGTTGAGACCGGGTACTCGCCCAGCCTTTCACGGAGTTTATGGGCGCTTGATCAGACACTCCTGCAGACCCAGATGGAGGGAATACTCAGCTTACCGGACATCGCTCACCTGCGACTCAGGATTGAACCCGACTCCGAACTGGTCATGGGCGACATTCCCAGACATTCCACAACCACGTCCCACAGTTTCGAGCTCATACACCAGGGCGATGAAAAGTTCAGGCTCGGGGAACTGACCGTCACTGCGGATCTTGAGCGAGTGTATAGCGAAATGAAGCAAAAAGTAGGCTTCATTCTTGTCACCCAGTTTTTCAAGACCTTTCTGGTGTCGATACTCATCATCTGGATATTCCAGCATTTTGTCACCCGACACCTGTCCACCATGGCCAATTATGCCAGGAAGTTTTCCCTGACCAATGCCACCAACCCCTTACGGCTGGACCGACCAGATACCCCGCTGAATCAAGGCGATGAACTCGCCCAGGTGACCGACGCCATTAACCATATGCGCGAACGGCTCAACGAAGACGTAGCGCGGCAAGAGCGGGATGCCGCAGAAATACGGAAGTTTTCCAAAGCGATCGAACAAAGCCCTTCCTCGGTTCTGATCTGCGACCGGCAATGGTGCATTGAGTTTGCCAATCAAAAATTCACTCAACTGACCGGCTACGATGCCAACACCATCCTTGGCAAACACCCCGGAGCACTGTCTGACAACGCCATGGAGCACCGCGAAACACGTCACCTGTGGCAGTCCATCCGTTTGCAGGTTCAGCGGGTTGGCGTCTGGCAAGGGGAAGTCAACAGCTCCAGGCGCAACGGCGAACGTTTCTGGGAACAGCTGATCGTCACACCCATCAAAAACTCCGATGGTGAGGCAACCGGATATCTGATCCTGGGCGAGGATATCAGTATCCGTAAACGGTACGAGCAACAGCTGCTCAGACAGGCAAACTACGACATCCTCACGGGTCTTCCTAACCGCATGCTGGCCCTTGATCGTCTGAAGCTGGCTCTGGCCCAGGCTCGACGGGAAAATTCCCTGGTCGGGGTCATGTTCCTGGACCTCGATAACTTCAAGCACATCAACGATACCCTTGGTCACGATGCGGGCGATAACATGCTGATTGAGGCCGCCCGCCGCATTTCCAGCTGCCTGCGCGGCACCAGCACGGTGGCCCGCCTGGGGGGTGATGAGTTTTTGGTGATCCTGCCGGGGCTGGCCGGACTGGAAGCCACCTCTCAGGTTGCCGACCGTATTCTTACGACCTTCCAGCCGGCTTACCGGTTGAACGATCAGGAAGTCTTCGTCACCACCAGCATCGGCATCGCCATCTTCCCAACCGACTCCGACAACAGCGGCACCCTGCTCCAGCATGCCGACGCTGCGATGTATCAGGCCAAACACAAGGGCAAGAGCTCTTTTGCCCACTTCGCCCCGGAAATGACGGAGGTGTCTCACGAGCGCCTGCAAATGGAGTCCAAAATGCGCCGGGCGCTCGAGCTGAACGAATTCGAGCTCTATTTCCAGCCCATTGTGCGCACCGACTCCGGTGCGCTTTACTGTGCCGAGGCGCTTATCCGCTGGAACAATCCCAGTATGGGCATGGTAATGCCTGACCGTTTTATACCGCTGGCGGAGGAAACCGGCCTGATCATTCCCATCGGCGAGTGGGTGTTGTATGAGGCCTGCAAATGGGCTGTTCAGTGGCGGGTCATCACCGGAACCGACATCGGGGTGTCCGTCAACGTATCACCGCGCCAGTTCCGGGATCCGCACTTCACCGCCTGCGTCATGAGTGCCCTTGAGAACAGCGGCCTTGCGCCCGAACAGCTGGAGCTGGAGATCACCGAACGGTTGATTCTCGACAATACCATCGAGACGGCGGAAATCCTGAAACAGCTGGATGCCAACGGCATCCGCCTCGCGGTCGATGATTTTGGCACCGGCTACTCCGCTCTCAGCTATCTCAAGAGCTACCCCTTTGACACTCTGAAGATTGATAAATCCTTCGTACAGGATGTCATGAAAGAGCAGGAAGACGCATCACTGGTCAAAGCGATTATTAATATGGCCCACAGCCTGGGCCTGAGCGTAATCGCGGAAGGGGTGGAGGAGGAAGCCCAGACCCATTTCCTGCAACAGCATGGGTGCGACTATTCGCAAGGTTATTTCTATAGCCGCCCTCTGCCGGAGGCCGAGTTCGAAACCTGGTTACGAACCAATCATCGCGTACAAGCCTGACTGAACAAAGATGCGGCTAAGGTCCATGGACGATACGGTAGGAGCGTCAGCGTTTCTTACTTTTCATCCGGGTTTTCTTCACACGGCGGCCCGCTTTCAGGTCGTTGTCTTTCTTCACCCTCTGGCGGGGAGTAAGCCGGTCGACCTTACCCGCAAACGGGTTTTCACTGGAACGGAACTCGAACCGGATAGGCGACCCCGTCACCTTCAAAACCTTGCGGAACATATTTTCCAGGTAACGCTTATAGGAGCCCGGCAATGCTGCGGTCTGGTTACCGTGCACCACAATCACCGGCGGATTGGATCCGCCCTGGTGGGCGTAACGCAGCTTGATACGCCGACCTTGCACCATCGGCGGCTGATGCTGCGCAATCGCGTCCTGCAGAATGACAGTGAGGCGGTTCGTCGGCCACTTTGCCATGGCGGACTCGTAGCAGGCCTGCACCGACCCGTACATGACACCAACACCGGAGCCGTGTAACGCAGAGATGTAGTGTTTGTCGGCGTAATCCAGGAAATCCAGACGGCGCTGGACCTGCTCTTTCACCCGTGCGCGGTCTTCCGGGTCCATTCCATCCCATTTGTTGACCGCGATCACCAGTGAACGGCCAGCGTCCAGCACAAAGCCAATCAAATGCAGGTCCTGATCCACCAGACCTTCGCGGGCGTCTATAACCAGGATGACTACGTGGGCGTCATCAATCGCCTGTAGCGTCTTGATGATGGAAAATTTCTCCACCACTTCGCTCACGTTCTTACGCCGGCGCACGCCAGCGGTGTCGATCAGCGTGTACTGTTCGCCCTGACGTTCGTAAGGAATATAAATGCTGTCGCGGGTTGTGCCAGGCATGTCGTAGACCACGACGCGGTCCTCACCCAGCATGCGATTCACCAGAGTCGACTTCCCCACATTAGGACGCCCGACTACACCGATTCGAATACCCGGGTAACGGTCGGCGCGATCCTGTGCTTCACGCTCTTCCTCCGACGGCAAAAGAATTTCCAACATGGAGCGGATGCCGCGGTTATGGGAGGCAGCAATCAGAAACGTTGAATCAAACCCCAGGCTGTAAAAATCTGCAGCGGCAATGTCAGGGTCCTGGCCGTCGGTTTTATTGACCACCAGCTGTGCCTGCTTGCCGGACTTCCTGAGGTGATTGGCAATCTGTTCGTCGCCTGCCGTCAGGCCGGCGCGGCCATCAACCAGAAACAGAACGATATCGGCCTCTTCCACCGCCTGCAGTGACTGGCGCGCCATTTCGCCATCCAGCCCTTCTTCATCCCCGGTCAGACCACCGGTATCGATGACGATGAAACGCTGGTCTTCATAGGTGCCCTCACCGTATTTGCGGTCACGGGTAAGCCCGGGGAAATCGGCAACCAGCGCTTCGCGAGAGCGCGTCATCTGATTGAACAGGGTGGATTTACCGACATTAGGCCGGCCGACAAGGGCGATTACAGGGGTCATAGTATTCCGCTACAAAAAAAGAGTAACCGGACCCTTGTGGGCCCGGCGGTGGAAACGGTCAGTCCGTTTCCTTAAGTTCAAATACGCTCATCTTACCACTGTTGCCGAACACCAGCAGATTGCCGTTACGCATGCGCTGCGCCGGCACACGAAGGCCATCGCTATCGAACTCCAACTGCCCCTGTAGCGAGCCATCTTCCAGGGAGAGCATGTGGATGTAACCTTCGAAATCACCCACCAACAGGTAATCATCGTACACCACCGGCTGGGTGGTCTGGCGCCAGGAGAGCTTATCCTGTGTCCACAGTTCACGGCGGTCATTGCCACGGTAGGCCATAATGTCACCATTGGCAGACGACACGAAGATTTTACCATCGCCGACCATCGGAGAATTCAGGCTGGATGCCTCTCGGCTCCAGATTTCCTCACCATTGCGCAGGTTAACCAGCGCCAGTTTGCCCTGGTACCCCACCACCAGCGCTGCACTTTCAAGAATCAGCGGCTGACTGGTGACGTCAACCAAACGTTCGAGCTCTGTGCGGCCCTGCGGCTGTCCTACTTCGTACTGCCAGATCGGCTGGCCGTTCTCAACGGACAGCGCCATCAGTTTGCCATTGGAAAAGCCAGCCAGTACCAGCTCGCTGCCCACCAGAGGGGGCGCGGCTGCGCGCATCGACAGCACTGGCACCACGCCATCGTACTGCCAGGTCTGCTCGCCGGAGGCTGCGTCAAACGACAACAGTTTGCCGTCGGTGGTCTGAACCACAACGATCTCGCCATTGGACTGAGGCGTTGCAAGCACCTCGTTTGGCAAAGCCGCCTCCCAGAGTACATCACCGTTCATCCTGGAAAGCGCCATGAGCCTGGCATCGCGGGTCACCAGATAAAGCTGGTCACGATCTCCGCCCAGCCCGGCAAACACCTCTTCGTCCAGATCTTTATACCAGTCTACCTTGCCGTTTTCGGCCTGCACCGCATACACATCGCCGTTGGCCGCAGCGGCGTAGAGCACGTCCCCGGTGTTCAGCGGCGTCAGATACAGGAACTGATCACCGTGGCCATCACCAACGCCCATGGTCCAGATCTCATCAAGCTCTACCGACGAGTCAATATCCGGGACCGGGGCCGGTTCCTCAATAGGCTCTTTCGTGCTGCACCCGGCCACAACAGCAGCAAACAGCACCGCCAAAAAGACACGGCAGGCAGAAGACCGCTTAAACAACCAGGGCATCAGGCACCCCCTTGAACGCCGAGATCCGACAGTTTAAGTTCAAGAACTCCGCTGCGACCCTGCCGGCTTTGCTCGGCGGCCGCCAGGTAGGCTTCGCGGGCACCGTCACGGTCACCCTGTGCCAGAAGGATGTCGCCCCTGAGTTCGGAATAAATCGCGGTGAAGGCTTCGTTCTCGCCTGCGCCGTCCAGGGTGGCAAGCGCTTCATCGTATTGTTCGGCCGCGAACTGGGCACGCGCCAGGCGATTGCGGATCACAAAGGACAGAGCACTGCCCTCCTCTACCTTTTCCCGGGCCCAGTTCATGGATTCGATGGCCGCCTCGGGGTCTCCATCATCCATCAACTGCTGACGGGCAAGGACCAGCATGCCGTATATCGCATAGGCACTGTCTGAAAATTCTTCCTGCAGGTTGCTGGCAACGAACGCAACGGTCTCGCCACGTTCTTCATCGGCCTGGGCGCTGTAGGCGTTCAACAGGTTGGCAAACTGAGATGCCGCCTCAGCGCGTTGCTGTTGCTGATGGTTCTGCCAGGTTTGCCAGCCGAATACGATGGCCAGGGCCGCACCGATACCAATAAGAAGAGACCCGCCGTTCCTCTTCCACCAGTCCTTGATTGCCTGAACCTGTTCTTCCTCAGTGCGCATTTCAGCCATGATGACTCCTGTAATGAACGTTTTTGTCAGTATTCCGGGTTAGCCTGATCAGGCACCCAGCAAAGTGTTGAGTGTGGAAGCCAGCTCCGCGAGGGGCAACTCCTGCTGCGCTTCATCGGAACGCAGCGGCTTAAGGCCGACCGTCCCGCTATCGATTTCATTATCACCAAGAATCACCGCGTAACGTGCACCGCTACGGTCGGCCTTTTTCATCTGGCTCTTGAAACTGCCACCACCACAATGGGATACAACCACCGCGCCAGGTAGGCCCGACCGGAGAGATTCAGACAGCGACAGCGCCGCGCTAACGGCACGATCACCCATAGCCGTCACATACACATCGGCATCGTTGTTCACATGTGCGGGAACAAGATCCAGAGTTTCAAGCAGCAGAATCAAGCGCTCCAACCCCATGGCAAATCCCACCGCTACCGTCGGTTTTCCACCCAATTGCTCAACCAGCCCATCATAGCGGCCGCCGGCACACACCGTGCCCTGGGACCCGAGGCTGTCCGTGATCCACTCAAAAACCGTCTTGCCATAATAATCCAGGCCCCGCACCAGTCGCGGATTGACGGTGTACTGAATGCCCGCCGCATCCAGCAATGCCCGCAGGCGGCTGAAATGGTCCACGGATTCTTCGTCCAGATAATCATCCAGCTTGGGCGCATCAACGAGAATGGCCTGAGTATCCGGGCTTTTGCTGTCCAGGATTCTTAGCGGGTTGCTCTCAAGCCGGCGCTGACTGTCGGCATCGAGCTGATCCTGAAAGTCAGACAGGTAATTCACCAACGCGTCGCGATAGGACCCGCGGGCAGCGGCGGTACCGATGGAGTTGATTTCAAGCCGGGTGTGCGGCTCAAGCCCGAGCTCTTTCCACAAGCGCCCGGTGAGAATAAGCAGTTCGGCATCAATGTCCGGCCCGCTCATTCCGAAACACTCGACCCCGATCTGGTGAAACTGGCGATAACGGCCTTTTTGCGGGCGCTCATGACGAAACATCGGGCCGGTATACCAGAGCCGTTGGGTCTGGTTGAACAGCAGCCCATGTTCCTCAGCCGCACGCACGCACCCCGCAGTACCTTCCGGGCGCAGGGTCAGGCTATCGCCGTTGCGGTCATCGAAGGTGTACATTTCTTTTTCGACGATATCGGTTACTTCCCCGATAGAGCGCTTGAACAGGTCCGTCTGTTCCACGATGGGCATCCGGATTTCCCGGTAACCGTAACCGGAAAGCACTTTACGAATTTTTCCTTCAACAAACTGCCAGACGGGCGTCTGCTCCGGCAGGATATCGTTCATCCCGCGAATTGCCTGAATCTTAGCCAAGTTAAACCCTTAATCTCGAATCATTGGTTGGACAGTGACCGCTTATTCGCCGGACCGGGCAATGATGGAATCTTCCTGTTCCTTGCGGCGGGCGACCTCTTCCCGGATCAGGCGCTCCAAGTCATCGGTCAGTGTCGCGTTATCCAGTTTCTGGTTTGGTTTCCCGTGCATGTAGAACAGGTTTTTTGGGCTACCGCCGGTCAGGCCGATGTCTGCCACTTTGGCCTCGCCGGGGCCGTTAACGATGCATCCGATGATGGCCACATCCATGGCTGAATTCACGTCTTCAAGGCGGGCTTCCAGATCGTTCATGGTCTGGATCACGTCGAAGTTCTGGCGCGAACAGCTCGGGCAGGCAATGAAGTTGATGCCTCGGCTGCGCAGACGAAGGCTCTTGAGGATGTCAAAGCCAACTTTAATCTCCTGAACCGGGTCGGCTGCCAGCGACACGCGAATCGTATCGCCGATACCGTCCATCAGCAGCATACCCAGGCCAATAGACGACTTTACCGTGCCGGAACGGAACCCGCCCGCCTCGGTAATTCCGAGGTGAAGGGGTTGCTCAATCTGCGCGGCAATTTTGCGGTAAGCCGCCACGGTCATAAACACTTCAGACGCCTTGAGGCTGACTTTAAAATCCTGGAAGTCATGACGATCCAGGATATCGATATGGCGCATCGCGGATTCAACCAGCGCCTCCGGCGTGGGTTCGCCGTATTTGCGCTGCAGTTCTTTTTCCAGCGAGCCGGCGTTTACCCCGATACGGATCGGAATGTTGCGGTCCCGCGCGGCGCTGATCACCGCACTGACGCGATCCTCGCGGCCGATATTCCCCGGATTGATGCGCAGGCAATCGACACCCAGCTCGGCGACCCGCAAGGCAATCTTGTGGTCAAAGTGGATATCCGCAACCAACGGTATGGAGACCTTCGATCGGATCTTCCCGAAGGCTTCGGCCGCTTCCATGCTCGGCACGGAAACCCGCACAATGTCGGCACCCGCTTCTTGCAGCGCTTCAATCTGGCCCACGGTCGCGTTCACATCGCAGGTGTTTGTGTTGGTCATGCTCTGCACCGCAATCGGTGCGTCACCGCCAACGGGTACGTCTCCCACCATGATCTGGCGGGATTTACGTCTTATGATCGGAGATTCCTGTTTCATCTGGTGCTGACCAAAAAATAAGTGTGTTCGAAAATATTCAGATTTCCAGTGAGAACTGGGCCCGGTTGTTTACCACCCGATAATCCGACAGCTCAACAGACTCGCCCTGAAACCGAATGGCTTCGACGGCGTCCACCGCCCCGATGACCACATTCAGCGGAACCTGCCCGGAAACATCTACGCGGTCGCCATCCTGCTGTAGCGAGCTTACCAGCCGGGCACCGCTTGAATCTGTCACCTCAACCCAACAATCCCTCAGAAACGAAATCTCAAGCCGGGCGGTGTCGGGCACATCGCCCGTTGTGGAGCTTTCCGTCAGCGCCGGATCGGTGGAACTCGTCACCTCCGGGAAACGGGATTCATCGACCTCACCGGATTCAACCGCACCCTCATCGTCAGAGGCTGGCGGAACGTCATCGGGGAGCGCTACATCTACTCTGGAAATCTCATTCTCGGGCTCAACGGATGCTTCGGGTTCTGGTTCTGGTTCTGGTTGCATTTCTGCACCCGATTCAGTGGCCGGCACCTGCTCAGTCTCGGTCGACGACGCTGACTCACTGAGCTCTGCGCCCTGGGAAGCCGATTCACTATCGGCTTCCGGTGCTCTGTCGTTCAGAACATAAAGCACCACCCCTGCAGCGATCGCAATGGCCACCAGAAAACCAAGAATGCGGGCCGTCTTACGTTTCTGGCGTTTGCGCCGTTCGATGTCTACCAGGGGATTTGCTTCCAGAGCCTCCGCTTTTTTCAGCCGCAGCGGCTCCAGTTCCTGATCCAGGGTCGCGACAACGGCATCGGCGTCTAATCCGACGTGTTTCGCATAAGCTCTGACATACCCTTTCAGAAACAGTTCGCTGTCTACCTGCTGATAATCCCCATTTTCGATCGCCTGAATGATCACCGGCCGGAGATGTTGGGCGTCCGCAATGTCGGATAGACTCAACCCTTTACGCTCTCTTTCCCGTCGCAGCAGGCTTCCGGCGGACTCACCGTGTATCTGCTGACCGCTTTCTTCATTACTCATTAGAAATCAGCACCCTGTATTGTTGGTATTCAACTGAGTCCGGAAAATTATTCTTCAACTGCAGTGCAAGACTGGACTCCCGGTCCCATTCATCAAAATAGCGGGCTATGCGAATTCCGGTAAACAGGCTCTCCGGGGAGTGCCGGTAATTGGAATTCTGCTGCATCAACGATGAAAGACGCGAATAGTGCCGGGACGCGGCACTCAAATCCCCGGCTTCCACCAGAACACGCGACAACGCCAGCAGCGACTTCGCGTCACCCCGGGACAATTCCACGGCACGCCGGTAAGCATTGGCAGCAGCCTCATCGTTATCCAGTCGCTCTTCGGTCATGCCGAGGTTGAAAAACACAGAGGCCCGATCTGAATAATTGGTGTCACCGGACGCCTCTTTAAACTGCTTTTGGGCATCTCCGAATCGGCGTTCGCCATACAGATAGGCACCGTAATACACCCTGCCCCGGGTGTAATCGCCATCGCTTGAAATGGCTTTGCGGAAGGTTTTGTCAGCGAGCTCATCTTCGCCGTCAGAACTGTAGAGAAGCGCCATCGCCGACAGCGCAGCGGCGTCGTCTGGTGCCAGTTCGAGTGCACGGTCCAGGTGGAGGCGGGCCCGATCCAGGTTGCCCTGGCTAATGTAGGCGGTACCGAGCTGAACGTAATTCTTAACGGCTTTGTCCCGATCCTCTTCTTTCGCAAACCGGCTGTCCGAGACAGTGACACAGCCCGCGGCAAGCATCATGACCAGTACTACGGTAACCACTGCACGGATGGTGTTCACTGGATTGCCTGCCACGGATTGCTAACCTCGCTTGATCGGATTATCGAATTCAGGTTCCGGTCAGGGATTAACCTGCTGAACCGCAATGTATCGTTGACTGCGTTTTGTGCGGTCGTCGACCCGACCGACCAACTGCCCACACGCAGCGTCAATGTCGTCACCGCGGGTTGTCCGCACCGTCGCGATGTAGCCTGCTTCGTTCAGAATTTTCTGAAAACGACGGGTAGCGGGCATCTTGGGCCTGCGGAAGTCGCTTTCCGGAAACGGGTTAAAAGGAATAAGATTGATCTTGCACGGCAGGCCCCGGAGCACAATCGCAAGCTCCCGGGCGTGCTCGGGCTGGTCATTCACGCCTTCAATCACCGTATACTCGATCGTTGCTTTCCGTTTGTCGGGAAGCCGGGCCAGATACCGCTTGGTCGCCGCCAGTAATTCCACAATCGGATACTTTTTATTTAATGGTACCAATTGGTTACGGAGTTCATCATTGGGGGCATGGAGCGAAATGGCCAGTGAAACATCGGTAACCTCGCCGAGACGATCAATAGCCGGTACAACACCGGACGTGCTCACCGTTACCCGACGCTTGGAGATACCATACGCAAGGTCCTCCATCATCAGGTTCATGGCATCAACCACGTTGTCGAAGTTCAGCAGTGGCTCCCCCATGCCCATCATGACGACGTTGGTAATGGGGCGATCAGGACCGGGCTCGAACGGCATAAATGCCTTACGGGCCACCCACACCTGCCCGATGATCTCCGCAGCGGTCAGGTTGCGGTTAAAACCGCGCTTGCCGGTCGAGCAGAACGTGCAATCCAGGCTGCAACCAATCTGCGAGGAAACGCACAGTGTGCCGCGCTCGCCGTCCGGGATGAGCACGGTTTCAACACTGTTGCCGTTGTCCATGCGCATGACCCACTTGCGGGTGCCGTCTTTGGACTTTTCGTCGTACACCACTTCCGGGCCACGAATTTCGGCGACCTCTTTGAGCTTTTCCCGCAGGGCTTTACTCATATTGGTCATTTGATCGAAGTCATCAGCACCTCGCTGGTGAATCCACTGCATCACCTGCGTAGCGCGAAAACGCTTCTCTCCCAGGGTTTCAAAGAAAGCCTCCATTTTGGCTTTCGGCATCCCCAGCAGGTTGGTTTTCTCAGCGTCCGCTGTCATTTCATAACCTCGATCAGATAACCAATCCGGGGCGGGCAGATGCCTGCCCCGGCAGCACAATCAACCGCGTGGGCAGATTTCGCTGTCATTGAAAAAATACGCAATCTCGCGCTCAGCCGAAGCGGCAGAGTCAGAACCGTGTACCGCATTTGCGTCGATGGAAGACGCAAAATCAGCGCGGATAGTGCCGGCGTCGGCTTCTTTTGGGTTGGTAGCACCCATCAGGTCACGATTTTTCAGAATCGCGCCTTCGCCTTCCAGGGCCTGGACCACAACCGGGCCAGACGTCATGAACGCCACCAGGTCGTTAAAGAAAGGGCGCTCTTTGTGCTCAGCGTAGAAGCCTTCAGCCTGCTCTTGGGTCAGGTGCATCATCTTCGCGGCGACAATGTTAAGGCCAGCCTTTTCGAAACGCGTGTAGATTTCGCCAATGACGTTCTTGGCGACCGCGTCAGGCTTGATGATCGAGAGCGTGCGCTCGTTTGCCATGATATTTCTCCAGTATGGTTCAGGTTGAAAAATTCAGGGTTGGGATTATACGCAGTCCAGAGGCTACTGCCTACCGCACCGATCTGAGACGCCCAACAACTTCAATGATTTGTGCGACTGCAAAATCGACTTCTTCGGGCGTAGTGAAACGCCCCATGGAGAAACGCAGCGCCCGATGCGCCTGCTCGTCATCTAGCCCGATGCCGCGCAGTACAAATGACGGCTCAACGGTCGCAGAAGAGCAGGCGGAGCCCGAAGACACCGCCAGTTGCCGCAACCCGAGCATCAGCGATTCCGCATCAACGCCGCTAAATGAGAGATTCACGATGCCAGGCACCCGATAATCCGCGCTGCCGTTAAGGGACACCCCCTGGAGCTCAGACAGACCCTCGAGGAAGCGGGCCCGCAGGCTTTCAAGGGTTTCCATTTCCTGCTCGAGCCGCGTTTCCGCCAGGGCAAAGGCCGAACCCATGCCGACAATCTGGTGGGTTGGCAAGGTGCCGGACCGCATGCCTCGCTCGTGCCCGCCACCATGAATCTGAGCGCTTATACGGACATCCGGTGACCGGCGCACATACAGCGCCCCCATGCCTTTTGGCCCATACACCTTGTGAGCCGACAGCGACAACAGATCGACCGGCATAGCGGTTACATTGACCGGAAGTTTGCCGGCCGCCTGGGCGGCGTCAACATGAAACAGCACACCCCGATCTCTCAGCAGGGTGCCGATGGGCGCAATATCTGTGACACAGCCCAGTTCGTTATTCACCATCATCAGGCTGACCAGTACGGTGTTCTCGCGAAGCGCTGACTCAACCTGACCGGCGGTAATCCTTCCGTCTGCCTGGGGTGTGAGCCAGGTCACATCAACGCCCTGCCCCTCCAGCCATTTGCAGGTATCCAGTACCGCTTTGTGCTCAACAATCGATGTCACCACATGAGCCGTGGTGGTGCCGGACACGACCCCCTTTATGGCAAGGTTATCGGCTTCGGTGGCACCGGAGGTCCAGACAATTTCCCTGGGGTCGGCATGAATGAGCCCGGCGACTTGCCTGCGGGCATTTTCAACAGCCGCCTCCGCCTGCCAGCCATAGGCATGGGTGCGTGACGCCGGGTTTCCAAACACACTATCGATAGTGAGGTATTTGGCCATTTCATCAGCAACGGCCGGATCAACGGGCGTCGTCGCCGCGTAATCCATATAGACGGGCTTTTTCATAATGGTATCGAGATATACTGGGTTCAGGCCGGCGTCTGTTCCGTCAGGCGCTCGGTGTTGATCGTCTGGGAATCGGATTCCGACTGACGGCGGTCCTGACGGTCCGCCACGCTTTGGATTTCCCGCTTTTTCATCAAATCAGCCAGACTGATATCGCTGAGGAACTGGTGGATCTGGTCGCTCAGATCCGACCACAGGTGATGGGTCAGGCACTTCTCGCCATTCTGGCAATCACCCTTGTTTCCACACCGGGTCGTATCGAGAGACTCGTTGACCGCGTCCACCACCTCGGCGACATACACTGAAGCTGCATCACGGCTAAGCCGATACCCACCACCTGGCCCGCGGATGCTGGTCACAAGTTTGTGCCGGCGCAGGCGCGAAAACAGCTGCTCAAGGTAGGAGAGGGAAATTTCCTGGCGGGCTGAAATATCTGCAAGACTGACCGGCCCGTGATCCCCGTGAAGGGCCAGGTCCAGCATCGCCGTGACGGCATAGCGGCCTTTGGTGGTCAACTTCATAGTCTCAGCCCCAATGAGGGAATGAATCAGAGTTCACAGCGCCGAGTATGAATTGACCTACCAAAACAGTCAAGTATTCAGCTGTCCCTGGGCGGGTCGTCTCGGACACAGTCAAAATCCTCTTCGTCCAATGGTGGCAGAGCACCATTCTGGTACTCGCTGTTCACTTTGCGAAGAGCCTTGCACATGTTTTCAATGCGGTCATCCACCACATGCATGTGGTCCAGTAAACTGCGCATGGCGCGAGCAACCGGGTCAGGCATTTCTTCCGTCACGCCATAGGCATCAAACCCCATGCGCTCTTCCATTTCCTTGCGACGCTCTTCTTCGCCTTCAGCGGGCTTGCGTTTGGCGATAATCCGGCCTGGAATACCTACCACCGTGGCCCCGGCTGGCACCGCTTTGGTGACCACGGAATTCGACCCCACCTTGGCCCCCTCACCGACCTCGAATGGTCCAAGGATTTTTGCCCCGGCACCCACCACAACCCCATTGCCAATGGTGGGGTGTCGCTTGCCTTTATTCCAGCTGGTACCACCCAGTGTTACACCCTGGTAGAGCGTCACGTCGTCACCAATAATGGTGGTTTCGCCGATCACTACGCCCATGCCGTGGTCAATGAAAAACCGCCGCCCTATGGTCGCACCCGGGTGGATTTCGATACCGGTCAACCAGCGCCCGAGCGTAGAAAGGGTTCGCGCCAGCCACTTCAGGCCGAGGTTCCACAGCCAGTGTGAAAACCGGTGAAGCAACAGCGCATGCAGCCCCGGGTAGTTGGTCAACACTTCAAACGTGTTCCTGGCAGCCGGGTCCCGGTGGAATACACTGGCTACGTCTTCCTTCAATCGCTCAAACATGATCGTCTTCCTGCCCACTCACGGAGTCGTCGGTTACCGCCGCTGGCTTAACCGTCGCGTTTGCTCCGGAGGATTTCTGCACCGCTGTGAGAATGCCTCTGAGTATGTTGATTTCCATCTGATCCAGCTTGGCCCGCTGAAAAAGCCGGCGGAGGCGGGTCATCAATTGCCTTGGATTTCCCCGTCGGTGGAAATCGATATCCACCAGTACCTGTTCAAGGTGCCCGAAAAATCCCTCGACGTCATTGACTGGCGCGGGCGGCACGTCCCAGCCACCATCGCCGGGTGCCGTCATAGCTTTTAGATATGGGCTACCCTCGCCACCTTCAAGTCCCCGCAAATAGTGCATGCGCAATTCGTAGGTCACGACCTGCACGGCCATCGCCAGGTTCAGCGAACTGTAATCCGGGTTTGAAGGTATGTGAATGTGAAAGTGGCAACGCTGAAGTTCGTCGTTGCTCAAACCGTGGTTCTCCCGGCCAAAAACCAGAGCAACCGGCCCCGCAGAAGTATGTTCTGAAGCTTTGGCGGCGGCATCTGGCGGCGCAATTACCGGCCAGGGTACCTTGCGGCCGCGGGCACTGGTACCCATCACCAGCACACACTCAGACAGCGCTTCATCAAGGGATGAGACCACGCGGGCGTTATCCAGCACATCGGATGCGCCGGTTGATCGTGCGTATGAGGTTTCATCCGGAAACGAGGCGGGATTGACCAGCCACAGGTTAGCCAGCCCCATGTTCTTCATGGCGCGGGCGACAGCGCCGATGTTGCCCGAATGGGACGTTTCCACCAGTACGATGCGGATCTGATCACCGAATGCGTCTGAGCCTTCCTGGGGAAGTGCCGATTTGTGCATGGAACTTTGTCTCTGTGATGGGTTTCAAGCCGGCAATGATAGCAGACATTGCACCGGGACTGCCCTCCGAACATCCCGAAACCCGGCACTATTCGTGACATTGCTAAGGCAAAAATCGTACAAATAAACCTATCTTTTGCTATGATACGCGTCCTTCACACACCCGGATAATGAACACTCAGATGCAACCAGCAATTAAAATGGCCCTGCGCGTTGCGCGTCAGGGGTCCGATTATCTGAAAGCACATTTCGAGCGCCAGGAGCCAGCGGGCAAAGACGACGCCGACCGGCGCAGCCAACTGGAGCGTGTCGAAACATCGATTTACGGCAACTTCACTGAACAGCTCGAGAAAGCCTACAAGGACCACACCATCGCGCCGATGGGTGAATCCGACGCTGCCGGCAACGACAGGAGCTGGCACATCTTCCCGCTGCTGGGCCGTGAAAACTTTCTCCGTGGCCTACCGGACTTTGCCCTGGCCCTGGTTCAGAAAAAGAACAACCGGGTGGAAAACCTGCTGCTGATCAACCCGATCACCGGCGAAGAGTTTTCGGCCAGTCGGGGGCATGGGGCCGCCCTGAACAGCCGGCGCATCCGGGCCAGTGAGATTAAGCATAGCCAACAGGCCGCCCTGTCGACCAACCTTCTGGATCAGGCCCGAAAGGGAGACGACCCGCTGGTATGGGGCGAGATGGCGTCCGTCCTCGCGAAGGACTCAGGCATGTTCCGCACATCCGGGTGCATAGCGCTGGATATCGCCCGGGTTGCCGCCGGCTACCTTGACGCGGCCATCGTTTTCCGCCCGGAAGCGGCAGACCTGGACATCGGCGTGACCCTCGCGATGGAGTCCGGTGCACTGACCGGTGACTTCTCCGGCAACCCCGCCACGGGCCAGGCCAGGCAGCTAGTGGTAGCCAATCCGAAGCTGTTCCGGGAAGTATTAAAAATACTGCACCCGTTTCGCGGTCGTCTGCCGCGCTGACAGCGCTCGCGCCCCGGCCACTCACAAAAAAGCCGCACCCATGACGGGTGCGGCTTTTTTGTGCGCGTTGAATTGGCTGCCGGGTGTTACATCCGGTTCAGCCATTCCGGTGCCTGCTCTTCCTCTTCTTCCTCACCGACGGCCCCTTCCTTGGCGGGCACCATCAGGTCCTCGCGGCTAACGCCGAGCACCATCAGCATATTGGCTGACACGTAGATGGATGAGTAGGTACCAACAACCACACCGATCATCAGGGCAAGGGCAAAGTTGTTGATCGCCTCACCACCGAAGAAATAGAGCGCCAGCAGCACAACCAACGTGGTACCGGATGTGTTAATGGTACGGCTGATGGTCTGATGAATGGACTCATTGATGATATACCAGGAATCGCCTTCCCTGAGCTTGCGGAAATTTTCCCGAATACGGTCCGCAACCACAATGGTGTCATTCAATGAATAGCCGATCACCGCGAGCAACGCTGCGAGTACCGACAGATCGAATGTCCACTGAAAGAGCGCGAATACGCCGAGGACAATCACCACGTCGTGAGCCAACGGAAGCACGGACGCAACACCGAACTTATACTGAAAACGCATGCCGACATAGATCAGCACCACCGCCAGGGCAATAAGCAGGCCCAGCCCGCTGTCTTCCTTGAGCTCATCGCCCACCTGGGAGCCTACGTATGCAGAACTGACCAGTTCCAGCTCAGCACCATTCTCGGTTAGGGTGCCCGTCACTTCTCTGGCCAGCTCGTCGTTTCCAGACTCCCTCATACGCACCAGGATCGTGGTGTCGGAACCAAAGTTCTGCACCACGAAGTTGTCATACCCAGCGGCATTCAAGGTGTCGCGCACCTCACTCAGCACTGGTGCTTCCTGATATTCCAGCTCCACGGACGTGCCGCCGGTGAAGTCCATGCCCAGATTCAGACCACGAGTGGCCAGCAGGGCAATAGAAACAATGATCAGGGCAATGGAGAATACCGAAGCAATCTTCCGTATTCCCATAAAATCAATAGGCTGCTTCTGTGTATCAGACATTAGCCAGCTTCCCTCCGATCGACAGCTTCTTGATCTTACGACCGCCGTATACAAAATTCACGATGCTACGACTGACCATCAGGCCGGAGAACATCGAGGTGAGAATACCCAGGCACAAGGTAATCGCAAAACCCTTGACCGGGCCCGAGCCCATGGCAAACAGGATAATCGCCACCAATAGCGTGGTGATATTGGCATCAACAATTGACACAAACGCTCTTGAGTAGCCAGCATTAATGGCTGATTGGGGCGGAACCCCAGTCTTCAGTTCTTCCCGTATTCGCTCGAAGATCAATACGTTGGCGTCTACCGCCATACCAACAGTCAATACAATACCGGCAATGCCCGGCAAAGTAAGCGTGGCTGACAGGATCGACATGCAGGCAATCAGCATCATCAGGTTCAGCGTCAGTGCCACGTTGGCAATCATGCCGAAACCACGGTAATAGAGCGCCATGTAAATCAGTACGAGCACAAAGCCCAGACCAACCGACATCATACCTGCATCAATGTTCTTCTGACCCAGGCTTGGCCCTATCGTGCGTTCCTGCACGAAATACATCGGTGCTGCCAGAGACCCGGCGCGAAGTAACAGCGCCAGTTCCGACGCTTCCGGGATCGAATCCAGACCCGTTATACGGAAGCTGCTGCCCAACGCGGACTGAATGGTCGCCAGACTGATAATGCCTTTTTCGACCACCCGCTCTTCAACGGTCTCGACCTTACCATCAACCACCTTTTGCTCGGTCTCGGTCTTGTACTCGATAAACAGGACCGCCATACGACGCTGAATGGCGTTACGGGTAGCCCGGTTCATCAAGTCACCACCGACGGAATCCATGGTGATATTCACCTGCGGCTGGCCGTTTTCGTCAAACGCCTGCTGCGCATTGGACACATTTTCGCCGGTCACGATGGTGTCTCGTTCAAGCCGTGCTGTGCGGTTCTGTTGATCACGGAAACCGAAGGATTCCGTCTCAGAGCTTGGCGCGTCTTGCCTCGCTTCCAGACGAAACTCAAGGTTTGCCGTGGCACCCAGCACCCGCTTGGCCTGGGCGGTATCCTGCACACCCGGCAATTCGACAATAATGCGATCCCCACCCTGGCGCTGAACCAGCGGCTCGGCAACACCCAGTTCATTGACACGGTTGCGGATGGTGGTCAGGTTCTGCTCAATGGCATAGTCCTGGATGCTTTTGACTTCCCCTTCGGCTAACGACAACACGATTTTCAGCTCATCGCCATCAGTCTGTTCGTCCATCAGGAACTGATTGTACTGATCACGGATGAGGCCGAATGCCTCGCTGCGGGACCCGTCATCGCGGAAGCTCAAAACGATTTCCCGCCCATTCAGATCACCGCCGCGGTAGCGGATGCGCTCTTCCCTTAATTCGCGCTTGATCTGGCCTGAAAGCGCCTCAAGGCGCTGTTCAACCGCGGTTTCCATATCCACTTCCAACAGGAAATGAACGCCACCGCGAAGGTCCAGGCCCAGTTTCATCGGACCGGCACCTAAACTGCGCAGCCAGTCTGGCGTGGAAGCCGCCATGTTAAGCGCCACCAGATAATCATCGCCCAGCGCTTCCTGGACAACTGGCCGTGCCTTGAGCTGGTCATCGCCGTCAAGCACCCGGATCAATCCGTTTCGGTCCTGCAGATCACTGCCCTTGATGTCGATACCTTCCGATTCCAGGGCATCGATTGCGCGATCGAGCATGCGCTGGTTTACCTCGGTGCTGCTTCTGGCACCGGTGATCTGAACCGCGTGGTCATCGGGAAACAGATTGGGTAATGCATAGATAAACCCGATCACCAGTGCAATCAGGATGATCAGGTTTTTCCAGAGCGGGTACTTGTTAAGCATGGGTTCCCTTTATAGCCGGCACCGGGGCCGGCTCTGAAATGTCAGCTTGGCAAATTCAGTCTGGCGAAAGGCCGGTTCAGATGTCTTTCAGGGTGCCTTTGGGCAGCGCAGAGGCTACGGCCACTTTCTGAACCTTGATCTCTACATTGTCCGCAACTTCGACCACGATGAAGTCATCGGTTACTTTGGTAATGCGACCGGCAACACCACCGGATGTCACTACTTCATCACCTTTCTCCAGACCCGACATCAGCGATTTATGCTCTTTTGCACGCTTGGACTGCGGGCGCCAGATCAGGAAGTAGAAAATCAGGATGAAACCGGCGAAGAAGATCACCTGTCCCATAACGCCCATGCCTCCAGCGGCACCCCCGTCTTGCGCCATCGCCAGTGAAGGCAGAGTGGCAATAAATGCAGCAATAAGCAGCTTGATTGAGTTCATTCAATATCTCCGTGGTTTCAGATAACTGTTACAGTCGTTGAGTTGATCGTTTTGTCTTGCCCGAGCCGGATTACCCGCCCGCCAATGGCGGCACAGACTCACCCCGACGGGCGTAGAAGTCGCTGATAAAGTCCGACAATGTACCTGCTTCAATGGCACCACGCAATCCGGCCATCAGGTTCTGATAATACCTGAGGTTGTGAATGGTGTTCAGTTGGGAACCCAGCATTTCTCCACATTTATCCAGATGATGGAGATAACTCCTCGAAAAGTTCTGACAGGTATAGCAGTCACAGGTGTTATCCAGCGGACCGGTGTCGTGTCGGTTCTTTGCGTTACGGATTTTCACGATCCCGGTGGCGGTAAACAGGTACCCATTGCGAGCGTTCCGGGTTGGCATGACGCAATCAAACATGTCCACGCCGCGGCGCACACCTTCCACCAGATCTTCCGGCCGGCCCACGCCCATCAGATAGCGGGGTTTGTCCTCGGGCATTCTGGGCGGCAAATGGTCCAGAATGCGAATCATGTCTTCTTTCGGCTCCCCGACCGATAGCCCGCCAATCGCGTAACCGTCAAAACCGATATCGGTCAGCCCCTCAAGGGACTGATCACGCAGGGATTCGTACATACCGCCCTGCACGATACCGAACAGGGCGGCGGGGTTACCAGCATGGGCTTCCTTGCTTCGTTTCGCCCAACGCAGTGAAAGCTCCATGGATTCTTTCGCCTGCTTCTCCGTGGCGGGATAAGGCGTGCATTCGTCAAAGATCATGACCACATCGGACCCCAGGTCCCGCTGAACCTGAATCGCAATCTCGGGGTTCAGTTTTACCGGCGAACCGTCTATCGGGGAGCGGAAAGTCACGCCTTCTTCTGTAATCTTGCGCATTTCCCCAAGACTGAACACCTGGAACCCGCCGGAATCGGTCAGTATCGGGCCCTGCCACTGCGTGAAATCGTGCAGGTCGCCGTGAGATTTGATCACTTCGGTTCCCGGGCGGAGCATCAGGTGAAAGGTGTTGCCGAGAATAATTTCCGCACCGATCTCATGGATATCACGGGGCAGCATGCCTTTCACCGTGCCGTAAGTGCCGACTGGCATAAACGCAGGCGTTTCAACCGTTCCACGGGGAAACGTGAGACGCCCCCGGCGCGCACGCCCGTCCTCACCCAGCTTTTCAAACGTCATAAAACAGGATTCACTCACGATGTCTCTCCACTGTGCTGATGGGCATCCCCGTTGTGCGCTATGTTATGCGCCATAAGAGTACCGAGGCTTGGCTCCTGGCCCGCAATAAACATGGCATCGCCATAGCTGAAGAACCGGTACTTTTCCCGTACCGCCTCCGCGTATGCCGCCATCACATTGTTATAACCGGCAAACGCACTGACCAGCATAATCAGCGTGGATTCAGGCAGATGAAAATTGGTCACCATCGCGTCGACGGTCTGGAACCGGTAGCCCGGATAGATAAAGATATCTGTCTCGCCCCGGAACGCTCTCAGTACGCCCCCCCGGCTGGCCGATTCCAGCGAACGAACCGAGGTTGTGCCCACCGCCACCACACGACCGCCCCGGGCCCGTGTTCGATTTACCGCCTCAACGGTGGCTTCGGGTACGTGAGCCACTTCACTGTGCATGACGTGGTTCTCTATGCGGTCAACCCGCACGGGCTGAAACGTGCCAGCGCCCACGTGCAACGTCACCCACGCCACATCGATACCGTCAGACTGCAGGCGTTCCAGCAACGCCTCATCAAAATGCAGACCCGCCGTCGGTGCGGCGACTGCGCCTGCTTCGCGGGCGTAAACCGTCTGATACCGCTCCCGGTCAGAGCTTTCGTCGGGTCGGTCGACATAGGGCGGCAACGGCATGTGGCCAATGCGGTCCAGCAGATCCAGAACATCTTCACCGCTGTCGCACTCCAGGTGGAATAGCGCGTCTTCGCGGCCGGTCATTCTCAGCGTGGTGCCGTCCTCAAGGATGACGTTCTGACCGGGCTTGAGCGCCTTGGAAGCACGAACGTGGGCAACGACTTCCCGCTCGCCCAGTACCCGCTCAACCAGAATCTCGACCTGACCACCGGATTCCTTGCGCCCAAACAGTCGCGCCGGAATAACCCGGGTATCGTTGAAGACCAGCAGGTCGCCGGGCTGGAGCAGATCAGGCAGATCGGTGAACCGCAGGTGGCTGACATTCCCGGACAGGCCGTTCAGGCTCAATAAACGGGACGCGCTGCGTTCTTTGAGGGGGTACCGGGCGATGAGTTCATCCGGCAGATCAAAGTGAAAATCGGAGACATTCATTGAATGGACTGTTCACGACACCGCGTATTGCGGCTTGTAAGTGGTAGCGGCGGGCGGACTCGAACCGCCACGGGTTTTACCCCAACGGATTTTGAATCCGTCGTGTCTACCAATTTCACCACGCCGCCATCGGAGAGTGCTGGGGATTATACTGAGCCTGATTCTGAAAGCAATAACCAACGCCGGACTTCCCTGCTCCGACGGCGATTATTTACAGCCGATCAAACAGCGACAGCTGCGATACCTTGGCAAACGACTGCTGCGCCGCCTGCAACACGAAACTCTGGAAGCTCAGATTACTGATCGCCTCGGCGTAATCCACATCCTGCAACTGGGAGCGGATGTCTTTACTGTAAACCGACGAATCCTCGAGGAACGCCTGGGTGGATTCCACGGCGTTCATGCGCCCGCCCAACTCGGTCTGCTTGAGTACGATCTTGTCCTGAGCGTTGTCCAGGTTGTTAAGCGAGCCGGCAATCAGTTCCTCATAGGCTTGCTGGCCACCTTTGAAGTTCGCTGACAGTACGCCGCCAACCACATCCAGATCGTCGGATTTGGCACCGGTGACCACAAGCGGCCCACCAAAGGTCTGCGTCGGCGGGTCTCCGCCATCCTCGGCAGACAGCGCCAGGTCACGCCCTTCGCTGGAAATCACCACCTCGCCGCCCTGCAACTCGGCCGTAATGCCCTGCTCTTTCAGAGCCGTGTTGGCGTTGACCGCGTCCACAAGCTCCTGATCACCATTGCCTGCATCAAAAGGTCCCAGCGCTTCGCCATTCAGGTAAAGAACGTCACCGGCATTCGGTGCAAAGTCTTCCACCGTCGCCGATGCGGGCCCTTTTACCTCGTTTTCCAACCCGTAAATCAGCTTCTCGATGCTGGCGAACACCGATTGTTTCTCGGTGGTTTTCAGAGTGAATTCCAGCGGCGAGTCAGCGGCATCGGGCGCATCGCCAAACACTTCAAACTGCATGCCCCGAAAGGTAATCGGTTCGCCGCTGGTGAAAGTGCCGCTCTCCAGAGCCGTTCCATCGCCATTGCGCTCGGTAATGGTGTACTCGTCATTCTCATCGATTGACACCACGTAATCGGTTTTGGAGTTGGCATAGGCAGCGTTGAACTCTTCCTGATCAACCACCGCACCGGAGGAAATCCGCGCCCCGGGAGCGTTGTCCGGTGAAGCTTCCGCAATGAACGTCGGCTCCGTGGAGGGGATATCCTCGAAGACATCACGGCCATGGTCACTGATCGGCACTGTAACGCCGTCATCAATTTCCAGCATCCGCTGGCCTTCATCGCCCTGATAAACCCAGTCACCGGAGACGTTCTGGGCAAACGCCTGCTGATTGCCCTGGAAGCCGCTGAAAATATACTCGCCTGACGCATCCTGGGTATTGGCTATATTGGCCAGTTGCCCCAGGCGCTCTCGCATTTCCGACGCGATGGACTGGCGATCGTTGGCTGACAGCGAGCCGCTGCCCGCCTGAACGGTCAGCTCCCGCACCCGCTGGATAACATCGATGGAGCTCCCCAACGCACTTTCTTCCTGCTTAAGGCGGTTGTCCGCCAGCTGGGCATTGCGCTGATAGGTGTCGACACGCCCCAGCTCCTGATTGAGCTTGAGGATACGCGCGGCAGCCACCGGATCGTCCGACGGGCGATTAACCCGCTTGCCGGTGGAGAGCCGCTCCGACGTTTTGTTCAGGCCGCTGTTCAGGTCCTGAATTCGGTCAATCCCGCCTGAAAACACCTGTTGTGATGAAATTCTGATCATGTCACATCACCTCTCTCTGTTACCGGAACCTGTTACCGGAAACTCTGTAACAGAGTGTTGAACAAATCCTGCGCCACACTCATCACCTTCGCGGAACCGTTATAGGCCGCCTGGAACTGAATCAGCTTACCGGCCTCTTCATCCAGATTGACCCCCGAGACTGACTCACGCTGGTTGGTCGACTGCTCCAGCAGCGTCCGGCCCGCGTCCAGATCAAGCTGGCTCTGGCGGGTTTTCACACCCACATCCTCCACGATTCCGGCGTAACCTTCGGTAAAGCTCTGAGTGCCACCGTTCATGGTGTTGGCAGTGCCAAGCGCGGCCATGAACTCGGCATTGCGGTTATCCGATACGCCGTTCTCGTTGAACTCGATGGAGAAAATATCACCCGCCGCCGGATTACCGGAAATCTCGAACTGGAAACCCTGATACTCGTCGCCATCGCGGGGATTTTCACTGAATAGTTTATTGGAAATACCCGGCTGATAGGGTTTCTCGTCAATGATGGCGTCACCGTTGTTATCCAGCACGCTGAACACCAGATTGCCAGCGCCATCATCAGTGAACCGGACTTCCAGAGGGCCGTTCGCCAGCTCCCCCTCTGACCGGAAACCCGGCAGCAGCGAATTGGTGAACGGATTGCGCACGTTCAGCATCTTGCCCTGATCAATCTTGCCGGTGCCGCTATTGCCCTGATCGGAACCGGCGCGCACCGGGCTGGCAAACGCCAGATCTTCTTCCCGATCCACTTCCAGATTCATATTGGCGGCAGCATTGCGGGTGGGCTGAATCAGGAACTTGTCGCCGGCATTAAAAGTGCCGCTCTCAACCCGGATATTGAAACCCGGCATGGAGATTTCAGATGCCACCGGATCAGGCAACCGGCCCTGATTGACGGTGTCACCCGTTACGCTGTCAATCACCTCATAACTGCGACCGTCGCCACTGAACTGGAGCGTCCAGCTTCCGGATTCCAACGCCTTACTGTCGGTAATTTCCACTGCGAGCTCTGCGTCTCTGGGGGCCTGGTTGTCCCCGTTCGCAATCACACGACCGCGCTGGGCTGCCGGGTCATTGATGTCGGAAAAGAACAGCCCGCCCAGTTCTCCTTCCAGGTCCAGGCCAATCTCATGCTGATGATTCATGGTGTCAGACAAGGCGATGGCAACACGGCCAAGCTCGTCGAATGCCGGCTTCAGGGCTTCGGTCTCGAACCGTCGCAGACCCCCGAGTTTGCCACCGCTGATCTGCTCATCCGCCACCACGGTGCGACCACCATTAGTCAGGGTGAACTCGAGGGAGGTCGGGTCATCCAAGCTTTCCCGTGTGCCCAATTGTGCCGCGTTGTCACCGACTACCAGTGCCTGCCCATTGCTCAGGGACACGTTCACCTGACTGCCCTCGGTCTCGGATACCCGGATACCGACCAGCTCTGATAACTCACGCAGCGCTTCGTCCCGCTTATCCAGCAGATTATTGGGCATCTTGCCTTCTGCCAGCCCCGGCGATTCGGAAATGGAGAGGTTCAATTCAGCGATGCGTTTCAGCAGCGTATTGGCATCCTTTGCACCCTGCTGCATTTGTGTTTTCACCGACTCGCGCTGCTGGACGAGCTCCTGATTCATCGCCTGAAAACGGTTCACCACCTGCTGTGCTTCGCTCATGACCAGCTGACGTTGCGGCAGGGAGCCCGGGTCCTCCGCCGCGTTTTGCAAGCTCGCAAAGAAATTGTTCAGTGCATCGCTGAGGCCCGTGGTTTCGCCACCCAGGAGGTTATCCAGACGGCTGAGCTCAGAGTTCAGCGCCTGCTGTTCACCATTGAGGGTAGTGTCCTCACGCAGCTGCTGAGTCAGGAACTCATTGGCCAGCCGCCGAATATTGGTCACGCTGACACCGCTGCCGATGTTGCCCGCACCGGTTTGCCGACCCGGTTGGGTGTCAAACTGAACTTCCTGCCGGCTGTAACCCGGGGTGTTGGCATTGGTAATGTTGTTACCGGTGGTGTTCAGCGCCGCCTGATGGCTAAGGATGCCTGTCAGACCAATTCCGATCAGTCCTGCCATAATGTGTTACTCCTCAGCCTCTGAATTGCCCATTGAGAGCGTCATCAGCGAATCGCGATCCATAATGCGCTGAATTTTTTCACCGTATTCAGGGTCGGTTGCGTAACCGGCATCCTGAAGTTTCCGGGCAAAGACCTCCGGCTGGTCCGCACTCGCCAGAACGTCCCGATAACGGGGATTGGATTCCAGGAACGACACATAATCCCGGAAACTGGATTCGTAATCCGGATACGAACGGAACGCCGCCCGCTCAGTCATTGGCAGGCCTTCACGATATTCCGTGGTGGTAATGTCCACCGCGTCACCCTGCCAGCGATGATCTGCCTTGATGCCAAACAGGTTATGGCTTGGCACGCCCTTTTCACCTTCAATCATGTGCTTGCCCCAGCCGGTTTCGAGTGCAGCCTGGGCGACCATCAACCGTGGGCTGATTCCGCTTTCCCCGGCCACACGCTCAGCCATGGGCAGCAACGTCTGTACGAATTCTTCCGGGCTGCTGAAGCGTGCAGGCAGGGCTGCGGCACCCTCGGCCAGGGACGGGGCCGAAGTAGTTTTCGCGTCGATGCCAGCTTCCTCAGGTGCCATCCGCTCAACTTCCTCTACCTGCTCCGGTAACTGTGTGGACAAGGCCGGTACCGTGCGCTCGTAATCCGCCAGCGAAGCCTTGTGACCGGAGAGCTTATCGCCCTCCTCATTCATGCCCGGGATCTGCCGGCTCAACTGCCGCACCAGCGCTTCCGCCAGACCCGTTCCCCGGTTCTGCGACATGCTCAGGCTGAGCTGGTTATCGAACATATCGCGATACTGCTCGGATTCATTGCTGTTCAGGTAGTTGTCTTGGGCAAACACATCACCGGCTTTGCGCATGGACTTCAACATTTCGCCCAGAAACAGGCTTTCGAACTGACGAGCCACCTCTTCCAGCGCGGCTTTTTTGTCCGTGCGGGCCTGGGTCTTGAGGTCATTCAGGCCGCTGAAATCGGTATAGATACCCGCCTTTTGAACGCTGGAATGCTGCATCACACCACCTAGATCACAATCAGCTCGGCACGCAGTGCGCCGGCCTGTTTGAGAGCTTCCAGAACCGCCATGACATCACCCGGCGCTGCGCCTACCTGATTCACCGCCTGAACAATCTCGTTCAGCGTGACCGCCGGGCCAAACTGGAACATACGGGCGGGGTCTTCAGTAATCGCGATCTGGGTATTGGGTTCAACCACCGTTTCACCACCGGCGAACGGGTTTGGCTGTTCTACTTCCGGATTTTCCTGGATGGTGACCGTCAGGTTGCCGTGGGTCACCGCCGCCGGGCTGACCCTGACGTTCTGCCCGACCACGATGGTCCCGGTACGGCTATTGATCACCACCTTGGCAGCGTCCTGAGCCGGGTTCACTTCAATGTTTTCCAGAATAGAAAGGAAGCTGACCCGCTGATTCACATCCCGCGGGGCCTTGACCGACACCGAGGTGGCATCGTGGGCGTAGGCCATGTCTGGCCCCAAGGTTCCGTTGATGGCTTCCACCACGCGGCGGGCGGTGGTGAAGTCCGAACGCAGCAAATTGAAGGTAATGGTGTCGCCTTTGCTGAAAGGCGATGTCACTTCCCGCTCAATGGTCGCCCCGTTGGGAATACGCCCCACCGACGGTACGTTCACCGTAATGCGCGAGCCATCGCGACCCTCAGCACCAAAGCCGCCGACCACCAGGCTGCCCTGTGCCATGGCGTACGCCTGACCGTCAGCGCCTTTCAGCGGCGTCATTAACAGGGTGCCGCCACGCAAGCTGTCGGCGTTACCGATCGACGACACGGTAATGTCCATTTCCTGGCCGGGCTTGGAGAACGGCGGCAGCGATGCGCTGACGGTCACCGCGGCAACATTCGCAAGGTTGGGGTTTACGCCTTCGGGCAGCGTAACGCCAAACTGATTCATCATGTTGCGGAAGGTCTGATTCGTGAACGGCGCTTTATCCCCTGTGCCATCCAAGCCGACCACCAGGCCATAGCCCACCAGCTGGTTGTTACGAACCCCTTTGATGCGTGCCAGATCTTTCAGCCGATCCGCCAGTACCGGTGCCGCCACGACAGACAACGCCAGAACCACCACACAGAAACGGATCATCTTCATAGCGGCCACCACTCACTGTTAAAGAAGCGGGCCAGCCAGCCCATCTGATTAGCCTGATCGAAATCGCCGGTACCGCCATAGGCAAAGCGTGCATCTGCAATACGGTTGGAGGCCACGGTGTTGTCGGGCGCAATGTCCTGAGGACGAACCAGACCGCTGAGGCGGATGTACTCATCGCCGTTGGTCAGCGACAGCCACTTTTCGCCACGAATATACAGCACGCCGTTGGGCAACACCTCGGTAACGGTCACCGTAATGCTGCCGGCCAGGCTGTTGCTCTGATCCGCTTCCGCCGAGCCTTCAAAATCCCGCGCCTGCTGCAGATCGGTATCCACATTCATGCCGGTTTTACCGAGCAGTTGCGCCGCCAGCAACGAAAGTTCCTGGTCCTTGGTGATGCTCGTTTCCGCATTTTTGCTGGCGCGAGTGGATTCTTCCAGGGTCACGGTCAGCACGTCGCCCACATTCAGGGCCACGGTATCGCCATACAGATTGTGGTTCCGCGAACTCTGGTAAATGGCACCGGAGTGCGGGTCACGTTGCATCATGGCCTCCGCCCGCACCGGCGAGTACGCGGGGTCATCCGGCATCGCCCGTGGCCGGCTCATCGCCGTGCATCCCTGCAACACGATCAACAGGCCCACCAGTGCCAATGTAGCGCCCGGAGTTCCTTTTCTCGATATCGTGATGCGTTTCATGTCGTTTCCCCTCACCGAACCGTCAACGGTTACCCGATGTTGTTCGTAATGAACTGCAGCATCTGGTCGGTAGCAGACACCACCTTGGAGTTCATTTCATAGGCGCGCTGAGTGGTGATCATGCTCACCAGCTCTTCCACCACTTCCACGTTGGAAGACTCCACCATGCCCTGCTCGAGCGTTCCCAGGCCGTCGAGGCCAGGTTCACCCTCGGCAGGATCGCCACTGGCGTTGGTCGCTTGGTAAAGGTTGTTACCCACGGCCTGCAAGCCCTGAGGATTGATGAAATTCACCAACGTGATTTCGCCGAGGTTGACCGGTGCTGCTGCGTCATCCGTAACCGCCGTTACGGTGCCGTCCTTGCCGATGGTGACACTGGTGGCGTTTTCCGGAATGTTGATATTCGGCTCAAGCGCAAAGCCACCAGGAGTAACGATATCGCCGTCGGCATTGACCTGGAACTGACCATCCCGGGTGTAAGCCAACTGGCCATCCGGCATCAGGATCTGCATAAAGCCACGACCATCGACCGCCACATCCAGGGGTTGCTCGGTCACTTCCAGGTTGCCTTGGGAAAACTGTTTGGTGGTACCCACCACCCGCACACCGGTACCCAGTTGAAGCCCGGAAGGCAGTTCCGAGTTCTCCGTGTTCATTCCGCCGGGCTGGCGGTTAACCTGATAGAGCAGATCCTGAAATACCGCGCGGTCACGCTTGAACCCGTTGGTATTCACGTTAGCCAGGTTATTGGAAATGGTGGACATCTTGGTGTCCATCGCGCTTAACCCGGTTTTACTGACCCAAAGTGCTGGATGCATGACTTTACTCCTTGCCGGGGGCGGGCTTATAGCGGCGATTAATTGCCGCTTTTCCGCCCTGCCGGCGAATGTTCCTGTGGTTTATCAGAGGTTCTGCAACAGCCGTGCCGAGGCCTCGGAATTCTCGTTGGCAGTGGTCATGACCTTCACCTGCATTTCGTATTGGCGGGACAACTGCAGGTTTGCGATCATTTCCTCCACCGCATTCACGTTGGAGCTTTCCAGAAATCCGGCGGCCACTCGCAGGTCAGCGTCCGGCGGCTCAGGGCCATCCAGTGCCTGGTCCGCTTTGCGGCGGATATAACCGTCCTCGCCTTTTTCCAACGCCTCGGGAGGCGGATTCACCAGTTTCAGGCGGTCCACTTCCACCAGCTGATCGGGCGGACCGCCCACGGGAATGATGGAAATGGTGCCGTCGGAGCCAATCTGCAGGTTATCGAAGGGCGGCAGAGCCACTGGCCCGCCGTTCCCCATGACCATATCGCCACTGGCGTTGCGGACCAGACCGTTAACGTCGACCTGCAGGTTGCCGGAACGTGTGAACACCTCCTCACCCTGCTGGTTCTGAACCGCCAGCCAGCCATCCCCCTTGACAGCCACATCCAGCTTGCGGCCAGTGTCCATCAGCGCACCGGCGGAAAGGTCTGTGCCCGGGCGTTCTGCCATAGCGTAGGCGCGGGTCGGGTGATGCTCACCAAACACCGGCATACTGCGGGCCTGTGCGAGATCTTTTTTAAACCCTGTGGTGCTGACGTTCGCCAGGTTGTTGGCATGGGCCTGCTGCGAGAGCATATTCTGCTTCGCGCCAGACATACCGATATAAAGGGCTTTATCCATGGGGAAAACTCCTGCCGGAATTTTGACTGTTTCCAGTCATCCTGCAGGAGTTGTGCCAGAATTACGGTTTAGGGATTACCGCAGGTTGATGATGGTCTGAGTGACCGCATCGGAGGTTTCGATGGTCTTGGCATTGGCCTGATAGTTACGCTGGGCAATAATCAGGTTAACCAGCTCTGCCGACAGGTCAACGTTGGATTCCTCCACCGAACTGGCCGCGATGGACCCGAGAGTTCCGGTATCCGGTGCACCGATGATCGGCTGTCCCGATTCAAAGGTTTCCACCCAGGTGGTGTCACCCACCGGCGACAGCCCATCGGTATTATTGAATGCAGCCAGAGCCACCTGCCCCAGCCCCTGGGACTGACCGTTGGTATAACGGGCAAACAGAATACCCTGGTCCGACACATCCAGCCCGGCCAGCCGACCGGTGGTGTAACCGTTCTGGTTCTGGTCATTCACCCCGAACGCGCTGCCGTACTGAGTGGTGTTGCCAAGGTCCACCACAAAGGCTGACGTGGTGGGTGGTTCGGGAATCGGCGTCAGCACCTCCTCGCCATCGGCGGGAGGCCCATCGGCACCGTTCGGAAGACCATTTTCGTCCTTCGGCACCCAGTCATCAATCAGAACCTCGCCATTGGGGTCGCCATTGATGGATTGCAGTTTACCGTCCTGGTTAAACCTGGCCGTGTAAGGTGTCTCGTCGGTACCGGCGACCACCTCACCATCGATCTGCATGTAGATGGACCACTCACTCTGCCCCACACCATTACCCGGAGAAGGCTCCTTCACGAAGAACTGCGTCAGTTCGTGGGAGTTGCCCAGGCTGTCGTAGATGGTGGTCGATGTAGCATGGTTGTAGGTACGCTGATCCAGCGGATTGAATTCGTTGGTGATGCGGGTTTCGCCGGCATCGAACGCGGCCTCGAATGCACCGGTTCCAGAGGGATCAGTCAGTACACCCGTCACTTCGCGCTCGGTGGTCACAAACAGATTACCGCGCTCACTCTCAGGGGAGGAGTCCGAGAACGATTGATTACCTGCGCCGCCGGTTGTATAGGTCATTTCGATAGTGAACCCGCGACTGTCGGTGATGGACATATCATCGCCGGTGCCGTCGCCGTCGGTATCAAGCACCTGCGCTTGCAGGGTATTCAGCTCCGAATCGTTGATGGCGGCAGCCATGGAATCTAGGTCGGTGATGCCGTCGCTACCACGAAACGTGACGTTATCACTGCCGTTCAGGGAGATGGTCAGCTCGAAATCCGGATCAGACAGGTCACTGACCAACTGACTCATGTCAAACTGTTCGGACAGATCAAACTGTGTCCTTGCGGAGGCATTGACCCCCTTCTGTGAACCCAGCAGCTCAGCCACTTCGTTGGCGGGCTGATCGGTACCAATCGTGATGGGCTGTGACGTGGTGCCATCGGAATACTCGATCTGAAAAATGTCACCATCCAAATCGGCCACACTCAGGTCCTCGCCCAGATCCCGTACCCTGTTCTCCAGAATGCTTTCACGGGAATCCAGGTTCAGATCCGAGCGCAGGTTGGTCGTGCGCTTGGGTGCCAGGTTGTCCGTTTCGACCTGCAGGTCACCGCGAACACCGGATAAATTACCATCACCATCGGCGGTATAACCCTGAACGCGCATGTTCTGGTTGTTGGTAACGAAACCTTCCTTATCGATACCGAACTGACCGGCGCGGGAATAGCGGGTTTCACCACCGTTACTCAAAACAAAGAAGCCGTCGCCGTTAATCGCCATATCGAGGCCATTGCCGGTATCGCTGATATTACCCTGGCCAAAGGACTGCTTCACATCCTGTACCCGCACACCGTTACCGACCTGGTTGTTACCGGAACTCAGAAAGCCACTGGCGTACAGATCACCGAATTGTGCCTTGCTACCTTTGAAGCCCACCGTGCTGGCATTGGCAATGTTGTTACCGGTGACATCCAGGTCAACGGACGCTGCCCTTAAACCGCTAAGCCCTGTGTTAAAAGCCATAATTCACCTCGTGGTTGTGCACCGGTATCAGTTAATTTGTTCAACGTCCGACAGAGCTATGGAGCCCATGCCTGCAAGATTCAATGTCACTTTGCCTTCCTTACCAAGGGACACACTGTCCACGTTGGCGCTAACCATGGTAGCGAGCTGCTCCTGGCCATCCGGGTAAGAACCTTCCGCCACAATTTTGTATGGGCCTGGCGGCAAGGCATTGCCGTTACCGTCTTTACCGTCCCACTGGAAGGAGGCCACTCCGGCCTGGCTGGACCCGAGATCAATCTGGCGAACACGCTCGCCGTTCGGGCCCTCAATGGATACCCTGAGCCCACCCGTGGAGGCAGGCACCTCAACAGTGCCGCTGATTTCGCCCTCAGCACCAAGAATGCCGATATCCGAAGGTGCCAGGACGGTACGACCCACCATGGCAGAGGCCTGTAGCGCCTGCGTGGAACGGAACTGGCTGGCGACATCGTCCACACTCCGTGACAGGCCCTGCATCTCCTCCAGGGAGCTGAACTGGGCCAACTGGGAGATGAACTCACCGTTATCCTGGGGCTCAAGCGGGTTCTGATTCTTAAGCTGGGCAATCATCAGTTCCATGAACTCATTCTTGCCCAGTTCGTTTTCACCGGTCGCCGACGAGCCCTGCTGAGCACGATACTGTGCCAGCACATCCGGTGTGTTTGTTGCGTTAATCGCGCTCATTGGTCAGTCCTCGCCCGTTTACTGCTGCCCAAGTGTAAGAATGCGCTGCATCATGGATTTCGCCGTGTTCATGATGTCCACGTTCATCTGGAAACTTCTGGAAGACGACATCATGTCGGCCATTTCCTCAACGACGTTCACGTTCGGATAAAACACATAACCATCCTCGTTAGCCGCAGGGTGATTGGGTTCGTAACGCATCTGCAGTTCGGCATCGCTTTCAACAACGCCTTCCACCCGCACGCCGGCACCCGGGCCCTCTTCACTTCCGAAAGCCTGGCCTTGCTGATCCGGACTCAGCATTGCCTGTTGAATGGAAGAAAATATCGGCTTGCGTGCCCGGTAGGTTTCCTCGGTGCTGGAACTGGCCGTTTCCGCGTTGGCGATGTTGGACGCAGTGGTGTTCAGCCGCAGTGACTGTGCGGTCATGCCGGAACCGGCGATATCAAAAATGCTACCCAAGGACATAATGCTGCTCCTGTGCTATCTGGCTGCGTCCGTTTTACTGGCCGGTCAGGGCTTTTTTCAGGCCCGAAAATTTACTGTCCAGGAACTGGAAACTGGCCTGGTAATCCATCGCGTTTCTCATGAACCGGCTTTGTTCCTGCTGGGCATCCACGGTGTTGCCATCCACTGACGGCTGATGCGGGGTGCGATACAGCAATTCGCTGTCGGCACCGCCCATCGAGGTGTCCATATGACCGTCATCCGTGCGGGACATACCAAAACCGCTGGCGTCCTGTTGGGCCCTTTCCATCATCGCGCGGAAATCGACGTCCCTTGCTTTGAAACCCGGTGTGTCTGCGTTCGCCATATTGTTGGCCAGCACTTCTGCGCGCTTCTCCCGCGCTAGCAGTGCCTGCGGGTGAACACCCAGTGCGTTATCAAAGGAAATTGCCATACTGCCTCCAGAACCTTGTGCCCGGCCCTGCATCGGTTTGCCGGTTCAACTCGTTGGAATAGACAAAGCAACGTCGGTGCCAGTTTTCAGAAAGGGGCTGTTTCAGGGGGCTGGGGGGAATCAGATAAACATTGAGGGGTACGCGGCGCGCGTATGCGGCAGGGGAAGCGGCAAACGCTTTCCCCCTTGCGTGCAGCGTCGCCCGTTACTCCGGCCAGCGGCTTACAAAATCGGACGTCGCCGGGCGGGGAACCGGTGGTTTTTCGCTGGCAACCGTTCCGGTGTAAAGAAAGCCAATGATCCGCTCATTAGCCGCCAACCCAAGGCCGTCCAGAAGAGCCTGACGATAGGCGATACCACCGGTGCGCCACATAACCCCGTAACCCGCTGCCTGCAACGCCAGGGAAAGCTGACCCATGCCGACGGCGGCTGACATCGCCTGCTCGCTGTCCGGAACCTTAGGGTGCGCCCGGTAAGCGGCGATGCCCACGATGACCATCGGTGCGCGCAACGGTGCCCGCCTGAGTTTTTCCCGCTCTTTTTCCGTGCTGTCTTCACCACAGGTTGAGGCAAACAACTCCCCCAACGCCTTCAGGCCCTCGCCTTCAACCACCAGATAACGCCAGGGTCTCAGCAGCGCATGGTCCGGCGTGTTCGCCGCACACTGAAACGCCTGTTCCAGGATGTCAGGCTGCGGGGCCGGGCTTTCCAGTTTGGGTTCGGAGCGTCTGTTAAGCATGAAATCAATGACGGCGGTCATAAATGCTGCGGTCCTGTGTCGTATAAAGATGGGCTTGTCGCCAGAAAGGCCCCTTCTAAATTGTGACTTTCCTGTAATACTGTTAATCTTTAGTCGTAGTCCGACTGCCAACAAAATTATAAATTAGCCGGTAGCGAAACCATGAGTAACCAAAGCCCTTTGCGCCCATATCATCGGACGGGCCCGTTTCTGACATGTTGAGTGCTCCGGTGGAAATGAGCGCTGCCAGTGCCAACGCTGGTAAATCCGCCGTCGCGGACGCGCAGAACAATCCCATCGCCATCCCCCCAATGCCGGACTACAACGGCCGTATACTCGCCTACACCGCAACAGCTGTCATTATTGCCGCTGGCGTGATTCAGGGCGCATTCCCGCAATGGCTAGTGTACACCATTGCCGGCGCACTGAGCTGGCCCCATGTGGCGAACCTGCTTACCCGACGCACCTTCCTCAGGCACTCCCCCCGCATTCGCCAGAAGATGCTGATCATTGACTGCCTGATCGGCGGCAGCTTCGTGGGTGCCGTCGGGCTGGTGGCCATTCCATCGGTCTCGGTCATGCTGATGCTGATGTTCAGTTGCCTGATTATTGGCGGGCTCAGGCAATGGTTGTTCGGAACGGTGTTCATGTTTACCTCCCTGTCTATCGCGCTCGCCGTTTTTGGCCCGGCGGATAATTTTCAGCCACCGCTGCTCACCAGTATTCTTTCCATCCTGGCAACCGGTCTTTATATCTGCGTAACGGCGTTCTATTCCCACCAACAGGCTCGCGCCCTGATGATGGCGAAAACCCAGATCCAGAACCAGCGGGAGCAGTCCATAGCGCTGTCCCACAAGCTTTCCAAATACCTGTCTCCGCAGGTGTGGCAGTCCATTTTTACCGGTGAGCGCGACGTACGCCTGGAAACTCAGCGCAAGAAGCTCGCTGTGTTTTTCTCAGACATCAAGGGCTTCACTGAACTGTCTGAGGAAATGGAGCCGGAAGCGCTGACCGAACTGCTCAATCACTACTTCAACGGCATGTCCGAAGTGGCCCTGAAATACGGCGGCACCATCGATAAGTTCGTCGGGGATTCCATCATGGTGTTCTTTGGCGACCCGACCAGCCGGGGCCAACGGGAAGACGCGTTTGCCTGCGTATCCATGGCCATCGATATGCGTAAACATATGAAAATCATGCGGCAGAAGTGGCGAAGCCAGGGCATTAAAACGCCACTGGAAATCCGTATGGGCATCAGCACCGGTTACACCACCGTGGGCAACTTCGGCGCGGAAAACCGCATGGACTACACCATTATTGGCAAGGAAGTGAATCTGGCCAGCCGGCTGGAATCGCTGGCGGAGCCGGGGGAAATTCTGGTCTCCTACGAGACCTTCTCGCTGATCAAAGACCGCATTATGTGCCGGGACAAAGGCGAGATTACCGTAAAGGGCTTTGGTAAGCCGGTTCCCATATACGAGGTGGTGGACTTCCGCCGTGACCTGGGCCCCAACCGCAGTTTCCTCGAACATGAACACAGCGGCTTTGCCATGTATCTGGATTCCGACAAGATCACCGAACGGGAACGCCAGTCGATTCTTACGGCTCTCGAGGACGCCGCAGACCGACTGCGTCAGGAAGAAGAAATCCGCTAACTCCCCCGTGATGCGTTACCACGGTTACTGACGAATCAGCCGCGCGCCCGCGCCATCTTCCGGCTCGGTACTGCGCCACGGATTGATGTCCAGCCCCCCCCTGCGGGTATAACGTGCACACACCATCAGCTGCTTTGGCGCGCACCGGTTCATGATGTCGGTGAAGATTGTCTCCACGCAGTGCTCATGGAAGTCCTGCTTCTGACGAAAGCTGACGATATACCGCAGCAACCCCTTGCGGTCGATTGCCGGCCCGGTGTATCGAATCATCACCGTGGCCCAGTCGGGCTGACCGGTGACCGGGCAATTGCTTTTGAGCAAATGCGAGCAGAGGCTTTCGGACACCTCACTCTCGCCAGCCTCGCCGCCTGAAACAATCAGCGATTCCGGAGCGTATTGGTAGGTCACATCGTCCAGGGTTTCTTCGTCGATCAGCTGATACCCCTGTGGCCGCCCTTCCGCAACGCCGCCTTCATCTACACTGAGCATGCTGACCTGCACAGCCGAGCCGCTGGCGCTGGACAGATCGCGAATCATCACATCGGCCACCTGCTGGGGCGAGGTGAATACCGCCTGATTCAGCGAATTCAGGTAAAGCTTCAGCGACTTTGACTCGACGATGCAGGGTGCGGCCGCCGGAAACCGGATTTCCGCCCAGGCCACCGCTGGCACACCGTCTGCCCGCAACCAGGAAACCTCCCAGGCCTGCCACAGATCTTCACCGAACCACGGCCAGCGGCCATCGTCGATCCCAATGCGCCGGCGATTCTCTTCCCGTGGAACCGGAAACAGCAAGGCCGGGTCGTAGCGGTCGGGGTAGTCACTGGATTTGCCCAGTGGGGCATCGTTAAGCGCCATGCGGTGTCCTGCTGAAGAGACCTGAAAACTCAGTGTCGAATGCCTTTGCCACGCTGCAACATCCGCAACGCGATGACGGAAAGCAGCGTGATGAACACCACAATCATCCCCAGCGCCACGAATGGATTGACATCGGAAACCCCGAGAATACCAAAGCGGAAGGCATTCACCATATACAGAATGGGGTTAATCATCGACACGCCCTGCCAGAAATCCGGCAGCATACTGATGCTGTAAAACACGCCGCCAAGGTACGTCAGCGGTGTCAGAATGAACGTGGGCACGATGGAGATATCATCAAACTTCGTCGCCAGCATGGCGTTGATAAACCCACCCACGGCGAACATCGCCGAGGTCAGAACCACCGTAATCACCACCATCGGCAGGTTATGGATTTCCAGCCGGGTAAACGCCAGCGACAACAAGGTCACGATCAACCCAATGCCCAGCCCCCGCGCCATACCGCCGCACACGTACCCCGCCAGAATGATCCAGTTGGGCACCGGCGATACCAACAGCTCTTCAATGCTGCGCTGGAATTTCATGGAGAAAAACGACGACACCACGTTGGCGTAGGTGCTGGTAATCACCGACATCATGATCAGCCCGGGTACGATGAACGACATATAATCAAAGCCGCCCATGTCACCGATCCGCGAGCCGATCAGGTTACCGAAAATAATGAAATAGAGCGTCATGGTGACGGCAGGCGGCAGCAACGTCTGCGGCCAGATACGGGTAAAACGGCGTATTTCACGAGTAACGATGGTACTGAACGCCGTCAGCATGGCTTGTGGGGTCATACGGCGTCTCCCTTGGCTTGTTCTGCGACCTCGGATTTCTGAGAGTCCCTGGCGTCGGCCGCGTTGTCTTCCACCATTCGGATAAACAACTCTTCCAGCCGATTGGCCTTGGTGCGCATACTCATTACCTTGATGCCCTTATCTTCAAGTTGCACGAACACCCGGTTCAGGCCCTGGCCTTTTTCGACATCCACTTCCAGCGCGCCCTCATGATCCAGGCGACACGGAAAGCCCTCCAGAGCCGGTGCGGTTTCCAGTGCCGAATCGGTATCGAGCACAAACGTCTCAACGTGAAGCTGCTGCAGCAGCTCGCGCTTGCTGGTGTGCTTGATTATCCGGCCGCGATCAATAATTGCGATGTTACGGCACAAGGCTTCTGCTTCTTCCAGATAATGGGTGGTCAGAATAATCGTGGTGCCCTGCTGGTTCATCTCCTCAAGGAATGTCCACATGGAGCGTCGCAGTTCGATGTCCACCCCGGCAGTGGGCTCATCCAGAATCAGCAGTTTCGGCTCGTGCACCAGAGCGCGGGCAATCATCAGCCGGCGCTTCATTCCGCCAGACAACATGCGCGCCGGCGTGTCTTTTTTGTCCCAGAGACCCAGTTTGCGTAGGTATTTTTCGGCAGAGATTTTGGCTTTGTTCAGCGGAATGCCGTAATAGCCCGCCTGAGTGGTGACAATGTCGAACACCTTCTCAAACTGATTAAAATTGAACTCCTGGGGTACCACGCCAAGATTCAGTTTGGCATCGGAGAGGTGCGTATCGATGTCATTCCCGAACACCCGGACCTTGCCAGCACTCTTGTTAACGAGAGAACAGACAATCCCCAGCGTGGTGGATTTGCCCGCCCCGTTCGGCCCCAGCAGGGCAAAAAAATCGCCCTGCCTGACGTTCATATCAATACCCTTGAGTGCCTCAAACCCATCACCATAGGTTTTGGTCAGGCCCTCAATCTCCAGCGCGTTGGTCATAAACTACCCAGAATAGTGGCTTGCCAGGCCAGAATGGCCCGCCGATGTCGTGTTCCGTACAACCGGAGTTTCCATAAGTTGTGGCAAGCACGAAATTTTCAAGGCTCTGGGCCGGTTTGAGGTGAAGCGGAAAAACACCAAACTGCGACAGCGAGGACGAAGATCTGCGGGACCCGAAGGGGGAATACCAGGAAGATCCGGAGAACAAGCGCAACAGGATTCTGGACGGCGTCAGCTTCCGCCCCGACAACACCTACCGCTGGCTGCGCAAGAGCCTGAGGGTGATCATTCTCTGATCAATCACCCCTCATCCGCCCACGAGGCGAGACAGATTCCAGCGCGATTCGGTACCGGTCACATCGTAGTGCGCAGGATTGAGACCCGAGGTTCCGTGGGGCAGGCACTCAGCAATGATCAGCGTGCTGCCTCCTTCCTGCTCGGCGTTGAAGCTGGCCAGATCGATAACCCGGGCCGATTTCAGTGGCTGCTGTTCCTGATCCGTCATCACCATCACTCTGGGCCACAGGCGTCGCGCCGGCGAGTGAGAGACCACGATCCCGCGCTGGCCGTCGTTTAGCTGAACCAGAGTACCGGTCGGATAAATACCCACGGCCTGAATAAACGTCTCAATGAGATCTTCCTGAAACTCGATATTGCGCATGTCGTAGAGCAGGTTGACGGCTTTGGCCGGCGTCATTGGCTCGAAGGTGTCCCGCGGGCCAATCAATGTTTCGAAATACTCAGCCAGCCCGGCGACCTTTGCGAGCAATGGAATGCGGTCACCACGAATACCTTCCGGGAAACCGGAGCCGTTATGCCGCTCACGGTGGCCCTGAACCACGCTGACCACCGCCCTGGAAACACCGGAGCCCTCGAGCATGGCCACACCGCGGTTCACGTAGCCGCGATAGCGGGCGAAATCGTCTGACTCCAGCCTGCCTTCGTTTTCCAGCATGGCCTTGGGCAGTTCTGTCTTGCCGACCTGTGACAACAGGCACCCCAAACCGAGGTGGTTCAGCAGCCCCTCATTCAGCCCCAGTTCACGGCCGCAAACCAGTGCCCACACCGCCGCGTTCATCGCGTGGCGGTAGATAAAGTCATCGTGCTGGCGGGTACGGCTCAGCCACAACAAGGCATCGGGGTTACGTGCCACACTGGCGACCATATTGCGGGTCACACCTGCCATTTCGCGCAAGTCGGGCGTTTCCCGCCGATTGACCGCCGCAAACACGCGCTGCAACGCGGCCTCGGCGTCCTCCAGCACCATTTTCGATAGCTTCAGTTCTTTTTTAAGCGTGGACGAGGTGCTGTATTTTACCGGCTCGCGAATGTGAAGCGGCGGTAACTGGATGACTTCCCGGCCCACGGTTTCCTTGCGGGTGCGATGACCGAACAGCGGCGAGGCCGACTTGCCAGACTCCTGATTTTCTCGCTTTTCGGCAACGTCAATCACCACCCACTTACAGTGGGACACCAAGGAGCGCATGTCGTCCTGGGAACGAATGTGGAAGCCCTGGATGGGGAACGGGGTCTGGTGCCACGGCCGGTCCAGGTCGGACACAAACATGCCGATTTCCAAATCATGAACGGCGATTTTCTTTTGACGAACGCCCACGGTGCACCTCAAATCTTGCGACAATCGATGCTGACTATTCTGACGGCTTCAGTGATAGAGTCCATTACATATTTGTAGTGCAAAGTAACCCGAAAGCAACAGGGGGTAACGCTTGCTATCAAGAGGAAACAAAATGTAGCAACGTGACGCGACTCACACTTTTGGTACAAAACTGTCACTCTGCGTCACACACCGCCTCATCCATTTCAAGCGGACGCCCGCACAGCGCACCCACCCAGGGTAAAACTCAGGGCAAGCAACAACAGGCAGCGACGCATAGAACGGCAAAGCGTCATCATCATTGGTCCGCAAACTGCAATCCGAAGCCATCAACGGTCTGGCGAACGACTTCCATACTCAATACCGGTGCCGACACCGGCAGGCCCTGCACCTGAACTTCCACCTCATCTCCGATGGCAGGCTCGAAGGGGTCGCTTTCAACTACAATAAAGATGCCCCCATCCGAGATATCCCGGGTGACGAACACAAACTCGCCCTGAGTGGGGTGACTCACCCTGACTTTCGCACTCATGGCAGTGCGGTTGTGTGTTCTCCGGTCATCAGCCATAGGCCGTGTTTCCACCACTTTTTGCATAGTTTTTATAGTCTTCGGAAGCATAGCACCATTTCCTTCCGAATTTGCAACGCTGGCTTGACTTACCCCTGAACACAAATGAGAATAGTTGCTGTTTTTAATGTTGTCGCGACTTCAGATTGCGAATGCATCCATCCGCCCGATAAAGGACTTCACACCATGCGAATGAAACTGGCTGCTACTGCCGCAATGGCTCTCTCTGCCATGCCCATGACTGCCTCCGCAGACGGCGAAGTGAACATCTATTCTTACCGTCAGGCCTACCTGCTTGAACCCCTGCTCAACGCCTTTGAGAAAGAGACCGGCATCACCTCCAACGTGGTCTTCGCCAAGCAGGGTCTGGCGGAACGCCTCGAACGTGAAGGCCGCAACAGTGCTGCCGACGTTGTCATGACCGTGGACATCTCTCGTATCAACGAACTGGTCGAGCGTGATCTGGTTGCCGGCGTGGAAAGCGACACTCTGACCGACAACATTCCGGACAACCTCCGCCACCCTGACGGCAAGTGGTTCGCACTGACCACCCGCGGCCGGCTGATCTACACCTCCAAGGAGCGTGTCGAAGAAGGCGAGATCACCACGTACGAAGAACTGGCCGATGACAAATGGAACGACCGCATCTGTACCCGCAGCGGCAAGCACCCTTATAACATCGCGCTGATCTCCTCAATGATTGCCCACCACGGCGAGGAAGACACCCAGGAATGGCTGCAAGGCGTGAAAGACAACCTGGCACGCAAGCCCCAGGGCGGCGACCGCGATCAGATCAAAGCCATCGCCGAGGGCGTGTGTGACGTTGCCATCGGCAACAGCTACTACTACGGCAACATGCTGGTCGATGAAAATCAGCGTGACGCCGCCGAAGCGGTTCGCCTGGTCTTCCCGAATGCGGACGATCGCGGCACTCACGTCAACATCAGCGGCATTTCCCTGACCAAGAGCGCGCCTAACCGCGACAACGCCGTGCGCCTGATGGAGTTTCTTTCCACCGACCAAGCGCAGCGTATTTACGCAGAAGCCAATACCGAATACCCTGCCAACCCGGATGTAAAGCCAACTGGCCTGGTTGCCGAATGGGGTGAAATCAACCCGGACGATCTGTCGCTGCAAGAGATTGCCAACCATCGCAATGCGGCCGTAAAACTCGCTGACCGCGTCGATTACGACGGCGAATAAAGGAAACCGATGACTGAGGCCGTCGCCAGCAGTGAACAAGGGCTGAATCCGCCACTGCTGGCGAAACGCACCTCAAACCGTTGGCTGATATCCGCGGCAGTGACCACGGCCATCGTGGCACTGCCGGTTCTGTCCGTGATTTTCCTGGCGTTCTTTCCGGATGAGAACATCTGGCCACACCTGCTCGATACCACCCTGCCCCGCTATCTCTCAACCACCATCAAGCTCATGCTCGGCGTTGCCGGCATCACCCTGCTGATCGGGCTGGCAACGGCCTGGGCGGTGACTATGTGTGAATTCCCCGGCCGTCGTTTTTTCGAATGGGCCATGTTGTTGCCGTTTGCGGTGCCGGCTTATGTGATCGCTTACGTCTACACCAGCCTGCTCGACTACGCAGGGCCGGTTCAGATCGCCTTGCGGGAATGGTTCGGTTGGGAAAATGCCCGGGATTACTGGTTTCCCGAGATCCGCACGCTGGAAGGTGCCACGCTGATGATTGGTCTGGTGCTTTACCCCTACGTATACCTGCTGGCGCGGGCGGCGTTCCTGGAACAATCGCCGTCACTGTTTGCCGTCAGCCGTAGTCTTGGGCACTCAGCGATCAGCACGTTCTTTCGCGTGGTGTTGCCCATCGCCCGGCCCGCCATTGCAGTGGGCCTGTCGCTGGTGTTGATGGAAACCCTGAACGACTTTGGCACCGTGGACTTTTTCGCCGTGCAAACCCTGACCGCCGGTCTGTTCGACACCTGGATGAACCTCGGCAACCTGGGCGGCGCAGCGCAAATCGCCACCACCATGCTCATATTCGTGGTGATTCTGGTCACTCTTGAGCGTTATTCCCGCCGTCGCCAGCAGCAGTTCGCCGCCCGGGATAACCGCGAGCCGATTCGCCGCTTCACCCTGTCAAAACCCCGCCAGTATGTGTGTGTGGCGGTCTGTGCCATTCCGGTCATCCTGGGGTTTGTCATACCCGCCGTCACATTGGGCCAGTATGCCTGGGAATACTTTGATGAGAGCTGGAACCCGGCTTTCGTACGCAACACCCTGAACAGTCTGCTGCTGTCCAGCGCCGCCGCGCTGACAACCCTGATCATCGGCGTTACCCTCGCCTACAGCCGCCGCCTGCACAACACCCGTGGCATGCAGATCATGATGCGGCTCTCGAGCCTGGGTTATGCCATGCCCGGTGCGGTGCTGGCAGTAGGTGTCATCATTCCCCTCGCGGGCTTCGACAACTGGCTGGATTCCATGATGCGCAGCGCCTTCGGCATCAGCACGGGCCTGCTGCTCAGCGGCTCGGCGTTTGCGCTGATCTTCGCTTACACCGTGCGCTTCCTGGCGGTATCCGCTGGCAGTGTGGAAAGTGGCTTGCAGAAGATTACCCCGAGCATGGATATGGCATCCCGCTCACTGGGCCACAGTCCCGGCAACACCCTGGTGAGAGTTCACCTGCCGATGTTGCGGGGTAGCTTGATGACCGCTGCTCTGGTGGTGTTCGTGGACTGTATGAAGGAATTGCCCGCCACGCTGATTCTACGGCCGTTTAACTTCGACACCCTGGCCACGTACGTGTACCAGTTTGCCTCCGATGAAAAGCTCGCTCAGAGCGCGCTGCCGGCGCTGGTGATCGTGCTGGCGGGGATCGTACCGATCATATTGATGAGCCGGTCAATTGCCGGCACTCGCAGCATCGCCTGAAGCTGAAAAATCAATACCAGGCGCTCAGAGCACCGGCCGGGAACCGGCATCCTGAACCACGAAACGGCCCTGGAACGTCGCGACCGGCGCGCCTTTCGGTTCCATCGTGGGTTCGCCGCAATACACATCCGCGTGTAACGCTATCCGGCCCTTGCCATGACGGGCCAGGCTCTTGCGGAACCGGTCTGGCACTTCTCCGGCAGGCAGCCGGCACAGGGCGTAAAAATCACTTTTAACGGGTGTCATGTAATCGATACTGCCACTCTGAACCAACACATTGCCTTTCAGCCCCATGTCGGCAATGGCCAGTTCAATTAACCCCCAGGCCGCGGTGACCGCCACCGAATACACGCTACCACCAAAACCGGTGGCCTGGTGATTATGGTTGGGCTCCAGCGGTGCACTGACCAACAGCGTACGGCCATCGTACGCAAGCACCTCCAGACCCATGGCCTGGGTAATCGGAATCGTATCGTTAAGGCGCTTCTGGAAACGGCCTAATTGAGTCATGGTTCCTCCTTGTATTACCTCCAGTTTAGGCCGGGGTGCGGATTCGCCCTATGCGACTTATGTAGACATTGTGTGACCAAACGCAAAAGACCCGGCCAATGGCCGGGTCTTTTGCTTAACACTATCGTTGCCGTTACTCCCAGATGACGGCCTGACGCTGGCCATACCAGCCGTCTACCTTCTCCTGGTAGGCGTCTTCCACCACGTTACGCTTCAGCTTCAGCGTCGGCGTAAGGAAGCTGTTCTCAATCGACCATTCATCACTGACCACCGTGATGAATGCCAACTGCTCGTGGGGATCCACGGTTTTGTTCACATCAGCAATCAGCTGGCTGAAACTTTCCTCAATTTCCTTGCGGAAGGCTTCATCGGCCATTTTCGGGCGAATTTCCTCGCCCAGCATCACCAACGCGTGGGGGTGAGTCTGGTTAGCACCAGACACACACACCATTTCGATGGCATCGTGCGACATCAGGCGGTTCTCGATGGGCGCAGGCGCGATGTATTTGCCCTTGCTGGTCTTGAAGATTTCCTTGAGACGGCCTGTCAGTTTCAGGCGGCCCATCTCATCAATCTCGCCTTTGTCACCCGTTCTGAGGAAGCCGTCCTCAGTAAAGGCTTCGCGGGTTTTCTCTTCATCCTTGTAGTAGCCCATCATGGTCGCCGGACTTTTGATCAGCACTTCGCCAAGCTCGCCGATTTTCACTTCCACGCCCGGCAGCGCTTCACCCACATACCCGGTACGGGAACGTCCCGGCTTGTTCATATGGGAGTACGCAAAGTTCTCGGACATGCCGTAACCTTCAAGCAGTTCCAGCCCCAGGTTGCGGTACCAGTCCAGCACATCGCTGGACAAAGGCGCGGAGCCACTGCCGGCCAGTTTGACTTTACCCAGGCCTAGTCCTTTCAGAATTTTCTTTTTAATCAGACCACTTACTACCGGAATCTTAAGCAGTTTCTCAAGTTTTTGCTTGGGCAGTTTTTGCAACACACCGTGCTGGAACTTCACCCACAGACGCGGCACAGACAGGAACAATGTCGGCTGTGCACGCTGCAAATCCTGCACAAAAGTATCCAGCGATTCCGCAAAATACAGCTGGAAGCCAGAGTACAGCGAGCCCAGCTCAACAAACGTACGCTCGAACACGTGGGCCAGCGGCAGGTACGACATCATCCGCTCTTCAGGTCCGACACCCAGCACTTGCGCGCCGCCAGCTGCGGAGTAGGCCATGTTGCCGAAACTCAGCATAACGCCCTTCGGCCGACCGGTGCTGCCGGAGGTATAAACGATGGTCGCCATTTCGTCCGCTTCCCGGGTGGTGTTCTCTTCCATCGGCGGGTATGTCGCGATCAGATCGTCCCAGGTCTCGAAATCGTTGGGCGGGCTCAGCGGATAAGACACGCAACGCAGGCTCTCCGGCACGCCCGGCTTCATCACATCCCAGTCATCCAGCTTGCCGACAAACAGCAGTTCGCAACCGCTGTGTTCGAGGATATAGCTAACGGTATCGGCGTTCAGAGTCGGGTACAGCGGTACGGAAACATGGCCGGCCATCCAGATCGCCCAGTCGGACATGATCCAATGGGCACAGTTTTTGGAAATAATGCCGATCCGGCTCTTCTCCGGAAGATTCAGAGACTTCAGGTAAGACGCCATACGACGGGCTTCGTCAACGGCCCGATTCCAGGTGTAATCCACCACCTTGCCATCGCCAATCGGTTGGGTCATGTACAGGGAATCCGCTTTGGCTTTTTCCCAGTAATAGACCATATCCAGTGGCAGTTTATTTGATGTGTCCATGGATCTTTCCTTGCTTGCTTTATTGGTGTTATTCCGCGTTTGACGGTGTCACTTGAGAGCCAGGCCTCTTGGCGGGCTTATAAGACTTTCGTAGGGTATTCCAACACACAGCCCTGCGTCAAAACGTGATCGCAATATAACTATTGCACTTATCATGTATTTTTCCGCCTGTTTCCCCTGCCCCATAAGCGATTGGGCTGTGATAAACTCCCGCACCTTTCGTAAAGCACGTTCATATAGTGCGCTCATGAAAACGACAGCTCATTACACTCGGGAGAAAGGGCTTATGGCCAAGAGAACTCTGAGAACCCTGATTGGTGCAACGCTGCTGGCAGCGGCCAGCCTGGCGCAGGCAGACGAACAAAAAGTGGTAGCGATCACCCAGATCGTGGAACACCCGGCGCTGGATGCCGTGTATCAGGGCGTCAAGGATGAGCTTGCCGAAGAAGGCTTCAAGGAAGGCGACAACCTGCGGATCATGCACGAGAGCGCCCAGGGCAACTCCGCCATCGCCTCTCAGATTGCCCGCAAATTTGTCGGTGAAGGTCCGGATGTCATCGTTGCCATTGCGACGCCTTCGGCACAGACCATGGCCGCCGCCGCCCGGAACATTCCGGTGATCTTCTCCGCCGTCACCGACCCGGTCGGGGCCAAGCTGGTCAAGAGCCTGGACAAGCCCGGTGCCAACATCAGCGGCGTGACGGACATGCTCCCCATCGAACGCCATATGGACCTGCTCGAGCGCCTGGTGCCAGACGCCAAAACCATCGGCACGGTTTACAACCCGGGCGAAGCCAACGCGGTTGCGCTGGTGGAACTGCTGGAAAAAAGCCTGGAAGCCCGCGGCATGAGCCTGGCCAAAGCCGCCGCCACCAAAACCTCAGAAGTGCTGGGCGCGGCCCGCTCGCTGGTCGGCAAGGCAGACGCCATCTACCTGACCACCGACAACACCGTCGTCAGTGCAGCCGAAGCCGTGGTCTCTGTGGGTGAGCGCGCCAAGATTCCGGTATTCGCCGCCGACACCGCCACCGTCAGCCGTGGCGCGGTCGCCGCTCTTGGCTTTGACTACTACGATCATGGCCGCCAGACCGGCAGCATGGTCGCCCGTGTACTGAACGGAGCCGACACCGCCGACATGGCCGTGGAATCCGTCGATACACTCAACCTGTTCGTCAATCCGGAAGCGGCCGAGCGCATGGGCATTACCCTGTCCGCCGACGTGCTCGAAGACGCCCAGGAAATCGTCAAAAGCGATCGGTAAGACCTGATTCACAACGGGCGGGCCTCACAAGGGCACCGCCCGTTCTATTTTGGAAGCGAACCTACCCCATGCTTAGTGAAATAGCCCTGTACGGCGCAATCGAAACCGGCCTGATATACGGCCTCGTTGCTTTCGGTATCTACATCTCCTTCCGCGTTCTGGATTTTCCGGACCTGACCGTTGACGGCAGCTTCCCCCTGGGTGCCGCCGTTGCCGCCATGTTGATTGTTGCCGGATGGAACCCCTGGGTTGCCACCGGTGCCGCCGTGCTGGCCGGTATGGCAGCGGGTGCCGTCACCGCGATTCTGAACGTGAAACTGAACATTCTGAATCTGCTGGCGTCGATCCTCACCATGATCGCGCTTTACTCCGTTAACCTGCGCATCATGGGCCGCCCCAACGTGGCTCTGCTGTCGGAGGAAACGGTGCTCACGCCCTGGTACGACCTCGGCCTGGCCTATCATCAGGTGCCGGTCCTGCTGTTCGTCATCGTCGCGGTGGTGTCACTGATATTGCTGTGGCGTTTCATGAAATCCGAAACCGGCCTGGCGATGCGAGCCACCGGTGCCAACGCTCGCATGGCAAGAGCCCAGGGCATTGCCACCGGCGGCATGATCATTCTCGGCGTTGCGCTGTCCAACGGCCTGGTCGGGCTGGCGGGTGCCTTGTTCGCCCAGAGCCAGGGTGCCGCAGATGTCACCATGGGTGTGGGCGTGATCGTGATTGGCCTGGCCTCGCTGATTGGCGGCGAGGCGGTGATTACCCCCAACACCGTGATCAAGGCGCTCATCGCCTGCGTGGTGGGTGCGATTATCTACCGGCTGGCCATCGCCTTCGCACTGAACGCTGATTTCCTCGGGCTGAAGTCTCAGGACCTCAACCTGATTACGGCGGTTCTGGTCACCCTGGCCATTGTTCTGCCGGGGGTGCGCACAAAGATCATCACCCGTTTCACCCGCAACAAGGCCTGAGAGGTATAGCATGATTAGCGCAACGGATCTCAGACTGACCTTTGGCAAGGGCACGCCCCTTGAAAATCCGGCCCTGCGGGGCATGAGCCTGACCGTCAACCAGGGCGAATTCGCCACCGTGATCGGCAGCAACGGCGCGGGCAAGTCCACCTTCCTTAACGCCCTGGCCGGCGAAGTGATGGTCGACAGCGGCAAAATCATTGTCGATAACCTGGACGTCACCAAACTGCCCACGCACAAACGCGCCGACCGCGTAGCGCGGGTCTTCCAGGACCCATTAGCCGGCACCTGCGAAGGCCTGAGCATTGAGGAAAACCTGTCACTGGCCATCAAGCGCGGCCAGCACCGGGGCCTGACCTCTGCGGTTAAAAAGCAGTACATGGAGAAGTTCCGCGACAGCCTGTCGTCCCTGAACCTGGGCCTGGAAAATCGCCTGGGCGACAAAATGGGCCTGCTCTCCGGTGGCCAGCGCCAGGCAGTGAGCCTGCTGATGGCCAGCCTCACCCCGTCTGCCATTCTGTTGCTGGATGAGCACACCGCCGCGCTGGACCCGAAAACCGCCGCGTTCGTGCTGGATCTCACCACCCGCATCATCGAAGAACAGAACCTGACAGCGCTGATGGTCACCCACAGCATGAAACAGGCGCTGGAAGTGGGTGACCGCACGGTGATGCTGCATCAGGGCGAAGTGGTGTTTGATATCGAAGGCGAAGACCGCAAGGGCCTGGAAGTAAAAGACCTGCTCGAACTGTTTGAAAAACAGCGCGGTCTGGAAGTGGATGACGACAGCTTGCTACTGGGCTAATCGGGGCAAGGTCGAATGTGATCGGTAAAAAAAGTGGGGCCTCGGCCCCACTTTTTTATTTACCCCAAACCTTCAGTGACCGTAAATGATCATCTGGGTGTCCCTGATGGCCAGGTCATCCATAAAAATACTGCCAATGGATGTGCCGCCAACAATTACACTGCCAATGCTCATGTCCGCTTCGAACTCCGGAATTTCAATCGCAAGGCTACTGATACCCTGGGAATTGGCGGTTTTATAGATACCCATTTCCACCCGGGTGAACACGTCCAACGGCTGGGGTGCGTCCAAGTCGTAATCGGCACCGGTCAGTCTCAGGTCTTCAATACCCAGGGCCAGAAAGGGCACCTCGAAATCCATATCGTCAATCGCGATATCCGCCCGGAAACTCAGCACATCCGTAGCGGTGTCCACACGAAGGGTGCCCGAGCCGATCAGCGCATCCATATGGAAGTTATCCATGATAGTGGTGCTGTTGCTATCGCCTACCAAATTCCACGCACCGGTGGAGATGCGCATATCCACGGCACCGAAGGTCATCGGCAGTATGTTGATAATGGCGTCGCCGTCGCTGGCGATATCGATGTTGATGCGAATGTTATCCAGAAGATCACTGGGGGCCGCGCCGGTCAGGTTCGTGCCCATCTCCGAGAACATATCAACACGGTTGGTGCCACCCACCGAGATATCGTTGATCTCCAGAGTTCCTTCATCGGTATAAAGGAAGCGATCAATGTTGAGCCTGGTTTCCAGTTCAATCGTCACACCGACCTGGCCGGTGATGTTTCCCATGGCGCTGTCGTCCAGCATCTGGATGTCCGCCATGGCCATGGCCGGCACCCCCGCGATGCCCAGCGCTATCAACGTATGTTTCAGGCCTTTCATTATTATGTTCCTTTTATGGTGTTATCACTTCCTGTGGTCCACTGCAGTTTTCAACACCACCCTCATACTTTAACGACACGTCTGCGAGCGGTACGTGCACCGGTCACAATTACCTGACTTTATCAACTAACAGACGCATTTTTCAGAACATTTTTTAACCACTACATATTGTGCTTACCGGCCAATGCCCTGTACACGCGGGTTTCACAGGCCATTCAGCGGATACAAGCCCATATCCATTGATTTTCTTTGCCACCCAGACCCAAGCGATAGTTGTCTTCTTCTTCACAGACCACTATATCCTGTTATACTTCTTGAAAAGACGCCTATATATGGGGCTGACCGTCAATGTCCAACACGGCAGCCCCAGCCGCCTTACAGGCTGCTCCGGCGCGACAATAACGGGCTTCAACGCCCATCCCGCCCATCAACACCGGGCGGGGCCAACACCACATCTAGTGGCTTTGTTCGACAAGAGCACAATCCGGCTGGGGTTACGCCCAGGCACAGGTTTTACACACAGATTGACAGGGGTAAGGCGGAATGAACGCTAAGGCACAGGCAGTGATAACAACAATTCCAATGCAGGAAGCTTCGCTGGATATTTGGAACAGCAAGTATCAGCTGAAAACCAAAACCGGCGAGCCCGTCGATAAGGACATCAACGCGACCTATGAACGCGTGGCCGTTGCCCTGTCACAGGTTGAAGCCAAGGCGGACCGCGCCAAACACATGAAAGACTTCGCCTGGGCGCTCAAGCACGGCGCGATTCCCGCGGGGCGCATTACCTCCAACGCCGGTGCCGAAGCCCACAAGCCTGCCACCTCCACCATTAACTGCACCGTGTCTGGCAGCGTTCGTGATTCCATGAACGACATCCTGGAAAAGAACCACGAAGCCGGCCTGACCCTGAAAGCCGGCTGCGGCATCGGCTACGAATTCTCTACCCTGCGCCCCCGTGGCGCGTACGTGGCGGGCGCTGGCGCAACCACATCCGGCCCGCTGTCGTTCATGGATATCTTCGACCGCATGTGCTTCACCGTGTCGTCCGCCGGTGGCCGCCGTGGTGCCCAGATGGCCACCTTCGACGTGCATCACCCGGACATCATCGACTTCATCCAGGCTAAGCGTGAAGACGGTCGCCTGCGCCAGTTCAACCTGTCGCTGCTGATCACCGAAGACTTTATTGACTCAGTACGCAACGATAAAGACTGGCACCTGTCCTTCCCGGTCACCGAAAAAGAAGTGGCGGAAGAAGGCCTGGACCTGAACGACCCCTCCCAGTTCGTGTACCGCGACTTCCCCATTCTGGACGGCTATGTGGTCAATGCCGAAGGCAAAGTGGCCTGCCGCATCTACCGCACCCTGAAAGCCCAGTTCATCTGGGACACCATCATGACCAGCACCTACGACTACGCTGAGCCAGGGTTCATCCTGATCGACAAGGTCAACCAGATGAACAACAACTGGTTCTGCGAAG
>NZ_JBBDSR010000064.1:0-5346 GCF_040904845.1 Marinobacter sp. | reverse complement strand
GGTTAGAGATAGTAGACTCGAACCGTGACTGCACCGCACCGAGTTCTGCCCGGATACCGTTGATGTCGTCCAGCGCCTTGTCCACTGTGGTGATAGCTGAAGACGCGCTTTCGCGGGTCAGAACGTTGACGTCGTTCAGGACATCCGATTTGGTTGCTACTGCTGTACCGACAGTGACACCCGCACCAAACACTGCCTGAACGTCAGCTTCAGTCCCGCCAAGCGTGATGCTGCCACCCACATCAGTGCTCAGATCGATACCGGCATCGAAAGTCTCCGGGGCGTCTGCTGTGCCCAATGCGCCAAAGGTAGTTGCGTCGTCGCTCTCAACCACAATACTGTCGCCAGTTTCGTTGGAGAGGGTAAAGTTGGTGGCATCCCCCCCTGCAGTTACTCCAGTTTGATCAGACACAGCATTGATAGCAACAATCGCCTCATCGACAGTGGCACCCTCTGCAAGGACGATCTCAGTTTCATTGAGGGTCAGCGTGGTACCACCTGCTGGCGGCACAGTATAGCTGCCAAGGTCCGCAGTAGTAGTATCCTGAACGCTCGCCGTAATCCCTGAAGCGGAACTGACATCATTGATCGCATCCGCCAGATCCGCACTGCTGGTCACATCGGTAAAGTCTATAGCCTGACCATTGACAGTCAGATCATCGGAAGTTGCCAGGTCGCCGATAGCACTCTGGGCAATCCCGTCCAGACCTTCAAACACTTCGCTACCCAACTGGGAGCCCCGGGCATCAACACCGGAAACGTTGATGGTCTGTCCGGCGTTTGCGCCCACCTGGAACACCAGCTCATCCAGCGTACCGTCGATGACGTTCTGGCCGTTAAACTGGGTGGCGGAACCAATCCGGTTAACTTCGTCGATCAGCGCCTTAGTTTCCTGGTTCAGGGCTTCACGGTCAGAAGCGGAGTTGGTGTCGTTGGCAGACTGAACCGCCAGATCACGAATCCGCGACAGGGCGTTGGTGATTTCACCCAGTGCACCCTCTGCGGTTTGCGCAAACGAGATACCGTCGTTGGCGTTCCGCTGGGCCACGTTAGAGCCGCTGATCTGTGCAGAGAAACGGGTTGAGATGGCCAGGCCAGCTGCATCGTCTTTGGCTGAGTTGATACGCAGACCAGAAGACAGACGCTGCAGTGCCTGATCGTTCAGGCCCTGAGACTTGCTCAGTTGGTTTTGAGCACTCAAGGAAGCGACGTTAGTGTTAATACCGAGAGCCATACTGCTTCTCCTTCGACATAGGTCGTTATTTCATGGAAAAGGTCTGGCGCCCGTTTTTGGGTTTAGAGCGCCTCCCTGTTGCAATGCTTAACGGCACCTCTTTCGCATCCTTTAGAGAAATTTAGCCGTAATTTGTAAAGGAATGTAAAAGCGGCAATTGCCTTCCGATTTGCACGGTCAGAAAACTGCCCTCTAAAGGCACCCCCTCTCCCTTCGCCGTTATCAACGTATTTAAAAACATACAGTTAGATAAATATCGATAAAACTGGCACGCACTTCGCTTCGTCCTCTGCAGAACGGCAATTAAACGAACTTCCGCCGGCAAGGCGTCCATTTTGATCGGGCACCGGGTTACCGGCATCTCTGAGCAGGGAGAAAAGATATGCCTCAGGTCATTAACACCAATATTGCTTCGCTGAACGCTCAGCGGAACCTCAACACCTCACAGGGTCAGGCCAATCAGGCGCTGGAAAGGCTGTCGTCAGGCTTGCGGATTAACTCTGCTAAAGACGATGCCGCAGGCCTGGCCATTTCGACCAGATTTGAGGCACAGATCAGCGGCCTGAACATGGCACAGCGAAATGCCAATGACGGTATCTCCCTGGCTCAGACCGCAGAAGGTGCGCTCGATGAAGTAACTAACAACCTGCAGCGTATCCGCGAGCTGGCGGTACAATCTGCCAACGCCACCAACAGCACATCGGACCGCCAGGCGCTGAACCAGGAAGTGCAACAGCGAATTGAAGAGATAAACCGCACTGCCAGCCAGACAAGCTTTAACGGACTTAAAGTACTGGATGGCACCTTTGGCGAGCAAACCTTCCAGGTGGGTGCCAATGCAGGTGAGACCATCGGGGTTAGCGGGCTGGATTCCAGAGGGTCACAGATTGGCTCTGTGATGTTCGAATCGCCGGACCTTGGTAGTGCATTGGCGGGATATGAGCCGGTAACACAAACATTAGACCCTCTAGATGAGAGCGGCCTCTCTTATCCCTTATTTATCGATGGCGGTAGCACTAACGCAGTAACGATTGATGTAGCTGCTGGTGGCCCTATCGATGTCACTCCGGACACCGGCGTTCGATTTGACGACATTGAAGATGTTGCGGCAAACATACAAGGCAAGATCGACGCTGCAATCGCTGGCGGAGCTACAGAGTTACGAGGAGTTTCGGTTTCTGGGGATGTTCAACGAAATGCCCTGGTATTCTCCAACGCCAGAAATGAGCAGATCGAAGTCGACGCCGCTTTCGGTGATGGTACAAACCAATTTACCGATAATGACAACATTATTCCCGCGGCGTCAGAAGAGCTTTCGCTTGTAGACTATTTCAGTGCCGGCAATACAGGTACCTTTGACATCGAGGTCAACGGCGTTGATTTCACGGTTGAGGATGCAACCTCTCTGAATGACATCGTTGCGCAGATGAACGCCAAAACAGTTGAAACTGGCGTGCGGGCAAACCTCAACTCCGACAATGACGAAGTTATATTCTCGGCCCAGTTTGGCGAAGACTATGACATCACTATCGCCAGTACCGATATCTTTGATGAAACGGATGCCCAGAGAATTGACGTTGAATACAACGTAACGGCTGCAAACGATACTGTAGCTGTTAATAACCTGGACATTTCAACGCGCGAAGGTGCCGAAGACGCCATGGTCGCCGTCGACTACGCCTTCGACAAGATCAACGGCTTCCGTGCCGAACTCGGTGCTGTGCAGAATCGTTTCGAATCCACCATCGCCAATCTGGCAACGACTTCGGAGAACCTGTCTGCGTCCAACAGCCGCATCCGCGATGCGGACTTCGCTGCCGAATCCGCCGAACTGGCCCGCACCCAGGTGCTCCAACAGGCCGGTCTGTCGGTCCTGGCCCAGGCCAACGCGCGGCCGCAGCAGGTGTTGCAGTTGCTGCAGGGTTAATAGATCAGACTAAGCGTCGGATTACGCCTTTGGCTAATCCGACCTACAACTAATCCGACCTACAACATATGGCTGTAGCCCTTTTCCGCCCGATTATCGCGAAAAGGGTTTTACGAGGTGTCCCATGCAAGCACAGCATCACATTCAGGCTTCAGAATCCCGGCAGGCGCATGTGGCGCGGCTGGTGTTGCAGGCGAACCTGGCTTATGGCGAGTCCAACAGCGGCGTGGGATCGTTCGTTCAGCGGCTGAAGGCGCGGCACGAATGCCGGAACTATCTGGACCATGCGTTGGCGCTGGAGCCAGAGCACGCCGGTGCGCTGGGCTTGCTGGGTCGGGTTGAACTGGATGATGGTGAGCTTGAGAAAGCCCATACTCTGTTCAATACCAGCCTGCATCATCAACCGGAGCAGGCTCAGCAATACACCAATCTGGGCTACTGGGCCATGAAGAGCGAGCGCCCGGCGCTGGCCGAACAGTATTTCCTGCAGGCGCTGGACACCGACCGGCAATCCGCCGCCGCTTTCTGCGGCGTTGCCCACGCCAAACGTCTGCAGGGTCAGTTTGATGTGGCCTACCTACATTACCGCAAGTTGCTGGAAACCGGTGCCGAGTGGGATTCCGTCTACAGCGGCATGCTCACCTGCGCCGCCCAGTTGGATGTGAACAAAGCCGACACCTCCCTCGCCCGGGATGCCATTGCGCTGCTGCGCAAAGAGGGCCTGCCCCATCAAGAGCTGGGGCGTTTTGTCGCGGCCATCATCCGCCAGCAGTACGACTTGGATAATCCCCAGGCGCAGATTTTTCTGGATGCCGCCAGCGAAGACGAACTGCTGATCCTGGCGCTGGAAAAAACCCTGATGCCAGACCCCGCCGTGGAAGAGCTGATCACCCTGCTCCGCCGCGCCGTGACCACCGAAGTGGCACGCACCGCCGAACTTGAGGAGGCACTGCAGCCGCTGACACTGGCACTCGCCCGCTACGCCGACCGAACCGGCTACGCACTGACCGCCGAAGAAGACGAAGAGCGGCTGGTCGATACCCTCAACAACAGTGTCAGCGCCCAGATTGTCATGGGTGAAACCCAGGATGCCATGGCCGCTTCGCTGATGCTGAGTGCCATGTACGGTGCGCTGTTTCACCAGAGCTTTGCGGTACACCTTGGCCGCTGGAGCCTGGTCGACTGGCCCCTGGCGATGCAATCGGTGCTGGCTGCCAGCTATTACGACCGCGCCACCGAAGAAGCCATCAAACAGAACTTTGACGAGAAAGCCGCCGAGCTCTGCCTCGACAAAGCCGACGTGCCCCAAGCCTGGCCAAGCTGGTCGCAACTGGCCTACCGCACCCAAAGCAGCCTGAAATCACTGATGGCCGAGGAATTGCGCCTGCCCACCGATCACCTGGCAGACACGCTTCGCATCATGGTGTGCGGCGCGCAATCGGGCCAGCGCGCCCTGGAACTCGCCCACTATCTGAACGATGTGGAAGTGATCGCGGTGGATGAATCTCTGTCCAACATCGCCAAGGCCACCCGCATGGCGGATGACCTGAACATCGACAACATCGTGTTCTGGCCCTGGTCCATCGCCCAGCGTTTCGTGGCAGACGGCCACAAAGTGCACTGGGTGGAAGTGGGCCGGCTACCCTCCGCCGCGATGACCGATGTCTCCCTGGCCGCATTGGTCAGCACCGCCACCGGAAGCGGGGCCGTGGTGCACATGCACACCGCCGTTGCCGAACAAACCGAGGGCGACCGGCAAATCCGCAAACTCATCGACCACCACAAACTACCAGCCACGCGCACAGCCCTGCGCCAGCTCCGCCGCATGGTACTGACCAACAAGCAAGACAGCGCCTGGCAGAACCTGCTGAACGAGGAAGACTTCTACTCCCTCGGCGGCTGCCGCGACCGCTGGTTCCAGCCGCAGGATGTTCATCAGCTCAAAGAACTCATGGGCATGGTCAGCAACGAAGTGGAATGGAAACTGGTCAAAGCGCGAGACACCGACGGCCACAGCCTTGCCACAAAGCCCGTGCAGAAGCAGATTCAGGCCGAGGCGCTGGGAAGCGAAGTACAGAGTTTGATGGGGCAAGGTTTGAGTGTTTATTTTGTGAAGCGACGGTGATGGGGTTGTCGGATTACGCCTGCGGCTAATCCGACCTACAGGTACACATCTCCCACGTAG
>NZ_JBBDSR010000063.1:0-31180 GCF_040904845.1 Marinobacter sp. | reverse complement strand
TGATCCTACCAAACCGAAGGGCGATTTCGGGGTTTTTCTACAGCCTCAACGCCAGTGGTAATGGGCGCCAACGGAGCGCAGCGTAGTTGGCGTCCCGTTGACCACATTGTTAAGCATCAGAACAAATCCTCTAGCTCTAGATCGCTAACAATGGTGTCTTTCAGATCGTCACAGATTCCATCTAGTCCTGGGAATATACTGGAGTAGGAAATCCCGAGAACGCTGAGCTCTTTCCGAATACTGACCTTGCTCTTAAAAGGAATTGTTATTTCTTTTTGTCCCTCACCTCGCAATGGAGAATTCGGCTTCGCTGAACATACGAAACAGCCAGACTGGCCAGAGATTCGATTGGTGATGTGAGGGGGGTGATATGCAAACGCATCTTTTATTGCAAACAAGCCATCATCTGGAACACTCACCTCCGAGCGCTTGTATTTTGCAACTATAACCTCGCCATCACTACTCACCGTGGGATCCGAGGCAAAGAAGAGTGCGATCAGCGGGTTTAGGGTGTAGTCAAGCAGGCGGGTTGGACACCCGTGGTGCTGCATCAAGCAAAGCCAATCAATATCCGTGTTCGGTGTAACCTGTAAAAAAGCGATGCTTCGATTTTTGAACTCCTGCAATATCGCTTTTTCTTTATCGAGAACCGTTGACCAATCTTTGCTGAAATTACGCCCGATAGAAGGAATTGCTCTCCAAGAATTGTCAGCATGACCTCTAAAAATGGTTGTGGGTCCGCGCTCGATTTTTTTTAGGAATTCGGGAACCAACTTCATCCGTCAAATATTCCTTTTGTTTAACGCCAGCGCACAACGGTGCCCTTGTAATGGAGGCGCAGCCGCAATGTAAAGGGCGTCCGGCGGCCATCGGCCGCGTATTGATGCGCCTTGTTAATTGCCAATGGTTACCCCCGCATCCAGAACCCAACAGCGGTCATTTTGCTTGTAACCAATCTGACCATAGTACGAATTGGCTGCCGGTGCTGCGATGAGTATCAGTTTGCAGAGCGGCCCCAGTTGCTCCTGGGTCAATGCCTGTAACCGTTTACCTATTCCTGATCTCTGATAGCTCTTGTGAACAGCCAAATCTGACAGATAGCAGGCATAGTGAAAATCCGTGACACTGCGGGCAATACCGACGAGCAAAGCGTCATCCCAAGCGGTTACGGTGAGATTGGAATTGGATACCATCCCTTCCATACAATCTCGGTCGTGAATGGGCCGACGCTCCCCGAGGGTAGAACTCTCCAGCAAACCAATGAACTGGTCAGTGGTAATGGGGTGATTCACCTTGAAGCTGATAGCCATACCTCTCCTTGGCAATTAACGCCGCGCACAACGGCGCCCTTGAAATGGAGGCGCAGCCGCAATGAAAAGGGCGTCCGGCGGCCCTCGGCCGCGTATTGATGCGCTTTGTTATATGAGTCACCTGGCTTCTAGGGTACTCGGCATTTTCCAGATAAAGAACACCCCAACGACTAGAGTTGCGATACCCGCAATGGCGTACTCACCCTCGTAAAATAGGCGACCGATTGGCAATGAGGAAAGCACGGCAACGGCGCTCAACCACTTTTTCGACGTCAAAGTTTTCCCGCAGGACGAACACTCATAGTAATTAAAGACAAATGCCCCAAGAGCAAGCTTAGAATGACAGTTGGGACACTTCATCTGGATTCTTCTCGCATATAACATTTGTATATGAGTCACGGTGATCATTTTTCCACCGCTTCATATCTCAATTCAACGATCTCCCAAAACTAGGCAGAAAACCCCGTCAGGTCAACAAGTTCTGTTTGATTTCCTGATCGCCGCCCAAAACAAAAACGATTACAAAGATGACTATCCACTTTTTTTGCCGACCGTCCAGATCCCTGATCTAAAAAGGAAATTTACAGGTTTCAAAAAATCAGCCAGTTCATGGTCGAAATGATCATTTTTCCTGGCTTTGCGGCTGTGGAAGCTTTTCCTGAAGGCACAAAAAAAGCGCCGTACTCAAGGAGCAGGGCGCTTTTTCAGTGAAGGCGGGCTTACAACTTAGGCCCGGCCTCCACAATCGCGTCGGAAACGTCAAACTTCTTGAAGTTTTCAACGAACTGGCCGATCAGTTCGGCGGCCTTGGCGTCGTAGTCTTCCTTGCTGGCCCAGGTGTTGCGCGGGTTCAGCAGGTTGTTGTCTACGCCCGGTACGTTCACCGGCACTTGCAGGTTCAGGGTCGGCAGGTGCTCGGTTTCGGTGTCGTCCAGGTCGCCGTTCTGGATGGCGCTGATGATGCCGCGGGTGGTGGGAATGCTGAAGCGTTCGCCCACGCCGTAGGAGCCGCCGGTCCAGCCGGTGTTCACCAGGAACACTTTGCTGCCGAATTCGTCCATGCGCTTCATCAGCAGCTCGGCGTATACGCCGGCCGGGCGCGGGAAGAACGGGGCACCGAAGCAGGTGGAGAAGGTGGACTTCAGCTTGGAAGACGAGCCCATTTCGGTGGAGCCCACCAGCGCGGTGTAGCCGCTCAGGAAGTGGTAAGCCGCGGCTTCTTTGCTGAGGATGGACACGGGCGGCAGTACGCCGGTCATGTCACAGGTCAGGAATACAATGTGCGATGGCTCGCCGGCGCGGTTCTCGAGTACGCGCTTCTCAACGTGCTCCAGCGGGTAGGCGCAACGTGAGTTTTCGGTAAGCGATACGTCGGTGTAGTCCGGCTCGCGGGTGTTTTCGTCGATCACCACGTTTTCGACGATGGCACCGAAGCGGATGGCGTCCCAGATGATCGGCTCGTTCTTCTGGCTCAGGTCGATGCACTTGGCGTAGCAGCCACCTTCGATGTTGAAGACGGTGCCGGGGCCCCAGCCGTGCTCGTCGTCGCCGATCAGGAAGCGATCAGGGTCGGCGGAAAGGGTGGTCTTGCCGGTGCCGGACAGGCCGAAGAACAGGCAGGTTTCGCCGTCTTCACCGACGTTGGCGGAGCAGTGCATGGGCAGCACGTCTTTCTCGGGCAGCAGGAAGTTCTGTACCGAGAACATCGCCTTCTTCATTTCACCGGCGTAGTGCATGCCGGCCAGCAGCACTTTGCGCTTGGAGAAGTTGATGATTACGCAGCCGTCGCTGTTGGTGCCATCACGCTCGGGCACACACTGGAAGTTGGCGGCGTTGAGGATCTGCCATTCCTGCTTGTCGGCCTGGTTGTAGTTATCCGGGCGGATAAACAGGTTGCGGCCAAACAGGTTCTGCCAGGCGGTTTCGGTGGTCATTTTCACCGGCAGGTAGTGTTCCGGGTCAGAGCCGACGTGCACGTTGGACACGAAGCGGTCTTTCTCGGTGATGTAGGCTTCAACGCGATCCCAGAGAGCGTCGAACTTGTCGGCGTTGAACGGACGGTTGATCGGCCCCCACTGAATGTCATCAGCGGTGCTTGGCTCTTCAACGATGAAGCGGTCCATGGGTGAACGGCCGGTGCGCTCACCGGTGCGAACCACCAGTGAACCGTTGGAGGCCAGTTGGCCTTCGCGTCTTTCCAGTGCCAGCTCGACCAGTCGTGCTGAACTCAGATCATTATAAGTGTTGCTCACTTCGACCTCGCCCTCGGGATGTCTTCAATTCAGGCGCGCTATTATGCCAGAGACGCCGGTAAAAAACGACAGCCCGGGAAGCCGCGTCAAATCTGGCTTCCGGGCTGATTCACAGTGGCCTCAGTGTAGCGTATGGCCGGTGAAAAGGTGATCAATATCGTTCCTATCGAACCGATAGTGTGCGTGGCAGAACTGGCAGTCCATCTCGATGGACCCCTGCTCCTCCAGAATGCTGTAGCACTCTTCGTTGCCAATGCTCTCCAGGGCATCCAGGGTGCGCTCCCTGGAGCAGCTGCAACGGAAGTTGACCGGCTCGGCGTTGAACAGCCGTACGGTTTCTTCGTGGAACAGGCGGTGGAGCAGGGTTTCGCTGTCCAGTTCCAGCAGTTCTTCTGGCTCAACCGTGCGGGCCAGATGGTTGATGCGGTCCCACAGGTCTTCGTCTTTGTCGGTGGTGCCGGGCAGGCGTTGCAGCAGCAGGCCGGCGCAGGTGGTTTCGTTGGCGAAGATGATCAGGCTGGTGGCCAGCTGTTCGGAGCGTTCGAAATAGTCTTCCAGGCAGCCCGCGAGTGTGTCCGCTTCCCGTGGCACCACGCCCTGGTAGCGCTGGCCCTTGTCGGGGGTGATGGTAATGGCCATACGGCCTTCGCCAAGCAGTTGGTGGAAGGTGTCTTCCATTACCGCGTGTTCGTCAAAGCGGGCGAGACCGCGAATTTCCCGGGCGTGGCTGCACTCGGCCATCAGGGTGCTCAGTGGGCCTTCGCCCTGGGCCTGCAGGGACAGCGTGCCTTCAAATTTCAGGGTGCTGCTCATCAGCACGCTGGCCACCAGCGATTCGCCGAGGAGCTGGCGCACGGTGTCAGGGTATGGTGCCTGGCTGACAATCTCCTGATAGCTGTCGCCCAGTTGTACCCAGGCTCCGCGCACCTGGCTGTGCTCGAAGATAAATCGCTGGAACTGGTCCCGGGATGCCATGGTGGTGTCTCCTGAAAATTGAATGTGATAAACGGGCAGTGAAAAATCAGATGTTGTTCTGTTCCCGGAATTTCTGGATGTCCCGGCGATCTTTCTTGGAGGGTCGCCGGGCTGGCGGAAGCTGCGCCGCCTGCATGGTTTTGCGCTGCCAGGCCAGATCCTCGCGCCGCTTCACGCTGTCATCGGTTTCGTGGTAGAGCGTCTGGGCTTCGGGGGCTCCCCGGCGGCGGTCGCTGACGTCATCCACAATGATGATGCGTTCCTGCCAGCCCAGCCTCAGGGTGAGTTTGGCACCGGTTTCCACCAATCGCCCGGGCTTGCAGCGCTGGCTGTTGTAGTGAACCTTGCCGCCTTCGACCGCTTCTTTGGCCAGCGAACGGGTTTTGTAAAAACGCGCTGCCCAGAGCCACTTGTCGAGCCGGACACGGTGATCGTCGGTGTTTGTCGCCGTCATGTCTCCTCACCTGATGAGCGTATGGCCTTATTATAGCCGGCTCATTCGCCCGATGGCAGGGGCTGTCGCTGACGCAGTGATGGCAGCACCTCGCTGAAATGGTGAATGGAAGGTATCTCCGGATGCTTTTCATGCGCCTGCTGCTGGCTGTCTGGTGCGAGTATGGCCAGGCACTGGCCAATGCCGGCGGTGCGGGCGCTTTCGAGTACCGGGAAGCTGTCATCCACCATCAGTGTGCTTTGGGGCTGGTAGGGCTCCCGCCGGGCGAGGTCACGCCAGAATTCGGGGTCTTCCTTGGGCTTGCCCAGATCATGGCTGGAGATGATGCCGTCCACCCGTTGTTCCAGTTGGGTGTGGCGCAGCTTCAGGGCGAGCGGGTCGGGGTGGCAATTGGTGACGATGACCGAACGCAGGCCGGCGTCGCGAACGGCGTCAAGAAACTCGGTCACAAACGGACGGTAGCCGATGCGATCCCCCACTTCGGCTTTCAGGCCGGTGATGTCCAGCTTCAGGCGGTCGCTCCAGTAATCGGTGCAGTACCATTGCAGCGAGCCGCGCTCGGCCATGATCATGGGGATGACGGTGTTGCGCGCTTCTTCGGGGCTGAGGTTATAGTGCTCGGCGTAGCGCGCGGGCAGGTGTTCCAGCCAGAAGTGGTTGTCGAAATGCAGGTCCAGCAGGGTTCCGTCCATGTCGAGGAACACTGTGTTGAGAGCTGACCAGTTCACCATAAACAAAACAGCCTGAAGTGGGGGTCACTTCAGGCTGCCGAATCCGCCGGGTTTTGGCAAGCGGGGATGTTACGGATCAGTAGTCGTCCTGCTCTACCGTTTCGGTCTTGCGACCGCTGCGGCTACAGCCGAGACAACGTACAAAGGTTGCTTTGGCCGGGCCGACCACCAGTACTTCGCCCGCTTCGCCAGCATTTCCGCCAAGGGCAGAGAAAGGCAGCGACACCAGGTACACGGCACTGCCAATGATGGTGGTGGCAAACAGGGCGGGGCGCAATAACAGTGCATCACCGGTCATGGCGAGGGCCGACGGCTTTTCGTCAATGGCCTGAGCGTGGCCAAGGGAAGCAAAACTTAGCAGGCACACTGCCAGGATGGTCATCACTGCACGGGAAATCTTGCCGGTCATTTCTTGTGTCTCCTGAGTCTTGCCTGTCAGTCCTGTTGATCGGTTTGTTATGTACCGGGCTGAAGGCCACTGCATCTGACTGGTAATTGTAGCCTACACACATGGATATTTTGTTAACTATGAATCATATTTGCTCATTTTCAAACGATTTTTCTGTTTCGAAGTGCATCAACGCTGGCACCGGCCACAGTAAACCGTAGAGCGCTGGTTCATCCGGATTTCCTTCAGCGGTGCTCCGCACTCTTCGCAGGGCAGGCCGTTGCGACCGTAAACCAGCAGTGACTGGGCGAAATACCCGGGCTTGCCATCGCTGTTCACGAAATCCCGCAGGGTGGTGCCGCCCATCAGGATGGCCGCACTCAGGGTTTCGCGTATGGCATCCACCAGTCGGTTGTAGCGGTCCAGGCTGATGCGCCCGGCTTTGCGTTTGGGGTGTATGCCGGCCTTGAACAGGGCTTCGTTCGCGTAGATGTTGCCTACGCCAACCACCACGTGATTGTCCATGATGAAGGATTTCACGGGCGTCTGTTTGCCTCGGGATAGCCGAAACAGCAAGCGTCCGGTGAATTCCGGGGCCAGCGGTTCTGGCCCGAGGCTGGCGAGCAGCGGGTGCTGTTCCGGGTGGGTCGCCCACAGCCAGCAACCAAATCGCCGGGGGTCGTTGAACCTCAGCCGGACACCGGTGTCCAGTTCCAGTTCGACATGATCATGGGTCAGTGGCGGTGCGTCATCGGTGATCACTCGCAGGCTGCCGGACATGCCCAGATGGACGATGGCGGTGCCCTGGTCCACCTTTAACAGCAGGTATTTGGCCCGCCGTTCCACATGACGAATGGTGGCTCCGGTCAGTTGGCGGTCCAGCTCTTGCGGGATCGGCCAGCGCAGGCTGCGGTTGCGAATGGTGACCCGGTTGATGGTGTGCCCCTCGCAGTGCGGCGCGATCCCGCGGCGGGTGGTTTCGACTTCGGGCAATTCAGGCAAGGGCTTTTCTCCGGTTGGCGGGGGCGGTCTGAACCCGGATAAGTGTAATCATTAACAATAATTCGGCCAAATGCGGTTGTTGGGGCTTACATCTGTACGCTAAAGTGCTGGATAGGGTTCGCCGTCATTCGTGGCGGGCGAGCTACGATATTTGATTGAGGATTTTGTATGTGGTTTAACGGTCTTCTCGACCTTTCGGTGATGCAGTTGATTGTGGTTGTCCTGGGTATGACTCACGTCACCATTGTCAGCGTCACCCTTTACCTGCACCGCCATTCAGCGCATAACTCGCTGGATCTGCACCCGGTGCTGAAGCACTTTTTCCGTTTCTGGCTGTGGTTTACCACCGCTCAGAACACCAAGGAGTGGACGGCGATCCATCGCAAGCACCACGCCAAGTGTGAAACCGAGGAAGACCCCCACAGCCCGGTGATTCTGGGTGTTCGCAAGGTCGTGTTTCAGGGCGCGGAGCTGTATGCCGAATCCGCCACCCCGGAAACGCTGGAGCGTTACGGGCAGCGCACGCCGGAAGACTGGATCGAGCGCAACGTATACAGCCGCTACAAGATGCTGGGCATCGCGTTGCTGGCGGTGACCAATCTATTGCTGTTTGGCGTTCACGGTATCTGGATCTGGGCGGTCCAGATGATGTGGATTCCGGTCTGGGCGGCAGGCGTGGTTAACGGTATCGGCCACTGGTTCGGTTACCGCAATTATGAGTGTGCCGACAACGCCCACAACATTTCACCGCTGGGCATTCTGATTGGCGGCGAAGAGCTGCATAACAATCACCACACCTACCCGAATTCCTCCAAGCTGTCTCGCCGCTGGTTCGAAGTGGACGTTGGCTGGGGCTACATTCGCCTGTTCCAGCTGTTTGGTCTCGCCAAGCCTAAAGGCTTCAAGCCGATTGCGCATCATGTACCGGGCAAGCAGGAAGTGGACGTGGAAACGGTTCAGGCCATTGCCAACAACCGTTTTGATATCATGCGCCAGTACCGCAAGCGAGTGATGGAACCGGTATTGCGTCAGCAAAAGGCATTGATGGACGATGGAATTCGCCCCCGGTATCGCAAGCTGAAGCAGTTGCTGTCTCGTGAAGTGACGCTGATCAAGCCCAAGGAACAGGAACACCTGGAGACCGTGCTTGAGAAAAATGCGGTGTTGCGCCAGATCTACGAGATGAACCAGGAGCTGCAGGCGCTGTGGCGCAAGCGTGGGGTGAAGCCGCAGGAAAAGATGCAGGCACTGATGGACTGGTGCAAGCAGGCGGAAGCCAGCGGCATCCGTTACCTGGAAGACTTCGCGGCGCACCTGCGGGCTTATTCGCTCAGGCCTCGGGCGTAATCTTTTCTGAGAAAACCTCTGGCTCCTCAACCCTGAACAGACAATAGGTAACCTGCCCGGCGGACTTCTGCCGGTGCAGGGACCAGTTGGCCGGGGTGTGGGGTGTCGCGATTTCACTTTCGTGTTCCACGTAGATCCAGCCGCCGGGTGTGACCCAGCCGTTGGTGTTGATCAGTGGGAACAGTGTTTCCAGCCAGCCTTGCCGGAAGGGTGGGTCCATAAACAGGATGTCGAAGGGCTCAGCCGCTGGTTGTGCCAGGTAGGCGTCGACGCTCTGGCAGATCACTTCGCCCTTATCCGATTTCAATAACCTGAGGTTGCTGCGCAGAGCCTGGGCCAGGGTGGGCGTGTGGTCGACGAAAGCCGTTGCGCCGGCCCCTCGGGACAGAGCTTCCAGGCCCAGGGCCCCGGAGCCGGCGAAAAGGTCGAGGCAGCGGCGACCGGCCAGTTGGTAGTTCAGCCAGTTGAACAGGGTTTCCCGCGTGCGGGCGGGGGTGGGGCGCACGCCGCCGGCGTCGGGGAAGTTGAGTTTGCGGCTGCGCCAGTCACCGCCGATGATGCGCAGTTCGCCGCCAGGGCTTTTGGCTGCAGTGTGGCGGCGGGTTGGCGCGCTTTTGTGATGTCTGGTTTTCTGGCCCATGGGGTTTGCTGCCTGGCGCTGGTTCCGGAATGGCCACATGGTAACGGAATTTGATGCCGTCGCCATCCGCTATACCGGCGATGGGTGCGCCCAATTCCGACTGACAGTCTGGTAGACTACTGACCTTATTTTGTCCCGCCAATGTTCAACCGATGGTATGAGTATGACCGCAGAGTGGATTGCAATTGGCCTGTTGGCCCTTCTAGTGTTCGTTTTTGTGCTGGATCTGGCTGGCAACCGCAGGCGTGTTCCCCGCCCGAAGCCGGTGCCGCAGAAAAAGCCCGAACCGCAACCGGGTGCAGAACCCTTAGAGAAGCAGGCAGCACCCGCGCCAACGGCCGAAGCACCTGCGAAGCCTGAACCTCAACCAGAGCCCCGGCCAGAACCCGAACCCGAGCCGGAGCCTCAGCCCGAATCTCAGCCCGAGCCTGTCGCAGAAGCGCCGCAAGTCAGCGTTTTTGAACGCATTCGTCAGGGCCTTGGCAAAACCCGGGCAAGCCTCACGGGTGGAATGTCCGACCTGTTTGCCGTCGGCAAGAAAATTGATGAGGAACTGCTGGAGGAAATTGAGACCACCTTGCTGATGGCCGATGTCGGCGTGACCGCTACGTCCGAAATCATCGATTCCCTGACGGACAAACTGAAGCGGAATCAGCTCAAGGATGGCGACGCCCTGCGCAAGGCGCTGCGGAACGAGCTGCAGGGCTTGCTGAAAGATGTCACCAGGCCGCTGGAGCTGGATGCGACAAAGCAGCCCTACGTGATTCTGATGGTCGGCGTAAACGGCGTGGGTAAAACCACGACCATTGGCAAGCTCACCAGGAAATTCCAGACCGAGGGCAAGTCGGTGATGTTGGCGGCCGGCGACACCTTCCGCGCTGCGGCGGTGGAACAGTTGCAGGTTTGGGGTGAGCGCAACGATGTGCCCGTGGTGGCGCAGCAGAGCGGCGCAGACAGCGCCTCGGTGATTTTTGATGCCATTCAGTCGGCTCAGTCCCGCGAGGTTGATGTGGTGATTGCCGATACCGCTGGCCGGCTGCAGAACAAAGACAACCTGATGAGCGAACTGGAGAAGGTCGTTCGGGTGATGAAGAAGCTCGACGACACCGCGCCCCACGAAGTCATGCTGGTGCTGGACGCCGGCACCGGTCAGAACGCGCTGAGCCAGGCCCAGGTGTTTCAGCAGGCCGTCGGCGTCAGCGGGATCACGCTGACCAAGCTGGACGGCACCGCCAAGGGTGGTATTGTGTTTGCTATCGCGCGCCAGCTGCAGCTGCCCATTCGCTTTATCGGCGTGGGCGAGCAGGTGGATGACCTGCGCAGCTTTGATGCAGAAACGTTTGTGGATGCCCTGTTTGACGACCAGTAACGCAGTAACGGCCGATGATTGAATTCCGTCAGGTCACCAAACGCTATGACAGCGACCATACCGCCCTGCGGCAGGTGAATTTCAGCCTCGCCCGGGGTGAATTGGCGTTTTTGACCGGTCATTCGGGGGCGGGCAAGAGTACGCTACTGAAACTGATCATGGTGATGGAGCGTCCCAGTGCCGGCGAAGTGGTGGTCGGCGGGCAGGTGCTCAATACGTTGCCCCGGCGCCAGATTCCCTATATCCGCCGCCACATTGGCGTGGTGTTCCAGAATCACCAGCTGCTCTTTGATCGTACGGTGTTCGATAACGTCGCCATGCCGCTGGAAGTGATGGGCGTACCGGCGCGGGACATTGGCCGCCGCGTTCGCGCCGCGCTGGACAAGGTCGGCCTGCTGAGCAAGGAAAAAATGAACCCGCTCCAGCTCTCTGGCGGTGAACAGCAACGGGTCGGCATTGCCCGGGCGGTGGTTAACAAACCACCGGTACTGCTGGCGGATGAGCCAACCGGTAACCTTGACCCGGAACTGTCCGCAGACATCATGAATCTGTTCGGCCAGTTCAGTCAGGTCGGGGTGACGGTGCTGATTGCCAGTCACGACATCGCGCTGATCAATGATATGCAGCGCCGCACGCTGACGCTGGATCACGGCGAGCTGGTTGCCGGAGGTGGCCGTGGCGTCTGATCCTCGCAAAGGGGCCAAGCAGTCCCGCTCGCCGCTGCAGCAGCAGGCCGAGAGCTATCTGGTTCACCATCGCAAGGTCGCCCGTGACAGTGCTGATCGGCTCTGGCGTACGCCAGTGGCCAGCATGATGACCTGGGCCGTGATGGGGGTAGCGCTGGCGTTGCCGGTGGCATTGCTGCTGTTGCTGACCAGCCTGCAGGGCGTCAGTGCGGGGTGGGAGAGCAGTGCCCGTATCACGGCGTACCTGAAGGAGGGTGCCACCCTGGCCGACGCCAAAGCGCTGCAGCCCGAAGTCGAGGCCGACAGCCGAGTGCTGGAAGTACAGCTGATCGACAAGGAACAGGCGTTGGCGGAATTCCGGTCGTCGTCCGGGCTGGACGACGCGTTGGACTACCTGGAAGGTAATCCGCTGCCCCATACGTTGCTGGTCACGCCGGACGAAGCGTCCCGCACGGCCGGGGGCGTCGAGACACTGGTCACCCGTCTTGAGGGGATGGATGGCGTGGAGCGCGTACAGGTGGATTTGGGTTGGCTTCAGCGCCTGAACGCGATGACCGACCTGTTGGCCAACGCGGTGTGGGCGCTGGCAGCGTTGCTGGCGGCCGCCGTGGTGCTGGTGATTGGTAACACCGTGCGCCTGGCGATTGAAAGCAGGCGCGATGAAATTTTGGTGGCTAAACTGGTGGGTGGTACCGACGGGTTTGTTCGCCGCCCCTTTTTGTACACGGGGGCCTGGTTTGGCCTGGGCGGCGGCGTGGTAGCCTGGGTGCTGCTGCAGTTATCGCTCTGGTGGCTCAGTGGGCCAGTAGAGCGTTTGGCAGGGTTATACCGCAGTGATTTTTCCCTCAACGGCTTGACGTTTGAAGGTGCAGTGGCGTTGCTAATCGTTGCGATGCTGTTAGGCTGGCTCGGCGCCTGGGTCGCGGTGAAGCGCCACCTGGACGATATCGAGCCGGGCGAGGTCGCCGGCGGCTGATCTGTCGTTTCGGGAACACCGTATTGAAGGATTCGTCCGCTCCAGCGTAATGTAATTCGAAAGGGCGGTATTAAAAAATTTCCAGATTGTTGTTTTATAAACGGTTTACTGGAATGCATCGGGAACTTATCGAGGGCTTGGCGGTCAGGCGATCAGTTGATATATTTATCGGCCGCCACGTTCGGAGGAAACAAGCATGGGTACGAGTTTACAGCTGATTGACAGACTGGTTCCAGGTGCCAACCTCGAGTCATACATTCAGGCGGCGGGCCGGATTCCGGTACTGACTGTCGATGAAGAACGTGATCTTTCTGAGCGCCTCCATTATGAAGGTGACGTGGATGCAGCCCGCCAGTTGGTGCTCTCCCATTTGCGCTTTGTGATCCACATTGCCCGCAGTTATTCCGGTTACGGGCTGGCCCAGGCTGACCTGATTCAGGAAGGTAACGTGGGGCTGATGAAAGCCGTCAAACGGTTCAACCCGGAATACGGCGTTCGTCTGGTGTCCTTTGCGGTGCACTGGATCAAGGCGGAGATTCACGAGTTTATCCTGCGCAACTGGCGCATCGTGAAAGTGGCGACCACCAAGGCCCAGCGTAAGCTGTTCTTCAACTTGCGCAGCCGGAAGAAGCGCCTGGCCTGGCTCAGCCACGAGGAACTGAACGCGGTGGCGAAAGATCTCGGTGTTGAGCCGAAGGTCGTCCGGGAAATGGAAGGGCGGCTGTCATCCCACGACACCGCGTTTGATGGCCCGCAGGACGATGACGACGACAACGCCTACCAGGCACCCGCGTATTACCTGGAAGACCGTCGCAGCGACCCCGCGACGCAGCTGGAAAATTCCGACTGGACCGAAGATTCCAATGGCCGCCTGATGCAGGCACTGGGGAATCTGGACGAACGCAGCCAGGACATTCTGCGTGAGCGCTGGTTGTCGGACCGAAAATCCACGCTGCACGAACTGGCCGATAAGTACGGTGTGTCCGCCGAGCGTATTCGTCAGCTTGAAAAGAACGCCATGAAAAAGATCAAGGCAGGCATGGCCGAAGTGGCCGCCTGAAGTCGCTGACCGATCTTGCAGTCTTCAAACGCCACCGCGCTTTTCCAGCCTGGTGGCGTTTCTGTCTGGGTCATCCAATAACCGGCACCGTCGCCATTGGCGACACCCTCTTACAAGATCGTAACTGGCCGCTTCATTAACTTCTTCGTACCCTGTTTATTATGTAATCGTTCAAAACATTCCGCTATCGGGAGGGGAACCGGTGAAAGCACTGGTAATTGAAGACGATCAGGATGTAGCAAACTACCTTGTCAAAGGGCTGAAGGAGTCGGACTTTGTGGTCGACCACGCCGCCGACGGGAAGGACGGCATGATGATGGCGGCAAGCGAGGACTACGACATCATGATCGTTGATCGCATGCTCCCGGGCATGGACGGTCTGTCCATCATCAAAACGGTGAGGGCCACGGGGAACCAGGTGCCGGTGCTCATTCTGAGCGCCCTGGGCGATGTCGATGACCGGGTCGAAGGTTTGCGAGGCGGCGGGGACGATTACCTCACCAAGCCGTTCTCCTTTACCGAGTTGCTCGCCCGCATCGAATCACTGGTGCGCAGAAACCGCCAGTCTGCGGAAACGGAGACTGTACTGCGTGTTGCGGATCTGGAAATGGATCTGCTGGCGCGGACGGTCAAACGCTCCGGGCACAATATCGATGTGCAGCCACGTGAGTTCCGCTTGCTGGAATACCTCATGCGCAATGCCGGCCAGGTGGTCACCCGCACCATGCTGCTGGAAAAAGTATGGGATTATCACTTTGACCCCCAGACCAACGTGATTGATGTGCACATCAGCCGGCTGAGGGCCAAGATCGACAAGGAATTCGAAACGCCGCTGTTGCAGACGATTCGGGGTGCTGGGTACATGCTGCGTGAAACTGCTTAGCCAGCTCCGGACCTCGTCTTTTCAACTTGCGCTGCTTTACATGGTGGTTTTTGCCACCTCGGTCTTCCTGCTGTTGGCGTTCATTTACTGGCGCACCGCCGGGTTCATGACCGCGCAGACGGACCAGACCATCGAGGCCGAGATTGCCGGCCTCGCGGAACAATACCGCGGTCGCGGAATTAATGGCCTGATTACCATTATCCGCGAGCGTGTCGCCCGTGATCCCAACGCGAAATCGATTTACCTGCTCACCACCGATGACTTTCTCAAGCTTGCTGGCAACGTCGAAACCTGGCCGGAGGGCGCGCGCTCGGAAAGCGGCTGGATTAACTTCACACTGAATGAGTCGGTAGGCTGGCAAGGCCCCGAACGGTTGGCCCGCGCCCGTATTTTTGAGGTGCAGGGCGGTTTGCGGTTGCTGGTGGGCCGCGATGTTGATGAGCTGACCAATCTCAAGCGGGTGATCGAAGCCGCGATCAACTGGGGCATGGGCATCACGTTGGGGCTGGCGTTACTTGGCGGCTTTCTGATGAGCCGAAGTACCACCAAGCGTATCGAAGTGATCAATAACACGTCCCGACGGATCATGAACGGGCATTTGTCGTTGCGGATTCCCACCCGGGGAACCGAGGACGATTTCGATCAGTTGGCGGAAAACCTCAATCAGATGCTGGACCGCATTGTGTACCTGATGGAGGGCATTCGCCATGTCTCCGACAGCATCGCCCATGACCTGCGAACGCCGCTGACCCGCCTGAGAAATCAGCTTGAAAACACGCTGATGTCGGTCGACAACGACGAAGCTCGCGAACAGGCCGGCCGTGCCGTGGCCGAGGCGGACCAGTTACTGGCCACCTTCAATGCCTTGTTGCGCATTGCACGGCTTGAAACCCGCGGCAATGCGGCGGATATGAAGCCGGTTTCCGTGGATGAGGTGGTCAGTGACGCCTGCGAACTCTACGAAGCGTTGGCAGAGGACAAAGAGCAGGTGTTTGAGCAGTCGCTGGAAAGCGACGTGATGATTGAAGGCGACCGTGACCTGCTGTTCCAGATGGTCAGCAACCTGATCGACAATGCGATCAAATACACCCCGGAGAAAGGTGGCATCCGTGTGGTGGTGCGCCGAGAAGGCGACGACTCGCTGTTTCAGGTCAGTGACAGCGGTATTGGTATCCCGGATGAGGAAAAAGACCAGGTCTTCCAGCGATTTTACCGCGTCGGTAAAAGTCGTTCGCTGCCGGGCAATGGCCTGGGGCTCAGCCTGGTGAGTGCGGTGGCGGAAATCCATCATGGCGGGATAGAGCTGACCGATCACCACCCGGGGGAAGAGAACCCGGGGCTGACGGTCACTATCCGCATGCCGGCGTATACGGACGTCAAAAAGCGGGTTCGTGCTGCCCAGTTGGAAAGCCCTGGTGGGGCGGGAGGCAGTGGGGAGCCCAAGAACTCCCCGTCAGAGCCTTCCCAGGTCTGATCAGATCGTGTGATCAGCGCCCGGTGAGGCCGCGAACGCGGTTGATGAGGCCATCAACCTGGGAACGACGGCGGTCGAACTTCGCCTGAATGCTGTCCCACTCGCCTTCCAGCTGCTTTTGCTCGAGCATGATGAAAGCGGCCAGGTTGTGGCGGTTGATCCTGCCGGTAATGCCATACTGATCAAGGCGGCGGCCCAGCTCGTCCAGGCTGTTCAGAGCGGTGTTCATCAGTTTCTGGGTATTCATCGTGGTGCCCCGTAAGTGTCATCAGGATAGTGATTGGGTTCTGACCCTGAACGCTATGCCAAATCTCTAGAGTGAACAACCTAATCTGACCCGCCAACCCGCATTCCCTGACCAAAACGTAATTGCTCGGACAGGCCCCTGTAACCCCTCTTGTGCATAATGAAAGCTGAAGACTGGAAGCCGGCATCAATACCGCTTGCTTCCTCCTCCAGCACAGCGCTAGCCTTACCCCGTTTTCACGGGGTTTTTTTGTGCCCGCCGATTTCAACCTGATACACACGGAACGGTCCTGACATGCCACAGCAACCTGCTGCGCCACCGCGGCGAACCCGTTACATCACGCCTCAGGGCGAACAGGCCCTGCGGGAAGAATTACGCTATCTGTGGAAAGAGAAGCGGCCGGAGGTCACCCAGGCGGTGCGTGAAGCAGCAGCGCAAGGCGACCGCTCCGAGAATGCCGAGTACATCTACGGTAAGAAACAGCTGCGGGAAATTGATCGGCGCGTTCGTTTTCTGAGTAAAAGGCTCGATGAGCTGACGGTGATCGACCGGCTGCCGGATGACCAAAACAAAGTCTTTTTTGGTGCCTGGGTCACCATCGAGAACGACGATGGCGAAGAGCAGAGCTACCGCCTGGTCGGGCCGGATGAGTTCGACCTGGCGCGGGGCTACATCAGCCTGGATTCGCCCGTGGCCCGGGCGTTGATCGGCAAGCGGCTGGATGACGAGGTCAGCGTGCGCACGCCGGAAGGCTGGCGCTCTATGGTCATCACCGCCATTCGTTATGAACTAATTCAAGCGAAATAACGGTAAACCGAGCAGCTTACTTCGAAGAAGTCCATGCAGACTTAAATCCTCGGTCGAGCGCTGTTGATTGCGCTGAATTCAGACTCCTGAGCGGTCACGCCATCGTTTAAATACTGAGTAATGCAGCAAGAGGCTGTGTGATTCAGTTAACAATTCGGTGGAATTTCACTGAATTTAACAGTTTTATTGGTAAACCAGAGTACCTCTTCTTCATTAGCGCCCCGTAATTTTGTAGGATCCCTCCGGGTTTTAATACTGTAGGCAGGGACGCTGTCAAATATCAGACTGATATCAAGTTTGGGTGCTGGATCAGCCCATCTCCTGCGTTACTACAGCGGTTTTCATGTACAAGCGGAGTCTTGGCTGTGGGCAGGAAATTTTCGGTTCTGTTTTTAAATGTTCTAGCGGTACTTCTTTTCTCAATATCTTCCATGGGACATGCGCACAATGGCGCTGACCACCAAAATGGCGAAGAGGATGCCAGGTTAAATTCAGCTCTTCACTGGCTGGAGCTATCTCAGCAACCCAACGGTGGTGTCACCAACACTTCTGATATTTCAACAAGCCTGCAGTCTACCGCCGAAGCGCTGCACGTTTTTCAATTATTGAATTCGTCTTCAGCTGACAGAGAGGCCGCGCTGGAGTTTCTGAGGAGTGATCTCACTGGTCTAAGCTCGGAACAACTATCGCGTCTACTGCAGGCTTTAGCTCAAGCAAACCAACCGTTTGATGAGGTGAAGGCAGAACTGCTTTCCCGTCAAGGGTCTGATGGGGGCTTTGGTCATTTTGCGGGGTACGACAGCACTGCTTTAGATACGAGCTATGCACTCCTAGCTTTACAGGCTGCAGGTTCCGATGTCCTGGTCGCAGGTGATGCACTACAATTCTTCTCATCCGCACAACAGGCAGATGGCTCTTTTCCTCTCTATGAGGATCAAGCGTCCGTCATGGTCACGGCCCTCGTGACCAAGGCACTGAAACCCTACCTTTACACCCACAACATTGCTGACGTGCTTCGTGGGAGCGTCAACTATCTTTATTCTGCTCAAAACGCAGATGGCCACTGGGGCACTCCGTGGGAGAGTGCGCTGGCTCTGCAGGCCCTGATACCGGTTACAACTGATGTGGGTAAATATGACGAAGCGGTTGATTTCCTGAAGACTAGTCAGTCGCCTGACGGTGACTGGGAACAGCAGGTTTATTCAACATCACTTTCCGTTACCGCATTAAAGATGCTCGCGTCAATTGATGTTCCAGTTGATCCGGAAAAAGCGGTTGTTGCAGGCCGATTGGTGGATGCTTCTTCAGGCGCCAATCTACCGAGCGCTACCATCGATGTACTTGGTGCCAGTAATGAAGATGTTGCCATTAGCTCAGATGGTAGTTTTGTTATCTCCAACCTTGGCGCTGACTCGTATGTCGTTGCATATTCCGCGGCGGGTTATTTGGGTGCTTCTCAAAGCATCACCCTGCGAAAAGGGCAGTTTGCGAATGTTGGCACCATTCGATTAGCTGTCGCACCAACGACAGTTCTCATCTCCGGTGTGATCACAGAGTCTGCGGCTGGGAGTCCAGTCCCGGGTGTGACGATTACATCAGTCGTGGGGGGGAGCACAAGCAGCACCGTAAGCGGGGTTGACGGAAAATATCAATTGCTCAGTGAGCCGGGAGTTGCAACTTTATCGGTTCACTCTTCCGACTACTATCCTGTTTCCGCTACTGCAGATCTTCAAGCCGGTACTCAAGTCAGCTTTTCGCCATCTCTGCAGGCATTAACCGAAGACCAGCCTGAAAGCTCAAGTATTTCGGGAGTGGTCGTTGACAGCAACGCGCAGCCTATCCAGAACGTGTCGATTTCAGTTTTGGGCAGTGATTCTGCGTCACTAACAAATGAAGCTGGCAGCTTTGAGCTATCGAATTTGGATGGCGGAAATATTTCGGTAGCCGTCAGGAAGTCAGGTTTCGAATCGGTCAACTTCAGCTTGGTCGTGCCCGATAAAACGAACGTTGATATCGGTCACATCAGCCTGAAGGAAGAGGCTGTGTTGCCATCTACTTCGATTCGTGGGCAGGTGGTCGATATGGTCACAGGCCTCGGGGTGCCCGGGGCTAGTGTTTCTGTAGGAAGTTCAAAAACCACTTCGGATGTGAACGGGTTTTACCAGATATCTGATATTCCGGTTCTTGAATTTACCGTATCTACGAATGCATCAGGATACTTGTTCTCGAATAAAGACGTTTCTCTCGCAGAACATACCGAATTGAATCTCGATATAAATATCCGAAAGGCTGACTTGGGTGGCGTGAACATTGTTCAAGCAACCACAGAGAAGTCAGTTTATGGCGCCTATGAACCGGTGTTGATAACAGCGAACGTGGAGAATGATACAGCACTTAATCAAGGTGCAAGATTCTACGTTCGAGTGCTGAACAGTGAGGGCAAAGAGGTCGAAAGCTTCTCCGGGGCGAACCTTCCTCCTCTGGATCCGCAGAGCGATCCGGAGGAGCTGGCGCACTACCAGGAACATCTGGAGGCCGCGATTCAAGACTTTGCTCCTGGTGAGCAAAGAAGTATCAAGCTTGAACAGTGGTGGAACACGTTAGTGGTGGAACCAGGCGTTTATACGATCACTGTGCAGGCACTTGACGGCGCAACAAGCAATCTCGTCTCAGAGAGCAGTACAACGGTAACTGTTGAACCCACGAATGTACTGGCATCTTTGGACCCAAAGGCCTCTCCAGGTTACGTACTGCTGAACAACCAGGCTGATGTCGAACTCTATGCAGAGATATACAATCGCTCCAACATCAATGTGAATCTTGAGTTCGACTATTCGCTCACCGATCCCGATGGACGAATTATCACTCAAGGACATAGTCAGCTCGAGCTGGCACCCGAAAATACTAACACGCGCCAAGTTCTCTCAGTGTTGCCATATGACTTTGATGCCAGCGGCGAATACCGATTGGTTGTAGAGAATGTCTCCGGTGCAACCGTTAACTCTCAGTCAACAGGAATAGTCTTCGTTCCACCGTCAATCAGATTGAAAGCAACGCAGTCACTCAGCCCAGGCGAAGTCGTGCCACTGGAGGGCGTATCGGTAGAGAGCAAGATTCAGGTAGAAGGAGTTGATGGTGAATAAGATGGATCGAAACCCGGCGAAGGCAATCATTAGCCGTTTTACCTGTGCAATTCTACTGGTTTTCAGCTTTTCCGTTGCTGAGGCCAGTCACTTCCGGTTTGGGCACTTTACTTACGAATCTCGGCCAGATATTTCCCCGACAACGGCTGATTTCCGAATGACGATTGCGTTTCGGAGTAGCGCCTTCGGGCATCCGAATATCGGCCAAACGTTTCGTCCTGGGGGCTACTATTATGGTGATGGAGCATCATCCAATCATAGTTATCGGGTCATTGCGAGGAACCTGCAAGAGGACTGGATTGTAGGCGAAGCTGTTGATACCCGGAATGAGAACGATATTGTCCGTCACTCCTATCCGTCGGTTAATAATAACGGTCAACCTTGGCTGGGAAGATTTGAGAGCTGCTGCAAAATTGGCGGGCTTCGTAATTCAGGTAGCACCTGGAGGGTATACACCCGTGTGAATCTGGAGGATGGCAATTCCTCGCCATTCAGCAATCTGCCGCCTATTGTTAGCTGTTCCAAATATGACTGCAGATTCCTGGTGCCTGCGGTTGACCCTGACGGCGATAAACTCACATGGCGGATGTCTACACGGTCGGAATCTGCAATTAATAGTATTCCGTCGGGCATGAACATCGACAGCGAGACCGGGCTCTTTACTTGGACAGGGGCTGAGTCATTCAGTAATGGCTTGTATACCGTTCAAGTCACGATCGAGGACCGTGATCAAGAGGGTAATGTCAAAAGTACTGCTGCGATCGATTTCCTCCTTAATCTTCGTGATCAAGGTACGAATGCTTCGCCAGAATTCGATCACCCGCCAACTCCGGAGGCTGGCAGTATCATTAAGGCGGTTGTTGGGCAGAAACTTAGCCTGACAATTCAAGCAACAGATACAGACCCTAACGATCAGGTGTTTTTGAATCATGTTGGTTTGCCGGTAGGGGCAACTTTCGAGCAATCCGTCTCCGGGAGCACCACGGGCGTTGCCACGCTTGAGTGGACACCGACCAGTGACGATATGGGGGAAAACTTAGTAACCTTCCTGGCGAACGACAATCGTGGGGGCGCATCCTCTCCAGTCGGTGTCAAAATTGAAGTTATAAAGCCAGCTATCTCTGATGTGAAAATCACCAGTACGATTTCCACTTCAGATATCCAGATTGATAGTAGTTCCTATTCCTTGCCGCCTTCTCAAGTAGCCGTTGAAAATGGGCGAACTATCGTCACCTGGGAATTTGACACTTTCCGCGTGGGACAGCTTGAGACTCTTGCTACAGATTTGAAATTGTTCAATGTCCAGCCTGGTAGCCAGCGTGTGGTAACCGAGCGGCTGGAAATCTCGTATACCGACATTGACGGTGATCCGGTCCGAGAAACGCTCGGCGAGCAAAAGGTGAAGGTGGCACCCACACTGACGACTATTGCTGTGGACACCGATAAAGAGCTGTACTCCCCATCTGAGCAAGTGACCATTACTGGCCTGCTGGAAAACCAGAGTGACATTCAGACGGATGCGAGGGTTGCGTTAGCCATCGTCGATAATCAGCAGGTGCTTGTCAGTGATTTTGGGGTGTTCGATGTTCAAGCGATTGCGCCGAAAGGACAGGTCTCAATTCCTTCCCAGCTTTTCGATACCACCAGTATCTATGCAGGAACCTACGAAGTAGTTGCTCAGCTACTCGATCGTGAAGCAGAAGTTCTGACTCAGGCAGTTGCACCCTTTGCTATATCAACCTCCAGTGGTTCGCTGACCGAAATTGGCGCTCTGGTCAATACTGACAAGCCAAAGTATCAGGCGTGGGATCAAGCGCTGATTGAATTACGGGTTCGCAACCTCAGCCAAAATGGGGCTTTTAATGGTGGCGTCGGGACGCTGCGGATCAGTCGTCCCAATGGGGAGTTACTCGCAGAAGAAACGTATGACCTGAATAGCCTGGTTCCTCAGGGCTCAAGTGATCGCAGATATGCCCTGGCCTTGGTTGATCGAGAGGCTGGTATTTATCAGGTAAGTTGGGAAATCAGCCAAGGTGGTGAGGAACTCGCAAGCAGTCAGGCGAGCTTCCGGGTTGAACGCTCAGAAACCCTTTCGCTGTTGGGTGATGTCACTCTGGACCATTACGAAACCGGAGAGGCCAAGGCTTGCCATTTTGAAACTACGAACAGGAGCTCCAAGGAAAAGGTCAAAGCCAATTTGATTTATCAGTTGGTAAGTCTGGATGATGGCTCCGTGGTCTATGAAGTCAATGAAGATAACACTGCGGTTAGCAATACAAATGGCCATCTATTCCAGTTGCTGCTGTCTGATCCCCCAGCTTATGGTGGCTACGCCTGCCTATCCATGGCAGAGATAGATGGCGAGTTGATTGAGTTGGCTGCAGCAGGCTTTGAAGTTGTGCCTCCTAAATTGAGTATGGAGATTGTCCCTTCCGTAAAGGGCAAACTTCTGGTCCTCGTCGATAATTTGGAGAGATCGACTCAAGATTATAACGACGCAAGCGCTCAAAGAGCGTATTTGGAAAGTGTGCTCACCAACAACGAATGGCACTACACCTTGGTGGATAACTCGGTTGATTTTGACATCGCGTTTAATTCAGGGTTGTTCAGCGCCGTGGCACTTCTCTCCGATAAAGTGACCCTGCATCCTCAAACAGAGCAGCTGCTGGCAGAGGCCCAGAACAATGGTATGGGACTGCTAATGGGAGGAAGCTGGAATCGGCGTAACAACAAAATCGAAAAAGCGTTGGGCATTAAGCTAACGGGTAGAAATAACCAAGTTAGTGCCATTTTTGATAACGGCGTCATCGGTCAGCCAGTTGCCAGTGATGCGATAGCATCGCAGGGTCTGGCGATGGCCCATTGTGGTGCCGAGGTGTGGGCGGTGTTCAGCGGTGGAAGGAATGCAAGCGACGGCTGTGCCTATCCCTATGCGCCTGCTGCCGTCACAGTCGGCGAGTATGGTCGAGGCAGTAACAGCTACTTTGCCTACGATATTTTAGACCTCGCCACTTCGTATCAAGGTTTGCATGAACAGCTTTTGCTGGAAGCCTTGCTCGCTGTGCAGCCAAGAGGATGGTCAGCTGCAGCGGGTCGTGTAATTCCTGTTGAAATCACCTTGGAAAACCTCAGCCGTAAAGCGGCAGTTGACGTGCTCTTTACTTTGCCGCAGGGCGGAGAAGTGATCGAGAGTCAGCTACCGATTATGTTCGATGATGGCACTTGGTTGTGGCAGCGTGATTTTTCTTCGCCAACTGAAATTAGCAATGTCCTTTACATACTGCTTCCAGACGGCGTGGAGGGTGAGGTTAGTCTTCATGTTGAAATAAAAGCGGGTATAAACCGAGATCTTATTGTTGATGATAGTGAGCTGACCTATGTTCTCGGAAATATTGACGGAACCTCTAAATATCAAGTTGCTTCTGACTTTTTAAAGCAGTTAGAGACAGATGGCCCAGGAATTGCGAATTACCGGTTCATTGCCAAAAAGCTGGACGCTGCTGTTCGTGATCAAGCTAAAGGAAAATTGAATAACGCAATAAAATCAATTTTGTTAGCCACGGATGAGATTTCCGAAGAAAAGCATGCACTGGCTGAACAACTCCGATTTGCGCTGGATTCATGGTTATACCAAATCCAGCGGCGACTCTAATTGAAGCTACGCAAAGAAGTCATTTTTGAGGAGCAAGCAGGTATCTGCTTGCTCAAATAATATTATTTAAAACCGACGGCTTAGTTTGGGGATAACCATGAATGGCTTGACCATGGACGCATTTCGTTCCGGTAAAATTTCAAAGGGCACATCAGCCTTTACCGCTTTTATGTTTACTTTTGTCTTTTATCTATCACCCAACGGTAAGGTATTGGCCGACGAACTAACCAAGGAAGATGTTCGCCAAGCCAAAATCGAAAGAATTCTCGAAAATACCCCCGAGAAGAAGCTGTCCCATCGATTGGAAAAGCTCAAACATAAGCTCTCCAAGGAATTGCCCAATGCCGTTGAAAAACGCAACGAGGGCAAAGGTTGGGTTTCAAAAGCTTTAAATACTATGGGCTTACGTGAAATGCCACTGACTAGCGGTGAGATCGCTGAGCTCAAGACTTTGAAAACGGGAATAAACCGCGCGTACGACGACGCGATTACGGAGTTTGAGCAGGAAGGCAAAAGACTCTCCGCGAGACAGGGTATGCCCGAAAGCGTCAAGGAGCTAATCCGCGAGCGTCACGCTGCGGCTCTTGAACAAGTAAAAAAACGATACGGCACAGTCGCACATGGTTTGGAACAACTGACCACCACGCAGGATGCTGAAGAACAGCAGAGCGTTCTGGATGAGCTCAGCGAAAGCCTAAGCAAAGAGAAGTTCAAGAGAACCCACACCACTGACGACCCTAACAAGCTGCCTTGGCGGTCACCTTCGGACAAAGTGCGTGAGCCCAAGACCGATAAGCGCAATCTGCAGGCAGCGCTCGGTATCGATCCTTATGCAGATTTCGTGCAAGTGGCCTCAAGCGATCTGACGCCTGAAATGCTGGTATCAGAGGGAGTTGCTGCGGCAAAAGGCGTGACTGAGGCGGATTTACAAGAAACTATCGATATCCAGATCACCGAAGAAATCAGAGAGTTGGCTGAGAGTCTCAATAATAACCCAGTTGAGATATACACCTGGGTCCATAACAATATCCGCTTTGTTCCCAGCTATGGCTCGATTCAAGGGTCGCAGTACACATTGGAGACCAAGCGCGGCAACGCCACGGATACTGCAAGCCTCCTTATTTCGCTACTCAGAGCGGCAGGCATTCCGGCTAAATATGCTTACGGTACCGTCGAAATTCCGGTCGATAAGGTGATGAACTGGGTGGGCGGAGTTACCGTTCCTGAAGCGGCACAAAGCCTGTTGGGGCAAGGTGGTATTCCCAATGTCGCCTTGATCGAAGGCGGGAAAATCACAAAGATTCGTATGGAACACACTTGGGTGGAGGCATTCGTGGATTTTGAGCCCTCCCGAGGTATTAAGAACCGCGCAGGGGACAACTGGATCCCTATGGATGCTTCTTTTAAGCAATACGAGTTCACGGAAGGTATGAATCTCAATGAGCGGGTCCCTTTCGATGAGCAAGCGTTATTAAACACCATTGAACAGAATTCTGTGATTGATGTGGAAGAAGGCTGGGTAGAAAATATCCCGCAGGGTGAAATTGAAGCCCAGCTAAAGCAATTTCAAAGCCAAATAGAAGATTACATTGCCAGCCAGAGCCCGGACGCCAGCGTTGGGGAAGTTCTCGGTCTCCAAAACATTGAGATTCTTCCACCTCGCCCCTTGGCTGCAGGTTTACCCTACAGCCATATTATGACTCAAGACAGTTTTTCAGATCTGCCTGACAAATTACGTCACAGATTCAAATATGAGCTATCTACACAAAGTTCTGGTTATCCTATTGCTTCGCTTATTAGCTTGAATGAACCCACTGTAAAGTTGGCAGGTAAAAAACTTGCAGTATCATTTAGCCCTGCCACCGATAATGACAAGGAAGTTGTCGAAAGTTACCTTCCGGCGGCAGATACTATATCAGGCGAGGTTGATTTTGCCTTGCTGCCCGATACTTTGCCGGGTTACCTGATTAATCTGACGGCAGAGTTCACTATTGATGGTAAAGTCGTGCAAAGCGCACCTGCAAATACTTTGGGAGCCGAACTCCATGAGTCGTTGGGTCTTTACAGCCCTAGCCATAACTGGTTTACCAGTAATAATAGTCCGATAGCAGGGGAGTTCCGAGCGATTGGTTTAGACCTTCAAGGTATCAGCTCACAACAGCTAAAAAAGCTTAGTACCAACATTGAAAAAACCAAGGCCAAGCTGGAAAGCGAAGATGCTAGCCAGCTGGCAGCCTTGACTAAACATGACATGGTAGGTGATCTGATAAATGGAACCATTATGAGCTATTTTGCTATAAACGATTTACAGGAAGAGATTAAATCTCAAGGCGAAAATATGGTCACCTATAGGTTACCAAGTTATGGTGTTTTCTCAACGACACTCCAGCCGCAGTATTGGTTCGGTATACCTAGGAACACAAGCTTTAGCGGATTAACCATGGACGTAGATGCGGTCACATTCCACGGGGAAGCTAAGGATAATGACAAGAATACTCGTGTTAATGCCATGAAGCTCAGTGGTCTCTACTGGAGTATGAATGAACATTTAGTGCCTGAGCAAATATTCAGCACCGAAGAAAACCCCGCCCATGGCATTTCTGCTGTCAAAGCTCTGGCTTTAGCTAGTGCGGAGGGTCAGAAACTATGGACTATTGATCGCACCAACCTGGGTCTTGCGCTTGACCAGATCAACCTTGACCCTGAAGTTGAAATGGAAATTCGTAATGCAGTTCAGGCAGGAAAAACCGTTACCGCCCATGAAAAGCAGATTTCATATAAGGGTTGGGTTGGGAGTGGGTATTTGCTAATCGATCCTGACACTGGTGCAGGGGCATATAAGATTTCTGGAGGAGCTAATGGGGGCGCTACGATTTCTGGCTTGGATGAATTATTGAATTGGGTGCAACTTGTTAGTGAAGAAATACTATCTATGTTTGGTAACGCCTTCGTTAAGGCTTTCTTTTCCATAAAAAGTGCAATAGATCGGCTGGGATCTTATATTGATTTGATAAATAATTGTGATCGTACAACATCCAGCGCAGCGATTGCATCTATTTCAATGGTGTCGACAGGGTTCGCCGGGTTAGTAACTGCATTTTCAGCATTTCTCTTAGTCGCAGTGGTAGTTGCTGTCATGGGTGTTTTGGTTGTTGCTGCTTTAATCGCTGGTTGGGCAGCGTCTCCTAATTGCAAGCGAGAAGGTGATTAAAGTGACTGAAAAAATCGTTTCACCTATTAATTTTTGGTTCTCTTTTATTTTAATTATTTTGGGTGTTGTTCCATACTTCTCAGGTGGAATTGTATCCCTAGTTGTGTGGCTTTTGCCGATATATGTGTTTCATAAATTCGAACTGAGTGTTAAGAAGAAGATAATAATTTTTTTGGTTAATTTATTAATATGTTTTATTGTTATTGGTTTTATTTCTGGGACAAGCTGGGATATAAGAGTGATTTAAACGATTTCCAGGTGAACAGAGTTCTGCCTTGACAAGACTGAGCCCGATGCGTCTGGTCAAGATAGGTCAGGCAATTGAGAGGTACACTGCTGAGCCACACACTAAGCCTACTGAAGTGTGGAGATAGTTGTCGACGCGCTTGATCGTGAACTTAATGAGAAGAACAACACTCTCAAAACTTTCATCGTTAGCAGGCTAGGGCGCTGGGGAAGCGTTCCGGTTTACCTGAGCAGTTGTCTAAGAGGGGACTTTGAGCAGAGTTCTAGCTGTTAGCACGATTTGTTAGCGATGTTAGGAAAATAGTATGTTTCCGGGGGGGTTCTAATACATCTACGGCAAAAAACAGCTGCGGGAAATTGATCGTCGCGTTCGTTTTCTGAGTAAAAGGCTCGATGAGCTGACGGTGATCGACCGGCTGCCGGATGACCAAAACAAAGTCTTTTTTGGTGCCTGGGTCACCATCGAGAACGACGATGGCGAAGAGCAGAGCTACCGCCTGGTCGGGCCGGATGAGTTCGACCTGGCGCGGGGCTACATCAGCCTGGATTCGCCCGTGGCCCGGGCGTTGATCGGCAAGCGGCTGGATGACGAGGTCAGCGTGCGCACCCCGGAAGGCTGGCGCTCTATGGTCATCACCGCCATCCGTTATGAGCCGGCCGCCGACGACAAGTGAAAACCGTCACAAACCTGACGACTGACCGGGTTTTTTGTCGTCTTTGGCGATAGACTGATCAAAATTTGGCAGATTGTTCAGTTGTTGGCCGACTGGCAGTGAACCCCGGAGGGTAAAACGGCTGGCAGGGCCTCTAAAGGCGGATGGTATGGACGCGGGCAAGATAAGGAAAGTGATCGGTGGTTTCGCACTGGCGGCATCGTTGCTGCCGTTGGCGGTGGCGGCGGAGCCCGTTGCAGTGGACGGCGAGGGCAGTGAGGCTTTTGATTACCGCGAACGCTCCACCGTGAAGACCATTCCCCTGCGATCAATGGAAGAAGACACCCTGGCCAACACTGTCATTGAAGGCGGGCTGGAAGCGCCGGCGGCCGGTGTGCCGGTTCAGCCCCGCAACAATGAAGACTTCTATCTCGACCCGCTCGCTCTGCAACCCCGGGATTCACGAACCGATCTGGGCCGCAATGAGATTCCCGTGGAGTTTCGCTTCAGCAACCCAAAGGTGATTCCCGGGCAGACTCACAGCAATAATTACCTGATTCGCCCGCCGCAGAATCGCACCTATCAAACCCAGAATATCAATACCACTGGCCGTTAAGCGGCCACGATCCGGCTTTCGGCCGCTTTGCCCAATACGTCTTCGTAGAAGAATGTCAGCGCCTGGCTGGCCTGGTTGAGGCGCGCCCGTGACAGTTTGATGCGGTCTTCCAGATAACTGAGGAACTGCAGGCGGTCATCCGTCGCCAGCTGTTCCGGGTTTTTCAGCCCGTGAAACAGCACGAACCGGGAAATCCAGTGCAGGTAAGTCTGCTCTGCGCGGAGGTTAAGCTGGTGTTCGCGGATGGCTTCGTTAACGCGGCCAACAAGGCCCGGCTGGGATTGTTCCAGCGCCTCGGTCATATTCATGGTGATGCTTCCGGATGCGTCGTTTTTGTTATGGTGCGCGCATATTATGACAATCTTTTGAATGTCGCAAAAAAATCCGGTGGGTGTGATTACCGGGGCCTGAACGGACAGTTGCGCTGGTTTGGCGGCCCCGGTGACGTGGCTTATTTTACGGACGCGAGCTTGTCGATGTACTTCTGCTTGGCTTCGTCACTGGATGTGCCTTTGAACTCTGCCCAGGCGTCGTATTTGGCGCGAGCCACAAAATCCATCATGCCCGGGCGCTTGCCACTCACATCGCCTTCGGTCGCCTGCTTGTAAAGGGCGTAAAATTCCAGCTTCATTTCGTTGGAGGGTTTGAAATCGCCCTCGGCGTTCTGGATGTGGTTCACGGCTTCATCAAATTGCGCGTTCAGATCGCTCATTGCAGGTTTCCTTGTTTTGTCGGTTTGAGTCCGTTTTGACGGTCTGGCCGAGTATAGCCAGAGCGATGCCGCGCGTCATTGACTGATCTGCCTTGGCAAAAGTTTGCCCGGCCTCACACTTTGACCAACGTCTGGCCAATTGTTGCTTGAGTGAATCGTGAATCCTGTGTAAGGTCTGGCTCGTTGCGTTCCAGGACGGTTCGCACCAAGGATAGAAACACTGCAAATGATTTGCACAGGGAGCAAGCGCATGTCTTCAAAAGACGGTTCCGTCGCGCCTAAAGAGCGCATCAATATCAAATATGTCCCCGCCACCGGTGATCAGCAGGCTGAAACCGAACTGCCACTGAAAATGTTCGTGGTCGGCGATTTCAAAGGGCAACCCGAAGAAACCCCCATCGAGGATCGCAAGGCCATCTCCGTTGACAAGAACAACTTCCGTTCTGTCATGAAGGAAGCCGGTCTTACGCTGTCCACTTCTGTGTCCAACCAGCTGGAAGACAACGCCGACGAATTGCCGGTGAACCTCGAATTCCAGACGCTGGACGACTTCTCCCCCGACAGCATTGCCCGGCAGGTGCCGGAACTGAACAAACTTATCGAGCTGCGCGAAGCGCTGGTGGCCCTGAAAGGCCCGCTGGGTAATGTGCCGTCATTCCGCTCCAAGCTGCAGGAACTGCTGGACAATGACGGTGCCCGGGACACGCTGCTGGCCGAACTGGAACTGGCCACAGACAACGGCGAATAAACCAACGTTCTTCGTCGTTTACCGACTTAATTCAACACGTACTGAAGGGATGTAGTATGTCTGATACTGCCGCGCAGCAATCTGCTGCCTCCGAATCCGTAGCGGAAGGGTCCTTGCTGGACCAGGTTATGGCCAACAGCCGCATGGCACCGGCCGATGAGGGCTACGATGTGGCTCGCAAAGGGGTGGCAACATTTATTGCCAACCTGCTGAAAAGCGAAGAAAAAGGCCAGCCAGTCAACAAGGCGTTGGTCGACCAGATGGTGGTTGAACTGGACCGCAAGATCAGTGCCCAGATGGACGAAATCCTGCACGCTCCCAAGCTGCAGGAGCTGGAATCCTCTTGGCGAGGCCTGAAACTGATGGTGGATCGCACCGATTTCCGCGAGAACATCAAAGTCGATATCCTCCACGCCACCAAGACCGAACTGCTGGAAGACTTCGAATTCGCACCGGACGTCACCCAGACCGGCTTCTACCAGCACATCTACTCCACCGAGTACGGCCAGTTTGGCGGTGAACCTGTCGGTGCCGTAGTCGGTAACTACGCGTTCACACCATCCACACCGGATATGAAACTGCTGCAGTACGTGTCTTCTGTCGGAGCGATGGCCCACGCGCCCTTCCTGTCCTCCGTTGCGCCCTCGTTCTTCGGCGTCGACAGCTACCAGGAACTGCCAGCCATCAAGGAACTGAAAGCGGTTTTCGAAGGCCCGAAATACGCCAAGTGGCGTTCACTGCGTGAATCCGAAGACGCCCGTTACCTGGGCCTGGCATCGCCACGCTTCCTGCTGCGTGTGCCTTACGACCCCACCGAAAATCCGATACGCAGCTTCAATTACAAGGAAGAGGTCTCCGGTGACCACGAGCACTACCTGTGGGGCAACACCGCCTACCTGCTGGCCACGCGCCTGACCGAAAGCTTCGCCAAGTATCGCTGGTGCCCCAACATCATCGGCCCGCAAAGCGGTGGTGCGGTGGAAGACCTGCCGGTTCACACCTTTGAATCCTTCGGCCAACTGGAAGCCAAGATCCCGACCGAGGTGTTGATCACTGACCGTCGCGAATACGAAATGGCCGACGAAGGTTTCATCGCCCTGACCATGCGTAAGGGCAGTGATAACGCCGCGTTCTTCTCCGCCAACTCGGTGCAGAAGCCCAAGCAGTTCCCCAACACCAAAGAAGGCAAGGAAGCGGAAACCAACTACAAGCTGGGTACTCAACTGCCTTACATGATGATCGTGAACCGCCTGGCGCACTACATCAAAGTGCTGCAACGCGAGCAGATCGGCTCCTGGAAAGAGCGCCAGGATCTCGAGCGGGAACTGAACACCTGGATTCGCCAGTACGTGGCCGACCAGGAAAACCCGCCGGCGGATGTTCGCAGCCGTCGTCCGCTGCGCGCGGCTCAGGTGACCGTATCCGACGTGGAAGGCGATCCGGGCTGGTACTCGGTCTCGCTGGCGGTTCGTCCGCACTTCAAATACATGGGTGCCAACTTCGAACTGTCACTGGTTGGCCGGCTGGACAAGGATTAATCCGTGTTCAATCGCCCGGCCAGCGACGGGTCGCAGGCCAGTGGCGGCAGCCTGTTCGAA
>NZ_JBBDSR010000062.1:0-32071 GCF_040904845.1 Marinobacter sp. | reverse complement strand
AGCTGCCTGAGAAATACAACGATGCCTATCGCCTGGCGGGCGATGGCGTTGCCGTACCCGTTGTAAGATTTCTTGCTGAGCAAATTCTTGAGCCTGTTCTGGACGGTGTAGGCGCAGGCAGTGAGAGAGCCGCTTGATGACCGATTTGCAAATATCACTGAAAGGCTTCAACAAGAAAAACAGATTTGGGCAAAAAGGTCCGTTATGCGTCGCCCTGGTAGTGACTCAGCATGCTCGCACAAAGGGCTTGCCTTTGAACCCGGATGTCTTGCTTACGGATAAAGGTGGCCAGGTACTCGGGCTAGGCAAGTCATCCGTTCAGAAAATTCTCACTCGTCACGGCATTGATCGAGTACTGGCAGCCGAAGGTGGTCGCACCAGTCGCGGTAGTATTGGCAATATGCGCGAGTATGTGGCGTTTCTGAATGCTCTTGCCGATAAAGGCAGCGTCGACCTGGAAGCAGTCGAAGCATTCTGGATAGAAAGGGTTCAGGATTTTTTCGCCGGCAAGCCCTTCAAAATCCGGCTGGACTCATCACGAAGTCTCCGTACTCTGATCAGAGATGTGCTTAGCCAAGCCGAAGAGCGACAGAAGAACTCACCCGGGATGCAGTATGCAGGGGCGGTGTTGCAGCACTTCGTGGGTGCCAAGCTCGATTGTGCCTTGGGCCGCGGCATGTTTTCGCACAATAGTTTTTCCACTTCCGACGCACAGTCCGGCCGCGCCGGCGATTTCCTGATTGGGGATGTCGCCGTTCATGTGACCACCGCCCCAGGCGAAGCCGTCATAGCTCGCTGTCGGGATAACATCGATGATGGTTACCGCCCGATTATTGTGACGACCCAGCGCGGCCTGGCCGCTGCTGAAGTTCTGTCAGAAAATGCCGGCCTCGGTGATCGCATAGACGTATTTGAAGTAGAACAGTTTGTCGCGCTGAATCTCTATGAATTGGGCAGGTTTGCGGCTGACGGACGCCGCATTGCCGTGGGTGATCTTGTGACACGGTATAATGAAGTGATTGATGAGTTTGAAACCGACCCAAGCTTAAAGATTGAATTCAAAAACTGACACATTCAGGCTCACCCGCGATGAACAGCTCCGCCGAAACCGCCGCTGCCCTTGGCAGACTGATGTGCCGGGTTACCGAGGAGATCCTCTGGAACCCAGCGGCCGACTGGATCGGGAAGCGCACTCCAGGCAGCGCACTCCATTGCCGCGTCGGTTCCGGCCAGGCCACTTATCATCGCTATGACCTTCGCAGAAAGCAGCATCAGATCACCTACGGTGTTCGCATGATCGAAGCCAAACACCAGGCTGATTCTGCCGAAGGCTGGCTTTCTGCCCGGGAGATCCGCCAGCGAGGTTATTTCGACACCGAACTGTCCACGCTAAATCTGCTGGCTCACACTTGCTGCCACGAATTTGCCCATTTGCTGCAACACAGTGCCGGAAAACGCTTCCACGGTTCGGTGCACAACCGGCATTTTTACGAGATTCTCGATCAGATCCACACCAGTGGCGGGGCTGTCGCTGTAAGAGAAGCCCTGCAAATCAGGGCGCGACAGAATGACGTTGAGTTGCCCGAAGAAAGATTCGAGCCCGTTCACCTCCAGCAACTGGCCGCGGACTGGCAAGTGGGCGATCCCGTGCTGTTTGGCGGTGCACGTCGCACACACAGCGGTAAGATCGTCAGAGTGAATCGCAAGACCTGTACCGTGGACGGTACCGGAGCATCCCGAGGGTTGCGCTACCGGGTGCCGGTTTCCCTGCTCAGCAAACCGTAGACTGGCTGGCTTCCTGGTGGTCAACCACCAGGCTACTCAGTTCCGGCAGACAGGAGCCACAGCCAGTGCCGCATTTCAGCACTTCGCCGAGTTGCTCCACGCTGTCAGCACCTTCCGCCATGGCCCGTAGAATCTGCTTTTCACCGATCTGGTAACAGCTACACACCAGACTCCCCACGTCCTCGGTATCGGCCGCGCGGGCCGCCAGCAGCTGACGCCGGGTCATCTCATCCACCTGTGCACGGCTAAAGCACTCCGCCAGCCAGTCGACCGGCGGCAGAAGATCCGCATCGCGCTCCACCAGCAAGACGGCGTCCAGCCTTCCGTCGATCAGCCTCGCGGCACGGAAGCGGCCCTGCCGGCTGTCCTGCATCACCAGTTGCGGTAAACCGCCGAGCCAGTCACAGATTTCCTCTGGCCACTCCACCTGTGTCTGGCCCGCCAGCCACCAACTGGTGCAGTCCGTCAAGGGTTGCCGGGTCCAGTAATCCGCCGCCCGGAGCACTGGCCGGTCTTCCCGCCTCAGCAGCCGGGCGTGCCAGCATGCCCGCCACGGGCGGAGTCGGGCACGCCCGTGTTTGGCCTCCGGCTGTCCCGAGTGTGGGTCCACCACGCTTTTCAGCAGAGCGGTGGCCACCCCCTCTCCGGTGAATTGACGATTCCAGTGAATGGGCACAAAGACTTCGCCGCGTCGCTGCCCCTGATCGATTCGAACCCGCCCTACGAACTGCCCGTACTCGCTTTCAAGAACCCCGAGTGAACCGGCTTCCAGCGCGTGTTCACGGGCATCGTCCGGGTGTATGTCGATATAGGGTTCAGGCCGATGAGCGAGCAGCTTCGGCGCGCGCGCCGTGCGCGTCATGGTGTGCCACTGGTCGCGAACCCGCCCGGTGTTCACAATCATCGGGTACCGGTCGCACGGTTGCTGCTGCGCCAGGTGGGTGTGCACCGGCACAAACCTGGCACGGCCATCCGCCGTGGCGAATCGACCGTCGCCAAACAGTCGTTTTTGGGAGCCCGGCCCGTACTTTGGCAGGGGCCATTGTGTCGGTGCCAGGGCTTCGTAGGCGTCGTCCGTCAGATCGGCAAGGGCGGAGATATCGAACACCCGGTTACCCGGATTCTCGAACCCCGACAGGTGCGCGTGCTCGCGAAAGATATCCGCCGGGCCCTGATAAGCAAACTGGTCGCCATGGCCCAGCCGTTTGGCCACGGCAGAGACAATCCACCAGTCCGGTTTGGCCTCGCCCGCCGGAGGCAGAAACCGGCGCTGCCGGGAGATGCAGCGCTCGGAGTTGGTAACGGTGCCATCCTTCTCGCCCCAACCGGCCGCCGGCAACGCGATATCGGCGTATTCCAGCGTATCCGTGTGACTCACGCAGTCCGACACGATCACTGTGGGGCAACGTTTGAGTGCCTCCCGAACCCGCGTTGACTCGGGCAGACTGACCGCCGGATTGGTGGCCATCACCCACAGCACCTTGATTTCGCCCCGCTCCACGGCGTCAAACAGATCCACGGCTTTGAGCCCCGGGCCGTCGGCCACCTGTTCACACTGCCAGAACCGGGCGACGCGTGCTTTGGCCCCTGGTGTGTCGTAGTCCATGTGGGCGGCCAGGGTGTTGGCCAGGCCACCCACTTCACGGCCGCCCATGGCGTTGGGCTGACCGGTCAGTGAGAACGGGCTGGCACCGGGTTTGCCGACCCGCCCGGTCGCCAGATGGCAATTGATGATAGCGTTGCATTTGTCGGTGCCCGCCACAGACTGGTTAACGCCCTGGGAGAAGGCCGTCACGGTGCGGTGTTCCGATGCAAACCAGCGATAAAAGGTTTCTACGTCCGCAACCGTCAGGTCACAAGCCTCTGCCACGGCCTCAATAGAAGGCGCAGCCTCACTAGCGGCTGAAAGAGCCTCGTCAAAACCGGCACAATGGTCCGCCAGATACGCGTCGTCCATTGCCCCGACCGACGCCAGCCACACCAGCAGCCCGTTGAACAGAATGGTGTCAGTGCCCGGCCTCACCGCCAGGTGAAGGTCGGCCAGCTCTGTGGTGGCGGTCTGGCGGGGATCAATAACCACGATTTTCCGCCCTGGTCGGGCGGACGCCTTGATGCGCTGATACAACACCGGATGAGCCCAGGCGATATTGCTGCCAGTCAGCACCAGCAGGTCCGCCAGCTCCAGGTCCTCATAACAGGCGGGAACCAGATCCCCCCCGAACGCGCGCTTGTGAGCGGCCACCGCAGAGGACATACATAAGCGGGAGTTGGTATCCACATTCGGGGTACCGATGAATCCCTTGGCCAGCTTGTTGGCAACGTAATAATCTTCCGTCAGCAACTGGCCCGACAGGTAAAACGCCACCGACGACGGCCCGTGCTGCTCTACCGCCCCGCGAATTGCCCGCGCCACCGCATCAATCGCCTGCGGCCAGGCCACGGCGGCACCGCCCACTCTGGGTGACAGCAGCCGCCCATGGTCCCCCAGCGTCTCGCCCAGGCTCGCACCTTTTACACACAAACGGCCACCGTTGGCAGGGTGGCTGGTGTCGCCTGTAACCGCAGACGGTTCAGCGGCAGAAGCCACAACTCCGCAACCAACACCGCAGTAGGGGCATGTGGTGTTAATCGGCTTTGCTGGCGCATCGGACGGCATCGGCATGGGCTTCCCACCTATCGGTCAACAAAAAAGCCCGGCATAACCCAGGCGCTCTCGCGACCAGGTCATGCCGGGCTTCATTGCCTGTTATCAGGATGTTGTGCTGCACGTATTCTTGATTGTCTATTCACCCGTTAAGCAAATCAGGGGCCAGGGTCGCCTATAACCCGTCAGTGCCCGCCCAGGGTGACGTTGGCCGGGCCCGCCTCCTCGCGAATCAGCAACATTCTGGGGCATAACCCCAACTCCGTGCACAGATGCGACGCACGCATGCGCTCCCAACCGACATTCTGCAGCCGCCAAACACGCTGCAAGACTCTGCGTTCAGCGCGTTCGCTGTCTATGGCAGAAAAATTGCTTATTTTCTTCCATACGCAATGAGAAGGTGAGGAAATCGCATGTCATCATCAGAGTCGCTACGAATACTCCTGATCGACAACAACCCGGAACGTGCCAGCCAGGTCTGTGCAGCTCTGACCCACAATGGCCACGACGTGATCCGTCAGCGCCCCGACGCCACCGGTCTGACCGCCGCCGTAGCCCGTGACCAGCCAGACATGGTGATCATCGATATGGAGTCGCCGGACCGGGACACGCTTGAAAACATGAGCACCCTGAATGCTCACGCCCCCAGACCCATTATTTTCTTCGCCGACGAGCCCGGTGACCGTGCCACGATCCAGGCAGCCGTGCGTGCCGGCGTCAGCGCCTACGTGGTCGACGGCATCAAGCCCCAGAGTGCGCGCTCAATTATTGATTCCGCGATTGCCCAGTTCGAATCCTTCCAGGCTCTGCGCACGGAACTCGCCCAGACCCGGAGCCAACTGGATGATCGCAAGATCATCGAGAAGGCCAAAGGGCTCATCATGAAGCAGGAAGGCTGTGACGAAGATGCGGCCTTCCAGATGTTGCGATCCGCCGCAATGGATCACAGCGAAAGGCTGCCAGACATGGCCCGACGGATCATCACGCTGCTTGGCAAACCCGCCGATAACGTCGCCGTCAGGCAGGCGTCCTGAGGATAAGCCGACCCATGGCCAACCCTACATCAATACGCCCTCGCACAGGTTTTCATCTGAGGCTGGGCTTTGTACCGCTGCTCGACAGCGCCCCGCTGATCATGGCCCAGGAATTGGGCCTGTTCGAGACCGAGGGCCTGCAAGTGGAGCTGGTGCGAGAGAGTTCCTGGGCCTCGCTGCGGGACAAGGTCAGCTTCGGCCTGCTCGAAGGGGGGCAAATGCTTGCGCCGATGCCGATCAGCATGTCCCTGGCCAGTGACCGACCCCCGGTTCCCGTGACAACCGCCATGGTGCTGAGCCGCAACGGCAATGGCATCACCCTTGGCAACCAGCTGTTCAACGAGATTCTCCAGTCCGCTGCCAATCAGCTGAAGCCCATCGAAACGGCCCGCGCACTGGTCAGTTATGCCCGCAAGCGTCAGCAGCCCGTGCGCCTTGCCGCTGTAGCGCCCTGGTCCAGCCACGATCTGCAGCTGCGGGACTGGCTGGATGCCGCCGGGGCAGTCAATGGCCAGGACTTTCAGATCATTCCCGTGTCCCCGGTTCAGATGATGGATGCCCTGCAAAGCGGAGCCGTCGAGGGGTGCTGTGTTGGTGAGCCTTGGAACAGCGTGCTGGAACGTCGCAAACTCGGGTACATTCTCCATTCAGGTCACCAGATCTGGCAGAACGCGCCGGAAAAAGTCATCGGGGTTCGCACTGACTGGGCCAATCAGCATCAGGCAATGCACCGTCATCTGATTCGCGCGCTACTGGGTGCCTGCCGCTGGCTCGACAGCGCCAACAACCACCCCATGCTGGCCCGCATTCTGGCCAGGCCGAATTACCTTGGCGAGTATTTTGATCGCAACATCGGTGAGCAATTTCCTTTGCACTCCGATGGCCAAAGCCCCTTTCACCCCGGGCTTCACCAGCACTTTTTCCGTCATTCCGCCAATTTTCCCTGGCTGTCTCAGGCACACTGGCTGGCAACGCGGCTCATCGCGCATGGACAACTGGACCGCATCGATATCGCCTCGTTGCGTCAAATCATTCTCCCCGACGTGTTCCGTGAGGCCGCCGGTTCACTTGGCATAGACACTCCGATGATCGACAGCAAAACCGAGGGCCAGCACCAACGCCCGTTCAGGCTTGATGGGCAGTTCGGGCCAGTGGACGTCGCCAGCGATTACCTGCTGGGCAACCAGCTTCACGACTGGCAAGGCAATGGACGATCACAGTCATTGCCCGCAAATGAAGCTTAACGCACCAAAACCGGTCCCAAATCCAGGCTCAGATCGTCAATACTTGTTCCGATACTTTAATTAATCAATGAATTCATGGAGATAAGAAACTGGCACAGGGCCTGCTTAATCTAATCAAGTCGCATCCATTCGTTCAAGATTGATCACAATGCATCATCCCAGGCACAGGCGCCTGTTTCCCGTTCCCGGGGAGCAGGCGCTTTTTTTTGGGCTGAGACAACATCAGGAGATACCCATGAAATTCAGAATGCTGGCAGCTGCCGCTTTGATACTCGCCAGTTCAGGCCATGCCCAGGCCGACATAGGCCCGGCGGAAAAGCCGGATTTGAAGCTTGGCTTTATAAAACTGACCGATATGGCACCTCTGGCCATTGCCTGGGAGCAGGGTTTCTTTATGGACGAAGGGCTGTTTGTGGAGCTGGAGTCGCAGGCCAACTGGAAAGTGCTACTGGATGGCGTCATCACCGGCACCCTTGACGGCGCTCACATGCTCGCAGGCCAGCCATTGGGGGCGTCCATCGGTTATGGCACCCAGGCCGACATTATTACCGCATTCAGTATGGACCTGAACGGCAATGGTATTACCGTTTCCAACGATGTCTGGGAAGAGATGCGCCCGCACATTGAAGACAACAGTGAAGGCAACCCGGCACACCCCATCAGTGCCGCGGCACTGAAACCGGTTATCGAGCAATACCGTGACGACGGCGAACGCTTTCGCATGGGTATGGTGTTCCCGGTGTCCACCCACAACTACGAGCTGCGTTACTGGCTCGCGGCCGGTGGCCTGAATCCCGGGTTCTATGCCCCGCAGCGCGGCGATACCAGTGGCAACATTGACGCCGACGTACACCTGTCGGTCACCCCGCCACCGCAAATGCCGGCCACGATGGAAGCCGGCACCATTCAGGGCTATTGCGTTGGTGAGCCCTGGAACCAGCAAGCGGTCTTCAAAGGCATCGGCGTACCGGTCATCACCGATTATGAGATCTGGCCCAACAACCCGGAGAAAGTCTTCGGCGTTACCGAAGCCTGGGCCGAGAAATACCCCAACACCCACCTCCGACTGCTGCGCGCACTGATCCGCGCCGCCCATTGGCTGGACGAGAACGACAACGCCAACCGTGAGCAAGCCGTGAAAATCCTGGCCCGCTCAAGCTACGTGGGTGCGGACGAAGATGTGATCGCCAACTCCATGACCGGCACCTTCGAATATGAAAAAGGCGACGTAAGGGACGTACCGGATTTCAACGTATTCTTCCGCCATTTCGCCACCTACCCGTACCCCTCCGATGCCATCTGGTATCTGAGCCAGATGCGCCGCTGGGGGCAGATTCCGGAACCGAAATCTGACGACTGGTATATGGAGACCGCCGCCAAAGTTTACCGCGCCGACATCTACAACGAGGCCGCGCGCACGCTGATCGAAGACGGCACGCTGAAGGCGGAGGACTTTCCGGATCTGGACGCGGAGAACTTTACCCGCCCGCATCAAGGCGAGCTGATTGACGGCGTGGACTTCACACCCCGGCAGCCAAACGCCTACATCGACAGCTTCGACATTGGCCTGAAAGGCTCGCAAACCCCTTAAGCATCGAGTGTCAGGAGACATCACATGACAACGCTCAGCCAGACCGACTCATTATCACAAAGCCAGCGCTGGCTTCAGGCGCTGACTGAAAAACTGTCGGCCCGTAACCTGGCCGAAGCCAGTCGCCAGTTGTTGCTGCCGGCCATCGGCATCCTGCTGTTCGTCGGCTTCTGGCATCTGGCCGCGCCCCAGGTGCAGACGTCGCTGGGAGCCTTCCCGGGGCCGGCGGATGTAATGGAGCAGTCCGGCCAGCTCTGGCAGGAACACAGCAATCAGCGTGACCGTGCGGCGCAGTTTGTCACCATGCAGGAGGAGCGCAACGAGCGCATCCTGTCGGAGAATCCGGAGGCGGAGGTGAAAATTCGGGATTACCCCGGCGCGCCCACTTTCTTCGACCAGATCTTCACCAGCCTCGGCACCGTGTTGGCGGGGTTCGTGCTGGCAACGGTCATCGCGGTGCCTCTGGGCATCCTCATTGGTCTGAACCGCCATTTTTCGGCCGCGGTGAATCCACTGATCCAGATTTTCAAGCCGGTATCGCCCCTGGCCTGGTTGCCGCTGGTGACCATGGTGGTCTCTGCCACTTACGTCAGTGACGATCCGATGTTTGCCAAGTCCTTCCTGACGTCGATGATCACGGTGACCCTGTGCAGCCTCTGGCCAACGCTGATCAACACCAGTGTCGGTGTATCGGCGGTGAATCCGGACCTGCTCAATGTCTCAAAAGTACTGCAGCTTTCTTTCTGGACGCACGTTCGCAAGGTGGTGCTGCCTTCGTCGGTACCGATGATTTTTACCGGGCTGCGGGTATCGCTCGGCATCGCGTGGATGGTGCTGATTGCCGCCGAAATGTTGGCCCAGAGTCCGGGGCTGGGCAAGTTTGTCTGGGACGAGTTCCAGAACGGCAGCAGCCAGTCCCTGAGCCGGATCATGGTGGCGGTGCTGGCCATCGGCTTTATCGGCTTTCTGCTGGACCGGATCATGTTGCTGGTTCAGAAGAAGGTTGCCTGGAATGAGTAAGGGCATTTAAGGAGTTAGCTATGACCAAACCACATCTTGAATTGACCAATGTCCAAATGGCCTTTGATACACCCACGGGGCCATTTATCGCACTGGAAAACGTCGACCTGAAAATCCGCAAAGGCGAATTCGTGTCCCTCATCGGGCACTCCGGCTGTGGTAAATCCACGGTACTGAATATCGTCGCCGGCTTGTTGCAGGCCACTCGTGGTGGCTGCGTGCTGGATGGTCATGAGGTGAACACACCGGGGCCAGAACGGGCCGTGGTGTTTCAGAACCATTCCCTGATGCCGTGGCTGACGGTTTATGAAAACGTCGAGTTGGCGGTGCAACAGGTGTTCCGCAAAACCATGAGCAAGGCCGAACGGCGCGACTGGATACTGCATAACCTGAAGCTGGTGAACATGGACCACGCCCTGGACAAACGCCCCGGAGAGATTTCCGGCGGTATGGCGCAACGGGTGGGTATTGCCCGGGCATTGGCGATGAAACCCAGCGTGCTGCTGATGGACGAGCCGTTCGGAGCGCTGGATGCGCTGACACGGGCGCACCTTCAGGATTCTCTGATGGAGATCCAGCAGGATCTGAACAGCACCGTCATCATGATTACCCACGATGTGGACGAAGCCGTGCTGCTGTCCGACCGCATCGTGATGATGACCAACGGGCCCGCCGCTAAGGTGGGGGAGGAGCTTTATATAGACCTGCCCAGGCCCCGCAACCGGGTTGCCCTGGCGGACAACCCGGAATACGTGCATTACCGTCAGGCGGTGTTGTCATTCCTCTATGAAAAACAGAGTTTTCCAAACAAGCAACGCCCCTCTCAGGACGAATCCGAGGGCGATACGCCCGGAAACGAACAGACTCAGCCATCCGGCACCGTCCCGGTGCGCTCTGCCCCGTCCGGGCGCACAACGGAAGCGCAGGTTGCGGAGGAGATCACCTAACTCGCTGTTTACAATAGCCTCTTGAAACTGGCACGGAGTTAGCAGATACCAGAACAGGGAAGAATGTCCCGGCCACGGATCGGCCGGACCATCAGATCATTGTTAAGGGGGACGGCGATCATGACCACCGGGGCACCACACACCCTCGTTATCTGTGGCCACGGCATGGTGGCGCAACGGCTGCTGGAAAAGTTGGTTGCACAGCCTCACCAGCCGTTCAGTCGGATCGTCGTCCTCAATGGCGAAGCCAGCCCGGCCTACAACCGCATTCAACTGTCGGTGTTGCTTGCCGGAGATGCCAGCGAGTCCAGCCTGCAATTGCGACAACCGGGCTGGTATCAACAGCACAACATTGAGGTGCATCAGGGCGATCCCGTGACCACCATCAACCGCGAGGCAAAGCACGTGACCACCGCCAGCGGTCTGATACAGGAATACTCGCGCCTGGTGATCGCCACCGGCTCGCGGTCCGCCAGCCTCGGCATTCAGGGCGAGGGGTTGGACGGCGTGGTCGGATTCCGGGACCTGCAGGACACCCAAAAACTGATCGACATCAGCCAGCGCCATCGCCGCGCCGTGGTTATTGGTGGCGGTTTTCTCGGCCTGGAAGCGGCAGAAGGCCTGCGCAGCCGGGGCATGTCGGTCACGGTGCTGCATCGCAGCAGCCACCTGCTGAACCGTCAACTGGACGCCACTGGTGGTGCGCTGCTGGAAAGCGCACTTAACGACCGGGGCCTGGCGCTCCTTACCCGCACATCGCCGGTCGCGCTGCTGGGCAACCACACCGTCCGCGCCGTGCAGCTTGATGACGAAACCCTGATCAGTACCGACCTGGTGGTCGTCGCTGCCGGCATTGCTCCTAACATCCAGCTGGCCCGCGACGCCGGTCTGGACTGTGATCGGGCGATCCAGGTGAACCCGCAGCTGGCCACCAGCGATCCGGCCATTTACGCGCTGGGTGAGTGCTGCCAGGTTCTTGAGCACACTTTCGGTCTGGTGGAACCGGGTTACCAGCAGGCGGAGGTGCTTGCTCAGGTGCTGTGCGATGCCGCCAGCACTGCGGCTTACCAGCCGTCGGAGATTCCCACGCGCCTGAAAATCAGCGGCATCCCCATTTTTTCCTGTGGCCAGACCCAGCCCGACAGCGAGACCGAATCGGTGATCTGGCAGGACCATGAAAGCCAACACTACTGCCGTCTTCTGGTGCGTGATCAACGCCTGACCGGTGCCGTACTGTTCGGCGAAACCACCGATGGCCTCTGGTACAGCGAACGCATTCGTCAGGCCGATGACATCAGCGCCTACCGGGCCCAACTGGCCTTTGGCAAACCCTATTGCGACGCCGCGTGATGCCGTCAGTGAAAAAGAGAGAAACTACCATGAAAAAACAGAACCTGATCGTGATTGGCAACGGCATGGTTGGCCACCATTTTCTGGAACAGCTGACCGCCACCCCGGCGGCCGAACACTTCGACATCAAGGTGTTCGGAGAGGAAAAGCTGCTGGCTTATGATCGCGTCCACCTGTCCGAATATTTTGGCGGTTCCACCCACGCTGATCTGGCCATGGGCACCGCGGACTGGTATTCACAAAATCACATCGACCTACGCCTGGACGAACAGGTGGTTGGCATTGATCGCGACCGCAAAACCGTCACCACACCGCTGGGTAACTACGCTTACGACGAACTGGTGCTGGCGACCGGTTCCTACCCCTTCGTGCCGCCAATCAAAGGCAATGAGCACCCGCACTGCCGGGTGTACCGCACGCTGGAAGATCTGGACGGCATTCGAGCCAGTGCACAGGGCGTTAAAACCGGCGTGGTGGTGGGCGGTGGGCTGCTGGGCCTGGAAGCGGCCAATGCCCTCAAGAGCCTGGGGCTGGAAGCCCAAGTGGTGGAATTTGCCCCGCGCCTGATGCCCGTGCAACTGGATACCGACGGCGGCGCGCTGCTCAAGAACAAGATTGAAGAGTTGGGCGTGCAGGTACACACCGAAAAAGCCACCACCGAGATCGTCGAGGGCAAGAACGCACGCCTGCGAATGAACTTCAGTGATGACAGCCACCTGGAAACCGATCTGATTGTGTTCTCCGCCGGCATCCGCCCCCAGGACGCCCTGGCCCGCGCCAGCGGCCTGGAGATTGGCGAGCGCGGCGGCATCGTGATCAACAACCAGTGCACCACCTCCGACCCGCACATCCACGCCATCGGCGAGTGCGCCCTGTGGGAACAGAAGATCTTCGGCCTGGTCGCCCCCGGTTACACCATGGCCCGCACCCTGGCTGCCGCTCTCAATGGCGACCAGGAGGCCGCCTTTATCGGGGCCGACATGAGCACCAAGCTCAAACTGCTGGGCGTAGACGTTGGGTCCATCGGGGATGCCCATGGCCAGGCACCGGGTGCCCGCAACATCCGGTTCAACGATGAACAGGCCGGCCACTACCGCCGCATGGTGATCAGCGAAGACGGCAAAACCCTGCTCGGTGCCATTCTGGTGGGCGACAACAGCCACTACGACACCCTGCTGCAATACGCTCTCAACGGCATCACCCTGCCGGACAATCCGGAAACCCTGATCCTGCCGGAAAGCCAAGGCGGTGCCCCGACCCTGGGCCCGGATGCACTGCCGGAAACCGCCTCCATCTGTTCCTGCCACAACGTCACCAAGGGCGATATCTGCGGCGCGATCGATGCCGGCTGCGGTGACCTCGCCGGTGTCAAAGGTGAAACCAAAGCCAGCACTGGCTGCGGCGGCTGTGCCGCACTGCTCAAGAACGTGGTGGACAGCGAACTGGAAAAGCGCGGCGTGGAAGTCAGCAAGGACCTGTGCGAACACTTCCCTTACAGCCGTCAGGACCTGTTCAACATCGTCAAGGTCAACGGCATCCGCACCTTCCGCACGCTGATCCGCGACCATGGCAAGGGCCACGGCTGCGATATCTGCAAGCCTACGGTGGCATCCATCCTCGCCACCTGCTGGAACGAGCACATTCTGGCCACCGACCACGTGCCCCTGCAGGACACCAACGACACCTTCATGGCCAACATGCAGAAGAACGGCACCTACTCCATTGTGCCGCGCATCCCCGGCGGTGAAATCACCCCTGACAAGCTCATCGTACTGGGCGAAGTGTCGAAGGAGTACAACCTGTACACCAAGATCACCGGCGGCCAGCGCGTGGACCTGTTCGGGGCCACCCTGAGCCAGCTGCCAGAGATCTGGGAAAAACTCATCGCCGCCGGCTTCGAAACCGGCCACGCCTACGGCAAATCCCTGCGCACGGTGAAATCCTGCGTGGGCAACACCTGGTGCCGCTACGGCGTGCAGGACAGCGTAGGCATGGCGATCACTCTGGAAGACCGTTACAAGGGCCTGCGCGCGCCCCACAAGGTGAAAATGGCGGTCTCGGGCTGCACCCGAGAATGCGCGGAAGCCCAGAGCAAGGACTTCGGCGTGATCGCCACCGAGAACGGCTGGAACCTTTACGTCTGCGGCAACGGCGGCATGCGCCCGCGCCACGGTGATCTGTTCGCCACCGACCTGTCCGATGAGGAGCTGATTCGCACCATCGACCGGGTGGTGATGTTCTATGTGCGCACGGCGGATCGTCTGCAGCGCACGAGTGTGTGGCTGGAGAACCTGGAAGGCGGCCTGGATTACCTCAAACAGGTGGTTCTGGAGGACAGCCTGGGCCTGGCTGCCGAGCTGGAAGAGCATATGGCGGATCTGGTGGGCACTTACCAATGCGAATGGAAAACCGCGGTGGAAGATCCGGAAAAACGTAAGCGCTTCCGTGAGTTTGTGAACGCGCCGGAGCAGAAAGACCCGGTGCAGCAGTGGACAACGGAGAGGGATCAGCGACGGCCGGTTTTGGAGTCTGAGACTGTTTCTTAGCCTGCTGGTTGAGGGGATGAGCGCGCAGAAATATCGAAAGAAGATTCTGGAGAACTGATTATGAAAACTCGTACTACTTGGGACTGCGTTTGTAAGGTCGAAGACCTGGTGCCGGAATCCGGTATTGCGGTCTGGACCAAAGATGGGCCGGTGGCGGTGTTTTATTTGCCCCACCGGCTGCCGGCGTTGTTTGCGGTCAGCCACACCGACCCTTTCAGCGGCTCGAACGTACTTGCACGGGGCATTACCGGCGACATCAAGGGCGAACCGGTGGTGGCGTCCCCGTTGTACAAACAACACTTCAGCCTGCGCACCGGCCAGTGCCTGGAAGACGAAACCGTCAAAATCAAAACCTACCCGGTACTATTGGACGGCGACCAGATCCTGCTGGAAATACCGGCCATCCTACGGGAAACCACCGCAGCCTGAAGCGGCCAAACGGGGCTCAGCCAAACTTCACTTCCCGGTTGCGCTCTGAGATCTGGCCGTTCAGTGTCCAGAAATCGTACAACACCCCTAGCAGGAACAATCCGCCGGTCAGCAGATAGAGAATGCCGGTGATCCATTTACCCATGTACATCCGATGCAGGCCAAACACGCCGGTAAAGGTGAGCAACAGCCAGCCGATGTTGTAGCTGACCTCACCACCCCGAAAGCGCAGGTCCGCTTCCCGGTCCATGGCCGGAATCAGGAAGAAATCGATGATCCAGCCGATAAACAGCAGCCCCAGGGTAAAAAACCAGATGGTGCCAGTGATTGGCTTGCCGTAGTAGAACCGGTGAGCGCCCAGGAAGCCGAAGATCCAAAGGAGATAGCCAAAGAGCTTGCTGTGGGTGTCTTTTTCGGGTGACATTGTGTTTCCTGGATAATTGGGTGATTTGGGTTGTCGGATTGTTGTCGGGTTACGCTTTGCTAACCCGACCTACGGAACCTGGACGGCCCTCTCCCAGCCAGCAGGCCTCAGGGCCCCAGCTCCGGCGCAGGATCAGGCCCTCCCTCGCGAAACTCGCTGGCCGACTTCCCGGTCCACTTGCGGAAAGCCCGGCTGAAGTTGGACAAGTCAGCATAGCCCAACTCATAAGCAATCTCGCTGACCGACTGGCTCGTGTACCGCAACAGCTGGATGGCACGGTCCTTGAGCACCAGCTCGACAATTTCCCGGTAGGAGGTCTCTTTGTCCGCCAGCCGCCGTTTCAGCGTTCGCGATGACACGCAGAAGCGCTTCGCCATGTCCTCCTGCGACGGCAACGGGCCCGGCGTCATCCGCAGCATGTTGCGGATCGCCAGGGTGATGTCCCCCTGTTCCTTCAGCGCCTTTTGCAGCTCGAACTCGCACTGATCGCGAGCCATACGAGACGCATCGGCATCCGCCAGGCGCATGCGCACGTTCAGCAGGTCCTTTGGAAACACCATCATTTCCTCCGGTTGGCCATACTCGAAGCGCACCGGCAACTGGTTCGCAAACCGGGCGTAATAGTCCGGTTCGGGTTTGCTCAGGTGCACCGCCACGCCGGGCAATTTGCCATCGGTGAGGGCAAAGCCGCGTTTCTCGGCGTCGTCCCGATCCAGCAACTGCTCAGTGAGCAGAATCAAGGTCGCGCTCACGGTTTCCGCCAGAAACGGGTACAGCCCGGGGGCGTCGAATTCGGTGCGCAACTGAACCAGCACGTTATCGCCCGCATCGGACTGGCTCATGCTCAGAAACGGGGCGCGCAGCTGCAGGTAGCGGCGCACCGAATCCAGCGCGCCGGCAAAGGTCGGACTGGTCAGCGCAGCAAAGCCCAGGGTGCCGTGGATGGTCAGCCTCAGTTCCCGCGCCAGCATGAAACTCAGGCCATCCTTACCCGCCAGGTTCAAAGCACGCTGGGCCATCAGTATCGCGTCGGTCACAAAAACACGGCTATCGTTCGTTTTGAGGTCCTGGGCGGTGAAGTTCAGGCCGTCATACAAGGCACGGTCGTTGTGGCCAAGCTGCCGCACCGTTTCCGCCAGCACTCGCATGTACACGCCGGGCACCAGGAAAAACCCGAGCATTTGCCGCTCTTTATCCGGGCTGGTGTTGGCCATAGCTTGTCCTTGTGGAGATAGTAGGAACGTTCATCTGATGCTAACAGAAGCGGTCGGCCACAACATTGGGGCAGGCAGCACCTGTGACGCCGTCAGCATAGTCAATGAAACCGCCGTTCCGGGGGTCCGGAAAAAAGCCGTTGGCCCAAGGTGAACGATGGCCGTCCCGTTCACGCATTCTAAGTCGTTGTTGACTCACACACACTGGAGGCATGACATCAGCCAAAGCGTTTGATCGCGAGGAGTAGAGCCATGCTGAGAACAAAAACTGCCGAGTCCCGGGTTCCGGCCTCCAACACTCCAGACAACGTCTCCATCAAGCCCCAGCGTATGGGCTTTGAATTCGGTGAACAGGTACCCCAGTACTGGCTCGACAATAACCACCTGTTGAGCCACACCATGAACGCGCTTTCCGTGCTGTTCCCGCAGGGTGAGCAGTTCTTCGTGGACGCCGTACGCTACTACCGCGACCAGGTGACCGACCCCAAGTTGAAAGCGGATGTGCGTGGTTTTATCGGCCAGGAAGCCATGCACTCACTGGAGCATGACGCCATGAACCAGCATGTGCGTGACCGCGGCATGCCGGTGCAAGACCTCGAACAGCAGCTGGAGATTATCCTCGACCTGTCCAGAAAGCTGCCCAAGCGCCATCAGCTGGCCATTACCTGCGGCCTGGAGCACCTGACCGCGATGATGGCCGACATGCTGCTGGAGCGCAGCGACGTGCGCGAAGACATGCACGAGAGCATGCGCCCGCTGTGGATGTGGCACGCCATTGAGGAAACCGAACACAAAGCAGTCACTTACGACGTGTTCCAGGAAGTCGGGGGCACCTACGCTGAGCGGGCATTCTATCTGGCCTTCAGCACGGCCGCACTGGGCGTGGTTGCGAGCTATTTCACCACGCGGATGATGCTGAATGACCGTGGTAATTTCTCACTGAAAGGTTCCGCCAAGGGGCTGTGGCGCATGTGGGGCAAGAACGGTGTGTTCTCCAGCCTGATTCCCACCTGGCTGGAGTACTTCAAGCCGGGCTTCCACCCCTGGGATCACGACAACAGCGAACTGATTGCCCGTTTCAAGGAAGAGATCAACGCGCACATTGCGCCGCAATACCAGAAAGGCAATCGCCGGACCCTGCAGTAACCGTTGCGGGCTCTCAGACGTACAGGTTTTTCCGGGAGAAGCGCTCGACCAATGGCTGGTAGGCGGAGCCCAGTAGGCGGTTGACGGCATCGATACCCCAGGCATCCGGGCCCACCAAAATCCGTGACTCGTTCTTGAGGATGCCTTTGATGATGATGTCCGCGGCCTTATCCGGCGTGGTCATCGCCAGTTTGTCAAAGCCCTGGCGTTGCGCGGCGGCGTTCTCCGATTTGCCCATGCGCGCGGCATTGGCAATGTTGGTGCGAATACCGCCGGGGTGGACGCAGCTGACGGCGACCCGCTGGTTTTCCAGTTTCATTTCCTGGCGTAGGGACTCAGTAAAGCCACGCACCGCGAACTTGGCAGCGTTGTAAGCGCTCTGCTTGGGCACGCCGATCAGGCCAAACACACTGGAAATGTTCACCACGTGGCCGTCGCCGGAAGCAATCAGGTGTGGCAGGAAGGCGCGTGTGCCGTGGGCCACGCCCCAGAAATCGATGTCCATCACCCATTTGAAGTCATCGTCGGTCATCTCGCGAACCGAGGCAGACAACGCCACACCGGCGTTGTTGATCACCAGGTTAACCTGACCAAAGTCCTTGGCAACCTGTTCGGCGTGGGCATAAATGGCATCACGGTCAGACACGTCCAGCTTGTAGGTTTTTACCTCGGCACCCTTGAGCTCAGTGACGGTTTCCGCCAGACCCGCTTCGTTGACGTCAGACAGCGCCAGGCGGCAACCACGGCCTGCCAGGGATTTTGCCAGAGAACGGCCAATACCGGAGCCCGCGCCGGTTACAACCGCAACCTTGTTTTTCAAATCTTTCATGGCCACTGCCTCTTTTCGGTCTTTTGTTGGGTGTTGTTTAGAACAAATACTCTAGCAGCTGTCGGTTTTCTCACCATGGCATCAGAGGTACGTCACACCGGGCACTCAGGCCAATCCAAAAGGCGTGCTACAATCGCCTCGACTTTCCAAATCACCGATCAATGAGCACTGCTTGTATGGAATGGAGTCTTACGCATTTCTGGCTGATACTCGCCCTGGTCCTGGGGCTCGCGGAGCTGACGTCCGGCGTACTGGTGCTGCTGGCACTGGGAATTGCGGCGGCACTGACAGCAACGCTGGCGTTCCTGGGTCTGCCGTTTGAATGGCAACTGGTGGGTATGGGGGTGTTCTCGGGCATTCTGGTTCCGGTCGCCATTCGCTGGATTCGCCCACGATATTCGCCCAAGGGCGTGGCCTATGGCACCACGGGCACCGGCGTGGAGCAGGGCCGCCGCTATGTGTGCGAGCGGCGCGACTTCGACGGTGCGCTCGGCATCAAGGTCAACGGCGACTTCTACCGCATTCGTACCAGTGACAGCACGGCAACCGAGTTGCCAGCAGGCACGGACGTCATTTTCGAACGATTCGACGGCACCACCGCCGTCGTTCACAGCGTCAAACCCACGGAGTAATTCAGTATGGAAGCACTTTTCTCACCGGGCCTGGTTATCAGTCTCGTTCTGGTTGTTATCGGCATTTCCATCATCGCCAAGGGCCTGGTCATCGTGCGCCAGTCCGAAGTGATGGTGATTGAACGATTGGGCTCTTTTAACCGGGTTCTGGAAAGCGGCGTGAATATCATCATTCCGTTCATTGAGCGCCCCCGCGCCATCACCATGACCCGCTATATGCGCATCGGCGACGAATACCACCCCAGCAGCAGCTTTGAAACCCGCATCGACCGCCGCGAGACCGTCATGGACTTTCCCGGCCAGCCGGTGGTGACCACCGACAACGTCACCGTGAACATCAATGGCGCGCTCTACTACCAGATCATCGACCCCCGCCGTGCCGTGTACGAGGTGGCCAATATGAGCCAGGCCGTGGAAGTACTGGCGAAGACCACCCTGCGTTCGGTGGTCGGCAAGATGGAACTGGACAAGCTGTTCGAATCCCGTGGCGAAGTGAACAACGCGATTCAGGCGGAAATGGAAGAAGCTGCCTCCAAGTGGGGGGTCAAACTGACCCGCGTTGAGGTTCAGGACATCAGCATGCCGGAGGAAGTGGAAGAGGCCATGCGCCTGCAGATGGCTGCAGAGCGTAAGCGCCGGGCCACGGTCACCGAAGCAGAGGGTGAAAAATCCGCTGCCATCGCCATGGCCCAGGGCCAGCGTGAGTCCGCCATCCTCAACGCCCAGGGTGACAAGGAATCGGCTATCCTGCGCGCCCAGGGTGAGCAGGAATCGATTCGCCTGGTGCTGAGCGCCATGGGCGAATCCGAGGAAAACAAACAGACCGTTATCGGTTACCTGCTGGGCCAGAGCTACATCAAGGTGTTGCCGAACATGGCCAAAGACGGCGAGCGGGTGTTCGTGCCCTACGAATCCTCGGCGCTGCTCGGCTCCATGGGTATGTTCCGCGAGTTGGCGGGCAGCCCGGAGGACATGGTTCGCCACTCAGCACAGCGTGACGGACTGCGAAGCGGCATGGTGGCATCGTCCGGCGGCGTCTGAACAGACGCCATTAGCCCAGAAGATTGTCCAAAGGCTGCTGATAGCCCGGCGCAAATACTTCCATGAAGTAGGCCACCTCGGGCAATCCATCCTGATCCAGCCGGCGGGCAATCTGCTCGGCGGCTGGTTCAAATTCCGTGTTCCCGGTGCGAATTTCGGCCTGACACTTGAGCAGCGCCGACAGCCGATCCGCGGCCTTGATCAGTTCCCTTTCTTCCCGCGACAACTGCGACTCCCGCACGTAGGGCGCGAAGTCGTCCCTTAGATCCGGCGGCAACAGCGCCAACAGCTCCGCTTCAGCCTTGTGTTCAATATCGCCGAACGCTTCTCGCATGACCTGCGAGTGGTATTTGACCGGCGTGGGGAGATCGCCGGTGATCACTTCCGTGGCGTCGTGGTACAACGCCGCTGCGGCGATGCGGTCGGCGTTCACGGAGCCGCCGAAATGCCGGTTACGGATCAGCGCGAGCGCATGGGCCAGGGTGGCCACTTCCCAGGAGTGGGTCGCCACGTTTTCTTCGATAGCATTACGCATCAGGCCCCAGCGCTTGATCCAGCGCAGCCGGGATACGTAAGCAAAAAAATGGCTCAGGGGACGATTCACATCAAGAAGCTCCGTTTTGCACAAGTTTATAATCTGGCCCTATCTGACCGGAATCCCATAGTGTTAATCTGAATAAACACTCAATCTTTCACCTACCAGGGAGCCACCCTTGTCGTTGATCAAAAGGCTGAAGCTTATCGCCCTGGTTGTCGTCTTTGCTACCAAAGCGCTAGCGGCATCCGCAGCGGGAACAGATCTGGACATCCGGGTGGGCGTCTACAATTTCCCGCCCATCGCAGGCTTCAGCGATAACAACAAGGTCGAAGGGCTGCTGGCAGACACCTTAACGCACCTTGACGAGGCCCACCCGGAGGTGAGCTTTGAGGTCATTCACACGTCCCCCAAACGGCGCTACCTGGATTTCCGCGCCGGCCTGTACGACGTGATCTTCTTCGAAAGCCCGGATTGGGGCTGGGAGACTCTCGCCCATGAGGCCACCATACCGATACTGACCGATGAAGAACTGTTTGTGGCCCTCAGAAAGCCAGATCGCGACCTGAGCTTTTTCGACGACCTCAGCCAGCGGCGAATTGTCGCCATCTCGGGGTATCATTATGGCTTCGCGGATTTCGAAACGAACAACGCCGAGCTGGAAAAACGCTTCAATATTGAATTCTCCGATAGCCACCAGCGCAACATCGATCTGATCAAGGCCGACCGGCCGTCGGTTGCGGATGTCGCCATGGTCAGCCGTTCCTATCTTCAGCAGCATCTGGAACGCCACCCAGAGGACTGGAACACGTTTCTGCTATCAGACCAGCCCGATCAGGTGTATCGGCTCGCCATCATCACCCGTAAGGGCGGGCCGGTGGATGCCAGCGACATGATCCGGCTGTTCCAACCTCTGATGAGCGATGGCACCTACCGGATGCTGGTGGAAAAATGGGGCCTGCAGTTGCCACCCGGATTCCTCACCGGCTTTCCCTACCTGCCATAGCGGTCTTGCCATAGCGTTGCTATCGGGCGTCCAGCTCAAATTGTGCGGCGACAACCCCCTCCTTATCAGGCCTGGCATCACCCTCGGGCTCTTCCAGCGATATCTGCTCACTGTCCACACCGTACTTCTCTATCAATTGCCTCTGTAACCACTCCCCGCGCGCGGCAGCCAGACCCGCCAGTGACGCCTCTGGTACGCTATCGACTTCCGGGGAAGCCGCGCCACGGATGGCCAACGCCAGCGCGGGCCGTTTTTTGAGGGCATCGGCCAGTGCTTCCAGTTTGGGCATTTCGCCTTCGGCCAGCTGCACCTCCCCGGCCACAAAGTTGATCTCACGGAGCTCTTCGTCAGACAGCCCCGCCAGTTCCGCCACCGACCCCAGGACGCTGAACGGTGAGGTAGCCGCTCGGCTGACCAGGTTCACGAAGCCTCGCATCACCAGTTTGCTCATATTGAAATCAGGGTCGTTCATGTCACCGCTGACGGGGAGGTCGATTTCAATGACACCGTCGCTGTCGCGCAGCAGCGCGAGCCCAAGCTTGATGGGGGCGTCCACCGCCTCTTCGCTCTCCACAGACTCACCCAGACCCAATTGATCCATCACAATCAGGTTGGCGGCATTCAGGCGGCTGCCGGCCAGCTCATAATTCATTTCCAGAGTGAGTTCTCCGTCTTCCACGGCATAGCCAAGGTACCGACCAAAATAGGGTGACAGCTTCACCAGCGAGGCATCCTCCACCTTCAGGGTCAGGCGGCTGACCTCATCCGTACCCAGAGTTCCCAGTGTGCCTTCAAGCGTCAGTTTCGACGCTTTTTCAAGTTGCCCCCGAAGCGATACCCGCCCTTCTTGCGGTGAAATATTACTTGCCCCGGTCACCGACCCCTTAAGCGCCTCAATGACGGTGGAAAACACCGGCTCCAACGTGCGATCGGTGTAGGACAGATCGCCGTCTTCCACCTGCAACTGCTCGATGCGGAAAATCAAACCCTGGCCCTCGTCGCCGTCCGAGCCGCTGGCCTCTTCGGAACCGGAGGATGCCTCGCCGTTACGGAAAATGCGCTCCAGATTGTGCAGGCCATCACCGCCGCGCACGACGTTCATCGTTGGCGCACTCAAGATCACCGTGCCAATCTCCAGCCGCGCGGGGTTCACGTTGTACTCCACCGGCGCTACCCGCAGCGTCTGCCAGGAGAGCAAGGGTTCATCGGAATCGGGCAAGGTCAGATCCAGCTGCGACAGTTCGCCGGTGCCGCTAAAAGTACCGGTCAGCGGGTCTTGCTGGCCGTCCAGGTCCAGATTGCCATCCAGCGAGAGCATCCCTTTACGAACCTTCAGGTCAGCCACTTCACGCACATACGGCTCGAACGCAACCAGGTCAATTGCAGAGCCACTCACGGCGGCTTCCAGCGTAAACGGGGCCAGGGTTGCCTGCCCTTCCAGCGTCAGCGAGCCGCCCTCAGGCAATGCTCCCTGCAGACGGTAATGGGAAGGTTCGTCCAGTTCATGGGTGACGGTGCCGAGGGCAAACGACACGTCTTCCACGGTGATCTCGGCAGCATCCGTGGGCACGTCGTCCCGCCACCGTAACCGACCCTTCTCCAGTTCCAGCCCAGCCACCGACCACTGGAATCCATCCTCGTTAGCGTCGTCTTTCTGGATGTCGGACTGCCACGCTTCCACTAAGTCGATGTCACCGCCGCTATTGCGTGCCATTGCCAGGTCCAGGCCGTCGGCCTTGATAACGCCCAGCTCCAGGGCTTTCCGGGGCCACTCAAAACGAATCTGATCAACCGACAGCCGGTCGGCGCTCATGGCGGTGTCTTCACGGCCAGGGTTCAGTGCCAGTGCCGGATTTTCCAGGTCCAGGGTGCCATTCTCGGTGTTCAGGTAGAACTGGTCGGCCTTTCGAAGCTCATAATCGGTCGTCGCGGTTGCCTTGCCTTCTCTCAGATCGTAGGGCAGGTAGGGCGCGAGGAAGTGCCGGAGGGTTTCATGGTCGACGTCTGCCAGACTCAGCCGGCCATTGGAATACAATGGGTTGATGCTTAGCTCACCCTCCCAATCCAGAGTCTGGTCTCCCAGTGCCGCCTGCAGGTGGTACCGGCCACCTTTCTCCCGCTGCCAGGTGGCCATATCGCTGATACTCATATCCAGCGGGGTAATCCGGAATTCAGCCGGCTCTTCCTGGGTGTAATCGCGGAACAGCAGTTCTCCGCCGCCCACCGAGACTTGCCCGAAATGCAGTTGCAGTGGCTCGCCGTCATCTCCGGAGGATTGCGGGTTCGCTTGCTGCCAGTCTTTGATTAGGTTGACGCCGCCATTTTCCAGCAGATCAAGCCGAATATAAGGCTCTTCCAGCTCGACTGACTGGAGCCCGACCACGCCAGTGAACAGCTTCCAGAAACCGATGTTGACGTACAACCGGTCAAACTCAAGCACTTTCTCGCCACTGGGGTCATCCGCGCTCAGCGCCCGGGCGTCGACACTCAGCAGGAACGGATTGGCACGAATGTCCTCGACCTGAGCCTGCCAGCCCATGCGCTGTTCCAGTTGTTGCGGCAGCATGCGTTCCAGCCACCAGGGCAACAACAGAAATCCCGCCAGGGCATAGACCACTACCAGCACCATCAACCAGAACCAGATTCTTCGATACACCGGCTTGCCCGCTTTTGTTCTGGTCACGGTCGTGCTCCCTGATTGATTACCGTCGGTTTCCATCACTCGCCAATCCTGAAAGAATAGACCACCGTATCTTGGTGATGCCTTCAATATAACTGAAGATGCACCCATAACGACAGGACCCGCCCGATGGATATCAGTGACATGCGGCGCGATTTCGAGAGCGAAGGCCTCGACCGCAGCGCCCTGGACGACAACCCGGTACAGCAGTTTCATCGCTGGTTCGAAGAAGCCCGGGCAGCGGGCATTCTCGAACCCAATGCCATGTCTCTGGCAACCGCTGATCGCGATGCCATGCCCGACATACGCACGGTGCTGCTTAAATACTTCGACGATCAGGGCTTTGTGTTCTACACCAACTATGGCAGCCGCAAAGCCAGGGAGATGGCGCAGAACCCACAAGCCGCACTGCTGTTTCCATGGATCGGCCTGAATCGCCAGGTGCGGATTCAGGGCAGTGTGTCCCGGGTCAGCAAAGCCGAATCCTTGCGTTATTTCACGTCACGCCCGCGAGGCAGCCAGATTGGTGCCTGGGTGTCGGAACAGAGCAGGGTCATTACCTCTCGCGGGGTACTCGAGCAGAAAGTGGCTGACATGAAGCGCAAGTTCGCCGATGGTGAGATACCGCTGCCTGATTTTTGGGGTGGCTATCGGGTGGTGCCCCAACGGATTGAGTTCTGGCAGGGCCGCCCCAGCCGTCTCCATGATTGCTTTGAATACGTCAGGGCAGGCGATGGCTGGCACATTCAGCGACTGCAACCCTGATGGACGACAATCAACGCTGCCCATGGTGCGGAACCGACCCCCTGTACGTTCATTATCACGATACCGTATGGGGCCGTCCGGAATACGACGAGCTCGCACTGTTCGAAAAACTCTGCCTGGACGGCCAGCAAGCCGGACTGAGCTGGCTCACCATACTGCGCAAACAGGACAGTTACCGGCAGGCCTACGATCATTTTGATCCACAGCGCATTGCCCGCTATGACGACCAGACCGTGGAGCAACTGCTCGCCAACCCCGGCATCGTCCGCAACCGCCTGAAAGTTCACTCCATTATCCGCAATGCCCGCAGTTTTCTCGAACTCAAGGACCAGGGCGTGGATTTCACCGAATTCCTGTGGTCGTTTGTGGAGGGAAAGCCCACCCAGAACCGCTGGCGAGCCTTTGCTGACGTGCCGGTGACCACACCCGAGGCGGAAGCCATGTCACGGGCACTGAAAAAAGCCGGATTCAACTTTGTCGGCCCGACCATTGTCTACGCGTTCATGCAGGCAACCGGGATGGTGAACGATCATCTCGTGGGCTGCCCTCAGCACGAGGTCTGTCGCAAACTGGCAAATTGATCCTATTGCTTCCGGTGGTCGTAAACCTTCCGGTACCACTTCACCTCCGGAGCACCACGGTGAGAATGTCTTTAAATCAGCGTATTAACAGCAGTGTCCACACCCCCAAAGCCATGAGAAGCCGGGTGCAGGGGCGAGGATCGTGATCGCTGTTGCCAGGCTCGCTGTTCTGGTTGGTATTCTGGGGCTGATCCCGTTTCTGGCCGCCGTTTCCTGCTTGTTCTCCATGCCCGCCCACAGTGACATGGTCGCTGGCTGGTTCTATCTTTACAGTGCCGGCATTCTGGCATTTATGGCGGGGGTTTACTGGCCTATTGCCATGCAATTGGGGAATCGGTGCTACCCGTTGTCACCCTTGGTCACCATGGTGCTCAGCCAGGTTTTCTTTCTCACTGCGGGGCTTGGTTTATTGCTGACCACAGGCTGGCAGATCCTGCTGTACACCACGGCTTATCTCGCGCTTTACCTGGTCGATGCGCGCTGGATGAGAGCCTACTGGCCAAACTGGTATCTGCGCCTGAGAATGGGGCTGACGCTCGTGGTGTTGGCCTGCCAGATTGCAGTGGGTACCTGGTTTTTCCTCACGCACTGAGCGGTTCGCCGATTACGCCGCAACAATGGCGTACTCGTGGTTGTGCGGCTCAATCAATGAACCGTGCAGGGCGACAATAGCTTTCTCGTAATTGTCCTCGTCCACGACAAACTGGATATCGACCTGGCGCATGCACTGATGAATGGCCAGCACGCTGATTTCTGCATCCGCCAGGGCTTTCACCGAACGGGCCAGAATGCCCGGTACTTTCATGTCACTGCCGATGGCCGATACCAGTGCCACCTTGCGGGTGTTGATTTCACCGTGGGGAAACACTTCCTGCAAGGCTTTCACCACACGCTTCACATGCTTCAGCGTGGTATCCACGTAGTGGGTGATGGTGTTGGCGTTGGTGTCCTTGGCCATGAACCGCACCTTGAAGCGCGTCAGCACGTCGAGAATCTTACGATCGGAACCTGGCTCACCCTGCATGTCCTGATCGAACACTTCGATGGCAAACACGCCTTTGGTGCCAGCAATAATTTCGACCTGGGGCTTCTCACTGACGTAATCACCAGTAATCAGCGTGCCCGTGTGTTCCGGCTCGAAGGTGTTCATCACCCGCAGCGGGATCTCATTCTGACGCATCCCTTTGCCTGCACGAGGGTGTATCGCTTCCATCCCCAGGTTGGCTAACTGATCCGCCACGTCATAGTTGGTGCGGCCCAGCGGCACGACCTTGTCAGCACCCACGAGATTGGGATCGGCGGAGCTGAGGTGGTATTCCTTGTGGATAACGGCTTCGCGCGCTTCGGTGATCACCGCCACCCGGCTGAAGGTCATCTCGCTGTAGCCGCGATCAAACGTTCGCATCAGACCTTCCTGGCACTGCGCGTAGCCCGTCACGATGGGCAGTTCCCGGGTCAGATCAACCGCATCAAAGGCCTGCTTCAGCTTCTCATCCAGAGGCAGCAATTCATTATCACGCCAGCCCGTGAGATCCACGAAACGGGCATTAATGCCTTCCTGTTGAAGCTTCAGCGCGGTATTGAAGGCGCTGTGGGCTTCACCAATACCGGCCAGCATTTCCCGCACGGTGAGCAGGTGCTCCTCAAGCTGGAACTGGCCGTAGGAACACAGGCGCTGCAGGTCAATCAGACAGCCCCGCACACCCTCAATGCGATCGGTGATGAACTGGTCCGCCTGCTGTTTCAGCATCGGGTCATGGAACAGCTCACCGTTGATGTCGGTGAGAAATTTCACCAGTTTGGTGAGATCGTCGCCCCAGGCCCAGTCGGATTCCGCATCGGCAAACAGGGCGTATACGCCCGGTTCACCGGTTTTTTTGTGCTCCAGCAATTCGTTGGTTACGCCACCATAGGCGGACACCACGAAAATGCGCTGGTACAGGTCTTCCTTGCTGCGGCCACCGATAATGATGTTGTCGCGAACGGCCTCGTAATTGCTCATCGACGTGCCGCCGATTTTCTCTACCGTGTGTAATTGGGTCGTCATAATGTTGTCTTCGCTATCTTGCAGAATGAATGTCCGGATAAGGGTGGCGTCTTTATGACGCCTCGCTGATCCCTTCCTGCATAATTTCATCCACACTTTTGGCCAGCAGCGCGGCACCTTTTTTCAGGTCGTCCTCACTGGTGGTCAGCGGCATCAGACACTTGATGACTTCGTCATTGGGGCCACTGGTTTCGATGATCAGACCATGCTCGAAAGCGCGCTGGGTAATCGGGCCCGTGATGTCCGCATGTGTGGCTTCAATACCACGCATCAAACCACGTCCCTTCATTTTGAACTCACCTGAGTACTTGTCGCAAATCGCCTGCAGGGCATCGCCCAGAACCTTGGTCTTGGCCTTCACTTCGTTGGCAAACGCGTCGTCTTTCCAATAGGTGTCCACGGCGGCGCGAGACGTGATAAACGCCATATTGTTGCCACGGAAGGTACCGTTATGCTCACCCGGACCCCAAATATCCAGTTCCGGCTTGAACAGCACCAACGCCATCGGCAGACCGTAGCCGCTGAGGGACTTGGACACCGTCACAATGTCCGGCTTGATGCCGGCGAACTCAAAGCTGAAGAACTCGCCAGTGCGGCCGTTACCGGCCTGGATGTCGTCCACGATCAGCAGAATGTCGTGTTTCTTACAGAGCTCAGACAGCCCCTTGAGCCACTCTGCACGACAGGCGTTCAGGCCGCCTTCGCCCTGGACAGCTTCAACGATCACCGCCGCCGGCAGCTCGAAACCGGACGAGCCGTCACTCAATAGCTTGTCCATGATCGCCAGGCTGTCGACGTCGTCGCCCAGATAGCCGTCGTAAAACATGAAATCGACGTTGCCCAGCGGCGTGCCCACACCACCCCGGTGATGCTTGTTACCGGTCGCGGCAACCGCGCCCATGGTGACGCCATGGAAACCGTTGGTGAAAGAGATGATGCCATTCCGACCCTTGACCTTGCGCGCCAGCTTGAGCGCCGCTTCCACGCAATTGGTGCCGGTGGGGCCAGTAAACTGCATTTTATAATCCAGACCGCGCGGGTCCAGAATGTATTTCTTGTAGGACTCGATGAAGTCGTGCTTGGCGGTGGTAAACATGTCCAGGCCCTGGCTGACGCCGTCCGCCTCGATGTATTCCAACAATGCTTTCTTAAGGATATCGTTGTTGTGGCCGTAGTTCAGGGAACCGGCACCGGCCAGGAAGTCCAGATACTCTTTACCATCTTCGGTGTACAGATGCGCGTTTTTGGCGCGGTTAAAAATCACCGGAAAGGCACGGGAATAAACGCGTACTTCAGATTCAATCGACTTGAAAAGTTCCATTATCTTGCCTCTTAGCATGTCAGGTTCGAGGTAACTGTGGGGCAGCCTTTAATGGCAGGCCCACCTCAGTGGCCTGCCGGCTTGTCCGGATGCGGTCAGTAATGCCTGCGTCAGTAACAGGCGCTCAGACTGGCTTGGTGAAAGGCCCGATACGCAGCAGAAACTCGGGGTCGTGATGGCCGCCGAAGTGGGTCTCTTTCTCAAAATGCTCGTGGTAAGTGAGCTCAGCCCCCAGATCACGCGCGAACGACCGGAACAGCGCCCAGGACGCCTCGTTGTCCTCGGTGATGGTGGTCTCCAGGTGCGTCACGTTGCTGCAGGCCTCCCGGGCCACGATCTCTTTCAGCATCCGCTTGGCCAGGCCCTGTCCACGACCTTTCTCGTGCACGGCCACTTGCCACACAAACACGGTTTCGGGCTGTTGGGGAGGGATGTATCCGGAGATAAAGCCGACCAGATCGCCTTCCTTCTCCGCGGCCACGCCGGTGTCGGCAAAGTGGCTGCACTGCAACAGGTTGCAGTAAATCGAGTTGGGGTCCAGCGGCGGGCATTCCGCAACCAGCTGGTGGAGCCTGTAGCCATCATCCTTGACCGGTGTACGAAGGGTGATGGCGGTGGTATTTGATCCTTCCGATGTCATAGCGTGATGGTTTCGCGTCAAAAAGTTAGCGTTAAATTATATAGACCACAAAATATATTTCAAGTTGAGCTGATACCGCCAGACTCACGTCCAACCAGCCCACCTCTTTAGAATAGCGCGAATTAAAGCGTCTGCCAGTGACAAATTGATTAAGAAAAGGACGGAAACCCGATGCGCTCAGGGCTCAGCGTGGTCCCTGTCTGTAGGCGCCTGCGGTAAGAGGCAGACGCCGCAGAGCCTGCAGGCCACAGGTGGTCAAACTCCGGCAGCCACGCGTTCAGATCGTAGGCCACCGGCATTAATGACACATGAAGTCCACGCTGCTCCATGCCCGCCACCGGCTCAGCCAGGGGGCTGGAAAATCCCAGGCGAGTGACCAGCCCACGGGGGTCGGAGCGCAGATTCCCCATACCGGCCGACCCATTGTTGACGGCCACGCACGATCGATCGTCAACCCGGCCAGACCACAAGGCCGGGAGGCAGGTATGAGTCGAGGCGATCAGATCCGCACCGGTCGCCCGGAACCACTCGGCCACTGTTTTTTCATTGCCTGCGGCAAACGATTCATGAGCCAACCCCCAGCCCGCGAGGGACTCAGGGTCGCCGTGCAGCACCAAAACCTTTAGGCCTCCAAATAACACGCAACGATGCCGGGGCAAAAGGGACAGGCGCTTCTGAATATCCGGGTGCCCTTCGGCGATCCCCTGTAGCCGCGCCATGATGTGGTTGGAGCGCTCTACCACACTCTGGTCGACGAACTCGGGGTAAGCACAACCGCACCCTGCACCGGCACTCGGACGGGCCAACTCGAAATCAACATTGCCCAGGCTGACGGTGTGATCCAGCACGCGGTTGTTGATGTCCCGAAACAGCGCGTCGCTGGCGTTAAACCAGTTAAAATCGCCATTGAACATCAACCGCACCCGATGGCCCTGGCGCTCTTCTGCCAGCGCCATCTGCTCTATTTCATCGAGGGCGTAAGGGTTACCGTAAAGGCCGCCGATGATGTAAAGCACATCGTCGGATACCTGCATGGCGTCTTGGCAAAGCGATGCGGGATCGTACCGGTACGCCAGGGGGCAACTGCGGCCCTCGCTCATTGCGGCCACATCAGACCTCCCCCGCCGCCAGCGTGCGCCCGGCCAGCCGTCGCATCAGCAGCGGCAGGAAAAATCCCGCCGTGCAGATCAAGAAGCCGTAGGCATTGACCCCCAGCAGCATGGCATAGGCCCCGTCGCCGATGGCCCAGCTCGCAGGTATCAGCCCCACGGCCAGCAGCAGCCCAAGGCCGAGGCCGGTCCAGAAACTCAGATGAAAACTCCAGGGCGACCAGCGGGTGAAACCATAAAACAAAAACACCGGTGCCAACCCCATCACCATGGTGCCGGAAATGGTGGTGGCCTTGAGGATATCGGTACCGGCGAACATCGGCAGGTTGCCCAGCAGCGCAAACACAATCATCACCACCGCACCGACCCGCATACTTGGCAGTTTGTCGCTGGCGCGCCGCGCCAGCCGCGGCAGATCCACCGCCAGGGATTTCGCCAGCGAGGAAAACGTCGAATCCAGCGTGGACCCCGCCGAGGTCATCATTACCACACTCATAAAGAACAGCGCCGCCAGACCCAGCGATTGCCCCACGGCGGCCGGTGCGTTACCCATGGCTTCGATGCCATTCAGGCGGGCATGCACGCCCACCAGGCTGAAAATAAATACCGCGACAAACCCCAGCAAACCAGCCACTACGAAGCTTTTGAGCATGGTTTTTTCCTTGTTCACAAAGCCCCGGTCGGTCAACACCGGATCGTGGAACGGGTAGCTGAACAGCTGCAGCAGGGCGACCAGTAGCAAATCGAACCCAGCATCCAGCCGGAACTCGCCATTGCTTAGCAGAGCGCTGGTCTCGTTCGCGGGAATGATCAAAAACAACACCGCTCCGACAAAGAACACAAACACAAATGCCTGAATCACATCGGTAAAAATCGACGACCGCAACCCGCCCTTGAGACTGTAGGCCAGCGTAAACACCGTGAACAGCATCGCCGCCGCGTAATATTCCCATTCTCCCGGCAGCCCGAAGTAGCCCCCCACCACGGCGGTGTTACTCCACACTTCGTTGTACAACCGAATCAGGATCGCTGCCGCAAACGCCAGGCTGGCCAGCCGCCCAAAGCGGGACGTGAGGAAATCCTGAAGGCTGCGGGCCCCGGTCTGGGTGCGGATCAGGTAAATCACATAACCGGCCACGGGGATCGACAACCAGTAACTGGCATAGGCCAGGCCACCGACAACACCGTAGGCTGCGCCCAGGTTGGCGGCGTTGGTGACGGATTTGGCGAAGATCCAGCTGATAAAAATGCTGGCGGTGAGTGACCACTGACCCACCGGGTTGCCGTGATCATCCGCGCCTTTATAGAACGAATTGGCGTTCTTGCTCTTGGGCGACAGTACGTACATGACCACGCCGTAGACCAGCAGAAATCCCCAGAACAGGGAGGCTTCAGTAAAGTTCATTGTTCAGTTCCGGTGCTTTTATTTTGGCTTAGGTGTTTGGTTGGTCAGGGATGGAAGGGGGTCCCAAAACGAGAATCGTTGCTTCTCTGATTTTTTTGGGACCCCC
>NZ_JBBDSR010000061.1:0-32392 GCF_040904845.1 Marinobacter sp. | reverse complement strand
CCAGGGTTGTGGTTGTGGGGGTGGTCCAGGCGGGTTGTGCGCCATCCGATTTGACAAAGGCATTGCTGAGTAACCCGCTCAGTAATTCTGAGCGATTGGCTTCAGCGTCACTTTCCAGCTCATCGATAGCGGCCTGGGCATTCGTTGCGCTCAATCCACTCTGTGAGTTGCTATAAGGCACGTCAGCGGCATTATCGCCCAGTGCCAAAGCGCCCAACTCATCCACCGTCAACGTCGCCTGCTGCCAGCTCGCTGCAGCGGCCCCAGCACTCAGGCACAGCCAGAACTCACCGGTGGCGGTGTTGATCCAGCGGGAGGTTGGTCCGTAGCCCAGGGTTTCGTCGTCGTTGGCCGTGGGGTCGGTGGTGGCGGTCAGGTTGTGATGAGGGGTGATCTCGTAGACCTTGAGCCAGTCGTTGTTGGTGACGGTCGGTTCGGAGGTGGTTACGTCTGCCAGGTTGGTGAGCAGGTTCCAGTACACGGATGCGTGATAGACAACGGCGGGCGTGTTGAGGCTGCCGGTCAGATCCGCCCAGCGGCCGGCGAAATTGACGGTGGCGGCTGCTGCGTTGGCGTAGTTTTCGGCCTCGTCACGGTAGCCCTCTGCAGCAGCTTCTGATTCCGCCGCTGAGCCCTCGGCACCGTCTAATTCCTCGGCTCGATTATCCAGGTACTGCGCGACGGCGTTGATTTGCTCAGGCAGCGGCTCAAGGTCTGTGAGGAAGTCTTCCACTTCCTGCGCGTAGGTTTCGCTGTATCGGGATCTGCGGGGCAACGCCCGGATCAGGCTAATCTCAGGTGCTGGCATTAGTTAAACCCTCCACTTCGATGTTACAGCGACTAAATTTCGGGCCCTTGAGCACAATGTCAAAGGACTTGTAAAAGCCATAGACCACGGTTTCTGGCCGCTCCTCACCCCCGATGAAGACGGCCGCGATGGCACGATATTTGGCGAGCTTTTGCTGCACTGAGGACGTCAGCCGTGCTGGCACACTCACGACGTAATTGGCCCGCTTGGAGAAGTTGCGCTCGATGATCTGGAAATTGCCGAACTGGTCTCGTTCTTTGCGGGAAAAGTCGAGGATACCCACCCCGGTTTCATACTCCGTGTCACCCAGGTAGTGAACATCGCCCACGACCATTTCACCGACGGACACGAGGCCATCGATGGGCGTCAGCGTCACTATGACGGTGGCCTCAAGATACGGCGGCAGCATCGTATAGACGAAGTCGGGGCTGAGGGTCACGCCATCGAATAGATACGCGTACAGATCCTGAATGCTGGTGTTGTCGACCATGTCGAGTTCACCGGTGTCGAATTGCTCTTCGTCGTTCTGATCGAGCAGCTGCACCCTTACCGTCGCGGCTTGCACGCCGAACAACCCGATGGCCTTGGGCACCGCGCTGGCTTTGACGGCGACGGTCATGGTGTTCGGGCTAGTGGTGGCAGAGGATATTGAACCGTCGAACATGCGCAGCGGGTTTATCGCGCCAAGGTCCAGCCAGGTTGCCGGTTTGGATGTGACCCCCTGATCTGGACGATCGTTGTTATCCAACAAAGCTTCGTAGAGCTTACTTTGGTACTGATAGATTCCTCCCTCAGAAACATCTGGGTTCTGGAGACCTTCTTCAGCCAGGGTTGTTTTATCGATCAGCCTAAATCCCTCTGCAGGATAAGTGCTCGTCACATAATAGGCATCGGTCTCGCCGCGAAGCCGGATTTCTGTTGACGAATCGAAAGCGCCCTGGTCGGAATAATCAGACAGAGCAAACACCTTGTAATACGTATTGGCTGAGGCGTCAGAAACAAAAAGTCGATCCTGACCCTCCAGAGCTTTAATCCATGATGTGGAGTATCTCGTCATGCCAGAGAAATCTGGCTGATCGGGGTTTTCGGACAAATCGCCCGCATCAATTATTTGGAGGGAGCTACCTGCCGAGCAGATCAGCTCAGCACGGTAGGGGTTGTACTCGATGAACGTCATGTAAGGATCAATTAACGTGTGCGAGGTGGACCCGCTCGACGCCTGAACCTTGAAAAGCGGGTATTCTGCGATTAATGAGTAACTTGCTCCGCGCGAGGAGCAATTACCGTACACATAAGTGCCGTTGTCGTCCCAGCAAAGAGAGTTTGTCCCAACCAGCCAATCACTGATTGCGTTCGGCTCATCGGACCGGAAGTCAGTTGGTGTGGCACTTACAACATCGGACCAGTCGACGGAGTTCACGATAACAATTCTCGGCTTGGTATCTCCTTTCGTCGGAGTGGGGTCGGTGTTCGACCAAAACGCAAATTTTCCAGAATCTGAAGACCAAGCTGAGCCATAGGGCCGCGCATAAAACTCACCTTTTTTGCCTGTATTTTGACGGCGATACACTCTGCTCCCTGTCGCCAAGGAGTATATGTGCATCTCGTAATTTCCCGAACCGGCTTCGCCGGCCATCGCCAGATAAGAGTCATCGGGGCTGACGAAAATTGACGTTGGCACAATGCTGACACTGCTTAGCTGCAGCACTTCTGTGCTTCCGGAGTCAACATCCTGGATTTTTATAGCCCCCTCAAACTGACTGGCCGGGACATCGAGTGCATAGACTTTCGAAGAATTTGCAGTAACCAGGACCTCGCCAAAATCTTGTGCAAAGTCTCGACCGATTGCCTCCCATACGATAGCCACGTCTTCCGGCGCGTCGGATTCTATGTCTGCAGCACCGATATCAAACGGCTCAATCAGCTTCACGACCGCACCTCCAAACCATACATCTCAATCTCTTCCAGGATGCGCGAGGTGCGCTCCGTATGCTTGATGATCAGGCGTTGCTGCTCAGACATCTCACTTTTCATTCGGCGAATCTCGCTGACCATTTCAGTGTTTGAGGAATTGCCACCCGATGACCGACCGGCGACGGCGGACGGCTGCACCGAGCCGGCGGAAGACTGCATCGCCTGGGTGTTCTGGCTGACGGCACCCTGAATCTGGCTCAGTGCGGCCAGCTGCTCGGCGTTGCCCTGTTCCAGCAGCTCGGCCTGACGTTCGAGCGATCCGAGCATGCGCTCTTCGACCGTCACTTGCTCCTGGGTGATCTGGTCGAGATCCGCCAGCACGTTGCCGGTCACGGCCACTTCACGGATATAGTCCTGCAGGCTGCCGAAGTCGCCGGCGTTGATGTTGGTGGCGGCTGACAGAGCGCGGTCCAGCTCTTCGCCGGGATTGACCACCCCGGAATTCGCCATGCCTTGCAGGGTCTGCAGACCTGCCAGGCGCTGCATCTGACTGAACTGATCGGTCTGCACCGTCAGCGACTCGATGGCCGAGGTGACCGCACGGGCAGCGCTCTCGGCGGTGTTCAGACGATCGCTTACCAGCTCCTGTTGCGATCGCAACGTCTGGTCCTGGTAGTCTTCCAACATGGTGTAGTACTCATCCGCCACGCCCTGCAGTCGCAGCAGGGTGGCAATGTTCTGCGATCCGGATTCGGTGGCACCGTTCTGAGCCTGCAGCAGCTCGTAATAGCCCTCGCGGGTTTTTGGTACCGCCAGCCCCTGCTGTTCCAGCGCCCGGGTGATGTCCGATCCGGCCAGGGCAAACTGCTGAGCCTCGGTGGCGAAATTATCGATGAAGGATTCCATGCTGCCGATGAACTGCTCGATGCCGCCGGCAGCTTCCACCAGGCGTTCGGAGGCTTTGACCAGGTCCCGCCCGGCCAGATCGGAGAAGCGCACACCCAGACGGTCGACCGCCTCCTGGGTCACCAGCGTCTGGTTGGCCACCCGCGCCAGGGTTTCGCCCAGGCCTTCGCCGGCGCGCTGGAACTCATCCAGGAACGGAACGGCCGCGCCAGCCAGATCATCAAACACGGTGCTGAAATAGGCCTCCAGCTCGGCTTGCTGCTCGTCTGCACTCAGGCCTTCCAGGCTGATTCTCTGGGTGTCGACGTTGAAGCCGGACAGGCGCGAGCCGGCATCGATGCCCAGGGCATCCGCGCTGGCTTCAATGGAGTCATAGAGGGAGGCGAACGCCAGGCTGAACTGGTTGGTGGCGATGTCCTGAAACCGGTCGAAACGCTTATCGGAACTGAACCAGCCGCCGTCTTCTTTAATAGTGGCGTACGCCTGAACCAAGGTACGGTTGACCAGGTCATTGATGTTGCCGCCGATGATCCGGATGCCCTCGTCGACAACCTTTTGATCACCGCCAAATACGGAACTCCCGATGCTCGAAAGCAGGCCGCCGGTCAGATCGTCCAGAAATTCCATGCCGTCGTTGAGTATTCCGCCCAGGGCGTCGTCGAGCACATCGTAAATACCTGATGCGAGACCAAACGCCGGGCCGAATGAGCCCGTCATCACGCCGCCGATGCCAATGCCCAAGCCACCGCCCGCAAGCTGCCCCTGGGTATAGCGGCTCTCGGTCGCGAAATCGATACCCCGGCGGTCACGGGCCACCATCGACACCGCGCCCTCAATGCCGAGCTGCAAGGATTGCAGAGCCTGGAGCATGCCCTGGTTAATGCCCACAAGCTGGCCGATGCCGTTTTCGGAGTTTTCCACCGCGCGGCGGATGCTTTCGGACTTGGTATTGATGTCGCCCAGCACGGTACCAGTGCCCTGAGACGCCTGGCGGGATTCGGTGGGGTCCCAGTCGTCGCCTGACAGGTAATCACTCAGTGCGTTAACCGCTAAACCGGCAACGCCGCCGGCGATCGCACCGGCCAACGGGCCGAAGATGCTGGCACCGGCCTGGCCGGCCATCTGTTCCATCAGGGTTTCAGTCACCATGCCGCCGATCGCGCCGGCAAGCGCCCCGCCGATGGTGGCACCAATGCCATCCCAGTCGCCGGAGGTGATGGAATCCTGCAGGGCGGTGGCCACCCGATCGGAGGCGCGGAACATCTGATCTTCCAGGTTATCGGCCAGCTCATTGCCGCCGTCTTCGCCCACCTCGGCGAAGTTCTGCACCAGCTGATCCCGCAGCTGCCGGAAACGATCGGGCGACACCAAATCATTGGCAAGCGCCTCATCGAGCAGAGACAGGTTTTCACTGAATTCTCTGAAATCAGCGGCTGTTGGATCGATCACACCTTCCAGTGCGTTGAACCGGTCCTGCAGCTTGGCCAACGCTTTCGCCGCTGCCTCGGCCTCATCTTTGGTCTGGCCTACAGAGCCCGAAACTCCACCAACCGAATCAGCGGTCTCATCTGACTGACGCCCCAGCGCCGCCAGTTGGTCCTTGGCTTGCTTATAGGCGATGCCGGCGCTCTCGCCGGCAATCTCCAGCTGCTCGATCCTCTCTTGAAGTTGCTCCGCCCGCTTCAGATCTTCGGGCGTCGCAGTCGGCAGGGCACCACCCTGAGCGGTCAACTGGCCGCTGTTGCGGATCTTGTCCTGAAGCTTGTCCAGGTCCGCACTCAACGTGCGGACTTCCGCCTGGGATTCCACCATCTGGCGCTGCAGGGCGAAGGTCTGGTTTTCCAGTTGCGCCCTGGACAGGCCTTGCAACCGGGAGGTGAGCTGTTCCACTTCCAGCTTCAGCTCTTCGGCTCGCTCCCGGGCCGGATCGAACGCATCTCTGAGGCTATAGATGGCCACCGCTGCAGCGGCCAACGTGGTGCCCAGTAAGATATAGGGATTGGCTTTTACTGCGGCATTAAAGGCGCGCTGGGCAATGGTTGCACCCCAGGTCGCGGCGGTGATCGTGCCGTAGACACCAGCAAAGGTCACCAGCACACCGGTACCGGCCTGGACCACGGCGATGGTCTCGTCGAAGTTTTCGTTGAACGCCCGCACCAACGGCAGGGAGGCATCGACAAATGCCTCGCCGATTTCCGTGCGCAGAACTGCGAATTTGCCGGCCAGCTGGTCGGTCTGGTTCTGCATGTCCTCGGCCATCTTCGCGTAGGCGGTCTCAGTGGCCCCAGCCTTGTCGCCCATGTTCTCCAGGATGTCGGCAAACTGGCCAGCCTGGGGCCCCGTCAGTGCAACCGCACCGCTCAGCGCCTCCACCGAGCCAAACAGCAGCGACATCTGGTCGATGTTGCCGCCGGTGGCTTCGCGCACCTCTTCCAGGAACCCTGCCAGGCCCTGGGCCCCCAGTGCCGTAGTGTTGAAATCCAGGCCCAGTTTTTCTGCCAGTTCCGCTGCCTCAGCCGTGGGTTTAATCACGCCCTGGATCACCTGGCGCACCTGAGTGACTGCCTCGGCGGTCTGGACACCGCCGGTGGTGATCGCGGAGATGCCGGCTAGCAGCTCATCAAAGCCCACATCCACTGACGACGCCAGGCTGGCCACGCGCCCAATGGAGCCGGAGAGTTCGCTGATCGTGGTTTTACCACCACGCATGGCGGTGAACAGGGCATCGGATATGCCAGCGGCCGCACCGCCGCTGACCTCATAGGCGTTCATGATCGAGGTCAGGCCGTCAACAGCCACATCCAGATCCGCCACGCCGCCGATGGCCAGCTTGTTGGCGGCGGTGAGGGTCGCGGTTGCCTCAGCGGCATTGTCAGCGCCAGCTGAATAAATGTTGTAGAAGGATTTAACCTGGTTGACTGGCAGCCCACCGAACGCCTCGGTGAGCTCCTTGGCCTGGGTGGAGACCTCAGACATTTCGCTGAGATCATCCATGAGGGTGGACACTTCGGCGAGCGCTGCCCGGAACTGCTGGGCCTCATTGCGCATGGCGTTGAATTCTCGAACGACCAGCCCGACAGACAGCAGGCCAGCCAACGATTTCAGCAAGCCCCCGGTGGTGGCATCCAGTCGCCCCATTTCCCCTTCAGCTTCCCGACCGGACCTCGCTACCTTGTCCAGGCCGTTGGCACCCTTCGTGCCGGCGGTTGAGGTATCGCCAACGGTTTTGTTCAGCTGCTCGAACTGCGCTTTCGTGGCCCGAACCGTACCGGTAATGCCTTTACTATCACCGGTTATTTTCAGCTTGAGTTCAAGGTCGTTCATGGTCAGTCTCGCAGTTCGGCTAGGGCTTTAAGGGCTTCGTCTTCGATCAGTTGCAGCTGCCAGAATGTTTCTCGTTTGTTCCTGGTGCCGGTCATCCGCATGACGGTTTCAACGGAAGGGTAATCAAGGCCAGTTCTAACGCCTGCCATGCCGGCGTATCGCCACTGGGTTGCGCACCTGAGGAAGAGTTGAAGGGCGTCCCAGTTCTCCGGCAGTACCGGGTAATCATCCGCTTCCTCGGAAGCCAGCCTGGCGGCTTCTGGTGATGTCACACCGAAGGCGGCCAGGTCTGATTCCAGGCCGCGTGGGTCTGCCTTGCGGCCCTCGACCCAGAAGCGGCCAGCGCCCCTCAGGTTCGCGGCCGGTTCTTTTTTGTGATGGATTCCTGGTAAGCGGAGATCAGCGCCAAAGATGCGGCCGGATCGTCCTTGAGTGCCCGCAACAGATCCTCCCCTTGCAGCGGCTTGCCATCTTCACCCGCCACTTCGACGCCTTCGACATCGACCAGCACCAGATCGAGCAGCCGCTTATCCGCTTTTTCCGGATCGCTGAGCTGGCTGTGTGGCAACACCTTGAACGTCGCGGTGAACTTGCCCTGGTGCTCTTTATCGCCGTCAAAAACGGTTACCGTCACCGGGTACTTGTAGCTGCGCTGCGTGTTGAGACTGAACATAAGTGACTGATCCTTACTTAACGGTGATCACCAGCTCGTCATTGCCGGCGTCGGGGTTGATGGTCAGCGGCAGGGAAAGCATCTGCACGCCATTGAGGTCCTGCTCGGTCGGGCTGCCGTTGCCGATCTTTGGCGCGGCGAACTCCACGATGTTGCCCGCAACCGTGCCATGCGCCAGGGCGAGATTACCCAGCGAGGCGTCGCGGGCCTTGTTGTACAGGTTCAGGGTGGCAAGATCCGGCTCTTCCACCACGGCGGTACCGGACGGGGCCCGGTCCACGATCAGGATGGAGCTGCTGTCACCGACCACCATGTGCTTCACGGTTTCCACGGCCATGTCCAGCGTGAACTCGCTGAAGCTGAGGTCAGCGCCGTGCAGTGTGAGGGGGGTGGTGTTGGCATTGGTCACCGGCAGCGGCGCGGTCCACGGGCTGTAATCAGCGGTGGTGGGCATGTTCTCGTTGGAGATGGTGCCCAGCAGGCCGAGGAAGGTGAACGTCATGAACGGGATGTTGTTCACGCCCAGGTTAAACCGCACCGACCCACGGCCACCGGTGAACTTGTGCAGCACACCATCGCGGTGAATCCAGCAAGAGATGGATTCTTCGGAATCGGTGATCGGGTTGTAAACAACCTCTGTGCCGGCCTCTTCGGTTTCGGCAAAACCACAGGCCCGAAGCAGCACGCCCCAGGCAGGGGCATCACCGGCGGTACCGGAGCCAGCCAGTTCCACTTCCATCGTCAGCTCAACGTGCTTCTCGCCGGCGATGGACTGGCTGTTGCCGTAATAGGCCCGTAACAGGTTGCGCTCGATATCGTCACCAGCCAATGGTGTGACTTGTACCGTGCGGGTGAGGATGGCGTTCGCCTCAGGGGTCGGGGCTTCATCATCACCGTAGGCGGCCTCGATCGTTGCGAGCACCAAACGGCGGCGCATTTTGAATCCAGCCATGACTTACTCCTTTTTCCGGTTTGCTTTAACCGGTTGCTGTTCGGTTTCAGTGGCCTCAGCGCTGGCCGCTTTAACCGGCTTTGCCTTGGGCTTCGGGTCGCCGTTATTCTGGCGCTGGTATTGGCCGCCGGTCTGCGGCAGCTTGCGTTTCTTGGTCATGGGGTCCACCAGTATTCGGTTGTCATCACATCCACCCAGAACAACGCCTGGGCATTTAGATTCAGCAGCTCGCCACCGGTCCACTGCACTTCAATATCCGCTTCCGGCGGCAGCCAGTTGATCAGCTGGGTCAGCAGTGGCTTGCGCAGAGCGTTCAGCTGGTCGCGGGACTCCGCCGCAAAACGCCGGTGGCTCCGTGATACCGCCGTTACCAGCATCACCTCGGCGGTCACTTTATGGCGGGTTGTACCGCTTAATCCGGCGTGGGCTACGCGCTCCCGCATCGGCACCAGGATCACCGTAGGGAATGCCCTGGATTTCAGCGCTTCGTCGACGTCGGCCGCGATATCCACCACGCAAGGTGCCGCGTCTTTCAGGCGGTCGGCCCAGGGCTCCAGGTTAAGCATCAGTAGTCCACCAGGTTGTCACGGAAAACACTCTTGCCCTTGGTGAAAGAGGGGGCGGATGTACCCGTGGCTTTCACCGGATCTTCAAACCCCAGGCTGAACTTGCCGTCGGCCGTCAGCTGCAGCAGCTTGATGGCGTCGCGGTAGTCCCTCAGCACAGGGTCCTTGTCGTCAGTACCCACACGGTCCTTGTGCAGGTAGTAACGGGCGATGACGCGGGTCCAGTTCGCGACAATGCCCGGTACCGGGTCCAATGGCACGTAGCCACGCTTGGCCAGAAACCCGTTGATCAGCGCCTCGGCGTCCGCCACGGCCAGATCCACCCGTGAAAGCGCTTCGTCCGCAACCGCGATCTCTTCTTCAGACCAGGTGGTGCGATCGCCCCCCAGCAGGGTGGCTTCCATGAGCTCAAAGTCGACCATTGGCAGGTGCTGGGGGGTGGCCTGTTCGGCCAGCTCCCGGGCACCTGGGCGATCAGCGAGTTCCGCGTGGCTGACGTAAGGCATGATTAATCCTTAGCCTTGCTGGCTTTGGCAGCAGGCTTTGCGGCGGGCTTGCTGGCTTTGGCAGCAGGCTTGCTCTGCTGCGCCTTGTCAGCATCGCCGGTTGTGCCGCTATTATCCTTGGCCTGCTGGTTATCCCCGCCGGGATCGGCGGCAGCACCTGCCGGTGCGTTGGCGTCAGCCTGAGGCGGCGCTGCAACTGGCGCTTGCTGTTGATCCGCAGCGGGTGCCGGAGTGGGTGCCGGAGCCGGTCCACCGCTGGGCGGTGGCGTGGCGGTTTGGCTACCATTAGGCTCTCCCTGGTCATCCGCCGGGGTCAGCCCGCCGGACTTCAGAAGCGGCAGTGCCGCCTCCTCGTCCATAGACACCACCCCGGATTTGATAAACCGCCCGCCGTGCTTGATGGGCGAGTTGACGTTATAGCGCGGCATAAGGTGCTCCTTAACCTGCGTTCTGGAACAGGAACCCGGCGGTCATGCCTGTGAGCACGGGCTTGCGCTCCATGGTGACCGGGTAAATCCAGCTCTTGGCGGAGTTGTCGTAGTAGCTCTGCTCTACGAGCGGGTGGTTATCCAGGGTGTAGGTGTAACCGAAGGATGGCTCCTCAATGCTGGACGCCTCCGGCGTGACGTACGCCAGTACCGCATCGGCACCCCACACGTCGGAGAAGTTACCCTGGGCGTCGGCGGCCACTGCCTTACCAACCACGACCTTGTCAACGTCCATGAGGCGAGCCAGCATTTCGGCAGTCACAGAGTCAGAGCTCGTGTACTTGAAGCGGTCCAGGACCTTGGGGTTTTCCGCTGCAGCAGCGAAAGCCTTGGCGGAAACCAACAGAACGTTCGGATAAACGCCAATGGTTTCGCGGATGGATTCACGGCCAGCGCGCACATCCTTGGCCGGGTCGCCCGCTTCGTCGGACCACTTAGCTGCAGAGAGGTCCACCTTGTGGTTGGCGTCATAGTTATTGGCATCCAGCGCAATGTCGGCCTGCTCCACTTCCAGGGCCAGCATCAGCGAGCGCATCACGGTGTTCACCGAACGCTGGCCCAGCTGAATGTTGGGCACCTGGTTGGCATCGCGGATGTGCTCGATGGGCAACTTCCCTTCGAGGGCGTCCTGCACCAGGGCGAAGGGCTTGCCCAGGTAACCAAACTCGATGCGCTTGGTGTTGGCACCCGGCGCACGGCGGGCGTTGTAAAGCCGGAAGGCTTCCTTACCGAACTCCAGCACCTGCCCACCGGATACCGCAACCCCGACACGGGGGAACAAAGCGTTACCCACCATCTCCTGCTGACGATAGCCCTGGGCGTGCGTGGTCAGGATCGGGTCAATCACCCGTACCCCTTTATTGGTCATTGGCATAACGAAATCCTCAGTTAGGGATGATGAATACTTCGAACAGGTCGCCGTCGGCGGCGGCCTGAAGGGCGCGGGCTACCACCGTTCCGGTATCGGCAGTGATGGCTACGCCGGCGGCACCAACCTCGATACCATCGCCTTCTTCGATTGCGCCGGAAGCCTCCACGATGGACGAACCGAGGCAGTCCATCGCCAGCTGGTCACCGTCAGCGGCGTCGCTCGTGGAGATACCGAAGGCGTTACCGCCTGCGGTGGCGTGCACGCCCGTCAGGGCGACAAAGCGGTGCTGTGTAACAGCTGCGGCCGCGATGACGGTGTGGGTCATTACTGCAAACTTTTGCATGGCCTCAGCCTCCTACTGCCGTTACGGCAGCGCTGTAGTCGCAATTGTGCTGAGCCTGATAGGCCAGCGCTTTGTTGTGGATGGCCAGGCGTTCCGGGTCCACCGCGTAGCCTGTCGGGGCCGCGAAGCTGGCACTGGAGGCGCTCTCGTCCTCGCCCGCGCCACGCTCGTTAAAGTCCACGCGTTCAGGCAGGGCCTTGAGGAAGTCACGCAGCCAGGCATCCGCCGGCTTTTTGATCTCGCCGTCGGAGGAGGCAAAGCACACTTCGGCAGCCGTATGCTGAGCAGTCATGAAAGACACCAGGCCTTCCTTCTCAGCGGGCAGTACTTTGCCCTCCTTGACCAGTTGCTCGGCGAAGTTGGCCACGTCTTCCTTGCGGGCCTGGTCTTCCTTCTTGGCGATTGCAGCTTCCCGGGCACTGAGATCGGATTCACGGGCTGCAAAATCGGCCGCCTCGCTGCCCGGGGGGGTCTTGTCTTCAGGTTTCACGGTTGTCACCTCTTCGGTTGGTTTGTCCGGGGCAGAGAATCCCGGTTGGGGAATGTCTTCCATGGCGTCGCGCTCGGCGGCTTCCGCTTCCCGCGCCAGGTAATCGGGCACCACCCGGTTCGCGGCTTCCTCACCGAACTGCGACAGCATCCAATCGCGCATGCGGCGAGCCAGCTGGGCCAGGGTTGAACGGGTGTAGATGTCTTCAGCCGCGAATTCCACGGTAACCACGCCTTCCTCGGCTGCGGCGAAACTCGCAGGCTTCAGGCCCGGCACCGCCGGCGCTGCCGCACCGAGGAAGCCCACGTGGCGCAAATACCAAACACCTGGCTTGGGGTTGGATGGGTGCGTCGGTGGGAACCAGGAGGCGGAAATCTTGGGAAAGCGGCCATCGTTGACCATGGCGGCAAACTGGGGCTCTACCCGGGCGGGTTTGGCCTTCACCAGCTCGCCGTCGAGCTCGATGGCATCCACCCAGCCGTAGGCCGGGTCGTCCAGGGAGGGGTGGCCAACCACCAGCGGGGCTGAAAAGACTGCGGGGTCGTAGGCCGAAACGGACTCCTCCATGTCCTCGCGTGAGAAGGTCCACTCGCGGCCATCGCTGTCCGTGCGTTTGCCATACTTGAAAATCTCTAACAGACTAACGCCTGCTGCGCGCTGCGCCGGCTGTCTAAGCGCGTTGGGATGTCCTTTCATGTCAATCTGAACCCCGTTGATGAATAACGTGGGGTCAGAGTGGCACTTACCAGGGGGCGTGTATTTTGAAGGGGGGCAAAACAAACAGGGGCAGAACCGCAGCGGAAGTGCGGCTTGCCAACACTCTATCGCAAGCGGTGGGTTGGCAACACCCCCGGTCGGCTTTATAAACGATTTACGGCATTTTCCGGGCCCGAATGCTAACGCTGACAGCACTCACCTGGCCAAGGGCATCACAGGGGCTCTCAGGGGCCCGGATGGATCAGGGCGATTTCAACAGATTCCCGACGTAACGCTCCACCAGTTTGAGGATGTGGGCGCTGTCGTCATCACTCACGCCCAGGAAGGGGCGTGCTGGTACGGTCGCATTCGGTATCATGCTGCGCGGGCTGGTCTTGCCACCGAAGTGCATCATGGCGGCATAGGGCTGGTTGCTGCCCACCTCCAGGGTGTTGCCGTCTACCTGGAAACGCAGCAGGCCCATCAGGTCGCCGCTTTCGGTCAGCACCTTGTCCCGGTTCTTGCGTTTGGAGAAGGGGTTGCCTTCGCTCAGTGTGGTTTCCTGGCTGAGCGGGGCCCAGGGCGTGCCGTCTGGTGATTCCTCAGCACGGAACCTATCCTTGGTTTTGCGCACCAGGTACGCGCCCATCTGGGCGTACAAGCCGTCGAAGTGCTGATCCATGTTCTCAAGCTTACTGAGCGCTTTGCGCAGTTCGGCGTCGTCTACTTCGACATTGATGCCTGCCATGGTGACCTTTACTCCTCGTCTTCCGCCCGGCGGTATAGCCGTATTCCGATTCTCATATCGTTGATGTCCTGCGCATCCGGGCCGAACGTGGCCATGCCTGACCAGCCCGACGCCGAGTGCTCGAACACCACCGAGGCGGGCGCATCCCGACCTGGAACCAGCAGCCTGGCCAGGTAGCGGCGGCGCACCACCAGCTCTTCGCCCCCGGGCGGATGTTCCAGGCGTACCCAGACTTCATCCGGGTTCCGGATGGCTTCAGCCATCAGTGGCAAGGTTGGCCCACGGCCTCCCTGGTTGGCGTTCAGCCTGCCCGTTTTGCGGTCGTTGAACAGTTCCGCACCAATGGTCAGGGCTTCGCCCAGAACGTCGCGGTAGATCACCGGCTGATCCAGTGCAGCACCGAAGGGTTCGATGAACGCCTCAGCGTAGTCGGCATCCGGCAGGTCATTGGGCAGTATCTCCCGTGCTGCCGGCCGGGGCTCTGGCAAGTCGCTCGGCGGCCTGCGGTTTGGCAGTCCGGGAACAGCACCCCTGCTGGCAGGCATGCCCGGCAGTTCCGGCGGCACAGAGTTGTGCAGGCGGCTTTGCCCTGGCGAGTGCTCGAAGCCTGGGTCGATGCCCTTGGGCACCCGTACCTGGCGTGGGCCAGTCTCACTGCTCTGGCCGATCTCGCGGGTTTCCCATTCGATATCGGGCGCGACATCGGGGCCGCCTTTGCCCATCTCTTCCAGGTCCAGATCCGTTAGCCCCTCCACGTAGCACTGGCAGCCCCAGCCGTTCATCGGGCTGTGCGTTGCCCAGAAGGGATCGTCTGCCCGCAGAATCAGTCCGTCCCAGGCAAGGTGCTGTTCTCTGGGGTTCTCAGCCGCCAGCGAGTGCCGGTACCGGCGGTACGGCAGATCAGCCTGGTAGGTATCAAGCTGCTCGTTTACGCCGGCGTTGTGGCTCTGGTAGAGGTTGGTCTGGTAGATCACACGGCTGCGCCAGTTGCGCCCGCCGTTGTAGTCCCAGCCGTGGTCCGCAACGATCCGGTCAAAGTCCTTGCGGAAACTCTCTATCGTTCCGCCCTCGGCAATGAGCGTGTCGATGGAGCTGCGGAAGTCTGCCACCAGATCATTGCGGTTGGCTCCGGCTACAGCAAACCCCCAGTCGTTCTCGCTGCTGTAGAGGTCGGTCCAGCCCGTGGTCGGTATGTCCAGCTTGCGGCGGAAGAAGGCGATCTGCTCGTTAAACGGGAGTGATCCGTAGTTCACGCTGGCCATCAGCTGCGCCCCTCCACAACCTCGTTACGGCCTGCCAGGCGGGCAGCGGCGTTGGCGGTGGCGAAGGCCTCGGCGTATTGGTCCAGGGTCATCTCCGGGTAAAGGTCCAGGAGGCGGTCGCGCAACTCTTCCAGGCTTTCCGCTTCCTCAGCCAGTGCCTTCACCTGGTCTATCCAGGCGTTGGTTGCGGGCTCCACATTGTCCCGGGCCTGCGCCATCATCTGCTCTGGCACAGGGTCACCTGCGGCGAAACTTGCGGGGCGGCTTGGCCGGGCCCCGGGCTGACCTGGCTGCACGGTGCCAACGTCTTCCCATTCACCCCCATAGCTTTCGGTGACATGCTTCAGGGTCGGGCGATAGCCCATGTCATGAATGGTCTTGTCACGTTCCGCGCGGCGATTTTGATCCTCTGAGGGCTGCACGTCGCGGTACACGGTGGGCACGGCCGCCCCCGGGAAGTTCCACTCGGTAAGCCACTTGCCGATGGTGCGGTTGAAACTTTCGCACACCAGGTCTGCATCCGCTTTGACCAGGTCCAGCCGCACATCCGCCTGCAGATCATCGTTGCCCAGCCGGCCCGGCGTGCCCTGAGTACTCGCGGTCTGACCCAGCACCACCTTGGCGATCGATGCATCCATGCGATCGTAAATCGCCGCGTAGTCAGCGGTGCCGGAGCGGGCGGCCTCCAGCAATTCGATCACCATGCCTTCCGGTACCGCAACGCCCGAATCTGTGGCGATGGCCGACAGCGCCTGCAGCAGTTTCTGCTTTTGTTCGGGCGTGGCGTCCTCACCGTAGGTGCCCTTGGCAGTGGGTTGGCCGAACTTCTCCAGGAACAGCAGCCAGTACCTCAAACCCTGGCGCTTGAAGAACGCCGGCCAGTAGAGGCAATGGCCAAGGCCGAGGCCATAGGGTTCGTCGTCGTGGTCGGCACCGGCGGAAAAGCTCCAGAACTTGCGCTCCGGCAGCAGCTCGCCGTCTGGCTTCGCCATGGTTTTCATGCGCAACCGGCCTGCGCCGTCAAAGCCAAACCGGCGGCGGTCACGCACTTTCACATCCGCCATCACAATGCGGTTGCTGTCTCGCGCCCAGAGCGGCTCCGCCACGGCGAACCCGTAGTAAACGCCGAACAGCATTCGGTCTGTTACCCGGTCGAACCCCACGGTGCGCAGCTGCTCTTTGAGAAAGTCAGCGGCGGCTTTGTCCTTGCGGGTTTTGCCACCGGGGTCTACGCCCCATTCCTTGCCGATCACTGCCAGGCGGCGCTGGCTGAAACAGGCAGACACCTGGTCATCCCGCAGGATCTCTTTGTAGATGCGGTAATCCCCACCACCGCGGATGCGCAGCACCTCGTCGCTGGCCGGCTGAATGCTCAGCGGGTCCACATAACCCCGGGTGATGTCGCGCCCATCGGCGGTTGTTGCTACCTCTTGCATGTCCGGACGGGTGTTTTCAGCCATGTTTAAAAACCTCGGAAGTCGTTAGTGCCGGCGACGGTACCGAAGCCGGTATCGGTAATACTGGTGCTGGCGTGTTCGTCGGTGAGGCCAGCCATGCTGGGCCGCCGGCCGGTGCTCTGAAAATCAATGGGGATGGGCTGCTTCAGGTTCAGACTGGCGAAGCAGGCCAGCGCCAGCGCGATGGCGAAATCGCCGTGGCGGTACAGCTCCGGGTCCTTCAGGTCGGCCTTTCGCATATTCGGAATCATCGGGGTGCCGTCCACGTCGACAATGGCGCGCAGGTCTGATTCCAGATTGGCATCACGGGGGATGTCGATCACACCATCCTCAAACCACTGGATCATCTTCGGCATCCACAGCCCATACCAGGCACGGCTCAGCGTGATCTGGTGCACGGCATCGTGACCGAACTTGTCTGCCGTGTATTCCGCCAGTGTCTGGCCGGAGCCGGTGGCGTCCATGGCACCGCCGCGCCAGTTTTGCAGACGAGCAATGATGTGCCATTTGATCTGTTCCTGCTGGCGTGTGGGTACGTTCTGCAACTCCAGCACCCACGGGCAGTAACGATTGAGCGAGCCGGTGATCGCCAGCGGCACGAAGATTGAGAAGTCCCGGTGGCGGGCGTAGTCATCGCCAAACACCCAGCGGTGGCGTGGGTCCATCTCTTCGAGCAACGGGTCAATGTGCTGCTCAATCCATGCCTGGCACCAGCTGCGGCGGGCTTCCTCAGACATTTTCACGAAGTCGTCGTCCAGCACCAGGCGCACCACCGGGCGCTGCTCCCGCATGGCGGCATCAATCCACACGCCGGGCAGGCACACGCCCGCACCGTCACGCGGTACCACGTCCAGCTCTTCGCGCATGGCGGCTTTGCGGGGCCCATAAGAATTACGGATTTTGCTGTACCACTTCAGCTTGCCTTCGGGCGTCGGAATCTCACGCTTCATCATGCACACGCGTTCGTACAGCCCGTTCTCCACGGCGTTGTCGAAGGTGACGGTGTACACGGCGGCGTCGTCTCCGTAGCGGCCCTCCTCGATGTCCTTGCAGAACTGGTTGAACGGGTTGCTCTTGCCGTTGTGGGAGCTGATCACTACGATTTTGCCCCCCCAGATCAGCAACGCGGTAGCGGCATCGAGCACGCCTTGTACGTCCTGGTGAAAGGCTGCCTCATCGATCACCACAATGCCCTGCAGACCCCGGATATTGGCAGGCCGCGAGGACAGCGCGGTTACCTGGAAGCCAGAACTGAAGCGGATGCGGTAGGCGGTGATGTTCTTGCTGTTGCCGCGCTCGTCCTGGTCTTCGAACAGGAACTCCTCAATCCCGGAGACGCCCTGGCCCTGGGCCTCGGCGATCACCCGGGCGAACTTGGCGCAGTAGCCAATGAACTCCAGGCCCTTTTCCTTGGTGTCGCCAATGTAAAACACGTTGTCGCCGCCGGCGCTGCGTCGGGACGCTGCAATGAGTGTGGAGTCCAACCCCTTGGCAAAGGTCATCCCCGTGCGCCGCCCCTTTGGTATCGCGATGATGGATTGGGGCATCTTCAGGAAATCGGACTGGTGGCGCATCAACACGCCTTCATCCAATGGGTTGAAGCTGTCGGGTATCTCCCGCGCCCGGGCTGGCAGCTCTTCCCAATCCAGCACGCGCACGGTGCTTTTCAGTGGCTTCATGGACATCAGCGTATCCCCAGAACTTTCTCACGCCAGAACGTGACCTGGTCGGCGTCCATGCCCTGGGCCTGGGCCACTTCCTCCAGGTTCTTTTCCTGCTCTGCCAGGCGCGCGGCCACGGCCTCTTCCTGGTATTTCTTCAGGCTGACCGATGAGCGCGTCAGCGTGGCGATGTTCTTGGCGGCGCTGGAGAGCATGGCTACGCGCTTTTGTGGGTCCATGTCCGGCGCTTCCTGCATGTCCATGATGGACTCGAACAGCTCGGACTGGATCATCGCCGTCAGCGCTTCGGAGCGGGCGTCTTCCCGGTCACCGGCCTGAGCGCGAATGATCTTGGCGGCCTCTGTGCTGGCTCGTATTGCGGCCAGGCGGCGTTCCAGTTGCTGGCCATAGCGATGCACGGCGGAGCGGCTGGGCAGGTCGTCCTCGTGGGCGGGGAACTGCTCACGGAGCAGATCGATCAGCTCGTCCAGGGTGTGCTGGCCTGACGCCAGCTCGCCTTCCAGAAAGTTGCGCACCTTTTCCGGCAGGCGGCGGATGGATGATTTTCTGCCCATGGCGCTCACCAATACCGTTCAGGGCGGGCGATGCCCGGCAGGCAGTCCACCGTGTATTCAGCCACGTCTACGCCGTAGCGGGTCAGCTCACAGAACCAGCGGCCAGAGGGTTCGCGCTTGACTTCCACCAGCTTGCGGTCGTGCAGGTAATCCAGCTCCCGGCGCATTTCCAGTTGGGTGGCATCGGGGTATTCGCTCTGCGCCACGGTCAGCACGGTACCTTCGTAGGCCCCGATCGGGCGGGCGTTATTGAGCGTGAGCAGCACCAGCCAGCGCAGCCCTTCCCGTCTTGCTCTTTGCATATCAACTTTCATGGGGCACCCCTTTTTTTAACTGCACGTTTTCAAGCTTCAGGGCCAGGCTATCGAGCTTGGCTTCAATAACGCTCTGCCCCCGTATGTAATCTTCCCGGCGTACGTAGAGCACGGGCAGGTCTGCCCGCAGCTCCATCAGCTCGCGCTCAACCCTGCGCCACTCGTTGGTGTCTTTCTCCTGGGCATTGGCCAGGCGGTCCAGACGCACATCCAGATCCCGGCTGACGCGTGTGAGCAACCCCCGGATCACCATGATCAGAAACCCGCTCCAGGCTCCCAGTAATGCCACAAATACAGATATGGCTTTCCAATCCAAAACTACCTCCATCATGGCTGGTCACCTTGCGTGCTGACGGTTTCAATCAGCGACTTCAATTGGTGGGTGTTGCGCTGGCACCATTGCCCATACCGCTGGGCGTGTCGCAACAGGTCTCGCTGGCTGACCTGGCTGTTGCTGTATTCGGCATCAGCTCCGGGGGTGGGCCAGGGTTCTGCATCAGGCTGCCCGGCACGGGCGGCGGTGGCTTGCACGCCACCGAAGGCGGCGTTGTAGTCGCGCAGCCAGCCAACAGTAAACACGCACTCAGGCACAGGCTGCGGCTGGGCCGCAGGCGTTGGCCGGTAATGGTCGGTGTAGGCTTCATCCAGGGCGTCCTCCAGCTTGTTGATGTTGGCTTCCAGTTCGGTGCGTTTGCTGAGGTGGTTGGCCTCAATGTGTGTTGCCCGGCGCTCCAGCCGTTGGCGTTCAACCTCCGCAGACTGGGCCTGCATCAGCAGCGCCTCGGCGTGTTCTTTTTTCAGGACCGCCTCGGCTGCGCGGTAGCCCTGCAGCCGGGCCTGTTCACGCTCGCCGGCCAGGTAGTGGTAACCACCAAACAGGGCCGCGCCTGCCACCAGCGCGATCAGCAGCGCTTTCATGGCTTCCACCTGTGCGCGCACACGCCATCACCCCAGCCAGCACGCCGATAAAGCGGCTCCCAGCGTTGCAGAATCAATGACGGGTAGTGGCGGTTTTCACGGAAATTGGCAGCAGAGCGGCCGGCGTTGAACCGCTCCACCGAATCAAACCAGGCCAGCGGTTCCGCCCCCTTAGCGGAAGCCAGCCGTTTGTCTCGGTACACCCACCCGAGCCCGCCGTTGTAGGCGGACAATACAAAGGCCCACTGCTCACAGGGGCCGGCGGCCTGGATACGGGCATTCAACCATACGGTGTACTGCACCATGGCGCGGATGGCCCAGCGCGGATCGAACGGCTGGGCATCGGCCAGGTCCGGGTAAAGCGAGGCTATCCAGGTGGTGGTATCCGGCATGAACTGGGTCAAGCCCTGGGCACCTACGGGGCTGGTCGCATCGGAACGCCAGCGGCTCTCCTGGTGCACCAGCCCGGCCAACGTGGCGATGGGCGCTTCGAGCCCATAGTGGTACCGGGCGACGCGGGTGAGCTCCGGCTGCAGCGACAACGCTGCCCTGGGGATAGCATCAGCGGAAGCCGGGGCGGTACAGAACCCCAAAGAAAAAGCCGCCAGGCCCACCAGGGCCCAGCGGAAGACCGCACCATGCGGCAAACTTCGACGGCGGCTCACGCTACAACCCCAGCGTAAGGCCGAGCACACAGGCCAACACAATGAGCGCCCTGCGGCAGGAGGCCAGCACCGACACCCAGCCGGTAAGCGTGTGCGGGCGTTGGTACGGAAACAAGGCCCGGTCAAGCCAGTAGGCGAGCACCACCGCCAGTGTGACCAGCGCCAGCTTGTACGCCACTACCGGCAACTGCTGGGGCGCGAGCCAGGCCAGCATGAGTAACAAACCCAGCGCCACCACACCCCAGCCAAACAGCCGGGGCATGGGCAAGCACCAGGGGAAACGAGGGTTTTCAGGCATGGCGACATCCTCCAGATCACAGTTGAAAGACAGGTAAAAACCAGTCAAGTGATCTTCAGAATGCGCTCAATCAGAGTGGGTGTATTTTGAAGGGGAGCATAAGCGACGCGGGTTGCGAAGCAGCACAGTGGCAAGGGTAAGGCTATTCGCCAGAAAAGAAAAGACTGACATTCGGGCGCGCCCGAGAGGCACGCCTATCAACGAAAGGAAGCCAACTTAGAACACTGCCGCCTGCATTTGGGTATAGGTTTTATTGTCAGTTGTCGCCAGGACCTTGCGGCCGTCTTTGAACTTCGCGATGAAGGTGACTTCTTTTTTCCTGCCGCCGGCCACCAAACCAGCGAGTAGGCCCACCGGCCCGAGCAGCAGCCCGCCGACAGCACCCCAACCCACCGTTCCGCCGAGCTTCTTCACGCTCTCTTCGGTTGCTAGTTCGAGGGTTTCGATGTCGGCCAGCTGGACATTTTCTCCTACCCAACTGCGGTCTTCGGTTTTCAGGTTGATAAACGTTCCTTTGAGGAACCCTTCCTTTGGCAGGAAATCCCCTGCATGGACTTTGATCGTGCTCATGCTTGCTCCTATCTAAACTTCCTGCGTGCAATTTCAATCTCTACCGCATGCAGGTACTGATCGGCCTCTGCGGCCGCCCGGTTGATGGCCCCCAGCTGGTATCGGGAGCGATTCACATGGAAAGAAATCACCATAATTAGAATCATGGGCACGGCCACCATTGAGGGGGAGCCCAGGAAAACATCGGCATTTCCCAGCATATAGATTGCGGCCGCCAACGCACAGGCTATGAGCCCCATTGCGATCAGAAAGGGTTTGTTGAAGTACCTGCGGACGTTCTTTCGGAAGGCGTCGCGACGCGCCTCCCTGCGCATGGTGTAGAGCTGCTGGAGAGTGAGAGCTGGGCCGTTACCGTCGGGTGGCTCTCCGCCAGATGCTGGGGGATAGTAGTGTTCATGGTGCTCATAGTAATCGCGCCCGGCTGTCCGATTGTTGTGCCCCTCAACATTTATCGACGACATACTGCATCCTCACTTGTCGTTTTCATAATAGTCGTTGCCAGCCACTCGATGGTTGCTGCCTTTGACGGTAATGCTGGCATCCGGCTTCGACTGTTTCTTTCCAGTCAGAAGCTCGGCAAGAAGGGCCTTGCGCTTGGCGGGCTTCATGTCGCGGTACGCTTCCAGCAGCAACTGTTCATCGGCTGCCAGCTCATCGTTGATTGGCACTTTATGAACGGATCTTTCCCGATCCTCCTCACCGAACAGAACATACCCTATGTCCGCACCAAGTCCCTCTAACGCCTTGAGGCTCGGTAGGGGAATATTTGCTTTAGCGAGCCAGTTGTAAACGGTGTTTCTAGCCACGCCGAGCCCTGAAGAAACTGCCGTAACGCCAATCTTGTTTATTTCTTCTTCTAGCCTATCTCGACAATTGCTCATTTTATTGCACACCAGACCTTGTATTGCTCAATATATTGAGCAATAATTATCCCTACAACGTCACAAGATGTTTAAGACACCAACAGAGGAGCCACCGCCATGGCCACCCAGAAGGCACTCACATCTGAACAAGTTAAAGCCAAACTTCGCGCCCAAGGCACAACGATCACTCGTTGGGCAGAAGAACAAGGCTATCGTCGCGGTGCCGTCTACCGCGTACTCAACGGCTTCGATAAAGCCCACTACGGCCAGGCTCATGAGATTGCCGTGAAACTGGGCATGAAGTGCCCGGAACAATCAGTAGCCGCCTGAACCAATAAAAATAAGGAACGACTTCTATGCAAGCCAGCAACGCCGCTTTAAACCCCGAACGAGCTGCCACCATCAGCCAGGCCCTGGTCATGAATGGCACGCGCCGCAACGGCAAACGAACGACTAGTTTCAGCGACGCTCAACTGTTGATCGCGCAGCTTCACGGGGATCAACACCAGGCCAAATCCCGAGCAGTGCCAAGTGCTGATACAGCATCTTTGAAGGCTCATACACCCCGGCATCAGGCTCACCACTGGAATCCTTCTCAGGATTTTGAAGCAACCCCTCGTACTGATCAGCGGCGCTTTTCAGAAGCCCCTGAACCTTCTCAACATTTGGATGATCTCTCAGCAGGAACGGCAACACGTTCATTAACACCTGGTGCACGCCCGAAGCGAAATCATCTGTCTCCGAAAGCTGCTGACGCAGATCGGCGATTTCTTGTCTTAGTGCTTGAAGCTCGTCGCTCATAGCTTTTTTCCGGATCAGTGAATGTACCGCAAAGCTTAGGTTAATTGAAACGTCGTTGCCCATAGGCAAACAAACAGTTTTTTTGGAACCCCGAAACCAGGCAGTAAATCGAGACCATCCAATGACTAGAAGACGCTGGAAAACCTATCAACCGAACAGCCTCCGGGACGCCCTGGAAGGCTGCAAGTTGTACGCCCGTGATCGACACAATCTCAGCGTAGAACGCATCGCAGAGTTGATGGGGCTGGTGGACCACTGGGCACTCTACAAGTGGATTCAAAACGGTCGTTTCCCAACCAACCTGCTAACACCCTATGAGCGGGTCTGCGGAATCAACCTGGTATCGCGCTGGATGGCGGCGAATAACGGGAAGCTGCTGGTGGACATACCTACCGGCAGGAACGCCAGCGCCGGCGATATTCAGGAGCTTCAGGCGCGGCTGCATGAGGTTACCGGCCTGCTCATGGGGTTCTATCAGGGACGCCAGAATGCCGATGAGACCCTGGCCGGTATTCAGTGCGCCATGGAGCAGCTCGCCTGGCACCGGGGCAACGTGCAACAACACCAACAACCACAGTTTGATCTGGAGTAAACCTTGATGTCTCAGACCAACCCCACCCGCATCAGCCGCAGCGGCCTCAAGTGCCTGCAAGTACTGAAGGCCTTGAAAGGCCACACCCTGACCGGACTCAGTAACGGTGACCTCTCCAAGGCCCTGGGCGAAAGCCCCGCCACCATTAACCGCTGCCTGAACACCCTGATTGAAGCGGGCATGGCCACCCAACTGGACACTGGCCGCTACGCCCACAGCGTGGCTCTGTTGCAGGTTGCCCAGGCGTACGCCAATGAGATGACCCACGCGAGCGCTCGCATTAACGAATTGACCCAGCGTGTATCCGCTGGCAGCCACTGAGGGGAGAGATAACCGATGGCACGCAAACCCACTAAAACCGTTGACCCCGTTGAAACGCCTGAGCTGGACGAGGGCAAGGTGCTTGAAATCCAGAATACGCCGGCAAAGTTGGAGGCTGCTTTCAGTGCTGATCAACGGGAAATTACTGCGCTTATTAATCGCCGGGTAGGCAGGAAAACGGCGTACCAGATGATAACAAAACTGCTAACGGTTGCCGATGTTTGCGACCTCAAGAACATCAAGGAATCCAAGATTTACAAGGGTTACGAGCATGTTGACGAGTCCGGAAATCGCCAATCGGTTAGCACTTGGGAAGAATACTGTGAGTTTGTTGAAGGCAGATCCAGGCAAGCCGTCGATCTGGATATCCAGAATCTGAACATGCTTGGCGACGAAATGTTTGAAGGGCTCCGCCAGGTAGGCCTTGGCCCCGGCAAAATGCGCGATCTGCGCAAGCTTCCGGAAGACCAGCAGCAGGCTCTTCTGGAGGAATCCAGGAAGGGTAACTCAGACGAAGTCCTTGCCCTGGTTAACGACATGATCGTGGCGGAACGCAAAGGCCGGGAGGCGGCGGAGAAAGACCGCGACGAAACACGCGCCGATTACGAAGCCCAGGGCGAGCTGCTGCGCAAGAACCGTGAGGAGCTGGACCGAACCCGGTTCATGTTGGAGCGCTCCGAGCATCGCCTGAAAAACGCCACCCCGGATGAAGCCGAAGAACAGTTGCGGCTGGAAGTGAACGGGGTTTCGGTGGAGCTACAGAGCTTGATCAAGACCCGCCTTGACGTAGCCCTGGAGGCGCTGAAAGAACACAGCGACAACACCGGCAAGGATCAGCGGCATTTCATGGCAACGCTGGTGCAGCAGGCTGAGCTTGAGATTCAGGCACTGCGTGACAAGTACCAGATTCCGAGCCAAGCCGGCAGCAATATTCCAGATTGGATGGACCCGGAAAAGGTGTCGGCCGTGGCCGATGAACTGGACTCCCTCTCACAGACGACGGAGAGCTGAGCATGGGCAACGCCGTGATGACGGAGCGCCTGATGGAGGTGCTGAAAGCCGCCCGGGCTGCTGGGCATGGCGGCATGAATGAGGTTTACGAGCGAGCCTGCCGGGATCTGGGGATCAGCCAGACCACACTGCACCGGAAGCTGAAGGACGTGACCGTGAAGAAACCACGAAAGCAACGCGCCGACGCGGGCCAGAGTTCGCTGGAGCGGCACGAGGCACTGACTATCTCAGGTGTGCTGCAGGACTCCCGCAGGAACCATGGCAAGCGGCTCTACAGTGTGGAGCAAGCCGTAACTGCTCTGCGCGCCAATGGACTGATACGGGCGGAGTACGTCGACAACAAAACGGGTGAGGTGCGGCCATTGTCCGCTAGCGCCATTCACCGGGCGCTTCGGGGCTACGGCCTTCACCCGGATCAGCTTTCTGCACCGGACCCGCACACTCGCCTGGCCAGCCGCCACCCGAACCATGTGTGGCAAATCGATGCCAGCTTGTGCGTTCTCTATTACCTGAAACCCAATGCCAACCAAACGAACGGTTTGCACATCATGGACCAGGGCGAGTTTTACAAAAACAAGCCGAAGAACCTGAAGCGGGTGATGGCGGACCGGGTTTGGTCCTACGAGATAACGGACCATACCAGCGGATGGGTTTACCTCGATTACGTTATGGGTGCTGAGTCTGGAACCAATCTTTGCAACGTGCTGATCAACGCCATGCAGGAGCGAGGGCGTGGCGATGTGATGCACGGTGTTCCGCGGATTCTCTATATGGACCCAGGCAGCGCGAACACCAGCGCCATGGCGCTGAACCTTTGCCGTTCCCTGGGCATTGAAGCCATTGCCCACGCGGCAGGCAATGCCCGCGCTACCGGTCAGGTGGAGAACGCACGAAACATTATCGAAAACCAGTTTGAGAGCGGACTGAGATTTCGTCCTGTCGCAGACCTGGATGAACTCAATAGCCTCGCCGCCCAATGGCGAATCATGTTCAACGCGACCCGCACCCATCGCCGCCACGGCAAGACCCGCAGCGCCGCATGGATGGCGATCAAAGAGACTGAGTTGGTTAAGGCCCCGCCGGTGGAAGTCTGCCGTGAGCTGGCGATATCCGCGCCGGTGGAGCGCAAGGTTACCCCGGCTATGAAGGTGAGCTTCCACGGGGATGAGTACGACGTGGGCAGCGTGCCTGGCGTCATGGTTGGCGAGAAGCTTCTGGTGACCCGGAACCCGTGGCGCAGCGATGCCGCTCAGGTGGTCCTGATCGGTGAGGACGGCCACGAGACGTTCCATATTATTTCACGCGTCGAGAAGGATGAATTCGGTTTCGATACGTCGGCGGCCGTGATTGGCGAGAGCTACAACCGCCCCGCAGATACCGAGGTTCAGAAATCCAAGGCCGCCATCGAGCAATTGATGACGGGGGCTGACAGCGTCGAGGGAGCAGCGGCGGAACGCAAGGCCAAGGCGATCCCGCTGGGCGGACGGTTCGACCCCTACAAGACAGCGAGAGAAGGCTATATCCCTGAGTTCATGCCCCGGAAAGGGAAGACCCACAGCCTTGATGCGCCCACCGTTGTTACACAGCCACTTACTCATCTGGAAGCCGCGAAGGCGTTGCGGGCGCGGCTGGGTGCAACATGGAAACCGGAGTACTTCGCGTGGCTTGAGAACCATTATCCCGATGGTGTTAAGGAAGAATCTCTGCCTGGAATTGAACAGCAGCTGCGCAGCCCGCGCCCGGCGCTAAAAGTAGTGGGAGGTGAGTGATGTTGAAACTGAAGGCGGCCCTGAAAGACGCCGGTATGAACCAGGCCACACTAGCCAGGGAGTTGGCGCTAAGCCCAGCGGCGCTGGCGCAACTGATCAATCACGACCAGTGGCCCAAAAGCCTGGAACAGGAAACGTTGAAGCGTTCAATTGCGAACGTTCTTTTGAGAGAGGGTGCCAGCAAAGCGGTTGTTGGTACTGCATTTGAAGTTGCAGGGCTGCCGGAAACAGCCCCGCAAAGTACTGCAATGTCCGAGGAGGACGAAATCATGTTACTCAGAAAGCAGCAGTTAACACAAGAAGCCCGCCAAATGTTCAACCTGGCCCGTGATCCATTCGCGCCGGTGCGATCTGCGCAGGAGGTGTTTCTTACTCCGGCCTCCCGGTACGTTCGGGAGGCCCTGAGGGACGCCGCCCGCCACGGCGGTTTTATGGCGGTGGTTGGCGAGTCTGGCGCTGGCAAGTCCACGCTGCGCCGGGATTTGATCGAGTGGATCAGTACCAATAACCAACCCATTTCGGTGATCGAACCCTACGTGCTGGGCATGGAGGATAACGACATCAAGGGCAAAACCCTGAAGAGCAGCCATATCGCGGAAGCGATCATGGCGACGGTTGCCCCTGGTATTGCTCTGAAGCGCTCGCCTGAAGCCCGGTTCCGCCAGGTGCACAACGCATTGCGTGAAAGCCACCGTTCAGGCAACCGCCACCTCCTGGTTATTGAGGAGGCGCACGGCCTACCGATCCCGACACTGAAACACCTGAAGCGGTTCTTTGAGCTGGAAGACGGCTTTCAGAATCTTCTCGGCATAGTACTGATTGGCCAAAGCGAACTGGCGCAAAAGCTGGATGAGCGGAACCCCGGCGTGCGTGAAGTGGTTCAGCGTTGCGAGGTGGTGCGCCTTCAGCCACTGGACAATGACCTGGAAGCCTATCTGGCACACCGGTTCAATCTCTCTGGACGCCCTCTCAATGATCTGATGGATGACATGGCCGTTGAGGCGCTACGCCGGAAGCTTACAGGCGGTGGTGCGTTCTCGGTTCTCTACCCATTGGCGATTCACAACGTGCTGACGGCCGCGCTGAATGAAGCGGCTGAGCTTGGAATTCCGAAACTCACCGACGAGCTGATTATGGGAGTTTGATATGCCGATGCATCCAACTGCTTACCTAGAACACTACGCCGATATCTACTCGGCCAACATGCTCTACAAACACGGGGTGAAGCTGGATGCCTACCTGGCCGAACCGGCCCGGTATGAGCACCTGCTAACAGCACCTTTTCCGCTGCTGCCCGTCCAGACCAGCACACGGGTGCGACTGATTCGGGACGAGGCCCTGCAGCTGGGACCGCGCGAGACCGATGAGGAGCTGGGCGCTTTTCTTGAGAACGAAGTGCGGCCCTTCGAGCGCTTGCGCCATCACCGCCACCCCAAACGTCGCGGGTTTGCGAGCAGCTTCAAGCGCTCCCGCCACGCACAACCCCTGACCACATGAGGCCAAGCCCTATGAACACTGAACAGAATCCGGACCAGTTCCGCCGCAACGCCAAGGGCCACCTGGTGCCCGTGGATAAAATCAACGATATCGACCGGCTGCGCGATGACCTGGTCCTGGACGTGATCCGCAAGGTGACCGCCCTGCAGGAAGAAATGAGCCGGGTGAAGGCTGATATTGCCGCAGAGGTGGAGGCTTTCCTTGCGCTGTCCGCCAGCGAATACGGTACCGAATACGGCGGCAAGAAGGGGAACGTGACCCTCAGCAGCTTTGATGGCCAGCACCGGATCAAGCGCGCCGTGGCCGATCACCTGGCCTTCGACGAGCGCCTGCAAGTCGCCAAAGAACTGATCGACCAGTGCATCCATGAATGGACCGCCGGCAGCAGCTCCGAAGTGCAGGCTTTGGTTGAGCACGCATTTCAAACCGACAAGGAAGGCAAAATCAGCACCGCCCGCGTGCTGGGCCTGCGCTCCCTGAAAATCAAGGACGAAAAATGGCAGAGCGCGATGCAGGCGATCATGGATTCCATACAGGTGACCGGCAGCAAGAGCTATCTGCGCTTTTATGAGCGCCAGGGCGAGGACGGCGCGTATCGCCAGATTCCGCTAGATGTGGCGGCGTTGTAGGGAGCCGGCCTTGTGAATTACTACGAAGCGAAATTTGCCAGGGAGCGAAAGGAACGACCGAGCGATTGGATCATCGCCCAGACCGCGCCAGGACGCCCCTTTTTCCTGATGCAGGTAATGCGAGGCTGAGCATGGCAACCCATAAATTGGAAGTGGATGACCAGGAGATCGAACAGGTGCTGCGCTGGGCGATGACGCATGGCATGGAAGGCACCACCGAACATGAGGATGGCACTTACGAGGAAGGCGTTGCCGATTGTATCCGTTGGATGTTGGGAGCAATCGACTCCCGGCCTGACAAGCCTTAAAGCGAAACGCCCCACCGGGGCGTCTGCCAGGTGTGGTTGCCTGGTACTGATGAGCAGCCAGGAGACGTCATGAAAGGTCAAATCCCTGAGTCCGGAAACATCCAGTTTATTAAGCGCGATTCCGACATGTCTGTGACGGTGGTATTCGCCAGTTGCCGTTCAGCCGGAGCATTCGCCCGCGCCCTTGAGACGGATCGTAAAGCCAATCCGTTGCGGGATGGTCCAGCCATTTCTTATCGGCCACCAGAACAGTGAGCTGCGCTAATGCCAGGAGTGAAAGCTTTATGAAGAAGCACATGCTGAAAATTTACCCTGAATTCTTCGAGGCGGTCCTGTCCGGAGACAAACCGTTTGAAGTCAGAGACAACTTTCGCCGCGACTTTCAGAAGGGCGATCAGGTATGCCTTATTGAATTCGATCCGTATTTGCCATTGGTAGTGGGCCCAAACGATGGCCAGAGCGGTCGAAGTATTGTTGCCGACATTAGCTATGTAACGGGCTTCGAGCAGAAGGAAGGTTACGTGGTTATTGGTCTCAAGAACATCAGGGCGGGGGCGACAACGTGAACGATAAGATCCTACAGAAGATCAAGAAATGCCTGCGCCTGGCGCAGTCGAGCAACCCCAACGAAGCGGCCGCCGCCATGCGCCAGGCGCAAAAGCTGATGGAGATTCACGACGTCACATCCGATGACGTGCAGATCAGTGATGTCGACAGCCACACGGCCGCCACCGGTGCAGGCAAAACGCCTCCGGCTTACTTGGCAATGCTCGCCAACATGGTGGCCAGTGCCTTCGGTTCTGAGACGATCTATAAGTCCGGCGCTGACTTTTTGCGGTACCGGTGGGTTGGGCAGTTTGAGTTCTACGGTGTTAATGGTGCAGGAGAGATTTCGGGCTATGCCTTTGAAGTACTCGCCCGCCAACTAAAAAAGCACCGGACAGATTACCTGGCCACGCTGAACAAGCGACTGAAACGCACCACGAAGGTTCGCCGTGGTGACCTTTATGCCGAAGCCTGGATCGACGCCGTGTCGCGACAGATCACCCCGCACACCCGCACAGAAGCGGACAACCTAGTGCTGGAAACTTATAAGCAAAGCCGTTTCAAAAACGGTTTATCCAACCTGAAACCACGGGATAACACCAAGGGAATGCGCCACCACGATGACGGTGCAGTCGCTGCTGGGTACCGTGATGGCAAGAAGGTGAAGTTTCACCAGGGCGTGAACGGCTCCAGGCAGGCAGCTCTGGAAAGCGAGGCCCAGTCATGAGGCGTGACAACCGCAAAGGCGTCCAGACCCAGATCCACATCGCCAAGAAAGAACTCGGCCTGGACGACGACACCTACCGCCAGATGATCGCCACCACCACAGGGGGCAAACGCTCATGCGCGGATTGCTCAGTGGCTGAACTGCACCAGGTGTTGCAGGGCCTGAAGAATCGCGGCTTCAAGGCAAAGCCCCGCAAGCGGGTGGCCCAGCACCCGGGCACACCCCACAACCTGAACAGCGAGCCCATGCTGCAGAAAATCGAAGCCTTGCTGGCCGAACTGAAAGCCCCGTGGAGCTACGCGGATGCGATCGCCAAGCGCCAGTACCGGATCGAGCGCGTGGCCTGGTTAAAAACGGTTGAGCAGTTCCGTGCCGTCATCGCTGCCCTGGATGTGGAGCTGACAAAACGCCGCCTGCTGGGATCGTTAGAAGTGGCGCTGAAAGAGCGAGGCCTAACGCTGGATCACATAGATCAGGCGGGCCATAACCTGCCGAAGAACTGGCGGCGCAATCGCAATGTTCTGGCAAGGCTCTGCACCCACTGGATGGCACCGATCGACTGGTTGGAACTGCACAAACAGGAGCCCAGCGAATGAAACTAGGCCGCTGCCCGATCTGCCACAGCCACCTGCACCTGGACGCCCTGATACAGGACGACGCCGGCAGCGAGCTGCTGGGCCTGCTGTCCGGCCTTGGCCGCCCGCTGGCGAGGCCGCTGGTGCAATACCTGGCTCTGTTCCGCCCGGCAAAGAGCGACCTCAGCAACGCCCGCGCCCTGAAGCTGGCCCAGGAAACCCTGGAAGTGGCAGACCGCGACAGCCTGGTGGCCGCCCTGCAGGACACCGTCCGTAGCATTCAGGAGAAGCGCCAACGCGGCCAGGTACAGCCGCTGAAGAACCACAACTACCTGAAGCAGGTACTGGCCAGCGTAGCGCCGGATGCTCGCAAGCCAGCTGCAGGGCCAGACAACAACCGGTCCACGGTTACAGAGAAGAAGCAGGGCATGGAGGAAAGCTCTGAAGAAGCCCAGCGTAAATGGGAAGCGAGCATGCGCAGGTTGGGTGTTGATCCCGAAGAATATAAGACCAGGAAATAGAGGCCACACCTATGTCCCGAATGAAAGCATTACGTCACGAATTGCTGAGAGATCTCTCTGACCAGGTTCAGACCATGCTGACAGATTACGGAGTATCGGCCGAGGTCGCCGAACAGACAGCGTGTGCGCTTGCCAATCACATGGCAGAGCATTGGGGCGGTCAGCTTATCAACTTTCCCAAGGACACCAGCTACAAGATCTCACAGCGCGACCGCGATATTTGGGAGGACTTCAACGGTCGTAATCACCCGCACCTGGCACAGAAGTATAATCTTTCGCAGAGAGCCATCTATGATATCGTTAAGCGTATGAAGCGGTTTGCGATGGAAGATCAAATAGACTTGTTTGGAGCGGGTCAAAACTGAAAACCTTTTTCAATTTTTGTCCCGCTATTTCTTAACCTCTCTCGCTATATCCCACTTTTATCACGCTTCCCTTAGTTCTTTTATTTCACGCCCCCTCAGGCGCAATGACGAATCGCTACGCTCATCACCGATCAGGTCCCGCAGCTCTGCCAGTGCAGCCGGTTCCAGTTGACGGCCGCGAAGAGCGGAGCGCCGGCGTTTGACCATCTTATCGTCTGTGCTCATTGTTTTTGACCAGGCACCGAGGAGCAGAAGACAGCCTTGTTGGCTGGCCTGACTAGTTAACGTTCATTGAAGCATACCCGGCAGGATTGCCGCCAGCAGCCTGTCGGATCTGCATCGAACAACGTCGTTTTTAGTTGGCCTGTTTATTTGGTTCCCTGAACAAACCGTTCGGAGCTGAGGGCTTCACTACCGCCCTCCCAGGAAGGCAAGCTTGAGGACGTTGGATGCACTTCACCTGGCCTGCGCGGAACATCACCAGGCTCGTTTGATCAGTGAGGACGAGGCGTTGGTGAATGCGGCCGTTTTCTTTGGCATCGACGCCGGCCTTGCCTCAAACTGCACCTGAGTACCATGGCTGGGCCCAAACATCTCACTTGAACACTTTTTGAGCACAGGAAAACTACCGGGGAATCGGTACGGTATTGATTTTTAAGGGAAATAATGGAGGCGCGGGTCGGAATCGAACCGGCGTTAACGGAGTTGCAGTCCGCTGCATAACCACTCTGCCACCGCGCCGGAAAAAGTCCGAAGGAATCTGGGACTTTCATGCTCTCAGGTGGGCTGTGAGAGACTTGTGTTGAGCTGGAGCGGGAAACGAGATTCGAACTCGCGACCTCAACCTTGGCAAGGTTGCGCT
>NZ_JBBDSR010000060.1:0-33289 GCF_040904845.1 Marinobacter sp. | reverse complement strand
CCGCGTTAACAGCCAGGCCTGATAGCTGATCTCCTGTTCGGTGAGAATCTTGTCGGAGAACCTCGGCAAATAGCCTTCCCGCACGAACCGTTTGTACAGACGCAGGCCCATGGCGTGATAGGTGCGAATCTCCGGCGTCGCCAGTCCGAGGTTGCGGGTCACCTCTTGCAGTTTGCGCTGAAAATCCACCCGGGCACTGCGGTTGAACATCAGCACCAGCATGCGATTGGGGTCGTGCCCCTGCTGGAGCAGGTAGCGAATGCGCCAGGCCAGGGTGGAGGTTTTACCACTGCCGGCCACGGCGGTAATCACCGAATGCTCGAAGCCGGCGGTGATGATCGCCCGCTGCTCTTCCGTCAGGAAATCCGGAAGATCGGCGCTGTCAGTAGTTGGGGAAGATGTCATGGCCGGTATTGTACCGGCGTTTTCAAGTCGGTACACAAAGTGGTTTTGGCGCGCGCATCCGGGTGGGGGGGTCTGTTAGAATATACGGTATGAATATTCCTGTTTCGTCTACTCGTCCGGTGTTTGATAATGCTAAATCATCCTCTGCCCTTGTTGTTGAAGGCGGTGCGATGCGGGGTATTTTTGCCGCCGGTGTGCTTGATGCTTTCCTTGAACATCAATACCAGCCCTTTCGCCGCGCCTACGGGGTTTCTGCGGGTTCCACCAACCTGATCGGGTATTTATCCGGAGACCTTGGCCGAAACCGGAAAATCATTACCGGGCATGCCTGCCGGGCGGACTTTATAGACTGGAAGCGTTTTGCGAAAGGCGGGCATTTATGTGATGTGCGCTGGCTTTGGCAGCAGTCGTTTGCTGATGTGCCGCTTAGCCTGGAAACGTATCTGACGGGTGGTACTGAACTCTGGGTGACCACAACCTCGGCGCTGACAGGGCAGCCCCGCTATTTCCGCATCGACGAACACAATATGCACGATGTGTTCACCGCTTCCTGCTCGCTACCCATTGCCTACCGTGACTACCCGGAGGTTGATGGCGAGCCGATGACGGATGGTGGTTTTGCCGATTCAATACCGGTGATCAAGGCTTATGAGGATGGTGCCAGAGACATTACCGTGGTGCTTTCACGCCCTCCCGGTTACCGCAAGAAGCCGCCAAGGTTTAAATTTGTGCCGAAACGTCTGTTCAGGGCCTACCCGGCACTGGCGGAGGCCTCAATGCGCAGGGCAAACCAATACAACGCCTCGCTCGCGTTTATCGAAAATCCGCCAGCAGATTGCACCATCCGGATGATTGCACCGCCTGAAAACTTCGCGGTTGGACGACTGACGCGAAAGCCAGATCTCCTCGATCAGGGTTATCAGGACGGTCATCGGGCGGGCCTGATCTATCTGGACGATCTGAGCCCGCTCCAGACCTGAGTGATTCAGATCACTCTTGGGTAAACGCCCTGCACACCGTCTTTCGACAGTACCCACTGCCATAACTGGATGTCACGGGCTCGGAAGGCTCCGGCACAGGACAGCAAATAATAGCGCCACATCCGATAAAAGCGTTCGCCCAGCTCGCCCTGAAAGCGTGGCCATGCCTTTTCGAAGTTCTCATGCCAGGCCATCAGCGTTTTATCGTAATCAGCACCAAAGTTGTGCAGATCTTCCACCACAAATAAGTTGTCTACCGCATCGCCTATCTGGCCGATTGAAGGCAACTCACCGTTCGGGAAAATGTACTTGTCGATCCAGGGGTCCGGGTAAGAATTGCGAAGATTTTTGCCGATGGTATGCAGCAGAAACAACCCACCCGGGTTCAGGCAGCGATGCGCCACTTCCATGAAGGTGCGGTAGTTTTTGGGTCCGACGTGTTCAAACATGCCAACACTGGCGATCCGGTCAAACTTTTCATCCACTTCCCGGTAATCCATCAGTCGGAAATCCAGAGCGAGGTGAGGGTATGTCGCCTTGGCCCAGTCAGCCTGTTCTTGCGAAATGGTTACGCCAACCGCTTCCACCCCGTAGTGTTCCGCTGCGTACGCCATCAGGCTGCCCCAACCACAACCGATGTCCAGCAGGCGCATGCCTGGCTGCAAATCCAATTTCTGGCAAATCAGATCCAGCTTGGCCGCCTGCGCCTCTTCCAGGTTGTTGGCATCTTTCCAGTAGCCGCAGGTGTAGGTCATGCGGGAATCAAGCATGGCACCGTAGAATTCGTTCCCGAGGTCATAGTGTGCCTCGCCCACGTCCCAGGCGCGCTTTCTGGTCTGCCGGTTCAGGTATTTGGCTTTGATAATGTGAGGGAGGATTTTGGAAGGTTTGATCTGGTCGGGCAATTTGGCGGCGAGCAGATTACAGAAGAACTGGTCCAGCTCGTCGACATCCCAGGCACCGTCCATATAGGCTTCACCGAAACCCAGGTTGGCCTGCGCAAAGACGGCTTCCGGCACGCCGTGGGCATTAAACCGGATGTCCCATGGCCGTGAGCCACTAATCTGGATGTCCGCTTTGGCAAGCAGCTCTGCTGCCAGTTGATGCGTTTTGTTCGCGGGATCAAAAAACGCAACTCGAGAGGTTTTATCGTTCATCATTGACCATTCTCATACGTTAGAAATGATAGTGGTTGATGAGCCTTGCAGGAAAAGCCGCGAGTACGGCACCTGCAAGGCGCAACAGTAGGGGCATTGAAAATGCCGAAGAGGGCCCGCCTTTTACCGAAGTATAACCAAGGGTTTTTTGGCGGTTTCGAGCATTTTAGCGGTGGTGCTGCCTACCAGGAACTGGCGAATGCGAGAGTGACCGTAGGCACCCATGATCAGCACATCGATATCGTGTTCTTCCTGGTAGGTGTGCAGGGTTTCCTCAACATCTCCACCGCGAATGGCAAGATGAACCTGCATGCCCTGAGACGCCAGTGCCTGTTCTGCCCGTTTTAGCTGCGCCCTGTGCTCTTCGGTATCGGCCCCGACCATCACCAGGTGCATGGGCATGCCCTTGAACACCGGAGTGCCCGCCAGCAGCTCGATGCTGCGAAACGCGGTGGCGCTGCCATCGAACGCCAGCATGGCGCTGCGCGGTTCTGCAAACTCATCCGGCACCAAAAGCACCGGGCGGTGGATGCTGCGGATCACCGTTTCCAGCTGGCTGCCAATGTGGCGACCCACCGCCGTACTGCTCTCGCCCTGCAGCCCCAGCACAAACAGTCGGGACTCGGGCTCAAGCTCCACCAGGGAGTTGGCCAGGTTGTTGTGGCGCTGGCGCTTGTGCACATTCTCCAGGCCTGCGGCCAACACACGCTTTTCCGCTTCATCCAGCAGGTGGTGGCCGTGTTTCAGGGCCAGTTTGCTGCGCTCCCGATCCAGATTGACCAGCTCTTCCTGAAGATGTTCGCGGCTACCCAGGCCGATGCTTCCGGTCATGTCAGTCTTGGCCGGGTATTTTTCTTCATCGAGCGCATGCAGCAGCGTCAGGGGGTCGCCCATCCGGCGGCTGGCCCAGGCTGCGTAGTCGCAGACACCCAGGGCCGATTTGGAAGCATCGATGCAGGCTATAACGTGAAGAGGCTTTTGGGCCTCACTGTCTTGCTTATCAATCGTCATCGCTTCTACTCCGTTAGTGGGCCATCAAACGTTCTACGGCATCAGGCTTATCGTGAACACCGAATCTGTCCACAATGGTGGCGCTGGCTTCGTTGAGACCAAGGACCTCAACCTCCGCGCCTTCGCGACGGAATTTCACAACCGCCTTGTCGAGCGCAGCAACTGCCGTGATATCCCAGAAGTGCGCGCGGCTCACATCGATGACAACGTTATCCACCGCTTCTTTGAAATCAAAGGATTCCGTGAATTTCTCGGAAGAAGTAAAGAACACCTGACCGATCACAGTGTAGGTGCGCGTTTCTGTTGCCTCTTCATAATTCGAGGTAATGAGCATGTACTGCCCGACTTTGTTGGCAAAGAACAGCGCCGCAAGCAGCACGCCTGCCAACACACCGAATGCCAGGTTGTGAGTGGCCACAACGACTACCACGGTCACCACCATCACGATGTTGGTAGAGAGCGGATGTTCTTTGAGGTTCTTGATAGAGCCCCAACTGAAGGTACCAATCGCCACCATGATCATCACCGCCACCAGAGCAGCCATCGGAATCTGCACCAGCCACTTATCCAGCACCAGAACCATCAGCAGCAGGAAAACACCGGCCGCAAGACTGGACATTCGGGTACGGCCACCGGATTTGATGTTGATGATGGACTGGCCAATCATCGCACAGCCTGCCATGCCGCCAATCAAACCGGAGGTGACGTTGGCAAGGCCCTGCCCCTTACACTCACGGTTACGATCGCTCTTGGTATCGGTGAGGTCATCAACAATGGTTGCCGTCATCATGGATTCCAGCAAACCCACCACGGTCAACGCGACTGCGTAGGGCAGGATGATCATCAGGGTTTCCAAGTTCAGAGGCACCTCCGGCCACAGGAAGATCGGCAGGGTATCTGGCAGGTCGCCCATATCGCCAACGGTGCGAATATCCATATTCAGATACATGGCAATGCCGGTCAGCACTACAATGCAAATCAGCGGTGACGGCAGGATCTTGCCAATCACAGGAATCAGCGGGAACAGGTATATAATGCCCAGCCCACCGGCCGTCATGGCATAAACGTGCCAGGTGACGTTGGTCAGCTCCGGAAGCTGTGCCATGAAGATAAGAATCGCCAGCGCATTCACAAAACCGGTCACCACCGAGCGGGAAACAAAACGCATCAGTGCGCCCAGTTTCAGATAGCCCGCAATGATCTGTAGCACGCCCGTAAGCAAGGTTGCGGCCAGCAGATATTCCAGCCCGTGCTCTTTGACCAGAACAACCATCAGCAGCGCCATCGCACCGGTTGCGCCGGAAATCATACCTGCGCGCCCACCGACAAAAGCGATAACAACCGCGATGCAGAATGAGGCATAAAGGCCGACTTTCGGGTCTACGCCGGCAATGATGGAAAAAGCGATGGCCTCGGGAATGAGCGCCAGGGCCACCACGATACCGGCGAGCAGATCGCCGCGGATATTGGAAAACCAGTTCGTTCGTATACTGCTAAGCATATTCAGTTAATCCGGTTAAAGGTTAAAAAAATGGTCAAAGCGCCGTTGTGGGCCGCGGCCCGCGCTATTTTTTATTGTTGAATACTTACAAAAACTACAAAAACTGGATAACAGACCACAGGCCGACACCGCCGAGTACGAAAGTGTAAGGCAGTGCCATGACAACCATGCGTCCGTAAGACAGGCGAACTAGCGGCGCAATGGCAGACGTCAACAGGAACAGGAAGGCCGCCTGGCCGTTCGGCGTCGCGACACTGGGCAGGTTGGTCCCGGTGTTGATGGCGACTGCCAGGTCCTGGAAATGAGCCTGGCTGATGGCACCGGCGTCCAGTGCCATTTTGATTTCACTGATGTACACCGTGGCCACAAACACGTTGTCACTGATCATCGACAGCAGGCCGTTGGCCACGAAAAACATGGCGGGCTGCTGAGCCTCGGGTTGCGCCAGCACAAAATCAATCACAGGTGTAAACAGATGCTGTTCGTGAATCACCGCGACCACGGCGAAGAACACCACCAGCAGCGAGGTAAAGGGCAGGGATTCCTGGAACGCTTTGCCGATCTGGTGTTCATCGGTCACGCCGGTAAAGGCGGTGATCAGTATGATCACCAGAAGGCCGATCAGGCCAACTTCGGCAATATGGAACGCCAACCCGATCACCAGAATGACGGCGGCCGCGGCTTGCACCCAGAGTGCGGCCTGGTCGGCTTTGGTCCGTTTTTTGCGCTCGTTGTCTGCGAATTCTTCCAGTACCCGCCTGACCGGCTTAGGTAGGCGGGCTCCGTAGCCAAACCAGCGCAGTTTCTCCAGCAGCCAGCAGGTGATCAGACCGGCGAACAGCACCGGTATGCTGACCGGGGCCATGCGGTGGAAAAATTCCGCAAAATCCCAACCCACCACTTTGGCAATCAGCAGGTTCTGGGGTTCGCCCACCATGGTGGCAACGCCGCCCAGTGCGGTGCCGATGGCACCGTGCATCAGCAAACTGCGCAGAAAGGCGCGAAATTGCACCAGGTCTTCCCGGTGCAGTTCGATGACATGCTCATCACTCTGGGCGTTGTGGTTCGCGTGCTGATAACCGCGACCAGAAGCTACCTTGTGGTAGACCGAGTAAAAACCGACGGCAACGCTGATGATGACGGCGGTAACCGTCAGTGCATCAAGAAACGCAGAAAGTACAGCCGCTGCGGCACAGAACAGCAGTGACAGTGCCGATTTGGATCGCACCCCCACCAGGATCTGGGTGAAGGCCACCAGCAACAGCTGCTTCATGAAGTAAATGCCGGCCACCATGAACATCAGCAGCAGGATGACGGGTAGGTTGACCAGGACTTCCCGGTAGACCGCATCGGGCGTGGCCAGCCCGATCAACAGCGCTTCCACCGCCAACAAACCGCCGGGAAGCAGGGGGTAACATTTCAGGGCCATTGCCAGGGTGAAAATAAACTCGGCAACCAGAAGCCAGCCCGCTGCTACAGGGCTGATCAGCCAGACCACGAGTGGGTTGATTATCAGAAAGAGCAGGATGGTCTGCTTGTACCAGGCCGGCGCATTACCGAGAAAGTTGTGAATGAAACCGGAAATAACTGTTTTTGGCATGGCCAGACAACCGCAATGGCGTGAGCGAAACGTTGAGACAAACGAACCCGTGCTCCGAAATACGGCGCATTGATTTCAGCTATGACACTTGCTCAACAAGGAATCGAGGGCGGGGGGACTCTTGAACGCTAGGGCGGAAGGATCGTCACAGTCTGGTTTCGGTATCTGTTGGTGTCAGTGGGTATCGCTCAAAACAGGGCGCGAAGTCTATCAGAGCTTATTAATAAAAGTAAGCTTTCTAGGTAATATTCCTTAGAACTGTAAATAAGTCCATAAGGGTAACCCTGGCATCGGGCTACACCGGTGCGAGGCACTGCGTAAGGTCGCCGCTGGCGGTCAAGGTGAGCCGGTGCATGGCCCGGGTGCAGCCTACGTAGAGCAGATTCCGGTCCATGTCGGTGTGGTAATTTGCCTCGGTCACCTCCGGCAGCATGACGTGATCAAACTCCAGCCCCTTGGCCAGATGAGCCGTGCATACGATCACACCCGGAGCAAAACTCTGGCTGTCTTCACTGAGCAGTTGTAACCGGGCGTTTTCAGGCTCCAGGGCCTTGTGCAGCTTTTTGGCCTGCTTCTGGGTCTTGCAGATTATACCCAGGGTGTTGAAACGGGAGTCCCCGAACGCGGCAATTCGATCCCTGATTGCGTCCATTTCCTGTTTCCGGGACTTGAAGCGGAGTACTTCCGGCTCCTCACCATAGCGCTCAATGATTTCCAGGTCCGGATTCGGTGAGATCCGCTGGGCAAACCGGGCAATTTCGTAACTGGAGCGGTAGCTTTTGTTCAGGGTCACGCAGGTGGCATCCCGGAAGGCCCCTTTGATGTCGTCCACAGCCGAGGCGCTGTAAGGGTTCACGGACTGGAAGGCATCGCCCAGGATGGTTTTCTTGCAGGAGAACAGGCGGGCCATCACCGCATACTGAATCGGGGTGTAATCCTGCATTTCGTCAATCAGCAGATGCTTCACGTTGCGATACGGTGAGCGGATGCCTTCCAGCCGCATTTTCAGGTAGATCAACGGGAACACATCGGCGTATTCCAACCTGCCGCCTTTGGCGGGGCGGAACAGGTCTGGCTGATCCGCCCACTCGAAAAAACGCTTGTAGGTTTCCCGAAGCGTGGACTGTTTGACCATGCCCTTAATGGCGGCTTTCAGTTCCTTGCGCTGCTCCGGCATCAGGTCGTAGTTGTATTGAATGCCGATTTTCTGTTCGATCTCTTTGGCGACCTGATTGACCCGGGCGGTGGTGTCCAGGTTGCGGTGCTTGCGAAATGTTTCCTCCACCAGCCAGCCCGGTACCAGCCGGCGGGCAATCCACAGGTCCTCTGCCGCAAAACGGTTCTTCTCCACCTCGTCGGCGTAGCGCCCCAGTTGCTTGAGAAAATCCGGGCTGGCCTTGTAGCGCAGGCGGCGCTTCACTTCTTCATCGTTTGTTTCCAGCAATTCCGCCGTTTGCTCAAAGAAGGTCTGGAACCGGTATTGGTCCTGAAGAAGCTCTTTGGCGAGGGTTTCCATGCCAATTTCGTTGACGGTTTCTTCGCCCAGTTCGGGCAGTACGTTGGAGATGTAATCGGCAAATACCCGGTTCGGGGAGATGATCAGGATATCTTCGGACGTCAGCGTGTCTTTGAATCGGTAGAGCAGAAAGGCAATGCGATGAAGGGCAATGGAGGTTTTGCCGGAGCCCGCCACGCCCTGGATGATCAGGGTTTTGGCGTGCTCGTTACGGATGATCGCATTCTGGTCGCGCTGAATGGTGGCGACGATGTTCTTCATGCCATCGTCGGTGGCCCGGCCCAGTTCGTCCTGGAGGACATCGTCCACCACGTTCACCGCGCTGTCGATCATCAGCTCGATCTGGCCGTGGCGGATGCGGAACTGGCGCTTGAGCTGAATATCACCGTTCACCTGGCCTTCGGGTGCGGTGTAACTGGCCGGTCCGGTTTCGTAATCGTAAAACAGGGAGGCAATAGGGGCGCGCCAATCAAACACCACGTTTTCTTTATCAACCTCATCGTAGAAGTGGTGTACACCGATGTAGATGGGGCGAGGTTGGTCGTGGCCCTGTTGGTGAAAGTCAAACCGCCCGAAGTAAGGTGACTGGCGGAGTTTGGCCAACCGCTTGCGTTGGCTGAACACAAATTCACCGGTGGTGACCGCTTGCTGAATGGATTCCCGCGCGGAAATCTTTTCAATGTGGTCCATTTCATCCCGGCTGTTCCACAGGTACTCCTTTTGCGACTGGATGTCTTCCTGGTAGGCCCGGAGCCGCATATCGGCTTCCTGCAAGGCCCGCTCCAGCCGAAACTGCACTGATTCCAGCTGGAGGGATTCTTCACGTTTAGCCGTGGAGGGTTCAGCGTTCACTGTGCTCATGGTTTCTGGCGACCTCACTCGGTTTTGATCAGATCGTTAAATACAGACTGGTACTGCCCTGCCAGCACGGATGCCCGCCAGTCATCTGGTTGACCGGGCTCGGGTGGTTTTCGCAACAGTTTTTCCAGGCAGTCAGCGGCGGCTTCGGCTTCCGCATCGGCATCCTGCTCGTGGCTTTCATAACGACAGGCAGCTGGGACATACTCCCGATAGGCAAGCCGGTCCGGTGCCAGCGCCACACACCCCGATGCTATGGCCTCAAGCATCGAAAGCCCCTGAAAATCGTGCAAAGCCGTTGAAACGACAATGTCTGCCCGTCCCAGCAACCGGTCGTAATCTTGCCGGCTCTCCAGGAATCCCCACTGCTGAATGTGGCCGGAAAACTGCTGGTGGATTTGATCAAACGCTTTCGGGTGGTTGCGAAACCGTTCCCCCACCACGCTCAGCCGGAACGGAAGTGAGCGTGCATCCAGAACCTGCAACAGTTTCAGCAGGCGCTCCGGGCCCTTGTCGTATTCCCAGCGGTGATTCCACAATAAATGTGGGCAGGTCCAGTCCGGGGTGCTTTGTCGCTCGATGAACAGCCGGTCTTCAATGGGTACCGGAATGACCCGGGACTTCTCCCGCAAGCCGGCAATCAACCCATCCGGCACGCCATCGGGCATCTGGTCGAGAAACTCCTTGGCCCCCGTGAGAAAACTGTCCCGGTTCCAGGCGCTGTTGAACAGCACGCGGTCGGCCGCGATTGCACTGTAGAGATTGACCATCTGGGGTTCGGCGCTGGACCTTTGTTTGCTCGATACCGGAAAGGCAAACTGGTTTTCGTGCATGTAAAGCAGGCAGGGGGTTTGCGCCAGTTGTGGGTGAAATCCGCGCAGTGAAGCAAGATCCACCATGGAGGTAGCGATGACCAGATCCCACGGCTCCTGAAGGCTCGGTTCATGCAGCCAGCTCAGCGGGTTGCCGCGAATTCGCCAGCGGAAAAATCGGGGCGGCAGGGCCAGAGTGTGCCAGTGATAGTCTCCAAACATGCCGGTGAGCTGATCCCGCCATCGTTTGTGGCTGGCGGCGTCGTAACCGGAGAGCAGAAGAACGCGTGGCCGCTTTCCCGGGCATCCGACGGATTGTCTCAATGTGACTTCCTCTCTTCAGGCCGCTTCCAGCCGTTTGATGAACCGGGATTCCACACCCCTGGCGGCATCGATTACCATAGGGGCAGCGCTGGTGTCCGATGGGATATCAGACGTAGCCTACGAGGCCGGCAAGCCTAACAAACACCCGCCATAGCGGTCAAAAACCGATCAAAAACGAAACAGGGTATTCAGTGAGCTATCCGGCGTTCATGCGAGAAAATCCGAGGCTGGCTTTATTCGCCGTTCTGGCCACGGCTTCCTCGGGATTCGGGCAAACATTTTTCTTTTCCGTGTTTGGCGGTGGCATCCGTGCAACCTTCGGGCTGCAAAACAGCACCTATGGCCTGATCTACAGCCTGGCGACTCTGGCCTCGGCTGTCCTTCTGTTAAAGCTGGGGCCTCTGGCGGATAAATGGTCGCTCAACCGCATGACACTGCTGGCGGTGGCCATTCTCGCGGTGGGGTGTCTCACCGTTGCTCTGGCACCGCACTGGTTGCTGCTTATTCCGGGTTTTCTGCTAGCGCGTCTGGGTGGGCAGGGCTTGATGGGGCACATCGGGCTGACCGCCGCTGGCCGCTATTTCACCAAAAACCGTGGCCGGATCATGGCCCTGACGGCGGGCGGTTTCCCCATTGCCGAAGCCATTTTGCCCTTGTCAGCCGGCCTTATTCTCGCGGCAGGCGGTTGGCGTCTGCCCTGGTTTGTTGCCACGGGTGTTCTGTTGTTACTGGTTCTGCCCGTGCTGCTGACTCTTTCACGGCAGGCACCGCATCCGGCGACGTTCTCTGAAGGGGGAAGCACTCATCAGGATCGTCGGAACGACAGCCCGGATTACGATCGACGCCAGGTTTTGAGAGACCCGGGTTTCTACCTGATCCTGCCTGCGGCCTTGATTGTACCGTTTACCATTACTGCCGTGCTTTTTCACCAGGCGGCATTTGCGGAACTGCATGGCTGGACCACCGGCCAGATGGGGCTGGCCTTCACCGGCTTTGCGGCCGGGCACATTGTCAGCCTGTTTTTCGGTGGGCCGCTGGTGGACCGCATCGGTGCTCAGCGCGCATTAGGCTATGGACTGATTCCGATCTTCTGTAGCATGCTGGTGCTTGGCCTCACCGACAGCAGCTGGACGCCCAACGTTTACCTGGCGCTCTGTGGCGTCAGCCTTGGCTTTATTGGTGCGGCTGGCGGCGCTATCTGGCCAGAACGTTATGGTGTGCGGCATATTGGGGCCATCCGGTCCGTGGCCCAGTCCTGCATGGTGTTTTCGACGGCGGTGTCGCCGATCTTGGTGGGGGTCATGCTCGATGCCGGGGCCGGTACGGCGATGGTGGGCGGTTTGCTTGCCCTGCTGATCCTGCTCAGCGCAGTGTTGGCCAGGGTGGCATTGCGGCCTGCTTAGAATCTGGATTTAAAGAGAGGCCTGGATTTAACGAGAAGCCTGGACGTAACGGTGACCCGAACTTAAACGTGAAAAAGGGGGTAGCATGACACCGCAGGAACTGGAGCGATTTCGCGCCTTACTCATTCAATGGCGTGAAGACCTGATATCCACCAGTGAAGTCCGTGATGAGTCCAGTGGCACGGTTCATCTGGATCAGCAGAGTGTGGGGCGGCTGTCACGGATGGACGCCATGCAAAGCCAGGAGCTGGCCAAGGCTGGTAAGGCACGGGCTGAGCGGCAGTTGCTGATGATCAAGGCCGCCCTGGCGCGTATCGATCGGGACGAATTTGGTGACTGCATCGAATGCGGCGAGGCGATTAACCCGAAGCGCCTGGAAATAGACCCGACCACGCTTCATTGCATTCACTGCGCGCAGTAAAACCGGTGCGCGTGGCCCCTCCCATTTTCCAGACAAAAGGACACAGGCATGCAGATTGCGGAATCCATCAACGTACTCGGTGAAACCCTGGAAACCTGCGGTACCGACCCGGAAACCGGCTTTTATCGCGATGGCTGCTGCAATACCGGCCCGGATGACCTCGGCTCCCATACGGTCTGTACGGTCGTCACTGAGGACTTCCTGGCCTTCTCCCGATCTTGCGGCAATGATCTCAGCACCCCGATGCCGGCTTTCGGATTTCCCGGCCTGAAGCCGGGAGATAACTGGTGCCTGTGTGCGGGGCGGTGGCAGGAAGCGTTTGAGGCCGGCTGTGCCCCCCGGGTGCGCTTGCGGGCCACGCATCAGGCCGCGCTGGAGCATTGTGACCTGGCAAGCCTCAAGACCCATGGCGTCGACCTCAGTTAGTGGCTGCCGAACCCCTGGATTCCAGCTCCGATGTCGCCCGCTGGCAGGCTTTTCAGGCTGAGCTGGCTGCTCGGGGTGAGCGACGCCTGGTCGTGCTGGAGGGCGAGCGGGGGAGTGCAATCGATTGGCTGCGGCAACGGCTTCCGGCGTTAACCTGGCAGCGTGGCGTCTGGACGGGCACGCCGGGTGCTTCCCCCGATGAACGCCTGGTGGGCGTACCGGCCCGCCAGGCCCGCCAATGGCTGGGCCGGGAACTTGACCTGTTGGTTTGGGATGGCTGGCAGGGCAATCCCCCCGACAGTCTGGCCGCGCTGGCCGGCACCCTCAAAGCGGGCGGGCTGTGGTTCTGGCTGATGCCGCCGCTGGACCAGTGGCGGGGTTTCGCCGATCCGGATTACGCACGCACGGGCATTAGTGATGCCAACGATCATCCGTTCGCCGCGCGAATGGCCGCTATTCTCGCGGAATCGCCAGACGTTATCCGGGTTAACCCGGAACGGGGTGGCGCGGCCGTGCTACCGCCGTTGAACCGTCCCTCTTCTCCGTTTGAAGTGACCGGCACCGAGGATCAGCAGCGGGCGATTGATGAGATCGTGCGCACCGGCCAGGGGCGTCGTCGCCGGCCTCTGGTCATCACCGCAGACCGGGGGCGCGGCAAGTCGGCAGCCCTGGGGATGGCAGCGGTCCGATTACTGAACCAGGGCCGGCATCATGTGGTGGTCACCGCTCCCGGTTCAGAAACCGTTGAAACGCTGTTTCATCACGCGCGCCTGGCGGCCGGCGAGTCTGCCTGCCTGGATGAAGCGGGCACGACACTGGCCCTGGCCGATGGCAGCCGGCTGAGCTTTCTGGCCACTGATCAGTTGCTGGAGCAGGCTCCGGAGGCCGAGTTGGTCATGGTTGATGAGGCCGCCGCCATACCCGCCCAGCGTCTCACGCGCATTCTGACGGGCTGGCCCCGGGTGGTGTTTGCCACCACCGTTCACGGTTACGAAGGCACCGGCCGGGGGTTTGCCATCCGTTTCCGCGACCTACTCGATACCCGCACTCCCCAATGGCGGCAGATAGCTCTGAAAGCCCCGGTGCGCTGGTCTGCGACGGACCCTCTTGAGCCCCTGGTGTCGAGACTGTTTTTGCTGAACGCCGATGTTAGCGGTGATAGGGGTCGAGATGCCACTCTCGACATTACCCCCGATGTCACCCTGGAGGCCTGGTCGCCAGCCAGGGCCAGCGAGAATGAGCTGGCGGAGGCCTTCGGGTTGTTGGTTAATGCTCACTATCGGACCACACCGTCCGATCTTCGGCAGTGGCTGGACGACCCGGCCGCGGTAAGTTGGCGCATTCGCGTGAATGGTCGGCTGGCCGGTGTACTCTGGGCGGTTCGCGAAGGGGGCTTTACGCCAGCACTGGCCGATCAGGTGATGCGGGGGCAGCGCCGGGTGCGGGGCCACCTGCTGGCCCAGTCCCTGGCCAATCACAGTGGTTTCCCCGGCGCGGCCTCCTGCACCTGGTTGCGGGTGGTTCGCGTCGCCGTGAACGAGCCGTACCGCAGCCGTGGGCTCGGAACACAGCTGGTTGAGGGTGCCGTAGCCTATGCCGGTCGCCATGGGTGCGACGGCGTGGGCACCAGTTTCGGGGGCAGTGAGCCGCTGTTCCGGTTCTGGCAGCGTGCGGGCCTGTCGCTGGCGAGGCCAGGGATGACGCGGGAGGCAAGCACCGGGGAGTACCCGTTGCAAATGCTGCGCGCCACCACCAACGCCGGTCACGACCTGCTGTTACGGCTCCGCCAGCGGCTGGCGGAACACTGGCTGACCCTGGTGCCGCTGTATTGGCGTTCGCTGGAACCCGAACTTACGTGGCTATTGACGGCGGAACTCAGCGAGGGCCAGGTGCCAGGGGCGGATGACCGCCGCGACCTTGCCAGTTTTGCCAACGGCCACAGAGGGTTTGAACTGATGGTTCCGGTGTTGCGAAGCCTGAGCCTGGGGCGGGGTGCCTGCCAGGTTCTCGCCCGTAGTGATGACAACGGTTTATGGATGCGGAGTGTGATCCAGGGTTGGTCCTGGCCCGAACTTCAGCACGCCGGGTGGTGTGAGGGCCGCAAAGACGGCGAACGACGGCTGCGCCGGTTGGCTGGCCGTATTCTGGAAAACTCCGATAACTTGTGACCCGCTCGATTTAATTCCCGCCCCGATCTGATCCGGTGTCGTTGGTCAGTCCAGCCCCATCGGATCGTTTTCATCGTCCCATTCCGGACGGAAGTGGGCGTTGATGAGGTCCTCCGGCACATCGTCAAGCTGCCGGAAAGACCATTGGGGTTTCTGGTCCTTATCGATCAGGCGTGCGCGGATGCCTTCGGCCAGATCAGGCCGGCGTGTGCACTCGGCGGCGATCGCAAGCTCCATACGGAACACATCCTTGAGTGACTTCTGCTGTGCCCGTTTGAGCTGGGTCCATACCAGCCACATGGACACCGGGCAGCCGGTTTTGAGAGTGCTGACGGCGGCCTGCCACCAGTCGCTGCTGATATCAGCGGAGATCAGCCGGTCGACAATCGCCGGCAGGTCGTCGCCGGCACCCAGCCTGGCAATGTCCTGCTCATGAGCCGCCAGTTTGCTGGTTTCGAGCGCGCGGTAATCCACCGCATGCAACTGGTTCAGCAGCCGGAACAGGCGGTTATCGTTGGCGGCGGCACCGCCTGTCCAGCGTTCGCTCTGCAGGCGGTCGATCAGCGTGTTACGGTCTTCCCCGCGAATGGCCATGTCAGCCAGTCCTACCCGAATGGCGTCCGAAGCGTTCAGATGGCAGCCGGTCAACCCCATGAACAGACCCAGGCGGCCCGGCAGACGGTTAAGGAACCAACTGGAGCCCACGTCCGGAAACAATCCAATGGCGACTTCGGGCATGGCCATGGTGATGTCCGGTGTGATCAGCCGGTAGCGACAGGCGGTCAACAGCCCGAGGCCGCCACCCATAATCACGCCATGGCCGATACCTACTACCGGCTTCGGGAAGCGATGCAAGGTGTAATCGAGCCGATATTCCCGGGCGAAGAACTCACTGGCGTCAGACGGCTGATCGGCGTCGGCGATGGCTCCGTATAACTGGCGGATGTCACCGCCTGCGCAGAACGCCCGGTCGCCTGCGCCCTGGAGGATGACGAGGGCAATCTGATCATCCTCGGCCCAGTCATCAAGAGTGCGCTGGGCAGCGTCAATCATCTCTCCGGAGAGTGCGTTCAGGGTCGCCGGTGAGTCCAGGGTAATCAGGCCGATGCGGCCTTCCAGGCAATCGAGCTCTTGAGCCTTGATGGGCATTTTCAGTTCTCCGCAGTGCCATGACAAAGCGCATTTTGGGGTTCGCAGGCGCTGTGATATAAGTTCACGCTATCTGATGCCGGGCACGTGGCTGTCGGGTGTCAATTATTAAAACGATGAGAGGGTAAAACCAATGAGCCTGAAACACCATACCATCGCCGGATTGTTTACACTGAGTACGCTGGTGCCCGCCGTTGCTTCTGCAGGGGATGCGGATGCCGGCAAAGCCAAAGCGGCTGTCTGCGCAGCCTGTCATGGCAAGGATGGCATCGCCACCATTCCGGGTTACCCGAACCTGGCGGGGCAGAATGAGCAGTACCTGGTGTCGGCGCTGAAAGCCTACAAAAACAAGCAGCGCTCCGGTGGCCAGTCTACCGTCATGCAGGGGCAGGCCATGGGCCTGAGCGAAGACGATATCGCCAACCTTGCGGCGTTTTACGCCAGCCTGCCGGCGGGCGGCCAGTAATCACACTCGCCGTTTAGTTGGTGGCGTCAGGCGGGGCCGCTCAGGTTGCCCCGCTGACAATCCGGTAGCTGGGTTTGTAGGCGCTGGAGCCGGGCAGTTTCATCCGGTCCTGGGCGACAAACTGCTCCAGCATGGCTTCCAGCGGCTCGATCAGGCTTGGGTCACCGGAAATTTCGAACGGGCCTTTTTCCTGTACCTGGCGGATGCCGCCCTCTTTCACGTTCCCGGCCACGATGCCACTGAAGGCTTTACGCAGGTTGGCTGCAATCATGTGAGCCGGCTGGTCGCGGTGCAGGGCCAGGGCCAGCATATTGTCGTGGTTGGGTTCGAACGGCATCTGAAACACCGGGTCTATCTTCAGCATCCAGTTGAAGTAATACGCGTCCTGCATGGCACGGCGGAAGGTTTCCACGTCTTTCATGCCCTGCTTCATGGTCTGGGCAACCCGAATCGGCTCATCGATAATGATTTCGTACTTGCTGGCGGCTTCATCACCCAGGGCGTTGCGGATAAAGCTGTCGATCATCTCGAAGTACTCGGCGTTTTCCTGTTGCCCGGTAAACACCACCGGGAAGGGCAGGTCGGCATTATCCGGGTGCAACAGAATGCCGAGCAGATAGAGAATTTCCTCGGCCGTTCCCACGCCACCGGGGAACACAATCACGCCATGGCCGGTGCGCACGAAGGCCTCCAGGCGCTTTTCGATGTCTGGCATGATCACCAGTTCGTTGACGATCGGGTTGGGGGCTTCGGCACCGATAATGCCGGGCTCCGTCAAGCCGATGTAGCGACCGTTTTTCACCCGTTGCTTGGCGTGGGCGATGGTCGCCCCTTTCATCGGGCCCTTCATGGCTCCCGGGCCGCAACCGGTGCAGATGCTCAGCCCCCGCAACCCCAACTGGTGGCCGACTTCCTTGCTGTACTGATATTCCCGCTGGTTGATCGAGTGGCCGCCCCAGCACACCACCAGGTCGGGCTGGCGGCCGGCCTGCAGGACCCGCGCGTTGCGCAGAATGTGAAAAATAAAGTTGGTGATGTCTTCCGGTTCATCGCGACGAAAACCCGCGGCCGACTGGGGAATGGAGTAGGAGTAAATGATATCCCGCAGTACCGAGAACAGGTGTTCACGGATGGCTCGTAACATCTCGCCGTCCACAAACGCATGGGCCGGTGCATTGATCAGTTCCAGCTTGAGCCCTCGCGGCTGCGGTACCAGCCGGACATCAAAATCGGCGTGGGCTTCCATCAGGGTCTTGCAGTCATCGGTTTCAACGCCGGTGTTCAGAACCGCCAGGGCGCACTGGCGGAACAGTCGGTACAGGCCGCTCTCGCTTTTATCCTTGAGCAGGTTAACTTCATGGTTGGAAAGGATTTCCAGGCTGCCCTCCGGAGATACCAGGGCATTGATGGTGGGTTCGGTCATGAACAGTGAAACTCCTGAGCGTGATGTAGGGGGAAATGCCGTATTTTGAGCCACCCGCTAAAAACGTTAGACTAAGCCCATTCGCCCTATTACGCCACCCGACTATATACCGATTTATGAAGCTCCTGATACGCCCCGCTCCCGAAGTTGCCATTAAAAGTAAGCCGGTTCGCCGCCAGCAAATGCGCCATCTGCGCCAGAATATCCGCAAGATCCTTGCGCGTCTGGATGCCGGCATCCGGGTGGAGGGCAGTTGGGACCGTGTCGATGTCGAGGTGCCCCAGGCTCCCGGGCTTCCGGGCATGGTGATTGACGAGGTGCTGCGCATTCCGGGCATTTCCACCATCCAGGAAATTGGCGTGTTCCCGTTCGTCAGCATGGATGACGTGGCCGAGAAGGCAGTCGAGGCCTTTGCCGAACGCATCCGTGGCAAAACCTTTGCGGTCAGGGTGCGTCGTCATGGGGACCAAGGTTTTCGATCCATTGATCTGGAACGCGAAGTGGGTGGCGTGCTGATGCAGGCGTCGAGCCCCGCGGGCGTCAATCTCAAATCGCCGGACGTGGAAGTGCGCATTGAGGTAAGAGACGACAGTTTCCATATTGCCCACCGCAAACACCGGGGCCTGGGTGGCTATCCGCTCGGCAGCGTGGAAACCGTAATGACACTGGTGTCTGGCGGTTACGATTCATCCGTGGCGGCGTATCTGATGATGCGGCGCGGGCTGCGCAACCATTTCCTGTTTTTCAACCTCGGCGGTACCGCTCATGAGGTGGGCGTTCGTCAGGTGGTGCATTACATCTGGTCACGTTATGGCTCCTCCCATGGTGCCAAGTTTATTTCCGTGCCATTCGACGGCGTGATCAGCGAGATCATGCGCACCGTCAATCATCGCCACTGGGGCGTGGTGCTCAAGCGCCAGATGCTCAAGGCGGCATCGGCCATCGCTCAGCAGAACAACGCGGTTGGCCTGGTGACGGGCGATGCGGTGGCTCAGGTGTCGAGCCAGACCCTGACCAACCTGAATGTAGTGGACCGCGCCAGTGAGGAAGTGGTGCTCAGACCCCTGGTCAGCATGGACAAGGAATCGATCATCCGCATTGCCCGAGAGATCGGAACCGAGCCCTACGCCCGGACCATGCCGGAGTATTGCGGCGTGATTTCCCAGAAACCGGCGACACGGGCCAGACTGCACCGGGTGGAAGCAGACGAAACGCTGATGGATGCCTCGGTGCTGCTGCAGGCCATCGAGGATCGGGAAGATACGCCGGTGGCGAAGCTGTTGGAGACCACGACAACTCCGGAAGACGTGGAACTGGTGCGCACACCCGAGGTCGACGACGTCATCATCGACGTGCGGCACCCGTCCGAGGGCGAGCAGTCACCATTGACGCTGCCCAGCAACCGCATCATCCAGATTCCGTTCTACGAACTGAATCAGCAGATCGAAGGGCTGTCAGCGCAGACGCAATACCTGCTTTACTGTGACCGGGGCACCATGAGCCGCATGCACGCCGGCCACCTGAAGGCCGAGGGGCATACCAACATCAAGGTATATGCCCCGTAATCCGACAAGCTTAACCTGAAATACCCTTGAAGAATTGCTGGACGTTGATGCTGAGAGTGTCCAGATCATAGCCACCTTCCTGCACGACCAGCGTGGGCAGGCCGGTCTGGTGGATGTGAGTGCCCAGGCGTGAGAAGCCTTCGGAGGTGACCGATACCTTGGCCTGGGGGTCGTCCTTGTAGATATCAAAGCCCAGGGTCAGTATCAGTGCGTCCGGCTGGAACAGGCGAATCGCCGCCAGGGCTTCGTCCAGCTTGGAGAAGAAGTCGTCCTCCGAAGACCCGTGGGGCATCGGCAGATTGATGTTGTAGCCATAGCCCTCACCCTCGCCACGCTCATCCTCATAGCCGCTGACCACGGGGTAGAAGTTGGTTGGGTCGCCATGGATTGAGATGTACAGCACGTCGCTGCGATCGTAGAAGATTTCCTGAATGCCCTGACCGTGGTGCATATCGGTATCGAGAATCACGATGCGCGGGAAGCGACTTTTCATGTGCTCCGCGGCAATGGCGGCATTGTTGAGATAGCAGAAACCCCCGGCAGAGTCCTTGCGGGCGTGGTGCCCCGGCGGGCGGCATACCGCATAGGATGTGCGTTCGCCGGCGATCAGCGCATCCGCCGCACCCAGAGCGGTCTGGGCGGACCAGTAAGCCGCGCTCCAGGTATTGGCACCAATTGGGCAGCTGCCGTCGGCCTGGTAACGGCCTGCTTCCGCCAGAATGCCTTTCATCGCATTGGGAGACCGCACGAAGATGTTGGACATGACTTCCTCGCCCCAGTCCTCGGGGATCTCCGTCCAGCGCCGGTGCGCGGATTCGAGAAAACGCAGGTAGCCCAGGTCATGTACCTTGGAAATGGCCCCCGCGCCCTGGTCGGCAGGCTGTAGGACGGGAATGCCCATGGCTTTGAGGCCGTCCAGCATCTGGCCGGTGCGGTCAGGCACTTCCTGAGGCTTGCGCATCTGGCCACGGGTGAAGTAAGTCCTGGGAATGTGCTGGTCCTGTGCGGGGTGGAAAAATGCTTTCATCTACCGGCCTCCTGAAAAAGTCATTCTCCGAGTATAAGCACTGAAACCCGGCGGTCAAAAGACCATTGTCCGACTTTACAGCACGCGCTTCTGCATCCACTATGAAAGGCATATCTGTGAGATGCAATCACCGACTGAAAGCTGACAATTAACCGCCCATTATGAAAGGAGCCGAGATGATCGAGTCACCCCTGCTGGACAAGTTGACTGGCTACATCGGCGGTCGCTGGTCCGATTCTTCCGAAGGCAACACCTTTGATGTTTACAACCCTGCCACCGGTGAGGTGATTGCCAAAGTTCCCTCCATGCCCGAGGCCGACGTGGTCGCGGCCGTGGCGGCAGGTAAATCCGCGCTTCGGCTGACCAGCCCCTACACCCTGGAAACCCGCCGCAAGTGGCTGGAAGGTATTCGCGATGCCTTGAGGGACAACAAAGAGGAAATGGGTCGTATTCTGTGCATGGAGCACGGCAAGCCGCTCAAAGAAGCCCAGGGCGAAGTGGATTACGCCGCCGGTTTTTTTGATTACTGCTCCAAGCATATTCAGGCGCTGGACGCCCACACCCTGGCCGAAAAGCCCAAGGACTGTACCTGGACCGTGCACTACCGGCCCATCGGCGTGGCGGGGCTGATCACCCCCTGGAACTTCCCCATCGGCATGATCGCCAAGAAGCTGTCCGCCGCCCTCGCTGCTGGTTGTCCGTCGGTGATCAAACCGGCCAGTGAAACGCCGCTGACCATGGTTGCCCTGTTCCGCCTGATGGACAAGTACGTGGACATGCCCGATGGCATGGTCAACCTGGTAATGGGCAAAGCCAGCGTGATTGGCAAGGTATTGTGTGAAAGCCCGGACGTACCCATGCTGAGCTTCACCGGCTCCACCGAAGTGGGCCGTAAACTGGTGATCGACACCGCCGAGCAGGTGAAAAAACTGGCTCTGGAGTTGGGTGGCAATGCGCCGTTCATCGTGTTTGATGACGCCGACCTGGACGCCGCGGCTGATAACCTGATCGCCAACAAATTCCGTGGCGGCGGCCAGACCTGCGTCTGTGCCAACCGCATTTTTGTGCACGAGAAAGTCGCTGAGGCCTTCGGTGAAAAACTCGCGGACCGGGTCAACAAAATGACCGTGGGTAATGGCCTGACGGAAGACGTGGATCTCGGCCCGCTGATCAACAAGGCCGGCTTCGACAAGGTGAAACGCCATCTCGAAGACGCTCTTGCCAGTGGCGCGTCACTGGTGGCCGGCAAGAAACCGGAAGACCTGGGCGACGGCCACCTGTTCTTCCCGCCCACTGTCATCACCGACGTGAACCGCGACATGTGCTGCTACCGCGAAGAAACCTTCGGCCCGCTGGTACCCATGGCGCTGTTCCGCACTGAAGAGGAAGTCATCGATGCCGGCAACGACACCGAATTCGGCCTGGCCTCCTATGTGTTCACCAACGACGCCGAACGCGCCCAGCGCGTCGCCGCCGGCCTGCGTTTCGGCCACGTCGGCTGGAACACCGGCACCGGCCCGACCCCGGAAGCCCCGTTCGGCGGCATGAAGGCCTCTGGCATTGGCCGCGAAGGTGGCCTGGAAGGTTTGTTTGAGTTTGTAGAAGCTCAAACAGTGCCTAGAGGCTTTTAATAGAAAACCTTACTCCCAACTGTGGAGTAGTCGCGCGGGGAATCTCCCCCGCGCTCATTCAGCATTGGTGAATGCCTTTTCAGAACGTAGGTCGGATTAGCCGCAGGCGTAATCCGACAACCAGCCCCGCCGACAAACCGTAAATTCTCCTGTTATACTCCCACACCTGTTCATTTAACCAGTAGCGACCAAACCCCTATGGATGTCTCCCACATAATCGACGCCCTCAACGACGCCCAACGCGAGGCTGTGACCGCACAAAACGACCACCTGCTGGTGCTGGCCGGCGCGGGTAGTGGCAAGACGCGGGTGCTGGTGCACCGGATGGCGTGGCTGATGCAGGTGGATCGGGTGCCGCCGACGGGGATTCTGGCGGTGACCTTCACCAACAAGGCCGCCAAGGAGATGCGTTATCGCATCGAACAGATGATGGACATTCCCTCCCGGGGCCTGTGGTTCGGTACCTTTCACGGCATTGCCCACCGCCTGTTGCGGTCCCACTGGAAGGACGCCGGCCTGCCGGAGAATTTCCAGGTGCTGGACAGCGACGACCAACTGCGGATGATCAAGCGGGTGATGCGGGAGATGCAGATTGACGAGAGCCGCTGGCCGCCGAAACAGGCCCAGTGGTTTATCAGCGCCCAGAAAGACGAAGGCTTGCGGGCAGACCACATCCAGGAAAACCCCGGCGATCATTTCACCAGCACCATGCTGACCGTGTATCGCCGGTACGAGAAGCTCTGCAACCTGGGTGGGCTGGTGGATTTTGGTGAGCTGTTGCTGCGCTCCCACGAACTCTGGCTGTACCGCCCAGAACTGCTTGGCCACTATCAAAGCCGCTTTCAGCAGATCCTGGTGGACGAGTTCCAGGACACCAACACCATCCAGTACGCCTGGTTGCGGATACTGGCGGGCAACCGCGTGCCGATGACGGTGGTGGGGGACGACGACCAGTCGATTTATGGCTGGCGGGGCGCCAAGGTCGAAAACATCCAGCAGTACCAGCGGGACTTTCCCAATTCTCGATTGGTGCGGTTGGAGCAGAATTACCGCTCAACCCAGATGATCCTGAAAGCCGCCAACGCGGTGATCGCCAACAACCAGGGGCGACTGGGTAAAGAACTCTGGACCGACGGAAAAGACGGCGAACCCATCAACCTGTATGCCGCCTTCAACGAGCAGGACGAAGCCAACTACATTGCCGACACCATCAGCAGTTGGGTCAGCGAGGGCAACCTGCGCAGCGAGTCTGCCATTCTGTATCGTTCCAACGCCCAGTCCCGGGTGCTGGAAGAATCCCTGATCCGTCAGGGTATCCCCTACAGGGTTTACGGCGGTCTGCGATTCTACGATCGCCAGGAAATCCGCAACGCCATAGCTTATCTGCGCCTGGTGCATTACCGCCGGGATGACGCGGCGTTTGAACGGGTGGTCAACATTCCGGCCCGGGGCATCGGTGCCAAGAGCCTGGCCGACATACGGGCCTACGCCACCGAGCAGAGTATTTCGCTTTGGGAATCCGCCGAACGGCTGCTGGAAGCGAACCAGGTAAAAGGTCGCGCCAAGACCGGCCTGCAATCCTTCATGGGCATTATCGAACAACTGACAGAAATGGTGGACGATGCCACTTTGCACGGGCTGATGACGACAACCCTCGAACTCAGCCACCTGCGGGATTACCACGCCAAGGAAAAAGGCGAGAAAGGCCAGGCGCGGGCCGAAAACCTGGACGAACTGGTCAACGCCCTGGCGGATTTCAAAGCGGAGGAGGGGGTTGATCCGCTCTCCGAATTCATAGCCCAGGCCGCGCTGGACGCTGGCGAGGCACAGGCTGAGGTCAATGAAGACTGCGTACAGCTGATGACCCTGCATTCCGCCAAGGGCCTGGAGTTTCCGCTGGTGTTTCTGGCCGGGGTGGAGGAAGGTCTATTCCCCCACAGCATGTCCCTGGAGGAGCCGGGGCGCATGGAAGAAGAGCGCCGCCTGGCCTATGTGGGCATTACCCGCGCCATGAATAAGCTGGTACTCACTTACGCCGAATCCCGCCGCTTGTATGGCCAGGAGAAGTTCAACGCATTGTCACGGTTTGTGCGGGAGATTCCGGGTGACTGCATCCAGGAAGTGCGGCTGCGCAACACCGTCAGCCGGCCGGCGATGATGGGTCGCCCCAATGAAAGCATGTTCAGCCAGGACTCTGCCGCGCAATCCGGATTCAGCTTGGGCCAGCGGGTACGCCATCCGAAATTCGGGGAGGGAGTTGTAATGAACTCTGAAGGTACCGGCCATCACACCCGGGTGCAGGTGAACTTCGACGAGGGTGCCAAGTGGCTCGTTCTTGCCTATGCGCCTCTTGAGGCGTGCTGAGTTTTGGCGCAAGCCCAACCTGCGCCCCATACTCCGTGGTAGCCAGAGACGTAGGTCGGATTAGCGAAGCGTAATCCGACAATCAAGTGTCGGCTCTCTCTCAGTTTGTCGGGTTACGCTTTGCTAATCCGACCTACGCGGAGCCATGGATGGCGGAGCCCAAGCGTCACATGGATGTGCCGAAGGAGCGTGTTTCGGAAAGGGCTTCCCGATACCTGCGAACCCGAAAAGCCAGGCCGAAACTCAAAGCCAACCTTTCCTCTTGAAGTACCAGTAAGGCGAGATTTCTGTTCTTCCGGTGGTATACCCAGGTCCCGGATCAGTCCGTTTTCAATACGAAAGAATCTTGGCATCGCAAAGTCTCCGGTCGGCTTCAGGATTGGCAGGCTGCCCCATTATTTGGCAGCGGCCGAAAAGCCGTGTTGCTGAACACCGGTGTGTGTTCGATGTCAGGCCGGGAACTGGTCCCGGGTGCGGTTGGCGATTTTTACCAGCATCAGCATGAGCGGCACTTCCACCAGCACGCCCACCACGGTGGCCAGGGCGGCCCCGGATTGCAGTCCAAACAGAGCAATGGCGGCGGCTACGGCCAGTTCAAAGAAGTTGCTGGCACCGATCATGGCTCCGGGCGCAGCGACGCAGTGGCGCACCTTCCATAATTTTGCCCAGCCATAAGCGATGAAGAAGATCAGCACGGTCTGGAGGATCAGTGGCACCGCAATCAGCGCGATATGCAGCGGGTTGTTGAGAATCACGTCGCCCTGGAAGGCAAACAGCAACACCAGTGTGACGATCAGGGCGGCCGGGGTGACCGGGCCCAGGCGCTTCATGAACACCTCATCAAACCAGCGCTGGCCGTGGCGTGCGACCAGGGTGCGACGGGTCAGGTAACCGGCGATGAGTGGGATCACGATGTACAGCACCACCGACAGGATGACCGTATCCCAGGGCACCTGGATGTTGGACACGCCAAGTAGCAACACCACGATGGGTGCAAAGGCGAACAGCATAATGATGTCATTGAGCGACACCTGTACCAGAGTGTAGGCGGCATCGCCTTTGGTCAGGTAACTCCAGACAAACACCATGGCTGTGCAGGGCGCTGCGCCCAGCAATATGGCACCGGCCAGGTACTCGCTGGCCAGTTCTGGTGCGATGAACGGCTCAAACACCACCATCAGAAAGAACCAGGCAATGGCGAACATGGTGAAGGGCTTGATCAGCCAGTTCACAATGGTGGTGATGGCCAGCCCTTTGGGTTCTTTTCTCACGTTCACGATGGCGCTGAAATCAACCTGCGTCATCATCGGAAAAATCATCGCCCAGATCAGAATGGCGATGGGGATGGAGATCTGCGCATATTCGAAGCGCGACAGCGCCTCCGGTACCGACGGGGCGAATTGGCCCAGAGCAATGCCGATGATAATAGCCAGAGCAACCCACACGGACAGATAGCGTTCAAACAGGCCCATGCCGCCTGAGGCTTCTTCCGGGATTGCCGTCTCAGCGTTGCTGCTCATTGGTTTCCTCTCGCTTGGAACATTGGTTTAAACTCTTGCCAGGGAAGACGAACGACATAGAAAAAGGATACCGGGGATCTTCCGGTTGTCATAACCATGATCGCCCATAGACCCGCCGTGGAGTAACACATGGCGGCGAACGGATTGAAGAGAGACATTTCAGATGGCTTTTGATTGCGTATTGCGAGCCTGGCATAACCATCAGGTGGAACTGAAGCATTTTCTGCTTGGCCAGTTAAAAGAGCCCGCCTTAAGTGACGACATACTGCAGGAGGTGTTTCTCAAAGCCATGCGAGAGGGGCAGGTGTTCTGTGAACTGGACAACCCTCGCGGCTGGCTGTTCCGGGTGGCCAGAAATGCGCTGATCGACAGCCATCGCCTGCGCAAGCACTGGGTGCCGGTGCCTGATCACCTGCCGGACAACCGCAAAGAGGTATCCGAGCCGGTTGCCGATCTCGATGTGTGCATCCGGGCGTCGCTGCCAGCGCTGGGGGATGATGACCGCGACATCCTGGAAATTTGCGACCTGGGCCCGCTTTCTCAGGAAGCCTATGCCCAAAGGCGAGGTATTTCCCTGCCAGCCGCCAAAGCGAGAATTCGCCGCGCCAGGGCCCGCCTGCGAGATGAGCTGACCCGCCGCTGCAATGTGGTGCTGGATGCCGCCGGCAAGGTGTGTTGCCACACCGAGACCCGCTGTTACATGGATCGCTGATTCACCCGCTTTGACACGTCCTCGACACTTTCCACCCGCTCGGAATATCGGTCTGTCAGGTAGTCACTGCAGTCTCGGGTCAACAGTGTGAACTTCACCAACTCTTCCATCACATCCACGATGCGGTTGTAGTACGGCGACGGCAGCATGCGCCCATGCTCATCAAACTCGGTAAAGGCTTTCGGCACCGAAGACTGGTTGGGGATGGTGATCATCCGCATCCAGCGCCCCAGCACGCGCAACTGATTGACGGTATTGAAAGATTGGGAGCCGCCACACACCTGCATCACCGCCAGGGTCTTGCCTTGGCTCGGGCGCATGCCGCCGATGGACAGGGGGATCCAGTCGATCTGGGTTTTCATGATTCCCGTCATCGCACCGTGGCGTTCCGGAGAGCACCACACCATGCCCTCGCTCCACTGAGCCCATTCCCGCAATTCCTGAACCTTAGGGTGGGAGGCTTCCTCCGCGTCCGCCAGTGGCAGGCCGCGCGGGTTGAAGACGCGGGCCTCAGCGCCCATGGCTTCGAGCAGCCGGGCGGCTTCTTCTACTGCCAGGCGGCTGAACGAGCGTTCCCGGAGCGACCCGTAGAGCAGGAGTATGCGTGGCCGGTGTGCGGACGACTTGTTGGCAAAAACCCGGTCAGCGGCGGGGGCGGAAAACAGCGCCCCATCAATGTTCGGAAGGTCTGGGTAACTCATGGTACTCCCTGGATGAATCTTCAGAATTTATAGGTCCGAATTGGATTTCAGAACATAGCTGTGAGGGAGACGAACAATCTATCGAAAGGATACATCGGAATCGCATTTCTGACTGGCAGGATCATTTTTGATCAGAGAAGTATTTACTTTCGTTTCCCTCTGTCATAGTATCCGAAAAATGAGATATGTCTAAATAAACATATAAGGTTATACGAATATGAAGCGCTGCGTTTTGTTCGTTTGTACCGCTAACAGCGCCCGTTCTTTAATGGCGGAAGCCCTGCTCAGGCACATGGCCGGTGACCGGTTTGAAGTCGCCAGTGCCGGTACCGGGCCGACACAGCCACATCCTCTGGCATTGCAGGTGCTAACGGAATCCGGGATTTCTGTGGAAGGGCTGAGGAGTAAACAGCTGGCCGATTTGCAGGGTGAGCACTGGGATTACGTTATCACCCTGTGCGAGAAAGCGGCCAACGAGTGCGGCAGAGTTTGTGAGCCGGCGCAGCAGATTGCCTGGGATTTCCGCGATCCGGTACCGGCAAATCGCCACGCCACCTTTGCGCTCACCCTTAAGGAGCTGAAGGAGAGGATTGGCCTGTTTACTTTGGTGCACCAGAAGGAGACCGGCTTGAAAGCCCTGAATTACAACCCGGTCAGCGTGTTCCGGGCGTTGGGGGACGAGATTCGGCTGGCCATTCTTATGCTGATCCGTGAGCAGAAAAAGCTATGCGTATATGAGCTGACCACGGCACTGGATTCGTCGCAACCGAAGGTCAGCCGCCATCTGGCCACTCTGAAGGAGGCGGGTTTGCTGGAAACCGATCGTCAGGGCCAGTGGGTCTATTATTACCTTCATCCCCAGTTGCCCCATTGGTTGATGCGGGTGCTGGATGAGACGTCAGACGGCAACATGGGGCTGGTAGAAACAGAGCAAAAGCGCCTGAAAACGATGGGAGATCGGCCGGTAGTGAGGTTTATCTGACGATTGCGGGGTTGGAGCAAGAGTAAAGGGCTTTCCAGAACACGCTGTAAATACGTCCCTGTACGCTCGGGCTCCGCCATCCATGGCTCCGCACGGTTCTGGAATGCCCTTTACTCTCGCTCGGCGTGCTATCGAAATGTTATCGAATTAAGAATTAAACAGGAGCAAATAATGAGTAAGATAAAAGTCGGCATTAACGGATTTGGCCGGATTGGCCGTCTCGCCCTTAGGGCAGCCTGGGGCTGGCCGGATATGGAGTTTGTGGCGATCAACGACCCCGGCGCTGACGCCGCCACCCTGGCGCATCTGCTGAACTTCGATAGCGTGCATGGCCGCTGGGATCACGAAGCGAGCTCTGACGGTGACGACATCGTGATCAAAGGCCAGCGTATCCGGGTCACCCGCAACAAAGCCATCGAGGACACCGACTGGTCCGGCTGCGATCTGGTGATCGAAGCCAGCGGCGTCAACAAGACGGTGAAGGCGCTTCAGGGCTATCTCGATCAGGGCGTGAAGCGTGTGGTGGTGACCGCACCGGTCAAGGAAGCGGGCGCGAAGAACATCACCATGGGTGTAAACGAAGAGGTGTTCGATCCCGCCAATGACCGTATCGTGACTGCCGCTTCCTGCACCACTAACTGCCTGGCACCGGTGGTGAAAGTGATTCACGAGAAGCTGGGTATCAAGCATGGCTCCATCACCACCATCCACAGCCTGACGAATACCCAAACCATTCTCGACGCGCCCCACAAGGATCTGCGCAGGGCACGAGCCTGCGGCAGTTCGCTGATTCCGACCACCACCGGCTCCGCCACGGCGATCATCGAAATTTTCCCGGAACTGAAAGGCCGGCTGGACGGCCACGCGGTGCGGATTCCGCTGACCAATGCGTCGCTGACGGACTGTGTGTTCGAGGTGGAAACACCCACGGATCGCGATACTGTAAACCAGTTGCTGAAAGCAGCGGCTGACGGCGAGCTCAAAGACATTCTGGGCTATGAAGAACGGCCTTTGGTGTCCATTGATTACAAGACCGACCCGCGCTCGTCCATCGTCGATGCCCTGTCCACCATGGTGGTCAATGGCACCCAGGTGAAAATCTACGCCTGGTACGACAACGAATGGGGCTACGCCAACCGTACCGTGGAACTGGCGCGCAAGGTAGGGTCTGTCTGATATGACCGCTGCCATCCGCCAGTACCTGGTCATCACCGGCAACTACTGGGCCTTTACGCTGACCGATGGGGCCCTGCGGATGCTGGTGGTACTGCATTTCCACCAGCTTGGCTATTCGCCGCTGGAAATTGCCCTGCTGTTCATCTTCTATGAATTTTTCGGGGTGGTGACCAACCTGGTGGGGGGCTATCTGGGGGCTCGCTGGGGCCTGAACCGCACCATGAACATCGGGCTGTTCCTGCAGATAGCCGCTTTGGCTATGCTGGCGGTACCAGCGGCCATGTTGACCGTGCCCTGGGTGATGGCGGCGCAGGCCATGTCTGGTATTGCCAAAGATCTCAATAAAATGTCCGCCAAGAGCGGCATCAAATTGCTGGTACCGGATGAACAGCAGGGCACGCTGTACAAGTGGGTCGCGATTCTGACCGGCTCCAAGAATACCCTCAAGGGTGTCGGGTTTTTTCTGGGTGGTGTTCTGCTGGTAGCGGCGGGCTTTACCGGCGCGGTCGCTATTATGGCGGTTGCTCTGGGTGTGGTCTGGGTGGCCAGCCTGTTCCTGCTGGGACAGGACCTGGGTAAAAGTACATCAAAGCCAAAGTTCAGCGAAATTCTGTCCAAGAGCCGGGCCATCAACGTGCTCTCGGCCGCACGGATGTTCCTGTTCGGGGCACGGGACGTGTGGTTTGTGGTGGCCTTGCCGGTGTACCTCAGCACCGTTTTCGGCTGGGACCATTGGAAAGTTGGCGGTTTTATGGCGAGCTGGATCATCGGCTACGGATTCATCCAGACCATTGCTCCGAAGATTACCGGCACCATGGAAGGCAAAAAGCCGGCGGTGCTCTGGGCGGCGGTTCTGGCCATGATTCCCGCCGCCATTGCCGGAGGCCTGATGGCGGGCTGGTCACCGCAGGTTGTGATTGTGGGTGGCCTGCTGCTGTTCGGCGTGCTGTTCGCCATCAATTCCTCCCTGCACAGCTACCTGATTGTCAGCTACGCCCGGGGCGATGGAGTGTCTCTGGATGTGGGCTTTTACTATATGTCCAACGCGGCGGGCCGGTTGCTCGGGACTATTCTGTCTGGTTGGGTTTATCAGGCCTATGGGCTGGAGGCCTGCCTGTGGATATCCGCCGGGTTGGTGGCCGCTGCGGCGCTGCTTTCAATGTTGCTGCCAGAGAAAAGGCCGGTCGTGACATGAACCGCGCAACCACTGGTAATAACAACAATGAGTGAATTGCTGCGACGCTACCCCCTGCCGGTGATTGTTCTGGCCCAACTGTTTGGCACTTCGCTGTGGTTCAGCGTGAACGGTGTCTGGGTGTCGTTTTCCCGTGAACTGTCGCTGACGGAGTCGGATCTTGGCCTGTACACGCTGGCGGTCCAGGCGGGCTTCATTGTCGGTACCCTGACCATTGCGGTGACCGGTCTGGCGGACCGCTTCGGAGCCAGCCGGATTTTTGCGGTAGCGAGTTTGCTGGGTGCGCTGGCCAACGGCGGCTTTATCCTTGCCGCGGCCCAGCCGCCAGTCGACGGCATTTTGCGGTTCCTGACCGGCCTCTGTCTGGCCGGTATCTATCCGCTGGGCATGAAAATGGTGATTGCCTGGACGCCAAAATACGCCGGTGCGGCGCTCGCCTGGCTGGTGGGCATGCTGACACTGGGTACCGCGTTGCCCCACCTGATGCGTGGCGCGACTCTGGGTATGCCTTGGGAGTGGCCGCTTCTGGGTGCGTCCCTGTTGGCGCTGGTCGGCGGCGGGCTGGTGTTGCTACTCGGAGACGGACCGCATTTACCCAAAAGCAACGGCGCGATTCCGCTGAATCGGGGGCTGGCCGCCTTGCGGGCCCCCCGTTTCCGGGCTGTGGCCGGCGGCTACATCGGCCATATGTGGGAACTCTATGCGTTCTGGATGCTGACACCGCTGTTGGTCAGTCGGGAACTTCAGCGCCTGGCCTGGCCAGAGGGTCTGGTGCCTTGGCTGTCGTTCGGGATTATTGCAACCGGAGCATTGGGCTGTATTGGCGGAGGCCGGCTCAGCCGGCGCTTGGGCAGTGATTGGGTTGCCAGGCGGGCACTGGCGCTGTCCGGTCTGCTGTGCGTGGGTTACCCCTTATTGGCGTGGCTACCACCACTGGCTCTTATTGCCCTGCTGTTTGTCTGGGGGCTGGCGGTGATTGCGGATTCACCGCAGTTTTCGGCCCTGGCCGCCGCCAACGCCCCGAAAGAATCAGTGGGCTCCTCTCTGGCGGTGATGAACGCCATCGGCTTTGGCCTGACGCTGCCGGCGATCTGGATGACCAGTGGTCTCTGGGAATACCTCGGGCCCTGGGTGGTCGCCATACTGATACCAGGGCCAATTTTCGGGCTGTGGGCTTTCAGAGGGATAAAAGAAGGTCCCACACGTTAGCTGGTAAAGCATGACAGGCGGCTCTTCAAGAACCGTGGGTCTGCTCCGGCACTTCCCGTATACGGCCATGTTCGTCGATGGCCACATAAACGAACAGGCCCTCGGTGACCTTGCGGGGGGTTCTGGCGGTGCGATCCAGTGTCCAGACTTCCACGCTGATTTTCATCGAACTGCGTCCGATGTCCTCCAGTTCGCAGTAACAGCCCACCTGTGAACCCACTCGCAGTGGGGACAGAAACTCCATCTTGTCCATGGCTACCGTTGCGTTGCGGCCCAGAGAGATACGGCCGGCGATGGTGGCCGCCGCAATATCCATCTGCTTGACTAGCCAGCCGGCAAACACGTCGCCGTTGGCGTTGGTGTCGGAAGGTAGGGGAACAACCTGAAGTGTCAGTTCGCCTTTCGGGGTGGGTTTGTCATCGTCGAGCGCGGTCATGAATACTGCCTTTTTATGGAAAGTGCGAATTGTTTTACCCGCATGGTAGCGGGCTGTGGGCAGTCTGCAAGAAAATTTGCACACCGTGGTCTATATTTCAGTAGCTGTCACAAAGTTGTCACAGAGCCTCGGTAGTCTTCACTCATCGGTAAAGCCAATCCGACGAAAAAGTCCGAATGAAACATGGAGACTCAACGTGATCAAACTTAAAACCGCTTTTACATCTCTGGCCCTGGCAGGCAGCATTGCCGCCGTATCTTCCCCGGCCATGGCTCGCGACACCATCAACATTGTCGGCTCTTCCACTGTTTATCCGTTTGCCACTGTGGTTGCCGAGCGTTTCGGTGCCAACAGCGATTTCCCGACTCCGAAGCTGGAATCTACCGGTTCCGGTGGCGGCCTGAAGATTTTCTGTCAGGGCATTGGTACCAGCCACCCGGACGTTACCAACGCCTCGCGCCGCATCAAGGCTTCCGAGCTTGAGCTTTGCCAGAGCAATGGTGTTAAAGAGGTTGTCGAGTTTCCCATCGGCTCGGATGGTCTTGTGATTGCCAGCTCGAAGGATGCGCCGGATCTGGACCTGACCATGGAGCAGCTGTTCCTGGCTATGGGTGAGAAAGTGCCCGTTGACGGCGAGTGGGTGATGAACCCCTATAAAAAGTGGAGCGACATCGACTCCAGCCTGCCGGATCTGGAAATCAAAGTGATGGGTCCGCCCCCGACTTCCGGGACCCGCGATTCTTTCAACGAGCTGGGCCTGGCCGCTGGCTGCGACAAGCTTCCGGAAGCCGCCGAGCTGGGTGAAAACGAGCACGCTGCCATCTGTGAAAGCGTCCGTGAAGACGGTGCCTTTATCGAAGCCGGTGAGAACGACAACCTGATCGTGCAGAAGCTGATCGGCGACACCAGCATGTACGGCGCGTTCGGTTACAGCTTCCTGGAGGAGAATTCAGACCGGCTCAAGGCTGTCGAGCTCGAGGGTGTTGCGCCAGAGCCCGACCTGATCGCTGAAGGCAAGTACCCGATGGCCCGCACCATGTTCTTCTACGTCAAGAAAGCGCACATCGGCGTTGTCCCCGGCATCGAAGAATACGCCGCCGAGTTTCTCAGCCCGGGTGCCATGGGCCCCAACGGTTACCTGAAAGACGTTG
>NZ_JBBDSR010000059.1:0-5887 GCF_040904845.1 Marinobacter sp. | reverse complement strand
CACCGCCTACAGCTACGATAACAACGACCGGCTGACCCAACAGGGCGGCGTCAGCTATACCTACGACGCCAACGGCAACATCTTGACTGAGACCGAAGACGGTCAGGTCACCCGCTACCACTACGATGCCCGCAACAAGCTCATGGAAAAATGGGACAGATCTATTTTTGACGACCGTAGATCGAGGGGCTGTAGAAAATGGATAGTAGTCAGGTGTTGAGTAGTTTGCCTCAAGACATCAACTAAAAACTAGCAATCCGTACTTGTCGTGAGCGATCTAGTAGGTAATGGAATTTACCTGCTCAATCGGGAAGTGAAAACGTAGGATGAAGAATTGGAGCCTTGGTATTTGGGATAACTACACGCCCGGCGCCAACTGCGGAAAATACCAGGGCTCCGCATGTTCAGGAATTTCCCACTTCAGTGGCGACCTGTTACTGGTTTCGCTCAGTAGTCCCTCCTGTTTCATCTGGTTCAATAGTCTGCGCGCGCTACGTTCGTGCATGCCCGTCAGTGCAATGGCCTGTTTGCGATCCAGAGATCCCTGGATGAAGGCGTTGAACAGAACCATGCTGGCTACCGGTTTCAGTTCGGCATCGACTCCGGGAACCCGCTTGTCGTTGCGAGCCACAACGTAACGGTCAATTCGCTCGCGAAGCTTGTCCAGAGCGAGCAGATCCGACATATAGTTCGCTTGATCGAGAGCGGTATCCAGCACAAACTCGCAGAATTCCATCAATCCCGTCTGGCTGAGATAACCTCTGCCATCGGTATTCCCCTGTCTGGGATAATCCGCACGTGCCAGAGCGGCCTTATAGGTTTCCGCAGAGCGGGCCAGACCACGGCTCAGGCACCAGACACCGTAACTCTCTAGCCCAGTTGCCTTCAGTGCCGCATCCGTCCAAAGCCTGATAACCCGGCCGTTGCCATCAAGGAATGGATGAATCCAGAGAAAGCGATGGTGGGCGGCGGCTATGGCGATCAGTTTGTGGTCGCCGCTGTATTTTTTGGGGTGGTATTCTTCGCAGAACCGTTGCATTAGCTCCGGGAGGGCCTGGTGTTCCGGTGGCAAATGCCGGCCGATTTCAACGTCACGCAGGCGCCATTGTCCCGGCGTAACCCGCTCCAGCAGGGCACCCTTGTTGTCACGAACTTCCCTGAGTGAGTCAGGTACATGGCCGTAGAAACGTCGGTGCAGCTCCAGTATGAACTCTGAAGAATAGATCTCATCCAGCGCCGGGGACCGGGCATACAGCCATTTCTGCACCTCGATATGGGCCAGTGATTCCTTCTGCAGGTCACGCTTCACCGGATCGTCGCTGTAGTGGCCTTTTTGCGCCTGGCGAATCTCGTGGGGCTGTGTGCAGTTGCCTTCGATCAGGTTCGAGTAGTAGGAATTAATCACCGACATGTGCAGCCGAAGGGTTTCGGTGCTTTCGGGGGAGAGTTGCCCAGCCAGTTTTGCAGAAATGCGGTTCAACTCCATCGCCTTGTCTGGCAGGGTTGATTTTCTGAGTGCCTGCTCTCCGGGCACAAAGGGGGCAAGGTCCATTATCGAGGCTGTGGCCATAAGTGTTCCAGGCAGTTTTGTCCGGATCCATGTCCGGTTCATTGCGAAATTAATATATTGATATTAAATGTTATTCTATTATTTTTTTCAGATAATATAGTTGGTTTTGTCCGGATTTTTGTCCGGATAAGTATTCAGATTAGCTCACCAGTAACTTGATAGCCAGTTTGGCCTGCATCATGGTTTGTATGAGGAATAGCAGGAGAGAGCACCATGACCAAGCCAAATCTACCTGGCCAATCCCAAATTCGTGAGGCGGAGCGGCGTATTCGACCACACCTGGGCGAAACGCCGCTGCTGAATGTGCCGGACCTGGATGCCGCCATGGGCCAGCCGCTGGGCTTGAAATGCGAAAGCCTTCAGCGCACCGGCAGCTTCAAGGCCCGTGGGGCATTGAACTGGCTGCTGACGGCCAGTGAGGATGAACTCAAGGCCGGCCTGGTGACGGTCTCCGCGGGTAACCACGCCATTGGCCTGGCCTGGGCGGCGGCCATGCAGAACGTGCCACTGACCGTGGTCATGCCCGAGGGTTCCAGTCCGCTGAAGATCCGCCGCACACGGGAATTGGGCGCCGAGGTGATCGTCCACGGTGGTATCCAGCAGGCCGTGGCCCTGTGCCATGAGAAGCGGGATCGGGAGGGACTGACTCTGGTTCATCCCTATAACGATGTCCGCATCATGGCCGGGCAGGGTACCGTTGGCTTGGAATTGCTGTGCCAGCTACCGGATGTGGATCGGGTGCTGTACCCCATTGGCGCCGGCGGGGGGATGCACCTATGCCGGCTCCCGTCAGGTGGTGGAACGCATTGTCACCGTCTCCGCGGAAGGTATCCGGGAGGCCACACGACGCCTGCTGACCGAGGCCAGACTTTACGTGGAGCTCGGTGCCAGTGTGGGCCTGGCGGCTCTTCTGGAAAAGCAGGTCTTACCCACTCCGGACAGGACCACGGTTCTGGTTATTACCGGTGGTAACCTGGACCCGGAGCAAGTCAGTCAGTGTCTGTGACCCATTATAGGACCACGCTTAGCTGACCAGCGTGCCGCCATCCACCGCCAGGCATTGCCCGGTGATATGACGCCCGGCCTCGGAGGCCAGCAACACAGCCGCGCCTTTGAGGTCCTCGCCACCACCAAATCGGTTCAGCGGAATGCGCTCCAGCATTTTCTCGCCCTGGGCATCCAGCAGCCCCTGGGACATCTTCGACGGGAAGAAGCCCGGGCAGAGGGCATTCACGTTGATGTTGTAGTGGCCCCACTCGGACGCCAGCGCGCGGGTGAAGTTCACCATGGCACCTTTGCTGGTGTTGTAGGCGATGGTCTTCATGCCTTCCGGGTTGCCGGACAGGCCGGCAATGGAGGCGATGTTGATGACCTTGCCGGTCTTGCGCGGAATCATGCAGCGCTTGCCGACGGTCTGGGTCAGGAAGAAGCTGGCGTGGACGTTCAGGTTCATCACTTTCATCCAGCCCTCAGCCGGGTAGTCCTCGGCGGGTGCGCCCCAGGTGGCGCCGGCGTTGTTGACCAGGATGTCGATGTCACCGAGTTGGCTGACCACCTGATCCACTACGCCTGGAATGCCTTCCAGATCGGACAGGTCGGCGGCGATAGTGACCACTTCCACCCCCTGGCTTTCCAGATGCGCCTTGGCGTCATCCAGTTCATGCTGCTTGCGGGCGCTGATGGCGATTTTCGCACCCAGCTCACCCAGGGCTTCGGCCATCTGAAGGCCCAGGCCGCGGGAGCCGCCAGTGATGAAAGCCACCTTGCCGGTCAGATCCAGTAGTTGTTTAACGCTCATGGTGTTCTCCTTTGGGAATTCAGGCCGTCATGGCCAGCAGGCCATCGCTGACCTGTGCCAGGTGATGATCGGCATCGCCGAATAGCAGGTTGATCAGGGTCAGGCGCTTGAACAGATGGGCCGCGACCATTTCGTCGGTCACACCCATGCCACCGTGCAATTGTACCCCTTCCTGGCCCACGAACCGTGCCGCCTGGCCGACCAGCGTCTTGGCCATGGAGATGGCCTCCCGTCGGCTGGTGCGATCGTTCGAGTCAGCCTCAGTGGCGGCAAGGATCGCCATGGTTCTGGCCTGCTCGGTCTGGATGAACATGTCGGCCATGCGATGCTGCAGCACCTGGAACTTGCCGATGGGAACCCCGAACTGCTTGCGGGTCTTGATGTACTCCAGGGTGGCCGCGTTCATGGCTTCCATGGTGCCGACGGCTTCTGCGCACAGCGCCGCAATGCCCAGATCGACGGTTTTTTCGATAACGGGGAAGGCCTGATCGATGTCGCCAATCAGATTGCCGGCGCTGACGGCAACGTTTTTGAACGTAATGTCGGCGGTACGATGGCCATCGTGGGTGGCAAAGTCACTCACCTGCACGCCCTTGGCGCTGGCATCGATCAGAAACAGGGACAACCCGGCTTCATTATTCACGTTGCCACTGGTGCGCGCGGAGACGATTAACTGATTCGCCTGACCACCGTGCAATACGGCGGTTTTCTGGCCGCTGATCAGGAACTGGTCGCCCTCCTTGCGCGCGGTGGTCTGTACATGGCTGAGGTTGTAGCGTGCACCTGGCTCGCTGTGGGCCAGGGCCATCAGCCGTTCACCGCTGGCGATAGCCGGCAGTATGTCAGCTTTCTGGACTTCGCTACCGGCATCCCGGATCAGCCCGCCGGCGAGCACCACGGTTGCCAGGTATGGCTCTACAACCAGGCCGCGGCCGACGTTTTCCATCACCACCATGGTGTCGATGGCGTTGCCGCCCAGGCCGTCATGCTCCTCCGGAAAGGTGAAGCCGAGCAGCCCCATCTCCGCGAAAGCGGCCCAGGTGGCTTTATCGGTACCAGTGCCGGAACGGATGATCTCCTGCCGTTTCTCGAAGCCGTACTCGTTGGCCACGAAGCGACGCAGGGAATCGTTCAGCATTTGCTGTTCTTCGGTCAGATCAAAGTTCATATCGCCTCCTTAAAGGCCAAGCACAAGCTGGGCAATAATATTGCGCTGGATCTCGTTGGACCCGCCAAAGATCGACAGCTTGCGCATGTTGAAGTAATCCCCTGCCGCCGGCGTGGCATCTACCGAGCCGGCACGCGGACCGTTGTAATCCAGCTCCAGCGCCTCCGGAATATGGGCAATGGCGTCCTGGCCGCCCGCTTCCATCAGCATCTCGAACAGCTGCTGGCCGATTTCGGTGCCACGGATTTTCAGGCTTGATGCCAGTGCCCCCGGGCCGTTCTTGTCCGTTAGCACCCGCAACACCGTCAGTTCCAGTGCACGCAGCTCCATATCCAACTGCGCCAGCCGGTCACGGAAACGGGTGTTCTCGATCAGCGGCCGCTGGCCGTCCTGCTCCTGCCGCGCCACTTCTTTCAGGCGCTTCATCAACGCCTTCCACTGCCCGACGTTGGCCAGGCCGGTACGCTCATGGCCCAGCAGGAACTTGGCGTAGGTCCAGCCCTTGTTTTCCTCACCCACCAGGTTCTCGGCGGGCACCTTCACGTTGTCAAAGTAGACTTCGTTAACCTCATGCTCACCGTCGAGCATGATGATCGGCCGCACCTCGATGCCCGGGGTGTTCATATCGATCAGCAGGAACGAAATTCCCTGCTGTGATTTGCCCTCGGTGCTGGTGCGCACCAGACAGAAAATCCAGTCGGCATGCTGACCGAGGGTGGTCCAGGTTTTCTGGCCGTTGACCACATAGTGATCGCCTTCGAGTTTGGCACTGGTACGCAGCGAAGCCAGATCGGACCCAGCGCCTGGCTCGGAGTAGCCCTGACACCACCAGTCCTCACCACTGAGGATGCCTGGCAGGAAGCGCCGTTTCTGTTCATCGTTGCCAAAGGTCATGATCACCGGCGCGACCATGCGCAGCCCGAAGTCCAGCTGGCGCGGCGCACCGGCAAGCGCACACTCTTCTTCGAAGATAAGCTGCTGAATCGGATCCCAGCCGGTGCCACCAAATTCCTTCGGCCAGGTGGATGCGCCCCAGCCCTTATCAAACAGAATTTTCTGCCAGCGTTCAGTCATGGCCTTGTCAGGGCGCAGACGTTTCTGCACCCGTTCGCGGATGTCGTGTGGCAGGTTGTCTTCAAGAAACTGGCGAACTTCTGCGCGGAACGCCTCTTGTTCGGGGGTGTAATTCAGATCCATGTTGCACCTCTATTTGTTTGGCTGAGGTAAATGGTTTTGACTGTTGGAGTCGTCTGGAACTTTTACTGCCGTGCCTTCAGCTTGGGCGGTGGCACCGGGCGGGTATCCCCTTTCAAAACACGCTCCTTCGGCCCATCCCTGGGGCGCTTGGGCT
>NZ_JBBDSR010000058.1:0-34111 GCF_040904845.1 Marinobacter sp. | reverse complement strand
CCACCACCTACCACAACACCTTCCACGCCGTGCCCGCTGACCGCACCTGGCGACCCCGGATCAGCCAAAGGCCCCTGATGGACGGCCCGCAGATGGCCATGGTCACTGGCCCCAAAGGCGAAGAGATCCACTGCGACGAGCATGGCCGCGTCAAAGTCCGCTTCCCTTGGGATCGCTACTCGAAGAACGATGAACACTCAAGCGCCTGGCTGCGCGTCAGCCAGGGCTGGGCCGGCGGCCAATACGGTTTTATGGCTCTGCCCAGAATCGGCCACGAAGTCATCGTCAGCTTCCTCGACGGCGACCCGGACCAGCCGATCATTACCGGAAGAACCTACCACGCCACCAACACCCCGCCCTACGCGCTGCCGGAGCACAAAACACGCACCACCTTAAAAACCAAGACCCACAAAGGCGAGGGCAGCAACGAACTGCGGTTCGAAGACGAAGCGGACCAGCAACAGATCTACGTTCACGCCCAGAAAGACCTGGACCTGCTGACCGAGAACAACCGCACCGAAGTGGTCAAAAACGACAGCCACCGCACGGTCGATAACAACGAATTCAGCCACATCAAAGCCAACGACCATTGCACCGTGGATAGCGAAAAACGCGAGTCCGTCGGCGGTGATTGCAGCCAGAATATCGTCGGCACCTTCCACCAGAAATCCGGCAAAGGCACCCTCAGCGAAGCCGGGACGGAAGTGCACCACAAGGCGGGTGCCAAAGTGGTGCTGGATGCGGGCGCGGAACTCACCATCTCTGCGGGTGGCAGTTTGCTAAAGCTGGACCCGAGCGGCGTGACGCTCGCGGGGCCGGGGATCAAGATTAATTCTGGTGGGTCACCGGGGAGCGGTTCGGGGCAGGGAGTGGTGGTGGCGGAAATGCCTCAGATAATCGAGGGTGATCAGCCACAAGCACACGAGCAGGAGGCATTGGCGGAGGTTGATCAGCGAGAAAACGCCCCGGCGGTGAATGTGGAGTCCCAGGTGGCTGCACTCAGGAAGGGAAGCGCGACATGCCCGGTTTGTGAGGAGCAGAGCTCATGAATCAGAAGTGTTGGCCAATTGCGGAGTCGCCCTTTAATCATTTTGCCTGGCCTGAGAATCTTTCTGTCGGGCTTGTTCTGGATGGTGTCGCTATTCAGGGGCTTGGCAAACAGATATACCAGTGGGCCGGTGATCAGCCCGTCAATGCGGAATGTTTATATATGACCACCCGCTGGGAGGCGGTTGCGGACCTGTCTCCTTGGCTGGTATGGCTCAGTGGGCCTGGAGATCCGGTGTTGGAAGGGTTTCTGAAACAGGGTCCTGTGTTGGAGCAGGGCTATCTGCTGGTTTCAAGCACAGACCGCATAACCGCTACCCGCTGGCTGCGAGGTCACCTGCAAATAGAGACGGTATCGGGCTGTGACGAGCTGATGCGTATTGCTCATCCTGCGCTGGCCGGGTTGGTGATCGGAGATAATTTGTCTCGCTGCCCCTCAGGAGTCGTGGAACGACTTATCGTTCCGGACTGCATCAGTGAACAGTGGCACATGCTCAGGATGCCGGACGTCCAGCCAGATAATACCGGCAACTACTTCGAAAAAATCACTCCCTCTCCGGAGTTGAATGCCGCTTTCGAAGCTTTCAATCGACGCAAAGATGCACTGCAACTTTGGAACCGCCTGGAGGAGCCGGTGCGTCAGAAGTTGGGTGGAGTTCAGTTAAAGGATGCCTATCCAAAACTGCGAAAAACACTGGATGACGCGCTTGGCTGCGGATGTGGTAGCTTGCGTGAAGTCATGCAATTCCTGTTTGCCTCATTGCCAGAGCGAGCAAACACCGACAGCTCCCCCCAACAGGCCCCACCGCAAGATCAAGGATGAACGATGGCACGGATACAACGCCCCACTGACGATCGGGCAAGCAACGACCTTTTGTGCTGGGAGCAACCAGGCACCCCCATTGATGAGCCGGCTTCATGCCCATTGCTGAAGTCTGTACATCTATTGCCTGTTCGATACGGCCGGGTGGAAGTCACACCTGCCGATACCGACCCCGGCTACCCATACTCATTAAGCTCCCGCCCTCTTGGCTACCGTCTTCTGAGGCATGGCTACATTTATGTATTGGACGCCGATATCGAGGAGATTCACGAGTATCGGCATGAAGACGGTGAACTGACCGGCCATAACGATGGCACGTTGGAGTACCCCGCATCTCATACTCTATACGTGGCTTTCTCGGACATGGCGTGGACAGCCCGTAAAAAAGCGCAGGTTATGAACGACCCAGAAGAGCGCGATGTGCTGTTGCAGAGGATCGATCTGGCCAGCGCTTCGCCACTGAGTGGCGGTGAATACCTGCTTACCCCCGACCAGGCCAGGGAATGGGTGGCCGAATTCTCTGAAGACGGTATCCCTGAATTCCCTGAAGGTGGCCATTCCCAGGAGAGAGAGCCTTACCACTGGGAAAACCAGCCCTATTACCACGAAAGCCGGTTTGGCAAGCTCATCAAACAGCAGGGTATTGATGACCCGTCGAATTGTCTCTGCCTTGTTCTGAGGGACGACGTGGGCGTCATGCTGGACTTAGCCGAGCACCAGGATGATGTGGTGGGCTGGCTTGAGAGCTGGACGGAGGCGGGCGACGAAGAGCGGGACTATTTTCTCGGTACCTTGATCGAGTCCATGACCCTGTTGGATGAGCAGGGGCTGGATGCGGTGATCGCCAATTCGGATCACCCTGCTATTGTCTCGATGCAGCAAGACCTGGAAGCGATGCCTGAAACTGATCGTTCAGATACCCAGTCCGCATTGCTGGGGGCCTTGAGACAACTTGAAGACGAAAAGAGACCGGGCGCCAACGACTCCTCGCTACCCTCTGAGGTCAAGTCGAGGGTGGAAGATATCCGGAGTACAGCCAATCGGACCAATGCCTACAGCATTATGCCCAAAATGCAGCGGGCAGTGGATGAGTGGTATTTGCGACAAGCCCTCGAAGGGGCCAGGCCAGATTTCGTGGACTCACACATAGAAGGCATTGTCGCTCTGGAAAAGGAGCATCGCGAGAACCTGAAAGCAATTCTGGAAGGACGAGGTTTTGGCCATCGTGGAATCAATGACCTGATTGATCGTGAAGCCATGGACCAGTTCATGGTCTGCCAGCGCGCCAAACTGGCTCGCTGGCAGACACTGCTGACAGACATAACCACTGATCGCGTCCAACTGCTGACAGACAATCGCTATCACCAGGCCGCCTGGTATTTTGACCCGGAAGACGAGGTGCAGATCGAAGCAGCGCTGGATTTGGAGTATGCCTGCCTGAAGGACATTTGCCGTTCCGACGAAGCGAGCGAAGGCGTACTGGAGTGGCTGGAGCAGAACCCCCAATACAGTCGCCCTCTGTTCCAGACCCTGCCAAAGAGTGACCGGTCCGCAGACGGTGAGCTGGCCAAAACCTATGCAGCGGTTGGCTTGGCGGGCTACAAAGTGGTCGAACAGGCAGCGGATTGGGTTCAGCGGATAAAGGAGGCAGAAGAGGGCAAGCTTCCAGACTTCTCCAATTTCTCGCAGCAAATCCAGATAAAATCAGAGGCGTTGGGAGACACGATCGCTCCCGCAATTGCCCAAGCCAAGGGGCGCGCTGTCGGGGAACTGTATAAAACCATCGATAGCCAGAATTTGCCTGACCTGGATGATCTCTTCCGGGATCTGCCGTATTTTTTCAAGCGGCGCATGCTCGACGCCATAGATCAAGGTAAGGCCGAGTTCCGTGTTGCTTCGCAAAGCGAGTTGGCAACATTCAGGGACAACCTTAGAAAGATGCTGCAGCTTGATCAACGGATGAAGCAGCTCCGGAACGATCATGAGGTTGCCAAATCAACCCATGGCCATCGCTCCGAGAAAGCTCAGGGGTTGGTGACTGAATTCAAGGCGACCCGTGAAGAGCACCGTCAAATTGGCAAGCGCGTGGCAGCGGGTCTCAGCCCGGTTGAGGAAACCGACACCGGTCTGAAGCTAGAGCCAGCCACAACAGGCCGTGCAGCCCTGACACTGGTACCGCCGGCATTGGCTCAGCAGGAAATAGGCCGATTAGTCGGACATTTCCGGCAGGGCCTGGCCTCGGCACCTCGAATGAACGTGATGGGGGATGGGCTTGGGGTTTTGTTGTTCGTCGCGCAGTTGGTGAATCTTGTTGACGCGGTGACTGGAGGTAAAGCTCAAGATTCTTCTGAGCGAAGCTATGTTCGTTTTGCGGAAAGTGCCCTTGCCACCTCTGCTGCAGGTTTCCTGGCCGCTCAAGGTTTGATGGATACAGCTTACAGTGCCAGAGCGCAGGCCCTGGCCGATGCTTGGCAGCGCACCGCTGTGACTAGTGTGAATATCCGGATGGGTAAGTTGCATGTGGGGCTTGGTGGTCCTGCCTATCTGTTCGGAGCTTTCAGTGCCAGCATTAGCGCCTACAAGCACCGGGAGAATTGGTTAAGATCGGTTCAGACTGGCAATGCCGAAGCCCAGGCTGGTGCAGTGCTTGGTATGGTTGGTAGTGGTGGCCTGGCGGGTACTAATGCGTATGGGCTGTATCGGACTGGCCGGTCTTTCTTTCAGGTTCTTGCAGCAAGAGGGGCTAAAAGCAAGGCCATGGCGTGGGCTGCTACCGGCCGAACCTTGTCTAGTTTGTTTTTCCGTCTGAATGTAGCAGGGCTGATCTTCACAGTATTTGAATTGGGCGGTAGCTGGCTGTATAACGGTCACAACCTGAGCGAACGGGGTAGATGGCTACAAACCACGCCCTGGTCGAGGGAGACTGAGCAGATCCATAATGACTCGCTCGAAGACTATGTAGAGGCCTTTGCCCGGATTGGTGACAGTGTCACCCTTGACGAAATACCCGGGGAAGATGAAGGGTCTTCCAGATTAACGTTAAACTGCTACGGTTTGTCGACGGATAGCCTGATGGAGCCACTGGAAGGCAAGGCACCCCAAAAGGTGTCCATCGCTGCATGGCGGATCCAGCCGGGACAAAGGGGGATGTTCTCCGTCCAACCGGAAACGTGGGTGCCCTGTATTGGTGCAATCCTGGCTAGTTTGGAGCAACCGGTCGATGCCGATCACCTTCAACTGACCTTCACGCCGCCGAGCCATAAGAAAACCCGACATGGCATCCGCACCCGTGATCTTGCCCTGATGGTCAAACTGGAAGCGTTGCAGGCGGATGGTGCTTACACTGCATCCGTGTATATGTTGAAGGTGACCCTGGACAGTCTATATCCACTTACACCCGTGCAGGAGCCACCTGAAGAGGAGGTTACCTGGTGGCAGCTCCGCCAGCCATTCATAGTGATGGATAGTCTTTAATGAATTCGAAAGTTACCCAGGCTGATCAGCCGCCCCGCGCTGGACGTTCCGAGCCGTTTCCAAGCGGACGGTTAACCTTTTTAGCACCCAGACCCCTGCCAACTGGTATGCCGTCGGTGGATCATGGGCATGCAGTGGGGGAAGTGAATAACTGTCACTTGGATTTTGGTACAGGGATAAGCTCGGTATTTGGTTGGCAGGCCACTCTTGGCATACCATTTTTCTGCTTCTTGTTTACTGCTTTTGGTGTCCCCTTAATGGCCTTTGCGTTGTTTTACTGGCTAGGTAATGGCTGGCCTGATGCCATTCATGCTCTCAAAGGTGTATTTGACATTACCTTCTGGCTTGGTTTTTGGGGGAGTTTCTTTGGGTTCTTCATACTCTCTCTCCCTCGCTGGCAGGCCTATGCCAGGCTAAAGAACGTAATCCCCACCCGCTTCAACCGCCAGCGCCGAGAAGTATGTTTCGTCCCAGAGGGGCAGAAAGAACCAATTTTTGTACCCTGGGAAAAACTGGTCGCCTGGGTAACAGAAGCTCAGGGCGTTACCGAATACGGTGTGCAACGCCAGTACGGCTTCGGCATTGGTGTTTATCACCCGGAAACCGGCGAAAAATACACCCTGGAGTTTGAGACCTACGGCCTGCCCCAAGCGATCAGCAATTGGGAGGCGGTCCGTTCCTACATGGAGTACGAAGTCCATACCCTGAAGGAAATCCAGGACCCACTGGACCTCCAGGGTCCGGACGATCCCCCTTGGGAAGGCGTTCACGTTTTCAGCAACGCCCGCAAACGCCTTCATGAGGAGCACCGGGAAGGCAAGCGGGGAGTTTTCTATCTGATCGGCTGGTACCTGTACCACCTGGTCACCTTCTGGACCATTCCTAATAGGCTGGTGGAGTGGGAGGTCAAAAAGGTCAAGCGCATGAGCAAGAAGGCATTGCCCAAGGCCATGGCGGAGTGGTCCGAACCGCTCCCGGAAGACCAGTGGGCACTGCCCAGCGAGGAGCTGAAGCGTCAGAGTAAGCGGGTGCGGGAACTGCAGACGGCGAATCCGGGAAGGCCTGTTACGGAGATCTTTGCTCAGGTTGGTGAAGAGTTCTCAGGTGAAGCCTCAATGACCGCGTGACCCTATATCAATCACCCTATGGCCGACGGCCAGTGGCCAGGCACAACGAACACGCGGTCCGTTTCACGCCAGCCCCTGCTTTCTGTGCAGGGTGTCAGCACCGCGAACAAGCGGGGGATATGGACGGAACGAATCACGTCGAGGGCTTTTTCAGTTTCCTGTGGATCTGGTGCGTGTTGTTGGTGCCAGGTACCGAGCCAGTGCGGTTTGTTCAGGGGAATCCAGTGTTGCGTGCTCTGTGGGCTCACGCCGGCCCTGTTGGCGCTTTCGTCCAGCTCATTGATCGAAAGCCAGTGGCCGCGCAGATGATCCGGAGGAACATCTTTCGGCTCGGGCAGGGAGTGGGTTGATGGATAGAAAAGGTAGCCTGGCATGAAGATCCGCGGTCGAACGGGCGTTTCTATTCCGTGGGAGGTCAGCAGGTGCCGGGTTTCAGCGTGCTTTGTAAGCTGACTTTGGTGGGATTTCAGTCGATCCGTCTTCAGGTCCAGGCGGTCTCTTGCGTTCGGGCCGTACCATCGGGGTAGGCTTTCGCCTACATCCAGGTGGCCAAGATAGAATTTAACGGCAATTTCATGGTGTTCAACGCCACCATCTGCAGGGTTTCGCACAATAAAATCCAGCTCACCCAGGGTAATACCGTTGCTTCGAATCGGCTGGTTTTTGAGCAGTATTTCCCAGCCGATCAGGTCTCTGATCAAACATTCGTACAACCGCTCGAAATAGTGCCCCAGACGTTTTGCCGGTTGTTCTGTCAGTATGGCCGGGCCGCGGTGAGGTTCTCTGTCCCATGCCATCAGGCGTGCCCCGACATCCTCCGGCAGGTAATTTCCCGGATCAAATTCCATGTCGGAGCTGATAAGCTGTGGTGCATGACACATCCACGCCAGATGGCGCACCGCTGGAACCCGCAAGGGCCGTTGGTCTGATGTTTCAGGGTTCTGGTTCATCCGGTCAGGATAACCCAAACGGTGATATTGATCAGTGTTCGTAGCCTATGCCCGAAGCTGTTTGTCGGGAGACAAACCATGCACTACCTTCACACCATGATCCGGGTCAGCAATCTGGATGAGACACTGCACTTCTTCTGTGACCTGCTGGAAATGAACGGGCCGCAATGGGAAACACGGCGGCTTTCAGCTAGAATTCTCAAAACGTGGAATGCTAAAACGTTTAACCAAGGATGACCCATGCTTGCAGTGATTTTGTCCGGCGGTTCCGGCACCCGTCTGTGGCCGCTTTCCCGTGAGGCGTACCCTAAACAGTTCCTGCCCGTGGTATCTGACGATTCGCTGCTGGCTGAAACGATTGACCGCGGGCTTGCGTTGGATAACAGCGCCCGGGTGATGGCGATTACCAACGAGGACCATCGTTTTGTGGTGGCCGCTCACCTCCAGGCCCAGGCGGCGGATCGCACCGCCGGCATTATTCTCGAACCCGTTGGCCGAAACACCGCGCCGGCTATTGCTCTGGCGGCTCTGGCTGCCGCCGAAGAGCAGCCGGAAGAACTGCTGCTGGTGATGCCCTCCGATCACGTGTTGAAGGACCTCGCCGCATTCCGGGAAGCGGTGGAGAAGGGCGCGGAAGCCGCCCGTTCCGGCAAGCTGGTCACTTTCGGGATTGTGCCTTCGGCACCTCATACCGGTTATGGGTATATCAAGGCAGGTGCGAGCCACTCTGGCTATCAGGACGTAGCCGCCTTCGTGGAAAAGCCCGATGAAGCGACAGCCGAGCGGTACCTGGCCGAAGGGGACTATCTCTGGAACAGCGGAATGTTCCTGTTCCGGGCGGACCGCTATCTGGAAGAACTGGAGCGTCATAATCCCGCAATACTCAAGGCTTGCCGCGAAGCCTGGAGTCAGAAGCAGGCGGATCTGGACTTTGTGCGTGTCGGCAAGGCGGCGTTTGAGAGCTGCCCCGACGACTCCATTGACTACGCCGTGATGGAAAAGACCCGGGACGCAGTGGTGGTGCCGCTGGACGCGGGATGGTCCGATGTCGGTTCCTGGTCCGCACTTTGGGAAATCCAGCCGCAGGATGAAAACGGCAACGTCTGCCGTGGCGATGTGATTACCGAGGATGTTTCGGGTTGCTACCTTCACTCCGGAGGGCGTCTGATTGCGGCGCTTGGGGTGAGCGACCATGTCATTGTGGAAACCGACGATGTGGTGTTGGTTGCTGATCGTGGTCGGGTGCAGGACGTCAAAAAGCTGGTGGCCCAGGTGAAAGCTCAGGGCCGGTCTGAGCATCGATTCCACAAAAAAGTCTACCGCCCGTGGGGCACCTATGAAGGCATTGCCATGGGCGGCCGTTTTCAGGTCAAGCGCATTATGGTCAGCCCTGGCGCGTCCCTGTCCCTGCAGAAGCACCACCATCGTGCTGAGCATTGGGTCGTGGTGAAAGGGACCGCCACCGTGAACCGTGGCGAAGAGACCTTGCTGTTAACGGAAGATCAGTCGACTTACATTCCGTTGGGGGTCACCCATCGGCTGACCAACCCGGGCGTCATTCCACTGGAACTCATCGAAGTTCAGACGGGAAGCTATCTCGGAGAGGACGACATTGTCCGTTTCGAGGACACCTATAACCGCGTTTAATGGATTCAGGCCGGCTCAGGATGAGCCCGGCGGCAAGCAAAAGGAGATGCACAATGGAAGACTGGCAGGGATGCCTGAGCCCGCAATGCCAAACGGCCCTGCAACGGGCCAGAGACAGCGTCGCCCACCGGGGCGGCTTTGCCATCAGCGCAGAGGATTTCCTGCTCTCCCTGGTGGAGGGCGAGCCGGTGGTGTCTGGCTTTCTCAGGGCCAGAGGCGTTGATCTCGACGAGCTGGTGCGCACAATCCAGTGTGAACAACCCATCGTGACGGAAGTCGGTGGAGAGGGCGTGCTCTCTTCGCAACTGTTGGATTGGTTTTCATCTGCCCGGGATCTGTCTGATGCGCCATGGCTGGACTGGCCAATGTTGCTGTCTGCGCTGGTGTCAGTAGCGGAGCGTTTTCAGCAGAAAGCGTATGTCTCCGTACTGGAGATGGTAGGTGATTGGCCGCTGTCTGGGTGGAGCGGAGACCGCCGGGACGAACCCTGTCAGGACACCGTTCCGGTTGTCGTCAGTGACATGGGCTGGCTGGCTCTCGCAGAAGAAGTGGCGGTGACCATCGCGGCGGCACCCTCGGCCATGATCTGGCTACGGGGTCATCGGGGTAGCGGCAAAACAGCTTGGTTGCAGGCCCTGCTACCGTGCCTGGAGGCAGGATACGTTGAACTCGATTTGCGGCGTGAGGCAGAGCTAATGGCCGATGATGTGCCGGCAGTCCCCGGACCTCATGCGCCGCGTAGAGAGTGGCCCACACTGATTCTCGACAATGTTTCCCCTGCGGATGTGATGGCTCTGGCCGGCCGCTGGGATAGTTTTTCGGGTACGTTACTGCAATCATGGAAAGGCCCGATTCTACTGCTGGGCCCCGCCGCCATTCAGGGTGTGGACACCACCGGGCAGCTTGAACAATGGCTGGGGCGGTCGATGGACGTGTTTGATATGCCGGCCTCCGGTGTTCTGCAGAAAAAATCCATACTGTCGGCCCACCAACCGTTTATTGAGAAGCAGTGGGGTATCCGCTTGTCGAGCGGGGCGATTGCCTATGTCGCCAGTTGTCGCAGCCACTCGGTGGGTTCTCCCGGTGGCATGCTGCAGTGGGTTGAGCGCGCGGCGGCCCGGCTGAATCTGTTTGCGCATCGGGGGCCGTCGGAAGCTCTGGCACTGAGAGGCCAGGCCGACACGCTGCGCCGCCAGAGCCTGGTGGCTCTGGCGCGTCAGGAACCCATCGATGAACTGGAAGCGAGCTTGTCCAGGGCTGAGATTGATCGTGCTGCGGCGGAGGTATGCTGGTACGAGCGAAAAGCAGCTGGAACGCTTCGCACTCTGACGTTGGACGATCTCCGGCACGAACTGGAACGCTGGGTTGCAGCGCGTCCCGGGCCGGTTCACTATGTTGTCCATTGTGATCATGACGGAGGAGAAAACACGGGTGAGGGACCTCGAAATATACATTCGTGACCTGAAGTCTCTGGCGGTATCAGAGTGGTTGGCCAATCACCTGGACCAGCTCGAGCTGGATGATGAGCAGGTAGACAACAGAGCCATCAAAGGTGTTGGTCGGTACCTGAATGCACCGGTAAGGGTAATCCTCTACCCGGGGGCTTTTGGCAAGCGCTTCACCTGTCTGGTACTTGAGGGAGAATCATTACCGTGGGGTGCGGATCTGGATTGCGCCCGCAGTGCCTGGCGAGCGATGGGTACGGAAGTACGCTGCAGCCCGGGAGACTGGAAAGAGGGTGAGCCGGTTGCGGATGAAAAGTGGTGGCGGCTGGATGATCGCGGCGAGCAACTGGTGGTCTGGCATTGAGGTGAAAGGCGGGCACTGAAGCAAAAAAGGGGCAGCCAATTGGCTGCCCCTTTTTCGAGTGGCAGAAGGTGCCCCTGATCAGTCGCTCAGGATGGACACATTATCCGCTTGCAGGCCCTTGTCGGCTTCAACCACGTTGAAGCGAACCAGTTGGCCCTGACGCAGAACGCGTCGACCACGGCCACGAATGGCACGGAAGTGGACGAACACCTCGTCACCGTTGTCACGGACAATAAAACCGAACCCTTTCTTGACGTTGAACCACTTGACGCTACCTTCTTCATCGCCCTCGGGGCTGGTGTCGTCAAAGTCATCTTCGTCGTCATAGTTCTGACTGGGCTGGCTGGCCTGACGCGGTTGCGCAGGGCGTGAACGCTGTCCGGATTGACGTGCGGCGATGGCGACGGTCAGGAAGCCGGCAATGCCGAACAGCACCAGGGCAATAATGTAGGCAACGATGCCGCGAGTGCTACCCAGAGCTTCCAGAGTCTGACCGGCTGCAATCAGGCGAAGCGGCTCCGGGGTAAAGGACAGCAAAATGGCTAGAATCAACGGTGCAGGGATGGCGATCAAAAGAGCAACAAGGATCGCTTTGGCTGGATTACGCATTGACTGAGATTTCTCCATACTTATTTAAACGCTAACGATAAAGAACCGGATAGCGGGTAAAATCGCACATCCGGCCGGTGAAAACCGCCAGGGTTACCGAAAAACGACGGGCCTTGGCGGGCAAAGGCGGCATGATACCAGATAACCACGAGCACTGACCAAGCATCTGGCCAGTCCGACAATTGAAGACAAGGTTTGCAGTACTGATGAGTAACAGAGATCTGGAAGCACGGCTGGACGAGCTTGAAACCCGAGTAGCGTTTCAGGACGACGTCATTAACACCCTCAGTGAACAGGTGGCCAGGCAGGAACTGGATATCCGCGAGCTGTGGGAAGCGAAGCGCCTGCTGAACCAGCAGCTTAAAGAAGTGTCCCCGAGCAACCTCAAACGCGAGGAGGAAGAAACCCCGCCGCCTCATTACTGAGGGCGGGGTTGGCCTGAGCAGAGGCCCCTTCAGGCTTAAGCGTCAGGCTAGAAGCTCTTCCAGGATTTGCTCATAGATGTCTGACAGCGTGTCCAGGTCCGAAGCTTTGACACATTCATCCACTTTGTGAATGGTCGCGTTGATCGGCCCCAGCTCCACCACCTGGGCCCCGGTCGGCGCGATGAAACGGCCGTCGGATGTGCCCCCGGACGTGGACAGTTCGGTTTCGCGGCCGGTCACGGTGCGAATGGCGTTCTGGCTGGCGGACACCAGCGCACCACGGTCGGTCAGAAACGGGCGTCCGCTCAGGTGCCATTGCAGCTCGTACTTGAAGCCAAACCGGTCCAGTATGGCCACCACCCGCTCTTCCAGGCTTTCTGCTGTATTCTCTGTGCAATAACGGAAATTGAAGTGCACCAGGCACTCCCCGGGGATGATGTTGCTGCCGGTTCCCGCTTCAATTTTGGTGATCTGGAATGTGGTTGGCGGAAAGAAATCGTTGCCATTGTCCCAGAACTCGCTGGCCAGGGCGTCCAACGCCGGCGCAACCGTGTGAACCGGATTCTCCGCCAGGTGCGGGTAGGCCACATGGCCCTGAATACCCTGAACGGTCATATACCCGTGCAGTGATCCCCGCCGTCCGTTCTTGATGACATCGCCCACTTCGTGCGTGCTGGACGGCTCGCCGATCAGGCACCAGTCCATCTTTTCATGTCTGGCTTCCAGCGTGTCGATGACCCGGACGGTACCGTCCTGAGCCGGGCCTTCTTCGTCGCTGGTAATCAGCAGGGCGATGGAGCCTCGGTGATCCGGATGCTGCGCCACGAAACGCTCGCAAGCCGTCACAAAGGCAGCCAGGCTGCCTTTCATGTCGGCCGCGCCGCGGCCATAGAGATAGCCATCGCGGATAACCGGGTCAAAAGGCGGGTGCGCCCAGTTTTTTTCTGGCCCGGTTGGCACCACATCGGTGTGGCCTGCGAACGCCAGCACCGGTCCCTCTTTACCCTTGCGGGCCCAGAGGTTGTCGGTGGTGCCAAAGCGCAGGTTCTCACCGGCGAAGCCCAGAGGCGTAAGCCGTGACATCATCAGTTCCTGGCAACCGGCATCCTCCGGTGTAACGGAGCGCCGGCCAATCAGGTCGATGGCGAGATCGAGGGTCGGAGAATCAGTTGTTTGCATGCAGCTCTTCGTTCAGCTCGATCGCGGTTTTGTTGGATTTGCATTCCACTGCGCCGGTCTGGCTGTTGCGACGGAACAGCAGGTCGGTCTTGTTGGCCAGATCCCGTGCCTTGATCACTTCGACAAGCTCGTTGTTGTCATCCAGCAGGGCAACCTTTGTGCCGGCGGTGATGTACAGGCCGGCTTCTACTTTGCAACGGTCACCCAGCGGAATGCCGATGCCCGCGTTGGCACCGATCAGGCAGTTTTCGCCCACGGCAATGATGATGTTACCGCCACCTGACAGCGTGCCCATGGTGGAGCAGCCACCACCGAGGTCGGAGCCTTTGCCAACCATCACACCCGCCGAGATGCGGCCCTCAATCATGCTGGTGCCTTCGGTGCCGGCGTTGAAGTTGATGAAGCCTTCGTGCATCACGGTAGTACCTTCACCCACATAAGCACCCAGACGCACTCGTGCGGTATCCGCAATACGCACGCCTTTGGGGACCACGTAATCGGTCATCTGTGGGAACTTGTCCACCGATTTTACTTCCAGTGTGCGGCCTGCCAGGCGCGCTTTCAGCTGGCGGCTGGAGAGCTCGTTCAGGTCGATCGCGCCTTCGTTGGTCCAGGCCAGGTTGGGCAGCCGGCCAAAAATGCCATCCAGCTTGAGGCCGTGGGGTTTCGCCAGGCGGTGTGAAATCAGGTGCAGCTTCAGGTAAACCTCCGGTGTGCTGGAAGCGGTGTCGTCCGTATCCAGAATGGTGACGCACACGGGGCGTGAGCTGCCCGCCGCTTTTTCTGCCAGGGTAGCCTGATCGGTTTCACCAACTTGCCGCAGGGCATTGGCAAATTGGCTCAGCTGTTCCGCGTTCACCAGGAGGGCCTGGTTGCCGCCCTGATAATCCAGACTGCTGCGAGCCACATCAATGAGGCCATTGTCGGGTGTCATTACCGGCTGCTGATAAAACACTTCCAGCCATTCGCCCTGGTTGTTCTGGCTGCCGATACCGATACCGAATGCAAAGCTCATCAGGTGGTTGCTCCTGTCGTTATGAAAAGTGTGTGACGTTTATGAATCTGAAAAACGGGTGGCCCATTGATTGGCGTTAAAGCCAACCGTGACATCCCCTTCGTGCTCGACCACCGGCCGCTTAATAATGGAAGGGTTGTCCAGCATGATGTCGTGGGCGGATTGGGCACTTATGGTATCACGAACCTCATCGGGAAGTTTGCGCCAGGTGGTGCCGCGGCGGTTCACCAGCGCTTCCCAGCCGACGGTATCTTCCCAGCGCGACAACATTGGTTCACTCAGCCCGTCTTTTTTGAAATCGTGGAATTCGTAAGCGATGCTTTGTTCGTCCAGCCATTTTCTGGCCTTTTTCACCGTATCGCAGTTCCGGATACCGTAAATCTTCATGCCTCGTTCGCCTTTACAAATTCGACGATGCGTTTTGCTGCCTCAACGCATTCCTCCAGTGGGGCGACCAGGGCCATGCGCACCCGGTTCTCGCCGGGGTTGTGGCCGTCCACTGTGCGTGACAGGTAGCGTCCTGGCAGTACGTGAACGTTTTGCTGAGCTGACAGCTCGCGGGCGAAGGTCTCGTCGTCCATCGGCGTTTTCGGCCAGAGATAGAAACCGGCATCGGGAAAGTCGACGTCCATGACCTCGCGCAGGATGGGAACCACTGCCTCGAACTTTGCCCGATAGGCGGCGCGGTTTTCCCGCACGTGGTCTTCGTCCTGCCAGGCGGCCATGCTGGCCAGCTGGTTGTGAATGGGCATGGCGCAGCCGTGATAGGTGCGGTATTTCAGGTAGCCTTTGAGGATGCCAGCGTCACCGGCCACAAAGCCGGACCGAAGCCCTGGCAGGTTGCTGCGCTTGGACAGGCTGTGAAAAACCACGCAGCGCGCGAAATCATCGCGCCCGATGGCGGCGCAGGTTTGGAGCAGGCCTTCCGGGGGTTGAGTTTCGTCGGGATAGAGTTCGGAGTAGCACTCGTCCGAGGCGATGACGAAATCGAATCGGTCAGCCAGTTCGATGACCCGGGTCAGGGTTTTCCTTGGGATAACCGCGCCACTGGGGTTGCCGGGTGAGCACAGAAACAGGACCTGGCAATTGTGCCAGACCGAGTCAGGCACCTGGTCAAATTCAGGAATAAAACCGTTGTTGCCGTCACAGGGCAGGTAAACCGGCGTTGCTCCAGCGAGCAGGGCGGCACCCTCATACACCTGATAGAAGGGGTTCGGGCTGACCACCGTTGCTGGCTGTGAGGCGTCCACCACCGCCTGTATCAGCGAGAAAATGGCTTCTCGGGTACCGTTGACTGGCACAACATGGTCGCTGGCGGTCAAGCTGCCAGGTTTGAGCTGAAAGCGTTGGGTGGCCCAGGTGCTGATGGTTTCGCGCAGCTCATCCATGCCCTTGGTGGTGGGGTAATTGGCGAGCCGGTCGAGGTTGTTTGCGATCACCTGTTTCACAAAGCCCGGTGACGGATGCTTGGGCTCACCAATCCCCAGGGAAATGGGTGGTAAGTCGGCCGGTGCGGAAATGCCGGCTTTCAGTTTCGCCAGTTTTTCAAACGGATAGGGGTGCAGTCGGTCCAGATTGGGGTTCATTGGGTCTCATCCAGCATGTTGCGAAGGTCTTCCTGGAGGGCCTGACATATGTCGGCGTCGCTGATCTGGCCGCCCTGTTCATCGGTGACAAAAAACACGTCTTCCACCCGCTCGCCCAGCGTCGCGATTTTGGCGTTGGTCAGCCGGACCCGGTGTTCAAGCATCACCTGACCCACGCGGGCCAGAAGCCCCGGGCGGTCCGGGGTAACCACTTCTATCACGGTGCGCTGGTTAATGGTGTCATTCGACAGCGTCACCTCGGTGGGAAACGCAAAGTGTTTGAGCTGCCGGGGCGTGCGCCGGTGGATGATGTCCGGGTAGTCGTCCGGGTCGTCCAGCTCTTCGATCAGGCGTTTGCGAACACGGTCCTTACGGGCCGGGTCTATGCCCAGAGGTTTGCCTTTTTCGTCGAGCACCACGTAGGAGCTGACGGAATAGGGGCTTTCGCCGGAGCTGATCCGCGCGTCCACAATGTTCAGGTTGAGTTGTTCGAGCACCGCCGTGGTCGCTGCGAACAGCGCCACCCGGTCGCGCATGTAGATGATGATCTGGGAGTAACCGTCCGTAGGGCCGCCCCGGGTATCGCGGATCAGCACCAGGGGATCGGGGTTGTCGCCGTGGCGGATAATCGCCGCGGTTTGCCAGGCGATGTCGACGGTGGAATCCTGAAGAAAATAATCTTCGTCCAGGGTGTCCCAGATGCTGTCGATCTGTTCGTCGGTCATGTTCTGGGCGTGCAGGATTTCCCGCGCCTCAGACTGGGTGGCTCGCACCCATTCCTGGCGATCCACCGGTATTTCCGTGCCTCGCCTTAACGCCCGCTTGGATTCAATGTAAAGCTGGCGCAACAGGGATGCCCGCCAGGTATTCCAGAGTTTGGGGTTGGTGGCGCTGATGTCGCACACGGTCAGCACGTAGAGATAATCCAGATGAGCCTGACTGGGGACCGCCTGCGCAAAGGCGTGGATGATGTCGGGGTCGGAAATGTCCTTGCGTTGCGCGGTCATGGACATCAACAGGTGGTTTTCCACCAGCCAGGAAATCAGTTGGGTATCGCGGGCGCTCAGATGGTGTCGCTGGCAGAAGTCTTCCGCATCGATGGCCCCGAGTTCCGAGTGGTCACCGCCGCGGCCTTTGGCAATGTCGTGGTAAAGGCCGGCAATAAAGAGTGTTTCCAGTTTCGGTAGCCGGTGAATCAGGCGGGAAGCCAGTGGGTATTCGGTGCGTGCTTCGGAGCTGGTCATTCTCACCATATTGCGGATGACCCGCATGGTGTGGGCATCAACCGTGTAGATGTGAAACAGGTCGTGCTGCATTTGCCCGATGATCTGCCCGAATTCCGGCAGATAGCGCCCCAGCACGTTGTACTTCTTCATGGCGGAGAGCGTCTGGTCCAGTGCATGGGGCGTGCGCAAAAGCTCCATGAACAGAGAGGTGACGGCCAGGTCTGCACGGAAGGCATCGTCAATCAAGTGTCGGTGAGCCCGCAAGGAGCGAATGGTGGTCGCTCTGATGCCTTTGATTTCCGGGTGTTGGGCCATCAACACGAAGATTTCCATGATGGAGTAGGGCGCGTAGGCGAACACCTGGTTATTCACCGCTTCGATATAACGGTTACAAATCTGGAAGCGCTTGTTCAGTGGCTGAATGTCGTCAGCATCACCGGCACCGAGAATGGCTTCGTCGTAATACTGGAGAATAACGTCCGCGAGCTCTGCCAGGGCCAATACGGTGCGGTAGTAGGACTGCATCATCAGTTCCACGCCCAGGCGCTTGCCTTCGTCCTGGTAACCCAGCATTTCGGCGAGCGTTCGCTGGTGGTCAAACAGCAGGCGGTTTTCGTTACGGTCGGCGATCAGTTGAAGGCCATAACGCAGCCGCCACAGAAAGGACTCGCCCTGGAACAGAATCTGGTGTTCTTCTTCGGTAAGAATACTGAAACGCGTCAGGTCTGCGATGTTTTGCAGGCCGAAATGCCGCTTGGTGATCCAGCCAATGGTCTGGATATCCCGAAGTGCGCCCGGAGATCCCTTGACGTTGGGCTCCAGGTTGTACTCGGTGTCACCGTATTTCTTGTGGCGTTTTTTCTGCTCTTCCCGCTTGGCGATGAAGTAATCCCGATCAGAGCTGATGTCATCGGAGTAGGCCTCTTCGCTCAGAGTTTCCCTGAGTTCATCGGGACCGGCAATGGTCCTGGTCTCCAGCAGGTTGGTCAGAATGGTGATGTCTTCCCGGGCGGCGGCTTTGCATTCGTCAATGCTGCGAACGCTGTGACCGATGTCCAGCTTCAGGTCCCACAGCAGCGTGATGAAGGCTCCCAGGTCTTCCTGCCATTCCTGACGGATGCTGTTGCGGGTCAGGATGAGCAGGTCAACGTCGGAGTGAGGGTGAAGTTCACCGCGCCCATAACCACCAACGGCAACCAGCGAGATGTCGGAAGACGACGCAAACGGGTAGCGGTTCCAGATCAGACGCAGAACGGTGTCGATCGTATCGGCCCTGGAATGAACCAGGGCGCGTACATCAGCCCCCTGGTGAAAGGCTTCGGCATCCGCATTGTATCGTTCCTGAAGCAGCTCGCGGGCCGCTGTTACTGGGGAATGATCATTGCTTATGCGGGATTCCTGCTCGTCTCGATCCACCTAGAACGACTCTTCCGTGCGCTTGGTAAGCACCTCGTGGCCGTCAGCCGTCACCAGAATGGTGTGTTCCCACTGAGCAGACAGCTTATGATCCTTGGTAACCACGGTCCAGCCGTCGGGTAGCAGCTTTGTGTGGTATTTGCCCTGGTTGATCATGGGCTCGATGGTGAAGGTCATGCCTTCCTGCAGCTCCATGCCGGTGTCGGGCTTGCCGTAATGCATCACCTGGGGGTCTTCGTGGAACACTTTGCCGATGCCGTGGCCGCAGTAGTCCCGGACCACCGAGTAACGATGCTTTTCGGCGTATTGCTGAATGATGTGGCCGATATCACCCAGACGGGTGCCAGGCTTGACCAGCTCTATGCTTTTATAGAGGCACTCCTGAGTAATGTCGATCAGTCGCTCGGTACCGGGCTTGGGCTTTCCGACAATGAACATTTTGCTGGTGTCGCCGTGGTACTCATCCTTTATTACGGTAACGTCGATGTTCATGATGTCGCCATCCTTCAGCACCTTCTTCTCAGAAGGAATGCCGTGGCAGATGACATGGTTGACGGACGTACACACCGATTTAGGAAAACCCTTATAGTTCAGGGGTGCCGGAATCGCCTTTTGTACGTTCACTATATAGTCGTGGCAAATGCGATCAAGTTCTTCGGTCGTAACGCCGGGCTTCACGTGCTCGCCGATCATTTCGAGAACGTCAGCGGCCAGCCGGCCAGCGACCCGCATTTTTTCGATTTCTTCCGGAGTTTTGATCGATACCTGCATTGGGCTTCCCATTGGTGTATATCAAGTCAGCATTTTAAGGGGGAGAGAGGCTGGGTACAAGGAAGCATGCCGCCAAAAATAATGGCGTGGCAGTGTCGATTTATGGTATAAACGCGCCCGCTGGAAACGAATCCAGCAAATTCACACACGTGTCGACACGTTGTCCCAGGGTGCCATCTCCTGCTTTAAGGAGGCTGGTTGGGTCAATCGGACGCGTGGAGGACTAACCCGAAGCTAAAAAGGTAAATATCATGGCTCAGGTAAATATGCGTGACCTGCTCAAGGCAGGTGCTCACTTCGGTCACCAGACCCGTTACTGGAACCCGAAAATGTCGAAGTTCATCTTCGGCGCCCGTAACAAGATTCATATCATCAACCTGGAACAGACTGTTCCTGCCATGAACGACGCGCTCAAGTTCGTTCAGCAACTGGCAGAGAACAAGAACAAGGTTCTGTTTGTAGGCACCAAGCGCGCCGCTGCGAAGATTGTGAAAGAAGAAGCAGAGCGCTCTGGCCAGCCGTTTGTAAACCACCGCTGGTTGGGTGGCATGCTGACCAACTACAAGACCATTCGTCAGTCAATCCGTCGCTATCGTGACCTGGACGCCCAGAGTCAGGACGGCACCTTCGACAAGCTGACCAAGAAAGAAGCCCTTGAACGCACCCGTGAGATGGACAAACTTGAGCGTTCCATCGGTGGTATCAAGGACATGGGCGGCCTGCCGGACGCACTGTTCGTGATCGACGTGGACCACGAGCGCATCGCCATCAAGGAAGCCAACAAGCTGGGCATCCCTGTTATTGGTGTGGTCGATACCAACAGTGATCCTGACGGTGTTGATTATGTTATCCCAGGCAACGACGACGCCATTCGCGCTATTCAGATTTACGTGAAGGCCGTTGCCGATACCTGCATCGACGCTAACCAGTCTGCTGGTGCCGGCGCTGACGAGTTCGTAGAAGTCAGCGAAAACACTGAAGGCGCTGCTCCAGCTGCCGAGTAAGCTTTCCCTTCAGATGTGAGATGCAGGACGAGCCCGGCATTATTGCCGGGCTCGTCTCCCTACCGAATTCGGAACAAGAGGATTTAACATGGCTGCAATTACCGCTGCAATGGTCAAAGAGCTGCGTGAGCGTACCGGCCTTGGCATGATGGAGTGCAAAAAAGCACTGGTAGAAGCTGAGGGCAGTGTTGACGCTGCAATCGAAGAACTGCGTAAGTCTTCTGGCCTTAAAGCCGCCAAGAAAGCTGGCCGTACCGCGGCTGAAGGTGTGTCTCTGATCAAGATCTCCGACGACAACACCGTTGCTTTCATTTTGGAAGTCAACTCCGAGACAGACTTCGTTGCCCGTGACGACAACTTCCTGAATTTCGCCAACGACGTGCTGAACGTTGCCTTCGAAAAAGGCGAAGCTGACGTGGCCAAGCTGATGGCCGGCGATCTGGAAGCCAAGCGCGAAGCGCTGGTTCAGAAGATCGGCGAGAACATCACCGTTCGTCGCATCGTCAAGGTAGAAGGTCCTGTGGTGGGTGGTTATGTCCACAGCACCAACAAGATCGCTTCCGTTGTTGCCCTGACTGCGGGCACTCCGGAAGTTGCTCGTGACATCGCCATGCACGCCGCCGCTGTTAACCCGCGGGTTGGCAAGCCGGAAGAGATGCCTGCCGAAGAGCTTGAGAAAGAAAAGGACGTCATCAAGGCCCAGCCGGACATGGAAGGCAAGCCTGCCGAAATCGTCGAGAAGATGATGGGCGGCCGCATCAAGAAGTTCCTCAAGGAAAATAGCCTGGTTGAACAGCCTTTCGTGAAGAACCCGGACCAGACCGTAGGCGAGCTGATCAAGTCCGTCGGTGGCGAGCTGGTTGGCTTTGTTCGCCTGGAAGTGGGTGAAGGGATTGAAAAGGAAGAAGTAGACTTTGCCGCCGAAGTTGCAGCAGCAGCTGGCACCAGCAAGGCCTGATCTTTCTGAAGGGCACTGCAGACCGGTTTTGCAGTGCCGCCTGAGTCTGCCACGTTAGCTGGGGAAATCCGGCTCTCGTGGCGGGCTTGTATCTGAGATACCCCTTTTTTGAAGGAGTATGTCAGATACAAGCCTGCAAAGCTTGTCGCGCCTGATAGCAGCCAACAGACGAAAAGGGAACCAGCCATGCCGCACTCATCCAAAACCCAGCCGAGATACACGCGTGTTCTGCTCAAGCTCAGTGGCGAGGCCCTGATGGGGGAGCATGATTTCGGCATTGATCCCAAAGTTCTTGATCGCATGGCCCTGGAAATCGGTGCCCTTATTGGCATTGGTGTTCAGGTTGGGCTGGTGATCGGTGGCGGCAACCTGTTTCGGGGTGCCGCGTTGAGTGCCGCCGGTATGGACCGGGTAACCGGCGATCATATGGGCATGCTGGCAACCGTAATGAACGGCCTGGCGATGCGCGATGCGCTCGAACGCTCCAGCATTCGCACCCGTGTGATGTCAGCCATTCCCATGAGCGGTATTGTCGAGCATTATGACCGCCGCCGCGCGGTGCGCGACCTGAAAGACGGTGATGTGGTGATCTTCTGTGCCGGCACCGGCAATCCCTTCTTCACGACGGATTCCGCCGCTTGCCTGCGCGGTATCGAGATTGAAGCAGATGCCGTACTGAAGGCAACTAAGGTGGACGGTGTGTATTCGGCAGACCCCTACCTTGACTCGTCGGCGGAAAAGTACGATCACCTGACCTACGACGAGGTCCTGGACAAGAAACTCGGTGTCATGGATCTCACGGCTATCTGCCTGGCCCGGGATCACGGTATGCCGTTGCGGGTGTTTGATATGAATCGTCCGGGTGCGCTGACTCGCATCGTGACTGGCGAGAAAGAAGGTACACTGATCGAATAACGGGATTGATCCGGCCCGCCTGATCAGGTGCCGGAGAACAGATTAACCTGATACACGAATTGAGGATGCTCCAGTGATTGACGACATCAGATCCGAAGCTGAGAAGAAAATGACAAAGAGCCTTGAGGCTCTGCACTCGGCGTTTAATAAAATCCGCACCGGCCGTGCCCACCCGGCCATTCTCGACAGTGTTATGGTGAACTATTATGGTCAGGCGACACCGTTGAAGCAGGTGGCTAGTGTCAACGTTGAGGATAATCGGACATTGGCGGTCTCTCCGTGGGAGAAGAACCTGATACCGGTGATCGAAAAAGCCATCATGACCTCTGACCTTGGCCTGAACCCCGCGACCAGCGGTGACCTTATTCGGATTCCCATGCCGATGTTGACGGAAGAAACCCGCAAGGAAATGGTCAAGCAGGCAAAAGCGGACGCCGAACACGGCCGGGTGTCCGTTCGTAACGCCCGTCGTGATGCCAACAGCATGCTCAAGGAGTTGCTGAAGGATAAGGACATCAACGAAGACGAAGAGCGCGGGGGCGAAGACGACATCCAGAAACTGACGGATCGCCACATTGCTGAGATCGAAAAGATGCTCAAAGCGAAAGAAGAGGACCTGATGGCGGTCTGATCAGCCAGGGTCTTATTCGGATGAAATTATCAGCCTGCGGGGCGCTGCCGGCTGAACAGGGGACTTCATGACGGAAACTGTATCCGCAGAGATTCCGGTGTCGGCCGATAGCCGGCCCCGGCATGTGGCCATTATCATGGATGGTAATAACCGCTGGGCAAAGGCCCGACGGCTGACGGGGGTGGCAGGGCACAAGGCCGGCGTCACTGCGGTGAAATCGGTAGTCGAGACTTGTGCGCGTGAAGGCGTTGAAGTTCTGACTCTGTTTGCGTTTTCCAGTGAGAACTGGCGGCGCCCTGCTGACGAGGTGTCAGCGTTGATGCGCCTGTTTCTGTTCGCGTTGGAGCGGGAAGTTAAAAAGCTGCACCGCAATAATATCCGCTTGCGTATCATTGGTGACCGCAGCGCCTTCAGTCATTCGCTGCAGGAGCACATGGAAAAAGCGGAACAGCTTACCCGGCACAACACCCAGATGACTCTGGTGATTGCCGCCAACTACGGCGGCCACTGGGACATCGCCCAGGCGTCCCGCCAGGTGGCTGAAAAGGTCAGGGCGGGTCTGGTTGAACCCTCAGACGTTAACGACTCTTTGATCCAGCAGCACCTTTCGATCGGGGATCTGCCCATGCCGGACCTGATGATCCGCACTGCCGGAGAGCAGCGCATCAGTAACTTCATGCTGTGGCATCTGGCGTATGCAGAGCTCTATTTCTCCCCGGTTTACTGGCCCGACTTCCTCGCCGATCAAATGCGCGAAGCGTTACGGGCTTATGCTGGGCGCCAGCGCCGGTTCGGCCAGACCGACGATCAGATTGCCGCCCGCCAGACGGAACAATAACGACAAGACAGCGAACTTTATTGTGCTAAAAACCCGGATTATTACTGCGCTCATTCTCGCCCCGATTGCGGTTGGTGGCATTTTTTTTCTGCCACCACTCGGCTTTGCCCTGTTTACCGGAGCCATCATCACCATTGGTGCCTGGGAGTGGGCGAACATGTCCGGGCTGACGTCGTCAGGTAGCCGTGTGGCGTACGCGGCGGTCGTCGCTGCGGTTATGTTCGGGTTGCTGCATGTGCCAGCGGTTGCGGTTCTTTGGCTGGCCCTCGGGTGGTGGCTGGTCTGCTTTTTGATGGTGCGAAGTTATCCAGCGGGCTCAGACCGCTGGGGTGGTGTGCCGGCCCGGGCAGTCATGGGCCTGCTGGTGCTGGTGCCGGCATGGGTCGGGCTCAACCATCTCAGAACAGGCTCGTTGGAGTTTGGCGATGTTGCCAACAACCTGCTGGTCATTCTTTACGTGTTCTGTGTGGTCTGGGTGGCTGATATTGGTGCCTATTTTGCGGGCCGGACGTTTGGTAAAGCGAAATTGGCCCCGCGGGTCAGCCCCGGTAAATCCTGGGCCGGTGTGTGGGGTGGGCTCGCCGCCGTAGCACTGTTTGCTGTGATTATCAGCCAGCTGGCGGCTGCGCCGGTGGATCAGGCCGTTTTGCTGGTGATTGCCAGCCTGGTGACCGGCTTTGTCTCGGTACTGGGTGATTTGCTTGAAAGCATGATGAAGCGGTTTCGCGGCATCAAGGACAGCAGCCAGTTGCTTCCGGGGCACGGTGGCATAATGGACCGGATCGACAGCCTGACGGCCGCCATACCGGTGTTCGCCCTGACGATTACCCAGCTTGGCTGGTTAACAGCCGGGAAATGGTGATATCACCTATGCGCAACATAACCATTCTGGGGGCCACCGGCTCAATCGGGCTGAGCACGCTTGATGTGATTCGCCGACACCCCGACCGTTTCAGCGTGCATGCGCTGGCGGCTAATACCCGGGTGGCTGAAATGGCCGCCTTGTGCCGGGAATTTCAGCCGAGCTGCGCCGTGATGGCAGACGCCAAAGCGGCCGATGCGCTGGCAGCCACGCTGTCTGATTTGCCCCATATCACCGTGCTTCAGGGCGAAGCCGGGCTGTGTGAGGTGGCTTCAGCAGCTGAGGTGGACACGGTCATGGCGGCCATTGTTGGCGCTGCCGGGTTACCGCCAACGCTGTCTGCTGTTCGTGCGGGCAAGCGAGTTCTGTTGGCCAACAAGGAAGCGCTGGTGATGTCTGGCCAGTTATTTATGGATGCAGTGGCGGAGTCAGGCGCAGAGCTTTTGCCCATCGACAGTGAACACAACGCGATTTTTCAGTGCATGCCAGCGGATCGGGTGCGTGATCCCGGCGGCGCGGGTATTACCCGGATTTTGCTCACGGCCTCTGGCGGCCCTTTCCGGGAACACTCGCAAGACGAGCTGAGAAGTGTGTCCCCGGCGCAGGCCTGTGCGCACCCGAACTGGTCCATGGGCCAGAAAATTTCGGTGGACTCCGCAACACTCATGAACAAAGGCCTTGAGCTGATTGAGGCATGCTGGCTATTCAATACCGACCCGTCCCGTATCGAAGTGCACGTGCACCCCGAGAGCATTATTCATTCGATGGTTGAATACGCTGACGGTTCGGTGCTGGCGCAGTTGGGCAGTCCGGATATGCGAACACCGATTGCTAACGGCCTGGCGTGGCCGGAGCGAATCGATGCGGGGGTGGCTCCGCTCGACCTGTTTGCCATCGGTCGGTTTCACTTTGAGCGTCCTGACCTGGATCGCTTTCCATGCCTACAGCTTGCTGCAGATGCGTTCAAGGCCGGCGGCACGGCTCCTGCGGTACTAAACGCGGCGAATGAAGAGGCGGTAGCGGCGTTTCTCGCAGGCAATCTTGGCTTTACGGATATCCCCGTTATTATCAGGCAGGTGCTCGCTGCAACAGACGTGGTGCCCGCCGCCAGTTTTGAGACTATTTTCGCCAAAGACGCAGAGGCTCGCCGGCTGGCGCGGGAACAGATACGATTACTGGTTGTCTGATGGTTGCCGTGGCATCAGTCAGACTGCCCCTCTAACACCGAGAGCACTATGCACATAGTACAAACCGTATTGGCTTTAGCACTGACGCTGGGCATTCTGGTCACGCTTCATGAGTTTGGCCACTTTTGGGTTGCCCGGCGTTGTGGTGTCAAAGTTCTGCGTTTTTCGGTCGGCTTCGGCAAACCCCTGTATTCCTGGTATGACCGCCACGGTACCGAGTTCGCTCTGGCCGCGATTCCGCTCGGTGGTTACGTCAAGATGCTGGATGAGCGAGAAGGCCCGGTTCCGGAAGAGCTGCGGGATCAGGCGTTTACCTCCAAGCCACCCTCCCGCCGAATTGCCATCGCCGCGGCGGGCCCGATTGCCAATTTTCTGTTTGCCATCGCCGCGTACTGGCTGTTGAGCGTTGTCGGCTTTACCACGGTAGCGCCGGTTGTCGGCGAGGTCCGGCCGGACAGCATTGCTGACCAAATGGGGCTTGCCCAGGGCATGGAGATCCACGAGGTGGACGGGCGCCAAGTCGCTTCGTGGCGCGATATCAACATGCGTTTGCTCGAAAGAGCGGGTGAGAACAGTCAGGTGGTGGTGTCGGTCAGCCGTGAAGGCCGCCGTGACGAGCTGTCCGCCTCTCTCGGTGGTTGGCGGCTTAAAGACGACAACCCTGACCCGCTTGGAGAATTCGGCATACAGCCGTGGCGCCCCGATATCCCAGCTGTGCTGGGTGAGGTGTCCAGCGGTGGCCGTGCTGAAGCAGCAGGTTTGCAGCCCGATGACCGGATTCTGGCGGTAGAGGGGGAGCCGGTTGCGGACTGGTTTGCATTGGTCGAGGCGATCAGGCAGTCTCCGGAACGTCCGTTGGGCTTGACGGTGGAGAGGGGTGGAGAATCGGTCGATCTTACCGTCACACCGGAGGCCAGAACAGACGGCAGCGGCGAGAGCATTGGATTTGTAGGTGCCGGTGTGGCACAGGTGTCCTGGCCCGATGAGGCGCTTCGGGATGTCCGCTTCGGCCCGCTGGCCGCGATTCCCAATGCGCTGAATGAAACCTGGTCTGATACCCGTTTGACGTTGGTGGCGATCCAGAAAATGGTTACAGGCCTGCTGTCGCCTACCAACCTGAGTGGTCCGATCACCATTGCGCGGGTTGCTGAGGCGAGTGTGACCTCCGGTTTTGAGGACTTTATACGATTCCTGGCATACCTGAGCGTGAGTTTGGGCGTGTTGAACCTGCTGCCGATTCCGGTGCTGGATGGTGGTCATATTGTGTACTACACCATTGAAGCGATCCGTCGGAAGCCAGTTTCCGAGCAGGTTCAGGCCTTTGGATTACGAATTGGTATGGTATTGATTCTTACATTAATGGTGTTTGCTCTTTACAACGACCTGATGCGGTTGTGAGAATTGCGGGCTCCTTACGCGCATTAACAGGCGAAATGACTGAATGAGACGTTCTCTTCTAGGTGTAGCTATCGGGCTGGCGTTGTCCGGTATCAGTATGCATTCGGCCCAGGCTGAGGAATTCACGGTTTCCGATATCGAGGTTGAGGGATTGCAGCGGGTGTCTGCTGGCTCGGTCTTTTCCGCTTTTCCGGTCAATATTGGCGAACCGGTCGATGAAACCGAGCTTGCCGGTGCCATCAAGGGTCTGTTCCGGACTGGGCTGTTTACCGACATTGAGGCGAGCCGCGACGGTGGCGTACTGATCCTCACTGTCAAGGAGCGCCCCTCCATTACGTCAATCGAGGTCGATGGCAACAAAAATATCGAAACCGACATGCTGATGGACGCCCTGTCCGGAGCGGGTCTGGAAGAAGGCCAAGTGTTCCGCCGTGCAACGCTGGAGCGTCTGGAACTGGAAATCCTGCGGTCGTACATCAGTCAGGGGCGTTACAATGCGCGCGTAAAGGCAACCGCTGAAGACCTACCCCGTAATCGTGTGGCCATCAGCCTCGATATCAACGAGGGCGACGTCGCCGCTATTCAGCACATGAATATCATTGGCAATGAAAGCTTCAGCGATGATGAGCTGCTGGACTTGTTCGAGCTCAGAACCACAAGCTGGTGGAATTCGATCACCAATTCCGACAAGTACGCACGGGAGCGTCTGAGTGGCGACCTGGAGTCTCTGCGTTCTTTCTATCTGGACCGGGGTCATCTGGACTTCAATGTCGAATCCAGTCAGGTGTCGATTTCACCCGACAAGCAACAGGTATTCATCGCCATTGCACTCAATGAGGGGCCGCAATACACGGTTTCCGACGTTCGGCTGCGGGGTGAGTTGATTGTTGACGAAGATGAGTTGCGTGACCTGATCTTTATCGAAGAAGGGGATGTGTTTTCCCGCGCTGAGACAACCGCCATATCCGAGCGCCTCTCCCGCCGGCTGGGCCGGGAAGGTTATGCGTTTGCCAACGTCAACGCAGTCCCGGAACCGGGCGATGACAACACCGCATCGGTCACCTTCTTTGTAGAACCCGGCAAGCGCGCGTATGTCCGCCGCGTTAACTTCGACGGAAATGTGTCGACCCGGGATGAAGTGCTGCGCCAGGAAATGACCCAGATGGAAGGGGGCGTGGCTTCTACCGACCGGATTGAGTTCTCCAAAACCAAGCTGGAGCGCCTCGGCTTCTTCCAGACAGTGGACGTTAACACAACGCCGGTCCCCGGCACCGACGACATGGTGGACGTGAACTACTCCGTGGTTGAACAGCCCACTGGCAGCCTTTCCGCGTCGGTGGGGTTCTCCCAGGCCTCCGGCGTTATTCTCGGGGCCAACGTGTCGGAGAACAACTTCTTTGGCAGCGGCAAGCGGGTGTCCTTTGGCGTTAACGTCAGTGATTCCATCAAGAGCGCCAACTTCTCCTACACCGACCCCTACTACACCGTCGATGGGGTCAGCCGGGGCTTCAGCCTGTTTGCCCGCGAAACCGACTTTGAAGAGCAGGACATTTCTTCCTACCTGCTGGATGAATACGGTGGCCGGCTGACGTTTGGCTACCCGACGGACCGGATAACCCGTCTGAATTTTGGTGTTGGCTACACCTTGTCAAAAATTCAGGAAGGGATATTTACCTCTGAAGAGGTCAGAGAATTCATTGACGAAGAGGGCAATGAATTCAACAACTACTTCCTCTTTGGCTCCTGGCGTCGCAGTACGCTGAACCGGGGTGTGCTGCCCAGTGACGGTTACAGCCATTCGCTGTCGGCCGATGTGGCCGTTCCGGGCAGTGACCTCACGTTCTATAAAGCCACCCATAAAACCGATTTCTACCAACCGCTGAACGACAATCAGACCTGGGTTTTGAGAGCGCGCACGGAAATAGGGTACGGAGATGGGTACGACGGTCGTGACGTCATGCCGTTTTATGAACATTTCTACGCCGGTGGCTATGGCTCTGTGCGAGGATACGAGGCAAACTCACTGGGTCCGAAAGCGACAAACAGTCCGAACGATCTGTCCGATCCGGACCCATTCGGGGGTAACCTGTTGACCGAAGCCAGTCTGGAACTGATTTTCCCGACGCCGTTTGCCGGTGATACCCGTTCAATGCGCACCGCGTTTTTCGTGGACGCAGGTCAGGTATTTGATGCTGACAGGGATTTCGATCCAGCTGGTGATGAAGTCCGGTTATCGGCTGGTATTGGCTTCCAGTGGATCACCGCCGTCGGCCCGCTTGCGTTCAGTCTGGCTAAGCCGTTGAACGACAAGAGTGGCGATGATACCCAGGTCTTCCAGTTCTCGTTGGGGCAGACGTTCTGATCAACGGACGATACAGTCAGAAAAATAAAACAGAGGAGAAAACGCATGTTCCGCTTTGCAATGATGGCCGCCATTTTGGGTTTGGCAGTGTCTTTTCCGGCTATGGCCGACACTCGCATTGGTGTAGTGGATCTCCGCCAGGCTCTATTCTCGTCAAACGAAGCCAAGACCTTCAGCGAGCGCTTGCAGCAGGATTTTGCCGATGACGAGGCCCAGGTTCGACAGGCGCAGGAAGAGGCGCGCAAACTGAAAGATCGCCTCGAAAAAGACGGCGCGATGATGAACGAGTCCGAGCGCACTGAGCTCACCGGGCAGTTCCAGGAAAAGGTGAAAGAATTCAATTTTCTGAAACAGCGTCTCGACTCCACGGTTGCCAATCGCAAGCAATCATTCCTCGAAGAAGCGCGCCCTGATGTGGACGCAGCCGTTAAGGAACTGCTCGAAGAGCATGACCTGGATATGATTCTCCCCAGTGAAGCGGTGGTCTATGTAAAGCCGGAGATGAACCTGACAGACGAGCTGTTGGAAAAACTGAACCGCTGATTGCGCCTGGTCCGGGCCGGCGCAACGATTCCCGCCGGCCTTACCTTCTGGAGTAAGTGATGACAGAGAGTTGTTACCGGTTGGGAGACATTGCCACCGAACTGGGCGCAGAGCTCAATGGCGATCCGGATACACCGATCAACGGCATCGCCACGTTGCAGGCTGCCGTTCCAGGCCAGATAGCGTTTCTTGCGAACCCGTCGTATGTCCGTTATCTGAAGAATACCCAAGCGTCTGCGGTGATCCTGTCCCCCTCAGTGGCCAGCGAATCTCCGACCAATGTCCTGTTACTGGATAATCCTTATCTCGGGTATGCTCGCCTCAGCCACTGGTTTGATCCAGTGCCCCGCCCGATCTCTGGCATCCATCCGACCGCTGTTGTGGACCCGTCCGCACGCATAGCTGACAGTGCGTCAGTTGGTCCTCAGGTTGTTATTGAGGCGAAAGCCGACATTGGGGAGGGTGTCGTGGTGGGTGCGGGCTCTGTTATCGGCGCGCGCTGCCACATTGGTGCTCATTCGGTGTTACGCCCCAGGGTGACCCTGGCTCACGAGACTGTCGTGGGGCAGCGGTGCCTGATTCAGAGTGGCGCCGTGGTGGGGTCAGACGGTTTCGGTTTTGCTAATGAAAAAGGTGTGTGGCATCGGATCGCCCAGATTGGCAAGGTCGTACTGGGCGATGATGTGGAGGTGGGTGCCAACACCACAATAGATCGCGGAGCGCTGGATGACACAGTCATTGGCGACGGGGTCAAACTGGACAACCTCATTCAGATTGCCCATAACGTCAGGATTGGCGACCACAGTGCCATGGCTGCCATGGTCGGAATCGCCGGCAGCACCCATATTGGAAAACATTGTGTGTTCGGTGGTGCCTCCGGTGTGGCCGGTCATCTGAATATCGCCGATCAGGTTCACCTGACCGGCATGACGCTGGTGACAGGTGACATCCGTGAGCCTGGCGTGTATTCATCCGGCACCAGCGCGGACAAAAACCGCCAGTGGCGCAAAAACGCAGTTCGCTTCCGCCAACTTGATACGATGGCGCGTAAGCTCAGGGAACTGGAAAAGAAATCAGAAGGCTGAGGCCGTTAAAGATGATGTATATCGAAGAAATTCTGGAATATTTGCCCCATCGATACCCGTTTTTGCTGGTGGACCGGGTTACCGAGGTTGAAAAGGGTAAATCCATTAAGGGATACAAGAACATTTCCTTCAACGAACCGTTCTTTACGGGCCATTTTCCGAACAAGCCGATCATGCCCGGAGTCCTGATTGTAGAGGCGATGGCGCAGCTTGCCGGCATTCTCGGCTTCGTGACGGTTGAACGGAAACCCTCTGACGGCGTGGTACAATATTTGGCTGGGACCAGTAAGGTGCGGTTCAAGCGCCCCGTGGTGCCGGGAGACCGACTCTGCATGGAATCGACCTTCATCTCCGGCAAACGCGGAATCTGGAAATTCGAGTGCCGGGCACTGGTCGATGGCGAAGTCGTCTGCGTGGCCGACATACTGACCGCTGAGAGAGAAGTTTGATGGCGACAAACGACTGGTCGGGCGTCCATCCTCAAGCGATTGTAGACCCATCAGCCAAACTGGCAGACAAGGTTACCGTTGGGCCCTGGACCTACATCGGACCCGAAGTGGAAATAGGCGAGGGTACCGAGATCCTCTCCCACGTGGTGGTTAAGGGGCCAACCCGTATTGGCCGTAACAATCGCATATTTCAGTTCTCCAGTATCGGCGAAGCGTGCCAGGACAAGAAGTACGCGGGCGAACCCACAACGCTGGTGATCGGTGACGACAACGTCATTCGTGAAAACTGTACGATTCACCGTGGCACCGTTCAGGACCGGGGTGAAACCCGCATCGGCAGCGGCAACCTGCTGATGGCTTACGTTCATGTGGCGCACGATTGCACCGTGGGTGACAACACCATCCTTGCCAACTGCGCCACGCTGGCTGGGCATGTCTGCGTTGGTGACTGGGCCATTCTTGGTGGTGGCACCATGGTTCACCAGTTCTGCCACATTGGCCAGCACAGTATGGCCGCCGGGGGCAGTATTGTACTCAAGGATATTCCGGCCTACGTCATGGCCAGCGGGCAGTCTGCAGCGCCTCATGGTATGAATGTGGAAGGCCTGCGCCGGCGCGGATTCAGTAAAGATGCGCTGTTGACCCTGCGTCGTGCGTACAAAGTGATTTTCCGGCAGGGCCTCACCACCGAGCAGGCCGTTGAAGAGCTGGAAAAAGCCTACCCGGACGTGGCGGAAGTCCGCCCGTTGATCGACTCCCTTCGTGGTGCACACCGCGGCATTATCCGCTGATCGGGGCCTGAATGGTGACGGACCAGACCCCCACTGCGGTCATTAGCGACCGACCCATCACGTTTGCCATTGTCGCCGGTGAAGCATCGGGCGATATCCTCGGTGCCGGCCTGATCCGCTCGCTACGGGCCCGCTATCCCCGCGCCCGGTTTGTGGGCATTGGCGGTGAAGATATGGAAGCCGCCGGCTTTCACTCACTGATCCCCATGGAGCGGTTATCCGTGATGGGGTTGGTGGAAGTGCTGGGCCGGATTCGTGAGTTGTTCAGCATTCGCGCCCGCCTGATGGATTATTTCCTGACCACCCCTCCGGATGTCGTCATTGGCATTGATTCCCCCGATTTTACTCTGGGCGTAGAGCGGCGCTGTCGCGACGCTGGCATTCCGACGGTTCACTACGTTAGTCCCTCGGTCTGGGCATGGCGGCAGAAGCGCATCTTCAAAATTGCCAAGTCTGTGAACCTGATGCTGACGCTTTTTCCTTTCGAGGCGCGCTTTTACGAAGAACACAATGTGCCTGTGGCCTTTGTCGGGCACCCTTTGGCCGACCGTATACCCTTAGAGCCAGACACTCTCGCTGCGCGTCGTGCGCTGGGTCTCCGGGAAAGTCAGCCCGTGCTGGCCATCCTCCCGGGCAGTCGTGGTGGCGAAGTGGAGCGCCTGGGCAGCCTGTTTCTTTCTGCCGCGCGGTGGATTCAATCATCGCGACCGGACCTGCAGTTGGTGATTCCCTGTGTGAATCGGGATCGGGAAAAGCAGGTGAGAGGGCTGGTTGAATCCCTGGAAGTGGATTTGCCGGTAACGATCGTACGAGGGCGCTCCCGGGAAGTGATGGCCGCAGCCGATGTGGTTCTGCTGGCATCGGGAACGGCAACGCTGGAGGCGATGCTGCTCAAAAAGCCGATGGTGGTTGGTTACCGGTTGAGTAACGTCAGTTACGCATTGTTGTCGCGTCTGGTGAAAGTGCCCCACGTTGCCTTGCCGAATTTACTGGCGCGCAAACCTTTGGTGCCTGAACTGCTGCAGGATGACGCAACGCCTGAAACTCTGGGTGCGGCAGTATTGGAGCGCCTGGAAAACGACGAGGAGCGCGCTTATCTGAAGGTCGAATTCACCGACTTGCACCACCAGTTGCGCCAGAATGCAGATGAGCGGGCGGCCGAGGCTGTTTCCCGGCTGGTGGAAGGTGTGGAAGGGAGCGTGCAGTGAGCAAATCTCCGTTGCCGCCGTTTCGGTGCGATTATACCGGCTGGCGACTCGCCGGCGTCGACGAAGTCGGCCGGGGCCCGTTGATTGGTGCTGTTGTGACGGCGGCTGTGATACTTGACCCAGCACGCCCAATTGCAGGCCTGGCAGACTCAAAAAAGCTCACTGAAAAGCGCCGGGAAGCATTGTATGAGCAGATTCTGGAGAACGCCGCCGCCTGGAGCCTTGGTCGCGCCGAGGCGGATGAGATTGATCGCCTGAATATCTACCAGGCCACGATGCTGGCTATGGAAAGGGCGGTTGCCGGCCTGGGCATTGCCCCGGAGTATGTGCTGGTGGACGGTAACCGGTGTCCGAAATGGCAGTGGCCGTCGGAACCGGTGATCAAGGGCGACGGTCGCGTTGAGGCGATCAGTGCCGCTTCGATTGTAGCCAAAGTGGTTCGCGACCGGGAAATGGCGGAGCTGGATGCGGTGTTCCCGGAGTTCGGGCTGGCAAAGCATAAAGGCTACCCGACGCCGGTCCATTTGGAGGCACTCAATCGCCACGGTGCGACCGTGCACCATCGGCGCTCTTTCCGGCCTGTGCAGGAAGCCATTGATACCGTGGGGCTCTATCGGGAGCAACCAACGGATGAGATGCATTATCCGGCGGATCTGTTTGAAAATATCGATTGACAGCTTCGGGGTGAATCCTTACTATACGCGCACGTTGATCGGGGGCATCCCCGGTAAACAACCAGTTTGATGCGGGGTGGAGCAGTCTGGTAGCTCGTCGGG
>NZ_JBBDSR010000057.1:0-1039 GCF_040904845.1 Marinobacter sp. | reverse complement strand
TTCTGCAGGAACAAAGGTGTCTGAGCGAAGCGAGTTCTTTTTCCGAAAGAAAAGGTATCCCCACCCCGGGACCAGCCCCCTGACCAAAAGAGCCAGCCCTCACCCAGAAGGCCGCCCTAATAGTCGAACGGACTAGAGCCGCAAAGCCCCGTCCACCTCGATCATCCGTCCGGACACGTAATCGTTCTCAAAGATAAACGCCGCAGCCGAAGCAATTTCTTCCGGCTTGCCCATACGCTTGAGCGGAATGCCAGCGGTCATTTTCTCCAGGGCTTCCGGCTTCATGGAGGCGACCATTTCGGTTTCGATGAAACCCGGGGCGATGCCCATGCAGCGGATGCCGTAGCGGGCCAGCTCTTTCGCCCAGACCGGAACCAGCGCGGATACGCCGGCTTTGGCGGCGGAGTAGTTGCTCTGGCCCATGTTGCCAGCGCGGGAAATGGAGGCGATGTTGATGATCGCGCCCTGATCGCCGTTCTTGATCATCTGGGTGGCGGCTTCGCGGCCGCACAGGAACACGCCGGTGAGGTTAACGTCGATCACCGACTGCCACTGGGCCAGTTCCATGCGCTTCTCGACCTGGCCATCTTTCACTTTGACCATCAGGCCGTCACGCAGAATGCCCGCGTTGTTGATGAGGCCGTTCAGATGGCCGAAGTCCGCCACGATGGCGGCAAAGGTTTTCTCAACATCGTCTTCTTTGGCGACGTTGCAGACGTAGCTTTTCGCTTCCACACCGGCCGCCTTGCAGGCTGCTACGGCGTCGTCCAGCTTTTCTGGCATTAAGTCAATCAGCGCCACTTTGGCACCCTTGGCAGCGAGGTATTCGGCCATGGCACGGCCCAGACCCTGGCCACCGCCAGTGATTGCAATCACGGAATCTTGAAGTTTCATGTTTTGCCCTAACTAAGTTCTAGAGTGGTTTTACGTTTTCTGTGTGTCGGATTGGGTATTATTGGTGCGCGGAGTATATCAAAGAGCGTATGTATCGGGTTGGCTTGTGTCGGATTACGCTGCGCTAATCCGACCTACGTCGAGG
>NZ_JBBDSR010000056.1:0-34790 GCF_040904845.1 Marinobacter sp. | reverse complement strand
CCCCATGAAAATGGCACCGGCGTGGCGGATGTCGTCCACCAGGGTTTCCGGGTTTTCTATCGACAGCTCCAGGTGTTCCGGCGCGATTCGGTTCGAGACCCGCGCCGCTTCGCTGAGGTCGGCGACCTGGATCAGTGCGGCCCGATCGGTCATCGAGGTGCGAATGATATCGGCACGCTCCATAGTCGGCAGCAGCTTGTTAATGCTGGCCTCAACCGCATCCAGAAACGCCGCGTCCGGGCTGACCAGAATCGACTGGGCCTGCTCGTCATGCTCGGCCTGGGAAAACAGATCCATCGCGATCCAGTCCGGATCGGTTTTGCCATCGCAGATAACCAGGATTTCCGATGGCCCGGCGATCATGTCGATGCCGACGGTACCGAACACCTCGCGCTTGGCGGTCGCCACGAATATGTTACCCGGACCGACGATTTTATCGACAGCAGGAACCGTTTCGGTGCCATAGGCCAACGCAGCCACCGCCTGAGCGCCACCCAGGGTAAACACCCGATCCACACCAGCGATAGCCGCAGACGCCAGGACCATGTCATTCACCACACCGTCTGGCGTCGGGACGACCATGATCACCTCACCCACACCCGCCACTTTCGCAGGAATGGCGTTCATCAACACAGACGACGGATAAGCCGCCTTGCCGCCAGGCACATAAAGCCCGGCACGATCCAGAGGCGTGACTTTCTGACCCAGCACAGTGCCGTCATCGTCCTCGTACTGCCAGGACTTCTGATTCTGCCGTTCGTGGTAATCCCGGATACGTGCCGCCGCTTTCTCCAACGCCTCCCGCTGATCCTGAGGAATAGCATCCAACGCCCGCTGCAACCGGCCTTGACTCATTTCCAGCTCGGAAACACTGCCCACCTTCAGGCGATCAAACTTCTCGGTAAATTCGAGAACCGCCTGATCCCCACGGGTCTTCACCTCGCGCAAAATATGACGCACCGACTCATTCACCTGATGATCCACGCTGTCGTCCCAGGCCAGCAGTTTGGCCAGTTCGCTGTCAAAATCGCTCTGGGAAGCATTTAATCTGGTGATGCTGATGTCGGTCATTTCACTTTTCCTGTTATCGGAGAATCACTCCGCTGTTAAACAATAACTGGATACACCAAAGCACTCAAAGGCAATACAGGCGCTGGGGAGTCAGCCAGACGGAGGGGGCGGGCAAGGCTGTCCCCTCCAGCCCGCCAAACCCAGATTCGGGGCAGTTCTGGCTGAGCGACTCTTACTCCGATGCGCCTCTGCGTTTCTCTACAGCAATGGACATCTTTTCGATTATGGGGTTAATCCGCTCATGTTTCATCTTCATGGACGCGCGATTCACCACCAGCCGGCTGCTGATGTATTCGATCAGATCCCGTGGTTCCAGACCGTTGGCCTTGAGGGTATTTCCTGTATCGACAATATCGACAATCTCATCCGCCAGATCCAGAATCGGTGCCAACTCCATGGCACCATAGAGCTTAATAATGTCCGCCTGACGACCCTGTGCAGAATAGTAACGGCGCGCCAAGTTCACGAACTTGGTCGCCACCCGAATACGACCCGCCGGGGCCGGCTTATCCTTCGGGCCCGCCGTCATCAACCGGCAGCGGGAAATGTTCAGATCCAGCGGCTCGTAAAGGCCCTCACCACCGTGCTCCATCAGCACATCTTTGCCCGTTACCCCGAGATCGGCCCCGCCGTACTGAACATAGGTTGGCACATCGGTGGCCCGGATAATCAGCACCCGCACATGGGGGTCGGTGGTCGGAAACACCAGTTTGCGGGATTTTTTGATATCGTCGACCAGCTCGATACCCGCCTCAGCAAGCAAAGGCAGGGTTTCATCGAGAATTCGCCCCTTGGACAGCGCGATGGTGATGGAGTCAGTCATTGGTCCTTCCGGTTACTGGACAGATTTAAGGGTCGGGCTGCTTCGGTCACGCGGGCAGACGGCGAATGGTCGCGCCCAACAGCTGCAGCTTCTCTTCAATACACTCATAGCCACGATCAATGTGATAGATGCGATCCACAATGGTGTCGCCGTCCGCCATCAGGCCAGCGATAACCAGGCTGGCGGAAGCCCGCAGGTCCGTGGCCATCACCGGCGCACCGGTCAGGTGCTCGACACCCTTGATGATGGCCGCGTTGCCCTCGAGGGTGATGTCCGCGCCCATGCGAATCAGCTCCTGCAAGTGCATGAAGCGGTTTTCAAACACGGTTTCCACGATGGTACCGGTTCCCTCAGCCACGGCGTTCATGGCCGCGAACTGCGCCTGCATGTCCGTCGGGAAAGCGGGATACGGGGCGGTACGCAGGTTCACCGCTTTCGGGCGATTGCCTTTCATGTCCAACTCGATCCAGTCCGGACCGGTGGTGATGTGCGCACCCGCCTCTTCCAGCTTCAGCAGCACCGCTTCCAGCAGGTCTTCGCGGGTGTCTTTCAGCTTCACCCGGCCGCCTGTCGCAGCCGCAGCCACCAGGTAGGTGCCCGTTTCCACGCGATCTGGCAACACGTTGTAGTGGCAGCCGTGCAAGCGCTCTACGCCGTTGATTTCAATGGTCGCCGTACCGTGGCCCTTGATGTCCGCACCCATGGCGATCAGACACTCCGCCAGGTCCACCACTTCCGGTTCCCGGGCGGCGTTTTCCAGAATGGTTTTACCATCGGCCAGCGCTGCGGCCATCATCAGGTTTTCAGTGCCGGTCACGGTCACTGTGTCCAGGAAAATGTGCGCGCCTCTCAGCCGGCCATTGGACTTCGCCTTGATGTAGCCGTTCTCAACCTTCACTTCTGCGCCCATCATTTCCAGGCCGTGAATGTGCAGGTTTACCGGGCGGCTGCCGATGGCACAGCCGCCGGGCAAAGACACTTCGGCTTCCCCGAAATGCGCCACCAGCGGGCCCAGCACGAGAATCGACGCACGCATGGTCTTGACCAGCTCGTACGGTGCATGGAAGTGCTTGATGGTGTTGGCGTGCACTTCCACACTCATTTTCTCGTCAATCATCAGCTCCACACCCATGCGCCCCAACAGCTCAATCATGGTGGTGACGTCATTCAGGTGCGGCAGGTTACCGACGGTGACCGGCTCGTCTGCGAGCAGGGTGGCCGCCAGAATGGGCAGCGCGGCGTTTTTGGCACCGGAAATCCGGATTTCGCCATTCAGCGGCTGACGGCCTCTGATCAGAAGTTTATCCACAATAGTCTTCCTGTTATTAGCGGGCAGTCATCAGCCCTGGCGCGCGGCCCACTCAGCGGGGGTAAAGGCTTTCGGGTGCAATGCGTGAATGGTGCCGTCCATGATCTGCTGGAACAGCGCCTTGTTGATCAATTGCTGCCGCTTGATGGTCGGCAGGCCTTCAAAGACCTCCCCAACCGCAACAACCATGTAATGGGTGCCATCGATCTGAACCTGCACATCACAGTCCGGCAGGGCCTGCTTCACCAGTTCGGTAACTTCGGCGGCTTCCATAGAAAATCCTCGGGGGTTTATAAATCAGGGGCGAGATTGTAACCAATTCCGCGGCTCGGGTCAGCCGGAGGTTTTATCGTTGAACCCGGGCAGCTGAGTATCCAGGTTACTGAGGGAAGCCAACGCGACAAGACCGTCACTGACACCGGAAAACACCAGAGGCCGACCCAAGCTGGTCGCACATCGCTGCCAGCACAGCAACAAGGACAACACGGCGCTGTGGGCCGTGCCCAGCGCAGACACATCCACCACCAGATCACCCGGTGCGGACGCAATCAACCATTCGCCCTCTTTTCGCACCCCGACGACATTCAGCGGGCTGATTGCACCGCTCAACGCCAGGGTACTGCCCGTGAGCTCAACATGGGCGGACGCACCGGTCACGACTTGTCGACTTCGTCTTCAAGATTCAGGGATTTGACGGCACTGCCCCACCCATCAATAACGGCCTGCACTTCACCCTGATTCTGCTCCATTTCCTGGGAAAAACGGTCACGGAACGCCAGGCCGATGTTGATGCCTTCGACGATCACGTTCTCCATCATCCAGTGATCTTCATCCGCTTTGTACATGGAGTAGGTGACGGGATAGCGATTTCCACCGGAGGTCTCGACCTCCATGTCAACCACGGCACGGTTGCTGTTGTTGGCGTTGATTTCGGCACCCTTGACTTCAATGGTGAAGTCGTCCGCACTCACCAATGCCTGGGCGTAGCTGTCAAACAGGCTGCGCTTGAATTTCTCGACGAACGCATCGCGTTGCTCAGGAGAGGACTGACGCGCGTAACGCCCCATCACCCGTGCAGCGATACGGCGAAAATCAACGAATTCTCTGAGCTCTTCATCCATGCTGGCATAAAAGGCTTCAGGGTCACGCTCGTAAAGCCCTCTTTCCTCGTTCAGTTTATCGACCAGCCGCTGGGTGTTTTCATCAACGTAGCTGACCAGATCCTGCTCCTGATCCGCATGAGCGGGAAGCGCCAGCGCTGCCACCAGCAAGCCAATAAAAACCATACTGCGCTTAATCATCAACATGCTTTTCTCCTGTCACGTTTCAATTCCTTGCTCTGGCGCTATTTTCCCGACGCGAAGTTGGTAATCAAACGCTCCAGATTCATCGCTGACTGGGTTGAGTAAAAATTGTCACCCGCTTTGAGTGAGTCCATATCTCCGCCAATGGAAATATCAATGTACTGTTCTCCCAGCAGGCCGGATGTACGTATTACTGCGGAACTGTCTGCCGGGATGTTGTCTACACCCGCGTCAATGGCCAGTTCCACCCTGGCCTGGAAGGTCTCTTTGTCCAGGGTCACGCTGCGCACGGAGCCGACCGTAACGCCCGCCATGGCGACTTTTCCCCGAGGCGATATGCCACCCACGTCGTTAAAATTGGCGTAGAGCGTATACGTTTCCGCGCTGCTTTTGGGTGACAATCCACTCACCTGAAGCGCGAGAAACATCAACGCCGCCAGGCCACCAATGATAAACAGGCCCGTAACGATCTCCGTGGTTCTCTGCTTCATAACCCGCTCCTGATTAACGTTGTCGTCGCGTGCAACGGCTCAAAAATCGCCGAACATGACGGCGGTGAGCAGGAAATCCAGCCCCAGTACCGCCAACGATGAATATACTACGGTTTTTGTGGTGGCCGAACTTATGCCAGCGGAGGTCGGCACGCAGTCATAGCCCTGGAACACGGCGATCCAGCTACAGACGAAGCCAAACACCACGGTTTTAATCACGCCGTTGAGCACATCCTCAGTAAAACTGACGGACGACTGCATGTTGCTCCAGTACGACCCCTCGAAAACACCAAGCCACTCCACGCCCACCAGCATGCCACCCCAGATGCCCACCACCGAAAATATGACAGCAAGGATCGGTACCGCGATAAACCCGGCCCATAACCGCGGTGCAATGACCCGGCGCAAGGGATCGACACCCATCATTTCCATGCTTGAAAGCTGCTCAGTGGCTTTCATCAGACCAATTTCAGCGGTCAGCGCCGACCCAGCACGCCCGGCGAACAACAGCGCCGTTACCACCGGGCCGAGCTCCCTCACCAGGGTCAGCGCAACCATCTGGCCGATGGCGGACTCGGAGCCGTAATCGCTGAGAATGGTGAAGCCCTGGAGTCCCAGCACCATGCCAATAAACAGGCCAGACACCACAATAATGGCTAGCGAGAGCACACCCACCGAATACAGCTGGCGAACCAGTAACGGCAAGCCTACCGAGGGCCTGGGCACTCCAGCCAGCGCCCCAGCCAGAAAACGCCCGGCCCGACCCACTGTCCCGATGATATCCAGCCCGAGCCGGCCCAGTGCCGCAATTTGATCGATCATGCCGAGCCTCCGCCCAGACCCCAGTCGGCCATTGCATCTGAGGCCGGGTAATGAAACGGCACAGGGCCGTCTGGCTGCCCCTGAAGGAACTGTTGGACCCGTTCGGAGGGGTTCTGGCGGAGCTCATCGGGCGTGCCCTCGCCGATCACCTGGCCGTCGGCGATGATGCAGGCGAAGTGACAAATACTCAGTGACTCCGGCACGTCGTGCGACACCAGGACGCTGGTCAGCCCCATGGACCGGTTCAGATCACGAATCAGCTTGACCACAACGCCCATCGCAATCGGGTCCTGGCCGGCAAAAGGTTCGTCGTACATGATCAGGTCCGGATCAAGGGCGATGCTCCTGGCAAGCGCGACGCGCCGGGTCATGCCACCAGAAAGTTCCGCAGGCATGAGTTGCCGGGCACCTCGCAGACCAACGGCTTCCAATTTCATCAGTACGATGTCGCGAATCATGTCTTCCGGCAAAGCGGTGTGGACCCGCAAAGGGAACGCGACGTTTTCAAACACGCTCAGGTCGGTGAACAGTGCGCCACTCTGGAACAGCATGCCCATCTTTTCCCGGAGGGCATACAGCGCCTTGCGATTGAGCTGGGGAACCTGGGCACCGGCCACCTCAATCGTGCCGGAATCCGGCTTGAGCTGACCGCCGATAAGGCGCAACAGAGTGGTTTTTCCGGTGCCACTGGGGCCCATGATCGCTGAGATGCTGCCACGGGGAATATCGAGGCTGATACCATCAAAAATACGTCTGCCGGAGCGTGAGAAAACCACGTCCCGTATGCGGATGTAGGCACCTGAATCCATAATTGATCCCTTTCGAACAGGGGCTAACAGTATGCGAAGCGGCGGGGAAGCTCAATCCGAAGACGGTAAAATGTCCTGATGGCAATGGTCAGTTTGTCTGAACAACGGCCCCGGGGTGATGGGAAGTGATATACTCTCGCCAATTCAGACAGTGTCCCATGACGACAAGGTGCAAGCCGGAAACAGCATGAGCAACAGCAGCCAGACCTCAGCCGACATCGAGCAAACTTACCGGGATTCGGCCCTGCGGGCCATCGACATCGAGAGAGACGCCATCGCCGCGCTGTCCGATCGCATTAACGAGCATTTCGTACGCGCCTGCGAGGTCATCATGGCCTGCAAGGGGCGCGTGGTGGTCACGGGCATGGGGAAGTCCGGGCACATTGGCAGTAAAATCGCCGCGACCCTGGCCAGCACGGGCACGCCCTCTTTTTTCGTTCACCCCGGCGAAGCCAGTCACGGTGATCTTGGCATGATTACCGGCCAGGATGTCGTACTGGCCATATCCAACAGTGGCAACACCAGTGAAGTGGTCACGCTGCTCCCGCTGTTACGCCGGATGGGCGCGCCGTTGATCAGCATGACGGGCAACACCACGTCCACGCTGGCGACAGAGTCCGTTGCAAACCTGGATGTCAGCGTTGCACTTGAAGCCTGCCCGCTGGGCCTGGCACCCACCTCCAGTACGACCGCAACGCTGGTCATGGGTGACGCGCTGGCGGTGGCGCTGCTGGAGGCACGTGGCTTCAGCGCCGAAGATTTCGCACTGTCTCATCCCGGTGGAAGTCTGGGGCGGCGCCTGCTGCTGCGGGTCTCCGATATTATGCACACCGGCGACCAGATTCCACGGGTTACCGGTGACACGCTCCTCAGCGGCGCGCTGCTGGAAATTTCCCGTAAAGGCCTGGGCATGACCACGGTGGTTGATGACACCGGTGAGCTGACCGGTGTCTTTACCGACGGCGACCTGCGCCGCACGCTGGACAAGCCCATCGATGTGCACACCACCGCCATTAACGAGGTCATGACCCGCAACGGCAAAACCATCCAGGCCGATCATCTCGCAGTGGATGCGCTCAACATGATGGAAGAGCTGAAAATCAACGCGCTGCCAGTCACCAACAGTGACGGCCAACTCGTTGGTGCGATCAACATGCACGACCTGCTTCGCGCTGGCGTGATCTGAGGACCCGGCATGACTGATTCCCTACGCCCACAATGGCCCGCCAGCCTGCTCAGGAAAGCCGCCGGCATCCGCCTTCTCGCGCTCGATGTCGATGGCATCATGACCGACGGCAAGCTGCTCTTCAGTGCCAGCGGCGACGAACTCAAAGGCTTTAATATTCTTGATGGCCTGGGGCTGAAGCAGGTGATGGCTGCCGGCATTACCGTTGCGGTGATCACCGGGCGCACGTCCCCATTGACCCGGAAACGCATGAGCGACCTGGGCATTCCGCACCTGATGCAGGGCCGGGAAGACAAGAAAATCGCGCTACAGGAATTGGTCGACAAACTGGGAATCGACCCGGCAGGCATCGCGTACATGGGCGATGACCTGCCCGACCTCCCGGCCATCCGCTTCGCCGGCCTGGGCATTACCGTTCCCAATGGTTACTGGCTGGTGAGAGAGCAGGCCGATGTGTGCACATCCGTACCCGGCGGCAGCGGCGCAGTCCGGGAAGCCTGCGACCTGCTGCTGACCGCTACCGGCCAGCTCGAAGGCACCCTCACGCCCTATTTACAGCCCGATTGAGGGAGCCTGACCCAATGAACGGTAACCTGGTTTCTGTAATAACACTCGCCAATCAACCGCTGCTGCGGGCCTTCGCCCTTGCCTGCACGGTTGTGGTTCTGATCATGCTGATGTGGCAGAGTGATGAGAACAAAGAGCCGGTGGCGGCGGCAGCGCTTCGGGGTCAGTCCGAGCCCGATGGCTTCGTGGTCAATGGCCGCTACCTGTCCTACGACGAGACAGGGGCGCTGACCGTGCGCTTTGAAAGCCCGCGCATTGAACAGTTTGAATCGGACAACCTGGCCACCATGGAGTCGCCCCGCGCTCAGCTCTTCAGCGAAGGCGAGCCGGAACCCTGGCGCCTGAGCGCCGATAACGGAACCCTGACAGACAACAACGACCTGCTTGAGCTGGAAGGGAATGTGGAAGTCATCCGTAGCATCGAAGGCAACCGCCAGGGCACGCTCACCACTTCCAGGCTAACGCTGGACAACAGCAGCCGGACGGTATTTACAGACGCGCCGGTAAAACTGACCGATTCGTTCAGCGTCACCCGGGCTATTGGCATGAAGGCCTGGATGGATGACCGCATACTTGAACTCGATTCACAAGTGGAAGGACGCTATGAGCCTGGCCAACAAGCCAATCCGTAAGATAACCGTTGCACTGGCAGCCCTGTGGTTTGCAGGCTCTGCGGCAGCCTTCAACCTGGACTCCGACATTCCGATTACGGTGAACGCAGATAACGCACGCCTCGATGATGGCCAGGGTATTGCCACCTATACCGGTGACGTGATCATGACTCAGGGAGAAACCGAGCTCACGGCAGACCGGGTGGTTCTCTACCGTGATGAAAACGGTCTCCAGCGTATTGAAGCGACTGGTCAGCCCGCCCATTATCAGCAGCCCGCCCGCGAAGGCGAAGGTAAGACCGATGCCCGCGCGCTCAACATTACCTACTCCGCACCCGAAAGCCGCCTCACCTTTGAAAAAGAAGCGGTGATCGAACAGGGTGATAACCTGTTCCGCGGCGATATCATTCATTATGATAGCGTCGAGCGCGTGGTTACCGCCGAAGGTTCAGCGAAAGACAGCGGCGGCAGCGGCCGTGTTGAAATCGTCATCCAGCCACGCAGTGGCCAGAACAGACAGGATTCGAATGGCAGTTCTCAGGGCCAGTAATCTGGCAAAAAGCTACAAGCAGAAAAAAGTGGTGATTGACGTCTCCCTGGAAATCCGCAGTGGCGAGATTGTCGGGCTACTGGGTCCCAACGGGGCCGGTAAAACCACGTGCTTCTACATGATCGTAGGACTGGTGCCGGCTGACAACGGTCGCGTCACCATCGACAGCCAGGACATCACCCCTCTGCCCATGCATGGCCGCGCCCGCAAAGGCATTGGCTACCTGCCCCAGGAAGCGTCAGTCTTTCGCAAACTGACCGTGCGGGACAACATCATGGCGATTCTGGAAACCCGCAAAGACCTCAGCAAGGCGGACCGCGAATCAAAGGTGGAGGAACTCTTAGAGGAGTTCCACATCACCCACATTCGCGACAGCGTGGGTATGGCCCTGTCTGGTGGTGAGCGACGGCGCGTGGAAATTGCCCGCGCACTGGCCATGGAGCCGGCGTTCATTCTGCTGGACGAGCCCTTCGCAGGGGTGGACCCGATTTCCGTCAGCGACATCAAACAGATCATTCGACACCTTCGTGACAAGGGCATTGGCGTGCTGATCACTGATCATAACGTGCGCGAAACTCTCGACATCTGCGAGAACGCCTACATCGTTTCTGGCGGCCACATCATTGCGTCCGGAGACTCCAGCGAAATCCTCGCCAACCAGCAGGTTAAAGAGGTTTATCTTGGCAACGAGTTCCGGCTGTGAGGGTGGCCCAATCCCGGCAAGGCCTTGAGTCCAGGCGGGTTCAATTGTCATGATGCTGACAAGTAAGTACACTCGGCAAAGAACTTGCTTGTTCTGGCAAGTGACTAGCATACATCGTTTTTTTTGCAAACTGACTAACAGCCGGTGCTATCGGGTGACGGATCCTGAACCATGGTTATGAAAGCGTCATTACAGCTGAAAATGGGTCAAAGCCTGACCATGACGCCCCAGTTGCAACAGGCGATCAGGCTTCTGCAGCTGTCCACACTCGATCTTCAACAGGAAATCCAGCAGGCGTTGGACTCCAACCCCATGCTCGAAACCCCTGAGGACGATGACGCGCCAGAGGGTGACAACCCGACATCGGACAACGACAACGCCGAGCAGGCAGAAGAGGCGGCGGCTACCGCTGACTCAAACAGTGACTGGGATGAGTCCGAGAACGGCCCCGACTGGTCCTCAGAGAACGACATTCCCGACAATATTCCGGACGATCTGCCCGTTGATACCGCCTGGGATGACATCTACCAGTCAGCTCCCGCGCCCGCAGCCCGCAATGACGACGAGAACGACAGCGACTTCGAAACTCGCAACTCCCCGGCGGAAACCCTTCAGGACCATCTGGAGTGGCAGCTCAACCTGACGCCCCTGAGCGAGCGGGATCAGGCTATTGCTCACGCCTTGATGGATGCTGTGGATGAACGAGGCTATCTGACCTCGCCCATTGACGACATCCATTCCGGGTTAGCGGATGACGCCGATGAAGACCCGCTGGAACTGGACGAAGTTGAGGCGGTTCTGCATCGCCTGCAGCATTTTGACCCGCCCGGCGTGTTTGCCCGGAATCTTCAGGAATGCCTGCTGATCCAGCTCAACCAGCTGCCGTCCGAGACCCCCTGGCTGGCCCAGGCCCGACTGGTCATTACCCACTACATCAATTTGTTGGGCAACCGCGACTATGCCCAGCTACTTCGGCGCAGCCGCCTGAAGGAAGATCAGTTACGGGATGTGCTGGCACTGATCACTGGTCTGAACCCCCGGCCCGGGGATTCGGTGGACCATGCCGAGCCAGATTACGTCATTCCCGATGTCATCGTGCGCAAACACAACGGCCGCTGGCGTGTGGAACTGAACCCTGAAATTGCGCCACGCATTCGGGTGAACGCCAGCTACGCTTCGATGATCAAACGGGCAGACAGCAGCGCTGACAACACCTATTTGCGTGACCAGCTGCAGGAGGCCAAGTGGTTCATCAAAAGTCTGCAGAGCCGCAACGAAACGCTGCTGAAAGTGTCCACCCGGATTGTTGAGCACCAGCAAGGCTTCCTGGATCACGGCGAAGAGGCGATGAAGCCACTGATCCTCTCCGATATTGCCCAGGCCGTGGAAATGCACGAGTCCACCATCTCCCGGGTGACAACCCAGAAATACATGCATACGCCTCGCGGCATCTTTGAACTGAAGTATTTTTTCTCCAGTCACGTCAGTACCGACGAGGGCGGAGAGTGCTCTTCCACCGCAATCCGCGCCATGATCAAAAAACTGATTGCGACAGAAACTCCGAAAAAGCCATTGAGCGATAGCAAAATAGCAGCCATGCTAGGAGAACAGGGCATCAAGGTAGCCAGGCGGACCGTCGCGAAATATCGCGAGGCCATGCACATTCCGCCATCGAACGAAAGAAAGCGGCTGGTTTGATCCGAGAGCATTCCGCCAGCGGAGACATGCGCTGGCACACCGCCGGCCTGTGAAAGGGCCCGGCACGATGACGACAGGAGACGCCTATGCAACTCAATATTTCAGGCCACCATGTAGAATTGACACCCGCTCTGAAAGATTATGTGTCCGATAAGTTTGAAAAGCTCGAGCGCCACTTTGATCATATAAGCAACTGTCAGGTTACGCTGGAAGTTGAGAAGGTGCGCCAGCTTGCGGAGGCAACCCTCCACGTCATCGGTGGTGAAATTCACGCAAAGGCAGAAAATGAGGATATGTACGCCGCTATCGACTCACTGATCGACAAGCTGGATCGTCAGGTCCTCAAACACAAGGAAAAGACAGTCGATCGCATGCACGGCAACGGTGCCCGCTAAGACACGGTTATCCTTGCGTTCAAAACAATCGAGCTGCGGCACGGCGGACGTGCCGCAGCCTTTTTTTACGGCACTTTTTACGGAATAACAGTCGATCCATGAGCGACACGCCCCTCACCATTGAAAACATTCTTTCGCCGGAGCTGACGCTTTGTCGGATTCCTGCGTCCAGCAAAAAGCGGGTTCTGGAATTTATTGCCGAACGGGTAAACCACCAGGATGCCATTCTCAGCGACACCCAGATTTTCAACAACCTGATCTCCCGGGAGCGGCTCGGCAGCACCGGCATCGGCCAGGGCATTGCCATTCCCCACTGCCGGCTGGAAGGGTTGGATCATGTGGTAGGCGTGCTGATGACCCTGGAAGAGGGTGTCGGATTCGATGCCATCGACAACCAGCCGGTGGACCTGGTTTTTGCCCTGATTGTTCCCAAGGAAGCCACCAGCGAGCACCTTGAGCTGCTCAGCCAGCTCGCGGAGAAGTTCAATGACCGGGGTTTTTGCGATCAACTCAGGCAATGCACCGATGCTCAGGCATTGTTCAGCCGGATGACCGATAAAACCGGCTGACCATTCTCCCTTAGAGGCAACAGGCGATGAAACTGATCATAGTCAGCGGCAGGTCCGGCTCAGGTAAAAGTACCGCACTGCATGTGCTGGAAGACCTGGGGTTTTATTGCATCGACAATCTGCCCATTGGCCTGCTGTTTCCGCTGACCAAAGAAGCGGCGGACCACAACACCTCGCCCGGGCGATTGCGAAAAATGGCAGTCAGTATCGACGCCCGTAACCTGGCCGGTGCGCTATCGAATTTCGAGACCATTTATCACCAGTTGCAGGAAACCGGCGTTACCGTTGAAATCATCTACCTCGATGCCGACGAGCCATCTCTGCTGCAACGCTTTCACGCCACCCGACGCAAGCACCCCCTGAGCGATGACAAAACATCGCTGCGTGAAGCCATCAGCCACGAGAAAACACTGCTGGAGCCGCTTGCAAAGCTGTCTGACCTCTATATTGAGACCACCGGGATGTCGATGTACGAGCTCAGAGACATGGTCAAACAGCGGGTTGTCGGACGCAAGGATCAGGAGCTGGCCCTGCTGTTCCAGTCGTTCGGGTTCAAACATGGCGTGCCTCTGGACTCCGATTATGTGTTCGACGTCCGTTGTCTGCCCAACCCTTACTGGGACACTAGCCTGCGCCAGTTTGTGGGTACTGACCAACCGGTGATCGAATTCCTGGAAAAAGAGCCACTGACCCGTAAGATGGTGGACGATCTTACCGCCTTTCTGGAGAGCTGGCTGCCCTCGTTCGCGGACAGTAACCGCAGCTACATGACCATCTCCATTGGCTGCACTGGCGGGCAGCATCGGTCGGTCTACGTCTGTGAACAGATTGGTCGCTACTTCCGCACCAACTATAACAACGTTCAGGTGAGGCACACCGAGCTGCCCCATCTGCAGAACCGCGAGCAAAACTGAACTACCATGATTCGCCGTAACGTCACCATCATCAACAAGCTGGGGCTGCATGCCAGGGCGACAGCCAAACTGGTGGCCACAGCGTCTGCCTATGAAAGTGTCGTGCGGATCAGCGGTAAAGGCCGCGAGGTGGACGCCAAAAACATCATGCAGGTCATGATGCTCGCGGCCAGCAAGGGCACCGAGGTAGAGCTGAGCGCCGAGGGGCCAGATGAGCAGGACGCGATCGAGTCGTTGATCGAGCTGATCAATGACTATTTCGGCGAAGGTGAGTAACCGGCCACGCCCAGCCGTCTGCGATATTCACCTACAACTCTTTCTCACCTCTAGCGCCTAACTTCGCTATAATGCGGGGGTTTTCTGACGGTGGGTGATTCATGACCGATATTCTGGAAAAAAGCCAGGCCCGCCAGCGCCTTCGTTCACTCAGCGAAGCGCTGGACAGTGGCGCACTGAAGCAGGTTGCCCGCATCCTCAACGGCGGCCTGAGTCCCAGTGATATCGCCCACCTGCTGGAATCGTCACCACCCCGCCAACGCGCCCTGCTCTGGAACCTGGTGGAAAAGGACCTCGAAGGTGAGGTGCTGTCCTACCTCAGTGACGATATCCGTGGTTATTTCCTCAGCCAGCTCAACGCCCAGGAACTGGCGGACATCATCGAGAACTTTGAGTCCGATGACCTGGCCGACCTTCTGCAGCAGTTGCCGGATACGGTTATCCAGGAAGTTCTGGATACCATGGACGAGCAGGACCGGCAGCGGGTAGAGGAAGTCCTCTCTTATCCTGAGGATACCGCCGGCGGCCTGATGAACACCGACACCATCACGGTGCGGCCAGAAATCAGCATCGACGTTGTACTGCGCTACCTCCGCCGCCATCGCAACCTGCCGCCGATGACCGACAGCCTGATTGTGGTCAGCCGGCGTGATGAATTTATCGGCATGCTGCCGATCACCAAAATGCTGGTGTCCAATCCGGCGGCAACCGTGCGGGAAGTCATGGACACCGACATCGAGCCGGTTCCGGTCTCGCTCTCGGACACCAAGGTCGCCACCCTGTTCGAACGCTACGATCTGATTTCGGCCCCGGTGGTGAATGACGATGGCCGACTGCTTGGCCGCATCACCATCGATGACGTGGTAGACGTTATCCGCGAGGAAGCGGACCACTCGCTGATGAGCATGGCCGGCCTGGATGAAGACGAGGACACCTTCGCGCCTATTTTCAAAACCACCCGCCGGCGGGCTGTCTGGCTGGGCATCAACCTGCTCACCGCGTTTACCGCGTCTGCCGTGATCGGATTGTTTGAGGAAACCATTGCCAAGGTCGTGGCCCTGGCGGTCCTGATGCCTATTGTTGCGAGCATGGGCGGGATTGCCGGCAGCCAGACCCTCACGCTGGTGATTCGCGGCATGGCCGTGGGTCAGATCAGCGGCGCAAACGTCGGCTGGCTGTTAAACCGCGAACTGGTGGCCGGCATACTGAATGGTTTGCTCTGGGCTGCGGTGGTGGCAACGGCCGCCACGCTCTGGTTCCAAGACTTATTGATTGGTGGCATCATTGCGGCCGCGCTGGTTATCAACCTGGTGGCGGCGGCCCTGGTCGGCACCGTACTGCCACTGTTTCTCAAATCGCGCAATATTGACCCGGCTCTGGCAGGCAGCGTTATCCTGACCACGGTGACCGATGTGGTAGGCTTTATGTCTTTCCTCGGCCTGGCCACCCTTTTCTATGCTTAGTCAGATGTCGGATTACGCTTCGCTAATCCGACCTACTCAAACCATTGCGTATCCACCGTAGGTCGGGTTAGCGAAGCGTAATCCGACAAACAGGCAGCTCTATGAAAGATCATCAGGACGACAACGAAACGCCGGAATACCTCGGTCCCAGCAAGTCCCAGATGAAGCGTGACATGCACGCTCTTCAGAATCTCGGCAAACGCATGCTGGAACTGAGCAATGACCAGCTCGAAACACTGACCATCAGCAGCACGCTGCGGGCGGCCATTGAGGAATCCCGTCGCATACGCCAGAACGAGGCCAAACGCCGGCACCTGCAGTTCATTGGCAAAGTCATCCGCCAGGAAGACGATCCCGACGGCCTGAAGCGAGCCATTGATGCCTTTGACGCTGGCAGCGAAGAGCACACCCGCCGCCAACACCTGTCAGAACGCTGGCGTGACCGAATGATTAGCGAGGGCGATTCCGCCGTGGGTGAATTCGTCGCGTATTGTCCCGGTGCGGACATCCAGCACCTTCGCAATCTCGCCCGCAACGCACGCAAGGATCTGGACAAACAGAAAAACACCGGTCAGGCTAAAAAACTGTTCCGCTACCTGCGCGAGTGCATTGACGAGGTGTCATAGCCTCCCCGCGCTACTTTCCGGTCAGACGTCGATGCTCCCATACGGGCATACGGCTTCGCACATTCGAAAGATGGTTGCGGTCCAGAGCCGCGGTGACAATGCCCGGGCCTTCGGGCAATTCAGCAACCACCTTGCCCCAGGGATCGCATACCAGGCTGTGGCCATAGGTCCGGCGGCGCTCACTGTTCTGGCCACCCTGCCCGGGCGCTACGACCCAAACCTGATTTTCGATGGCCCTGGCTCGAATCAGCGCGTGCCAGTGGGCATCGCCCGTCTGCCAGGTAAACGCACTTGGCAGGCATACCCACTCAGCGCCTTTATCCCGCAAGGCCCGGAACAGTTCCGGAAACCGGAGATCGTAACAGATGGCCAACCCCAGCAACCCCGCGGGCGTTTGTACCGTCATCACGGCGTCACCCGGTTCAAAGGTATCAGACTCCCGATACTGACCATGGGCATCTTCGACCATGGCATCAAACAAATGGATTTTGTCATAACGGCTCACCTCATGGCCCTGATCATCAAAAACCAGGCAGGTGGCGCGCACTCGCTCGTCAACCATCGAGCCGTCGGGGCGACTTGCCAGCGGCAGTGAGCCTCCCACAATCCAAAGACCATGGGTACGGGCCTGGTTGGCCAGAAAGCGTCGGATGACCGGTTCGTCGGAGGCTTCCTGCAGCCCGCACGGCCGCATTTTCGACGTCGCCAGTACGGCGAAATTCTCCGGCAATACCGCTACCGAAGCACCCTCTTCGGACGCCTCGGCCAGCAGCCGGGCGGCTTCGTCAAGGTTCGACTGAAGATCATGGGTGCTCACCATCTGGATGGCGGCAACGGTGTCGGTGAGGTTACTGTTCATGGATGCCTCCGATGGGATAAATGCCTTCAGAACCCTGTTTACTCGCCGTTGCCAAAAACCCCGCGCAAATCGACATCCGGCTCGTCCCAGGTTCCGTTAACACTATAAGTTGCACTGGTCAGTTTGCTCAACGGATCGCCAAGAATTTTGTCCAGCACGAACAAGGCACCGCCAATCGGTGCTCCGGCACCCATCAGCAAGGCAGCCAGCGGCAGGTTCTGGGTAAGCGGAATCACCACGACCAACTGCATGTCGAGGGTTTCCGTAGCCATGTCCGTGACACCGGACAGCTTGAACGCGCCTGACGGCCCAACCACCTGCAATTCCGGGTCCCAGCGGAGCAACCCATCGGTGATGGTGGCCTTGCCAGAGATCGCGTCAAACGCCACACCGGCTTCATACAGATCCGAAAAATCCAGCTTCAGTCTTCGCCAGAGTGTGTCCGAATTCAGCAGGTTGAAGACCCGAAACAGCTGGGCGGTATTATTCCGCTCGAGAATCACGCCCTCGTCCAGCCTCAGGCTGGCTGAACCGTTCAGTTCTTCCATACCGAACTCATTCGGGCGGCCCGGCCACTCCAGATCCAGCTGAATGGCCGTTTCTTCATTACGTAGCGGGATGTCGGCACCGAAAAAATGCCCCAAGTCTCCCAGTGTGCCACCTTTAATCTCGCCGGCAAATCGCGTCAACTCACGATTGCCGGCAATATTCCAGATCATCTGACCGGTCAGGTTCAGGGAGTTGAGCTGGCCTTCGATCTGCTCCACGCCCAGGCGGTCAAGCTCTGGCCGTAACAGGAACGACCACGCGCCGAGGGCGTCATCGTTCATCGTCAGTTCGGCAATGCGCACGTCTACGTCCGGCCATCGGCCAATGTCCAGAGCCCGGAACGCTTCCAACTGCTCGGCAACACTCAGCTGTTCGGCTTCATCCTTTTCATCCGCACCGTCCCGTGACAGGTGCAGGTTCTGAAAATCCACAGTGATGGCGTCATCGCCTTCCGGCACGACAATACGACCGGTTGCCCGCTCAGACTGGGTGTTGATGGCCCACCGGTCGCCAAGATCGCTGGCGGAAACATCAATGTCCGTTAACAACTGACGACCCAGCCATATCCGGTGGATGTTCACATCGACACCACTGTCACTCCGCAGCAGGTCCAGTGCAAGGCGATCCTCCCAGGTTGCCGCAATACCCAGCTTGCCGCCCTGGTCTGGATCAATGGTAATCCGCAGCGGTGTCTCTTCGCCCTCCGATTTCGCCAGCGGTTCCGGCCAATTGACGGAGACACCTTTCAGATTTGATGTCAGCGTCACTGTTGATGCCATATCGGATGACACCTCAAGTGTGGCGGTGTAATCGGTCACGCCGTCCATGCCGAAAGAGACGTTGCTGTCCAGCCCGCTGCGCTCAAATAATCCAGGGAAAGTGGCCTGCCCTTGCTGGCTAATCGAAAGGGTGTCACCAGAGGCACCCTGGGCAAAAGCCACCGTAACCGGGTCTTCCATAAATCTGGCCTCGAACGGCTCACCCGTAAAGCCGGTCGCCGTGCTGTATCGCAGCTCCCCGCTCACTTGTTCCCATACCAGGGCCGCATCGGGATAGCTGACCCGGCCATTGGTGGTGGATACCGTTGCGTCCACGGCCGGCTCGCCTCCGGTGCCCGTCCGTTCCCCAGCATTCAGGGGCAACGCCAGGGCAAGGTCCAGAGCATAGTCGCCCTCAAATTCAACACGTTCTCCGGCCGTGCCAGCCATCTCGCCCAGCGGGCTGTTTTCAATCCAGTAAGCCACGGCAGAACCGGGCACCCGGGCGGATGCGTTCACTGAGAGGTTGGTGCCCGCATCGCCGGGCACCACGGTGACTTCCCCAGCATCGACAGTGATCTGCCCGGTGTTCCCCGCCTCTAGCGTCACCCGCGTCAGGCCGTCGTGAATGACGACCTCGCCGCGTGCGTTTTCAACCTCGGGCCAGCGTTCATGGTAACGCACCCGCCCGTTGTCGAACCGGTAACGCATGGACGAGGTGAACGACCCTTGCGGCGCACTTGCACCAATTTGCCCATGCCCGTAGTAAACGCCTTCGGTGATGTTGGCCTCGGCAATGGCGGTGGTCAGCCATTGGTACAGGTCCGGGTCTACTACTTTCACCGGCACGAAGTCCGCAATCATAGTCGCATCCCCGTCACGCACACCCACCTGCATGCTGAGGTTGTCCTCCCCGCCACGATCCATCCGCAGGTCAAATGCACCGGTCAGGGCAGTCTGAGAGCCATAATCCATAGCAAGATGATCGGACCAGACCCGGGTGATTGCGCCGTCCAGTTGCCACGCAACCCGGCCCTGAAAACGGGAGAACAACCAGCTATCACCGAACAGTTGGGGGAAATCCAGAGTCAGGTTTGTGCTATCGACATCCACATAACCACGATGGTCGGTCATGACCAAACGACCATCCAGACCCTGCACGCCCGGAGCGCCCTGAATTGCCGCCACAGTGACGTCATCCAGCACCGCTGACAGGCGAAAACCGTCTTTGGTGCCATCGCTCAGCTGAAAACGCAGATCGTCCAGCTCTCCGCTCGGGCGATATTTTTCCAGTGCTTCACGGGCCAGGGGAGGCAAAAGCCCGGCATTGGAAAATACCCGGCGCAGTGGGCGCAGCGGGACGTTATCAGCAATGAGGCCGACACCGTCTTCCTGTTGCAGAATGCGCAAACTGAAAGGCGACACTGTGTCGTCATCCCAGGTCCATTCAAGGTTGGAAAGGTGAACCTCGCCGGCACCGGTCAGAGCTTCCAGATCAGTCGGCATGGCCTCCGTCAATGCGGTTTCGCTGCGCCGCCAGCCAAAACGGGCACGGATATTTTCCAGTGGCGCGAGGGATTGCCGGCCAACGCCTAATTGCAGGTAAGGCGTCTCCACGGTGCCAGTCGCCTGCTCCAGACTGCCGTCACGGAATGTGAGCCAGGCCTGCCCTCCGAGGTCGAACCCTTCCACCCGGATATCCCGCCAGGCGTACTCATCGATCAAACCATCGAACAAACGCCCAGAGTTTACGTCTACATACACCTGACCATTGAACCCGCCACGGAAAAAGCGCTGGCCCAGCAGGCTGAAACTGGCCAGTTGTTGTGTGGTGCCCGCCTGCATCGCCCGGCCGGAGGCCATGAACAGCCCCCGACGGTAGACCAGATCCAACTGCGGAATGTCCACGAAACGGACTTTGTCGTTGTTGTCACGGATACCCAGATTGACCCGGGTAATCCGAACACTGGGGTCTGACAGCCAGGCCCCTGCCAGATTCAGCCATCGCTGCAGATCGTTGGTGACAGGGTCTGGCAAGTCCACGCCTTCGACGGACACATCGCCACGGGGAGTCTGGTTCAGGGTGACTTCCAGGCCATCGGCCTCGAAGTCGGCGAACACTATGCGGAAACGAAACAGCGAGGCCAGAGTGTCCAGGCGTATCCGGAGGTGCTGCAGGGACCCGACAACGTCACCTCCCGGCGCGTTGCGAACACGAAGATCCTGGGCTTCCAGGGAAGGGTCAAGCCAGTTCCAACTGGCATTCAGCGAACCGATGGTGATGTCCTGGCCCAGCTCTTCCGACAGCCGGCGCTCGATATCGTCGCGAAAACTGTCGATATTCTGGGTCAGTTGGCGCCCAATGCCGGCGTAGAGCGCCAATAGAACCAGCACCACCAATAACAACCACCACACCAACCCGGCCAGCCGGGAAGCCAGCCGGACCGGCGTATTATCCAGGTCCTGTTGGTTGCGCATGGGTGCCTATAATGGGTGCCTACAAAAGAACCACGTCATACTGTTCCTGGCTATAAAACGGTTCAACCTGGAAACGGATGGCCTTTTCGATAAAGGTTTCAAGGTCCGCCACGTTGTCTGACTCTTCATCCAACAGACGGTCCACCACGCTCTGGGAGGCCATGACCAAATAGCTTTCTGCATCATAGGCGCGGTTGACCCGGAGTATTTCACGAAAGACTTCGTAGCAGACCGTCTCGCTGGTTTTGAGAAATCCGCGACCATCACACACCGGGCATGGCTCGCACAGAATCTGGCCGAGACTTTCCGTGGTGCGTTTGCGGGTCATCTCCACCAACCCCAGCTCGGATACGCCGGTGATCTTGGTCTTGGCGTGGTCTCGCTCCAGCATTTTTTCCAGCATCCGATGGACCTGGCGCTTGTGCTCAGGGTCGTCCATGTCGATGAAATCAATGATGATGATGCCACCGAGGTTGCGCAGGCGCAGTTGGCGACTGATGGAGCGAGCCGCTTCCAGATTGGTTTTGAAGATGGTTTCTTCAAGATTGCGGTGACCGACAAACCCGCCGGTGTTGATGTCGATGGTGGTCATTGCTTCGGTCTGATCAATGATCACATAGCCGCCGGATTTGAGCTGCACTTTGCGGCTGAGGGCCTTCTGAATTTCATCCTCAACGGAGTACAAGTCGAAGATGGGGCGCTCACCCGGGTAATACTCAACCTTGTCGGAAAACTCGGTGACAAACTCCTCCACGAATTCCATCACACGCTGATAGCTCTCCTTGCTATCGATGCGGACTTTTTCGGTCTGAGGCCGGACCAGATCACGGATGGTGCGGATAAACAGCGGCAGATCCCGATACACCGCAGCAGGTGCCTGTACCCGTGCAATACGCTCGTAAATCGACTGGCACAAGCGATGCAGGTATTTCATATCGCCAATCAGGTCCTCTGCAGCCGCGGCTTCGGCTGCCGTGCGGATGATGTAACCGCCCTGCACTTCGGTCTGTTCCTTGGCGGCGCTGTCGACCAACTCTTTCAGCCGCAGGCGCTCATTGTCATCTTCGATGCGCTGAGAGATGCCGATGTGGCAGATACCAGGCATGAAAACCAGGTAGCGGGACGGAATAGACAACTGGGTGGTAAGCCGCGCGCCTTTGGTGCCAATGGGATCTTTGGTGACCTGAACCACCAGTGACTGACCTTCCCGCAGGAGCGTGCGAATGTCCGGCACCACTTTCGGCATATCATTGCTGGTGCCTGCGGATTGCCCGCTAACCACATCGGAGGCATGAATAAACGCCGCACGTTCCAGGCCGATATCGACAAAGGCGGCCTCCATGCCTGGCAACACTCGCACCACTTTGCCCTTGTATATATTGCCCACAATGCCTTTGCGGCTGGTCCGTTCGATGTAGGCTTCCTGCAGCATGCCGTTTTCGACAAGAGCCACCCTTGTCTCGACCGGGGTAACGTTGATCAGAATTTCTTCACTCATTGTGGCTCCTTTCGAGTTAATGCCTACCACCGAACTGTATACTGCCCCGCATCTCGTTCACAAAAATACCACCAAGTCCCTGAATGCCATAACAACAGACAGCATGGGACGTTCCTATCCCAGTTTTCGGTTCAGGTTGTCCAGCAGGACACAGAGGAAGGGCCAGACAACTGCACTGGTAATGGCCGGCCAAAGGTAGCTGAACCCTGCATCGTCTGCGCCGAGCATCTGTTTGAGAAAATGCACCAGCATCTGATTGATACCCAACAATAAAAACACCATCAGGCACTGCTGAGGCATTGGGTACATGCGCAGGCGCTGGTGGATAGTCAGTACCAGAAAGGCAAGCAGCCCCATCGCCACGCCATTCACCCCCAATGGCGTAGCTTCAAGCACATCCAGCAGCAAGCCAAGGCACCAGGCCAGCAGGATGCCGAACTGGGCAGGAGCCCTGAATGTCCAGTAGAAAACCACCAACCCAAGCCACTCCGGGCGAAATTCAAACCACCCCAGCGGGAACAGGGCAATACTCAACACCAGCGCCAGAACAGCGCTCAGTGCAAACACCGGATAACTGATTACCGATAACATCAGCGCACCTCGTCCGCGTCAGGCTCGAGACCAATATTGACCGCAGAGTCATCCTGGCCGTGCATGTTACCGTCTTTATCGGGATCACCCTCTGGCGAGAACACCACCAGAACCAGCCGGCTCTGATTGAGCCTGGCTTTCGGGGTGGCCTCGATGTTGACGAAAGGCTCGCCGGACTCCTTGGTGATTTCGGCCACTTCCGCCACCGGATACCCTTTTGGAAACCGCCCACCAAGCCCCGAACTGACCAGAAGATCGCCTTCGCGAACATCCGCCGTATCAGGTACGTGAACCAATTCCAGGGAGTTAATATCGCCGTTACCCAGAAGGATGGCCCGCAGCCCGTTACGAACCACTTCCACCGGCACCGCGTGACTGCTGTCTGATACCAGCAATATCCGGGACGTAAAGCTACTGGTTTGCTGGACCTGACCCATCAGGCCGTTGGCATCCAGAATAGCCTGGCCAACCGTTACCCCGTCGCGACTGCCCTTGTTGATGACCACTTCGTGGGAAAACGGATCTGGAGAAACGCTTACGATTTCACCCACAATCACTCGGTCATCGAGCACGTCCGATGAATTCATCAACCGGCGCAGTTCGTTGTTCTCAGAAGCCAGCGCGGCGTATTTCAGCGCACGGCGCTCGAGGATCAGCATGCGGGCCCGGAGATCTTCGTTTTCGGCCCGCAGGTCTTCACGGGTAGTAAACAATCCGGCAACCCAGTGCTCCACTTCCGAGGGCGCATTACCCAGCCAATGGATGGGAGCCATCCCTGTGCCGATCACGCTGCGCACGGGCGTCAGTTTATCAAAGCGGGCGTCCGAAACGATCATGACGGCTGAAATCACAACGATCAGCAACAGCCTTAAACCGGGAACGGGGCCCTGCACGAAGATGGTTTTAATGGCGGGTCCTCCCGCCCATGGCGCTTGGGCAGATACGACAACCGCCGCAGTGGCAGGGCACTTGCGGCGGTCGGGGACGAGCGGGTGTCAGGCATACTGCCGGTACCACGGGGTTACCCCTCCTGGGAAAACATTCCAATGCCACCCCGGTCAATCACTTCCAGCGCCTTGCCACCGCCGCGCGCGACACAGGTCAGCGGGTCTTCAGCAATGATCACCGGCAGGCCGGTTTCTTCACTGATCAGCTTGTCCAGCCCGCGCAGCAGAGCACCGCCACCGGTCAGAACGATTCCACGCTCGGCGATATCAGAAGCCAGCTCGGGCGGGGACTGCTCCAGAGCGCTTTTCACTGTCTGAACGATCTGTGCCAGCGACTCCTGCAGCGCGTCGAGAATTTCTTCGCTGTTCAGAGTAAAAGCTCTGGGCACACCTTCGGCCAGGTTGCGGCCGCGCACGTCAATTTCGCGGATGTCGAGGCCTTCGTAGGCACAGCCGACTTCATGCTTGATGCGCTCGGCGGTAGAATCGCCGATCAGGCTGCCGTAGTTGCGGCGCACGTAAGTGACGATGGCTTCGTCAAATTTGTCGCCCCCTACCCGAACCGACTCGGCGTAGACAATGCCGTTGAGAGAGATGATGGCAATTTCGGTGGTACCGCCGCCGATATCGACGATCATCGAGCCGCTGGCTTCTTCCACCGGCAGGCCGGCACCAATAGCGGCGGCCATGGGCTCTTCGATCAGGAAGACTTCGCGGGCACCGGCGCCAAGGGCGGATTCGCGGATGGCTTTGCGCTCGACCTGGGTGGACTTGCTCGGCACGCAAACCAGTACTCGCGGGCTCGGGGTGATGAAGCTGTTTTCGTGCACTTTATGAATGAAGTGCTGCAGCATTTTCTCGGTCACCACGAAGTCGGCGATCACGCCGTCTTTCATGGGGCGGATGGCGGTGATGTTCCCGGGGGTGCGACCCAGCATCCGCTTGGCCTCTGAGCCAACCGCGGCAACCATTTTCTGGGAGCCGGCGGTGCGAATGGCTACAACAGAAGGCTCGTTCAGTACGATACCGCGTTCACGCACGTAGATAAGGGTGTTGGCGGTGCCCAGGTCGATGGACAGGTCGCTGGAGAATAATCCTCGGAGTCTTTTCAACATTCGTGTAGTTTCAACCTGAGAGTTGCAGTCGCTAAAATGATGCGGCAACTTTAGCAGCGAGCACCCCGGCAGGCAAGGCATGATCAGGCCGTGAGCCTGTCCGTTAACACTTTGCCACAAAAAGCCACACCCTCCCGCTGTTGGCGGAATCTGTTACCATATCGCTTTCATTTTTTGACGTGGGTTCAGGGCTTGGGTGTTTGGGCACTTGAGAGACGGCTTTCCAAAACACGCTCGAGCACATCCATGTGGCGCTTGAGCTCCGCCATCCACGGCTCCGCACAGTTTTGGAAAGCCGTCTCTCAAGCACCCTCGAACCCATGCAAAACTTCAACTGGCCTTGATCTGGCTTTTAAATTACTGAAACTTCATATTTCTGGGAGGCAATGTGACCATTTCCCGCAAGGACATTGAGAAAGTCGCCGTGCTCGCGCGCATTCGCGTGGATGAGGCGCAGGTTTCGGCGCTTGAGAAGGACCTGGGCAACATTCTGGACCTGGTCGACCAACTTGCGGCAGCCGACACCGCCAATGTGGAGCCCCTGGCCCACCCACTGGATGCGGTGCAACGCCTGCGTACCGATGAAGTAACAGAGACCAACCAGCGGGACGCTTTCCAGGCCATCGCGCCGGCAACCGAGAACGGTCTGTACCTGGTGCCCCGGGTCATAGAGTGAACAAAGAGCATTGAGCGATCGGACGAACAGCGACGTAAGCAGGACGTAACATGCATAACAAATCGGTAGCAGAGCTTTCCCGAGAGCTGGAAAGCGGCAAGATTTCCAGTGTTGAGCTGACCCGGCAGTTTCTTGACCGCATCCAGCGGGAAGACGGCCAGTTCAACAGCTTTATTACGGTCACTGAAGAGCAGGCCCTGGCAGACGCCAAGTCCGCGGATGAGCAGCGCGCGACTGGCAAGGCAACACCCTGGACCGGCGTGCCATTCGCTCATAAGGACATTTTTTGCACCAGCGGCGTACGCACGACTTGCGGTTCGAGGATGCTGGAGAATTTTGTTCCGCCTTACGATGCGACGGTCACGCAGAATTTCCGCAAGGCCGGTGCGGTTTGCCTGGGCAAGACCAACATGGATGAGTTCGCCATGGGGTCGTCTACCGAGTCCAGCTATTTTGGCGCGACCACCAATCCCTGGGGAGCAGGCAGTGGCGACAAGCGGGTGCCCGGCGGCTCCTCTGGCGGTTCTGCCGCAGCCGTCGCTGCACGGCTGGTGCCAGCGGCGACAGCAACGGATACCGGCGGCTCTATCCGCCAGCCGGCAGCATTATGTGGTGTGACCGGCCTGAAACCGACCTATGGCCGGGTGTCCCGTTACGGCATGATCGCGTTCGCCTCCAGCCTCGATCAGGGCGGTGCCATGGCACGGACGGCCGAGGACAACGCGCTGATGCTGAATGTGATGGCCGGCTTCGACCCAAAAGATTCCACTTCGGTGGACCGGCAGGTGCCGGATTACACCGCCACGTTGAACGAACCTTTAAAAGGCCTGCGCATAGGGCTGCCAAAAGAATATTTCAGTGACCAGCTCAGCCCCGCCATGGAGCAGCAGATTCGCAACGCGGTGAAGGAATATGAAAAGCTCGGCGCGACGGTAAAAGACGTGTCCTTGCCGAACGCCAAGCTGGCGATTGCTGCTTATTATGTGGTGGCCCCCGCCGAAGCCTCTGCCAACCTGTCCCGTTTTGACGGTGCTCGCTATGGCTACCGCTGCGAAGATCCGAAAGACCTGATGGACATGTACACCCGCACCCGGGCAGAGGGCTTCGGTGCCGAGGTAAAGCGACGGATTATGGTGGGCACCTACGCGCTGTCTGCCGGTTATTTTGATGCCTATTACCTGAAAGCCCAAAAAGTACGCAGACTGATCCAGCAGGACTTCATCAACGCCTTCAAGGAAGTGGATGTGCTGATGAGCCCAACCACACCCTCCCCGGCCTTTGTTCAGGGCGAGAAGTCCAACGACCCGGTCACCATGTACCTGGAGGACGTGTTTACCGTGGCGATCAATTTGGCGGGCATCCCGGCGATGTCGGTACCGGCGGGTTTTGTGGGTGGACTGCCAGTGGGTCTGCAGATTATCGGGGATTACTTCTCCGAGGCCCGCTTGCTCAACGCCGCCCATCAATTCCAGCAGGTGACCGACTGGCACCAGCGCGAACCGCAATAAGCCCGATACAGGAGAATGATTATGCAGTGGGACGTTGTGATCGGGCTGGAAATTCACGTTCAGCTCGCCACCCAAACCAAGATCTTTTCCGGCTCCAGCACCGCCTACGGGGCCGAGCCCAACACCCAGGCCAACGCTGTTGATTTGGCCATGCCGGGCACCCTGCCCGTGCCGAACGAGCAGGCGTTCCGCTACGCGGTGATGTTTGGCCTGGCGGTGAATGCCGAGATCGAGCGTCGCTCGGTGTTCGAGCGCAAGAACTACTTTTACCCGGACCTGCCCAAGGGCTACCAGACCACCCAGCTGGAACGGCCGATTGTCGGCCCGGGTTATGTGGACCTTGACCTGGCCGGCAACAAGACCAAGCGCGTGCGCATCCACCACGCCCATCTGGAAGAAGATGCCGGCAAGTCGTTACACGAAGACTTCCATGGCATGACCGGCATCGACCTGAACCGTGCCGGTACGCCGCTGATCGAAGTGGTCACCGAACCGGACATGACCAACGCGGACGAAGCGGTGGCGTTTGCCAAAAAGCTGCATGGCATTGTGACGTCGCTGGGCATCTGCGACGGCAACATGTCTCAGGGCTCCATGCGGTTTGACGTGAACATCTCGCTGAAACCACAGGGCTCCGAAACCCTGGGCACCCGCACCGAAACCAAGAACCTGAACTCTTTCCGTTTCATGGAACAGGCCATCGCCCACGAAGTGGAGCGGCAGATGGAGGTCCTGGAGGACGGCGGCACCATTGTGCAGGAAACCCGCCTGTACAACGGTGACCGGGATGAATCCCGCTCCATGCGGAGCAAGGAAGAGGCCAACGATTACCGCTACTTCCCCTGCCCTGACCTGTTGCCGGTGGAAATCGATGACGCATTCATCGAAAACGCCCGCAGCCAGCTCCCGGAACTGCCGGATGCTCGCAAGGTGCGCTTTATGGAGCAGTACGGCCTGAATGACTACGACGCCGGCCTGCTGGCCGGTGATTCGCAACTGTCGGCTTTCTTCGAAGAAGCCATCAGCCACGGCAAAGACGCCAAGCTAACCGCCAACTGGATTCAGGGCGAATTCTCCGCCCGCCTGAACGCCGAGGAAAAATCCGTTGCCGAATCCCCCATCTCCGGTACCCAGCTGGGTGATCTGGTGGTGCGGGTTGCCGACAACACCATTTCCTCAGCCGGTGCCAAGAAGGTGTTTGAGGCCCTGTGGTCAGGCGAGAACAACAACGTCGACGCCATCATCGACGCCAAGGGCTTGAAGCAGGTGTCGGACACTGCCGCGCTGGAGGCGATGGTCGATAAAGTTCTTGCGGACATGCCGGACCAGGTAACCCAGTACCAGGATGAAGAGGATCCCAAAAAGCGCAAGAAGATGCTCGGCGGCTTCATGGGGCCGCTGATGAAGGCATCCAAAGGCCAGGGCAACCCGAAGCTGTTTAACGAGATTCTTGTTAAGAAGCTCGGGGGGTAATGCGTCACAAAACTGACACTATCAGCGACAGACATCTTGCTGTTTACTAATCAAACAACTAGACTTTCAGTTGGTTATAGCGAATTGCAAGCCTATTGCACCCAGCAACCAAAACATTCATCCTGAATAAAAAATACGTCAGAAGAATCAGAATGAAACCAATGGCCTCAATGCACAATCTTCGTAACCAGCAACGAGTAGGTGTCTCAGCCGAGGTCACCATCGAGAAACGCGACGGCAGCGCCCTTGATTGCAAGATCGCCAATATTTCACGAACTGGCATCATGATTTCCTGCACCCAGGAGCTGGTTCAGGAACTGGTACCCGGCCAGAAAGCGCCGATACCGGGAAACTGGGTCCCAGTGAAAGCGCGGTTTTCGGTTCCCGTGGTTGCCACCCAACCGGTCTTGGTGATTGCCGACGGCAACATTGTGCACATGCGCCGCATCGCGCGGGACGAATATCAGGTCGGCATTCAATTTTTAGAGTTCGAAGGCAACGGTTATGAATACGTAGACCGTTACGTCAGCAAGCTTCTGGCTGCCGCTACACCCTGACGCCAGCGAACGCCCGCCCTATAGAACCGCGAACATGCTCCCGATATATTCTTATAGCAGCAAACTCTAGCCTGACACCTTCTTATACCCTAATCGCCTCTGGTATGATTGTGCTATTCACACGCAAAGCCCATCCGGCACGCAAGGCGGCAACAGATCACAATGACCACATACAACCTCACCCATCTCAAGCAGCTGGAAGCTGAAAGTATCCACATCATACGGGAGGTCGCAGCCGAGTTTGATAACCCGGTCATGCTCTACTCCATTGGTAAGGATTCAGCGGTCATGCTGCACCTGGCGCGCAAAGCGTTCTATCCCGGCACGCCCCCGTTTCCACTGATGCACGTGGACACCACCTGGAAGTTCCGCGACATGATCGACTTCCGGGACCGCAAGGTGAAAGAATACGGCCTGGACCTGATCGTTCACAAGAATGAAGACGGTATCAGGCAGGGCATCGGCCCCTTCACCCACGGCAGTGCCAAGCACACCGACGTGATGAAAACCCAGGCTCTGAAGCAGGCCCTGGACAAGTACAAATTCGACGCAGCCTTCGGCGGCGCCCGCCGGGATGAAGAAAAATCCCGCGCCAAGGAGCGAGTGTATTCGTTCCGCGATGAGTACCATCGCTGGGACCCGAAGAACCAGCGTCCGGAACTCTGGAACACCTACAACGGCAAGATCAACAAAGGTGAGAGCATTCGCGTGTTCCCGCTGTCCAACTGGACCGAGCTGGATATCTGGCAGTACATCTACCTGGAGAACATCGAGATTGTGCCGCTGTATTACTCCGCGGTTCGCCCGGTGGTTGAACGGGACGGCACACTGATCATGGTAGACGACGATCGCATGCCGCTAAAGGAAGGCGAGAAGCCGATGATGAAATCCATCCGCTTCCGCACACTGGGCTGCTACCCCCTCACCGGTGCCATCGAATCCGAGGCCGCCACGCTGCCTGACATCATCCAGGAAATGCTATTGGCCACCAGCTCCGAGCGCCAGGGTCGAGTGATTGACCACGATTCAGCCGGTTCCATGGAACAGAAAAAGCGGGAAGGGTACTTCTAAGATGTCACACCAGTCTGATCTGATCGCCGAAGACATTCAGGCCTACCTGAAGCAACACGAGAACAAGGAACTGCTGCGCCTGCTGACCTGCGGCAGCGTCGACGACGGCAAAAGCACCCTGATCGGTCGCCTGCTGCACGACACCAAAATGATCTATGAAGATCACATGGCCAGCCTGAAAACCGACAGTGCCAAAATGGGCACGACCGGTGAGAAGCTGGACCTGGCCCTGCTGGTGGACGGCCTGCAGGCGGAGCGCGAACAGGGCATCACCATCGATGTGGCCTACCGCTATTTCTCCACGGATAAACGTAAGTTCATCATTGCCGACACCCCGGGCCACGAGCAGTACACGCGCAATATGGCCACCGGTGCCTCAACGGCGCAGTTGGCGATTCTGATGATTGACGCCCGCCACGGCGTACTGACCCAGACCCGCCGTCATTCGTACATCGCATCGCTGCTGGGCATCCGCCATGTCGTGGTTGCTATCAACAAGATGGATCTGGTGGATTTCAGCGAAGAGCGCTTTAACGAGATCAAGGACGAGTACCTGGCTTTCGCCAGCAAACTCGGCCTGAAGGATATCCGCTTCGTGCCAATTTCGGCGCTGGAAGGCGACAACGTGGTCAATCGGAGCGAAAGCACGCCCTGGTTTACCGGCCAACCGCTGATGGAAATCCTGGAGACGGTGGAAGTCTCCCGTGACAAGAACCTGGAACACTTCCGCTTCCCGGTGCAGTACGTCAACCGCCCCAACCTGAACTTCCGTGGTTTCTGCGGCACCATTGCCTCAGGCGTTATACGCCCGGGTGACCCGATCATGGCCCTGCCCTCACGCCGGACCAGCACGGTGAAGGACGTTGTCACCTTCGAAGGCAATGTCGAAGAAGGCTATATCGACCAGGCCGTGACTCTGACCCTGACCGATGAAATCGACGTCAGCCGTGGTGACATGCTGGTCAAGCCAGATGACGAGCCAGAGGTGGGTAACCGCTTCAACGCCAATATCGTCTGGATGATGGACGCACCGCTGGAAACCGGGCGGCTGTATGACATCAAGCTCGGCCCGACATTCACCTCGGCCACAGTCAAGAAAATTCACCATCAGACCGACGTAAACACGCTGGAGCAGAATGCCAACCCCGCTGCGCTCCAGGTCAACGAGATCGGTTTGTGTGAACTGACCCTGAGTCAGCCCGTGGCGTTTGACGCCTACCCGCGCAATCACGCCACCGGCAGCTTCATTGTGATCGACCGGCTAACGAACGTGACCATTGGCGCGGGCATGATTGCCGGCACCGCCAGCGATGTGGAATCCCTGGAACCGGTCACCGTGGAAGAGCGGGCTCGGCGACTGGCCCAGAAGCCTGCCATCGTCGCCTGTGGCGGCAAAAAGGCGCAGGCTCTGGCCCTCGCGGTGGAACGCTCGTTGTTTGATCAAGGCAAAACGGCGGTGGTGCTGAGTGAAGACAATGCTGGTGGCCCGGATGATCGTCGCCGCACGGCTCAATTGCTGTCAGCTCACGGGCTGATTGCCATTGCCGTGAATCTGGGCACGGATGTAGCCAGCGCTGCAGTCTCAGCCGACAGCGATGAAGAGATTCCCGCTGCGGTGCATGAACTGGTGCAGGATCTGGTGCGCAACAAACGGATCTGAGGCCTGGACTGTGTGGAGCCCCCCGTCGGATTACGCCTTTGGCTAATCCGACCTACAGGCATACAGGGCCTTATCGTAGGTCGGATTAGCGCAGCGTAATCCGACAATTCATCAGGCCCCGAAAACCGGCACAATGCAAAGGTTTTGTAGGTCGGGTTAGCGCAGCGTAACCCGACATTCAAGAAGCCACTAAAACCGGTACAATGCAAAGCCCTGAAGGTACAGCCTTCAGGGCTTTGTTTGTTTTGTATACCAACCTGGGAAAAGCGTTTTCATGGCCATCAAGCAGCTTCGTACTCTCTTTGCCAACCAGTACCAGCCAGGGCAACCGGCACGTATACGCCCGGGTGACGCCCTGACCGAACCCGGCGGCGACTACGAGGCCCTTCACAAGCAAATGAAGCGGCTATTCAACAGCAAACCCGGCAAGAAATACGGCCGCTTCACCGATGACATCGGCGAAAGCCCGCTGAGCAGCTGGCTGAAGGACTACCTGGACGACAAACAATCCTTCACTTCGCTCACTGATCGCCTGTTCGGACAATGGCAGGAGTTATTGAACGGTGCCCAGGAGGAGTTTGAGGGGCACCTGATGATGGTGCACGAAGCACTGGCCGATTCCGAAGTGGTTTACCTGCTGGTGATGGAAAACGACAGTGCCATGCGCTTCGACGCCAAACAGACCCTCGACGCCACAGACATCCTGAGCCTCTCCCGCCTGAACCTGGCGGTACGCATCGAACTGGACGACTGGCGCGGTGAGAACCCCGGCGAGAATTACCTGACACTGGTCCATGCCCGTGGCACCGGCGAAGGCGGGGACCTGTTCATCAAGCTGTGCGGCTTCACCAACCAGGTCGATGTGGAAAAAGAAACGCTCACCTTCCTGGATGCCGTGGAGGCGTTTGCAAAATCCTCCGAACCGGAAGAGGCCGGCAAAGTTCGTACCCGTGCCTATGAATTCTGCAAGGAACAGCATGCGCTGGGTGAACCAGTGGCTATAGAAGCGTTGTCCGGCTACCTGGATGAAAATCAACCAGAACGTTTCAAGGAATTTGCCTCCCAGACCGCTGAAATGCCTGAAAGTGGCGTGCTGCACCCGGACCATCGCAAGGTGAAAAAACTGGTGCGCATTGCCGGCTCCGGCGGCGGCATGAGCGTGTCATTCTCATCGGATCTGGTGAACCAGGCGATCTACTACGATCGCGACAAAGATGCGCTGACCATAACTCGGCTGCCGAAGGCGCTGCGAGAGCAGTTGCAGCGTTACCTGGAGGCGCGGGAAGAATAGCGCAGAGCTTGATGAGGAATACCGAGACAACGGTGGTTGAAGTTTAGCCACCCCGTTATACTACACAGTCCATTTTTGCCAGCGCTCTCCACCACCCCGGCGCCAACACACCAGATATCGTGAGACTCATGGCCAAGAAGCTGTACATCAAAACCCACGGCTGTCAGATGAACGAGTACGATTCTGCCCGCATGGCAGACCTGCTCAAGACGGGCGAAACCGTCGAGATGACGGACACCCCTGACGACGCCGACATCCTGCTGCTGAACACCTGCTCCATTCGGGAAAAAGCCCAGGAGAAAGTGTTTCACCAGCTCGGCCGCTGGAAAAAGCTCAAAAACACGAAGCCGGAACTGATTATCGGCGTGGGCGGTTGCGTCGCCAGCCAGGAAGGCCAGGCCATTCTTGATCGCGCCCCTTACGTGGACATGGTGTTCGGTCCGCAGACCCTACACCGCCTGCCGGACATGATTACTGAAGTGCGCGCCAAAGGTAATGGCGTTGGCGTCGTGGACGTCAGCTTCCCCGAAATCGAGAAATTCGACAACCTGCCAGATCCAGGTGCCAACGGGCCGTCTGCATTCGTGTCCATCATGGAAGGCTGCAGCAAATACTGCACCTTCTGCGTGGTGCCTTATACCCGAGGCGAGGAAGTCAGTCGCCCGGCGGATGACGTGATCGCGGAAGTGGCGCACCTGGCCAGCCAGGGTGTACGCGAGGTAAACCTGCTCGGCCAGAACGTGAATGCCTACCGTGGCGATACCCACGATGGCGACACCATGGACCTGGCAGAGTTGATCACCCTGATTGCCACCATCGATGGCATAGACCGCATCCGTTACACCACCTCGCATCCAGTGGAATTCACCGACGCCCTGATCGACGTCTACGAGCAGGTCCCGGAACTGGTCAACCACCTGCACTTACCCGTGCAAAGTGGCTCGGATCGCATTCTGGCCGCCATGAAGCGCGGCCATACAGCGCTAGAGTACAAGTCCAAGCTTCGCCGTCTGCGCAAGATCCGGCCGGACATCAGCTTCTCCTCGGACTTCATTATCGGGTTCCCGGGTGAAACCGAAAAAGATTTCGAAGACACCATGAAGCTGATCAATGACATCGGCTTCGATATGTCCTTCAGCTTCATCTACAGCGCCCGGCCCGGAACTCCGGCATCCGATTTGCCGGATGACACGCCGATGGAGGTGAAGAAGCAGCGCCTGAGCATTCTTCAGGATCGGCTGAACCAGAACGTGATGGATATCAGCCGTAAGATGGTCGGTTCCACGCAGCGGATTCTGGTGACCGGGCTGTCAAAGAAAGACCCAGGGGAGTATGCGGGGCGCACGGAGAACAATCGGATAGTGAATTTCCGGCATGAGAGCCCGAAGATCGTGGGCAACTTTATCGACGTCGAGATTGTTGAGGCTTATCCCAACTCTTTGCGTGGGGTGCCTGTTAGTTCGCAGTTGTTTTAAGGTTCGGATCGCATTCGTCTATGGCCTGGAGTTTGGCGAGTGGTGGGAAGCCCCTCCCAAAAACCGCTACGAGCACATCCATGTGCGCTTCTCTCCG
>NZ_JBBDSR010000055.1:0-6387 GCF_040904845.1 Marinobacter sp. | reverse complement strand
GGACCAGTGCGCATCGCAAGGCCATGTTCCGTAACATGACTGCGTCACTGGTTGAACACGAGCTGATCAAGACAACGCTGCCGAAAGCCAAAGAGCTTCGTCGTGTAGCAGAGCCTTTGATCACGCTCTCAAAGAATGATTCGGTCGCGAATCGTCGTCTGGCGTTTTCACGCCTGCGTAGCGATGCAGCGGTTGCCAAGCTGTTTAATGAGCTTGGTCCCCGTTATAACGAGCGTCCGGGTGGTTACCTTCGAATTCTGAAGTGCGGTTTCCGTGCTGGCGACAATGCCCCGATGGCATTTGTTGAGCTGGTTGGCCGCCCTGTTGATATCGAAGCAGAGGAAATGGACGACGACGAAGAGTAAATACTTCGGAGTGGTTCAAAAAAACCGGAGGGCGACCTCCGGTTTTTTTATGCCTGCACTATTTTTCCAGCATGGTTTTCAGGTATCGCCCGGTGTGTGACGTGGGGCTGTCAGCCACTTCTTCCGGTGTGCCTTCGGCGATGATGTGTCCGCCACCGGAGCCCCCTTCCGGCCCGAGATCGACAATCCAGTCCGCCGTTTTAATGACATCGAGGTTGTGCTCGATCACGATGATGGTATTGCCGTGGTCGCGGAGCCGTTGGAGTACGTTCAGCAACTGCTGGATGTCATAGAAGTGCAGACCGGTGGTCGGCTCATCCAGGATATACAGCGTCTTGCCGGTGTCGCGTTTTGACAGCTCCTTCGCCAATTTGACCCGCTGGGCTTCCCCGCCTGACAGGGTCACGGCACTTTGCCCCAGGCGGATGTAGGACAGGCCCACGTCGATCAGGGTCTGTAGCTTGCGTGCCAGAAAGGGAACCGGATCGAAGAATTCGCGACCTTCTTCGACCGTCATTTCCAGTACTTCGTGGATATTTTTGCCCTTGTAGCGGACTTCCAGGGTTTCCCTGTTGTATCGCTTGGCCTTGCACACATCGCAGGGTACGTATACGTCCGGCAGGAAGTGCATCTCCACCTTGATCACCCCGTCACCCTGGCAGGCTTCGCAGCGTCCGCCCTTCACATTGAAGCTGAACCGGCCGGGCTTGTAGCCCCGTGAGCGGGCTTCCTGAGTGCCGGCAAACAGCTCACGGATCGGAGTGAAAAGTCCGGTGTAGGTGGCAGGGTTGGAACGCGGCGTGCGGCCTATGGGGCTTTGATCAATGTCGATGACCTTATCGAGCTGATCAAGCCCGTTGAGCTTATCGTAAGGGGCATGAGTCAGACTGGTCGCTTTGTTCAGTTTGGCGGCGGCGACGGGATAGAGGGTGCCATTGATCAGCGTGGATTTGCCGGAACCGGACACGCCGGTGACGCAGGTCATCACGCCCAGGGGGATGGTCAGTGTGACATCCTGAAGATTGTTTCCGCTGGCCCCGGTAAGCGTGAGTTGCTTACCGTTACCCGTGTTTCTTTCCGCCGGGATAGCGATGGCCTGTGTCCCGTTCAGGTATTGGCCGGTTAATGAATCCGGGTTGCTGATGATCTGATCCGGTGTGCCCCGGGCAATGATCTGGCCGCCGTGCACGCCGGCACCCGGGCCGATGTCAATAACGTGGTCGGCGGCACGGATGGCTTCCTCGTCGTGCTCTACCACAATGACGGTGTTGCCGAGATCCCGCAGATGGGTGAGTGTTCCCAGTAGGCGATCGTTGTCGCGCTGGTGCAGGCCAATCGAGGGTTCGTCGAGAATGTACATCACCCCTACGAGGCCCGCCCCGATCTGGCTGGCCAGGCGAATTCGCTGAGCCTCGCCGCCGGAGAGCGTGTCGGCGCTCCGTTCAAGGGTCAGGTACTCCAGGCCGACATTGACCAGAAACTGCAGCCGCTGGCGCACTTCTTTCAGAATTTTTTCTGCGATCTCGCCTCGGCGGCCGGGCAGGGCGAGGGCTTCAAAGTAATCGTGGGCTTCACCCACCGGAAGGTGAGTGACATCAGAAATATTGCGCTCTTCGACAAAGACGTGTCGGGCGCTTCGTCGCAACCTGGAGCCACGGCAGACCTTGCAGGGCTGAGTGCTCAGATTTCGCGCCAGCTCTTCCCGCATGCTTTGGGAGTCGGTCTCGCGATAGCGTCGCTCAAGATTGGGGAGGATGCCTTCAAACGAGTGTGCCTTCTCCATGATATGCCCGCGGGAATTGACGTAGCGAAAGGGGATGTCATCCGATCCGGAACCATGGAGCAGGGTGTCTTTAAAACCATCGGGCAAGTCGACCCAGGGCGTTTCCAGGTCAATGCCATAGTGCTCGGCAACACTGGTCAGCATCTGGAAGTAGTAGACCGCACGTCTATCCCAGCCTTTGATGGCACCGGCGGCGAGGGTGGCTTCCGGGTGCTGGACAATCTTTTCCTGATCAAAGAACTGTTTGACCCCAAGACCGTCGCACGTCGGACATGCACCCGCCGGGTTGTTGAAGGAGAACAGCCGCGGTTCCAGTTCGCTCAGCGAGTACCCGCACTGGTTGCAGGCGTAACGAGCCGAATAGGTATGATCTTCACCGTCGCCGCTCATGGGAGCAACCAGAGCAATGCCGTCAGCCAGCCCCAGCGCGGTCTCAAAACTTTCCGCGAGGCGCTGCTCAAGCCCCGGCTTGACCTTGAAACGATCAACCACCACATCAATCTGATGTTTGCGCTTCTTGTCCAGCTCCGGAATGTCGTCAATGTCATAGACGGTGCCGTCGACCCGCAAGCGAATAAAACCCTGGCTTCGCATGGTTTCCACAAGCTGCAGATGCTCCCCTTTACGATCCCGGATGACGGGCGCGAGGATCATCAGTTTGCTGTCCTCGGGCATGGCAAGCACCTGGTCCACCATCTGGCTGACTGTCTGTGCTTCCAGCGGTTGGTGATGGTCCGGACAGCGCGGCTCGCCGGCGCGGGCGAACAGCAATCTCAGGTAGTCGTATATCTCGGTGATCGTGCCCACCGTGGAACGTGGGTTGTGGGAGGTGGATTTTTGCTCAATCGAAATGGCCGGTGACAGACCTTCGATGTGGTCCACGTCGGGCTTTTCCATCATCGACAAAAACTGACGCGCGTAGGTGGATAGAGATTCCACATAACGACGCTGGCCTTCGGCATAGAGCGTGTCGAAGGCCAGGGATGATTTGCCGGAGCCGGACAGCCCGGTAATTACAATCAGCTTGTCCCGCGGGATATCCAGGTCGATGTTCTTCAGATTGTGGGTTCGTGCACCTTTGATCTGGATATGATCCATAACGCCTCGCTCGAAGAAAACGATAAGTGTACCGGTTTATGCGCCGCCCGGCGAAAGCCGTGACGGTAAGTGACTATGCGGGTTGCCACTGTGCCGCGAACCGCCAGGTTCTGTTACAATGCGCGGTTTCCGGAACGGCGGTTATCCGCCAGACACCGTATACAGGAATGGCTCCCCATGAATTCACTGGAAAGGCGATCAGTATCAGCGTTGGCGTTGGTATACGCCATGCGAATGCTCGGCCTGTTCATGGTGATGCCGGTATTCGTCCTGCTGGGCGACGATCTCCAGGGTGCCACCCCGGCGCTGATCGGCTTCGCCATCGGCGCTTACGGTCTGAGCCAAGCGCTGCTGCAGATACCCTTCGGCCTGCTTTCCGATCGGATCGGTCGCAAACGGATGATCTACGCTGGCCTGATTCTGTTTGCCGCAGGCAGCCTGGTCGCGGCCTCAACCGACTCCATATACGTTGTGATCGCTGGACGGATTCTTCAGGGTGCGGGTGCCATCGCCAGCGTGCTTATGGCGCTGCTGAGTGACCTGACACGGGAAGAAGAGCGCACCAAGGCCATGGCGACAGTCGGAATCTCGATTGGCCTGTCATTTTCTGTCTCTCTGGTTCTGGGGCCGCTGGTTGGTTCGGCATTCGGGCTGTCCGGCCTGTTCTACCTGACCGCGCTGCTGGCGGTCATTGCCATGGTCGTCGTCTGGCGTCTGGTGCCAACACCGCATCAGCATAAAATCAGCGCGGATACCCACCCCGCCCGCAAGATGTTGGCCACGGTGTTGTCAGACCGCCGGTTGTTACGGCTGGACTTCGGCATTTTTGCCCTGCACCTGGCGCTGACTGCGATATTTCTGGTATTCCCTTCGCTGCTTCAGAACCAACTTGGCCTGCCATCCGCTTCGCACTGGTGGTTCTACCTGACCGTGATGGTCACGTCTTTTTTTGCCATGATTCCTTTCATTATCATGGGCGAGAAAATGCGCAAGATGAAGCCTGTGCTGTGTGGCGCCATCATCCTGCTGACGCTGTCGACGATGGGGCTGGCTAACGTCTCCGAAAGCCTGATCGCGGGCTGGTGTGTGTTGTTCTTTTTCTTTATGGCATTTAATCTTCTGGAAGCCTCCTTGCCATCGCTGATCAGTAAAGAAGCACCGGCCGCGAGCAAAGGCACCGCCATGGGCGTGTATTCCACGTCTCAGTTTTTGGGGGCGTTCGTTGGCGGTGCGGCCGGTGGGCTGCTGCTTGGGACGGTCGGGGTCAGCGGCGTGCTGTGGCTGATGGCGGGGGTTCTGGCGCTGTGGTTTGTGGTGGCCCTGACCATGCCAGCGCCGGGATACACCACCAGTTTCGTGGTACAGTTGAAGGAAGTGGCGCAAAGCCAGTTTGACAGCATTGATGAAGCGTTGATGGCAATGCCCGGCGTTCAGGATGTCGTGATTCTGGAAGATGCCGGCACGGCTTACCTGAAAGTGGATCGTCAAAAATTTGATAAAGGGTTACTTGCGGACTTTCCATTTGTCCGGCAGGGTAACAATTCTTGAAATCCGGAGGCCTGCATGGACGTTGGGCCGTCCCTGAAAACTGAGTCAGGAGCAGATCATGGCACGAGGCGTAAACAAGGTCATTCTTATCGGGAACCTGGGTCAGGACCCTGATACGCGGTATACCCCCAACGGCAATGCCGTGGTGAACCTCAACCTTGCAACCGATGAAAGCTACAAGGACAGGCAAACCGGCCAGATGGTACCAAAAACCGAATGGCACCGGGTGGTGATGTTTGGCAAGGTCGCGGAAGTTGCCGGCCAGTATCTGCGCAAGGGTTCCAAAGTCTATATCGAAGGCAAACTGCAGACCCGCAAGTGGCAGGGGCAGGATGGCCAGGACCGTTACACCACCGAGGTCGTGGTGGATATCAGCGGGCAGATGCAGATGTTGGACAGTCGCAGTGGTGACGGCGGTGGTATGGCGCAAGGCGCGCCTGCCGGACGTCCTCAGCAGTCCAGCAACAACGCACCGCCGGCCAATCAGAACAACCAGCCGCCTCAGCAGCCGTCAGGAGGCTACAACCAGCCTTCCCAGGGCAGCATGCCGGAGCCGGTCGACGATTTCGATGACGATATCCCGTTCTGAGTCGGAAGAAAACTGATCCGTAATGCCATGGAAAACCTCCGCCAGCCGGAGGTTTTCGTGTTACAGAATTCAAAAAGACGTGAAATCAGGCGAAAGTGCCGGAATCCTTGTTCCGGCTCTGAAATGCCCAAACTTCTTCGATCCATCAGCTGTCAATCTTCGTCATTGTCAGGATGGTCCATCCCCAGCTCATTAATCTTCCGCGTCAACGTGTTCCGCCCCCAGCCCAGCAGAATGGACGCATCCCGGCGACGGCCGCCGGTGTGCTTCAGCGCTGTCTCGATCATGATCTTTTCGAATTCGGGCACGGCGCTGTCCAGAATGCCTTTGCGGCCGCGCTTGAGCTCCTGTTCGGCCCAGTTGCGCAGCCCTTCCTGCCAGGTCTGGCCGGTGGTGGGTGTGTCGGCCAGGTGGAGCAGCTCCGGTGGCAGGTCATCAATGTGAATCTCCCGGCCGCTGGCCATCACGGTCAGCCACCGGCAGGTGTTCTCCAACTGGCGGACGTTACCGGGCCAGGGCAGGGTGGTCAGATATTCTTCGGCTTCGGAGCGGAGAATTTTCGGCTCTACGGCGAGCTCCTTCGCAGCTCGCTTCAGGAAGTACTGCATGAGCCTGGGGATGTCTTCGCGGCGTTCCGCCAGTTTGGGCAAGTGTACCCGGATAACGTTCAGACGGTGGAACAGGTCCTCGCGGAAGGAGCCGGCCTGTACCAGTTTTTCCAGATCCTGGTGCGTTGCGGCGATAATGCGCACATCCACCTTGATAGGGGTGGTGCCGCCCACGCGGTAGAACTCGCCATCTGCCAGCACCCGCAGCAGTCGGGTCTGGGTGTCAGCGGGCATGTCCCCGATCTCGTCAAGAAACAGGGTGCCGCCGTTGGCTTGCTCAAAACGCCCCTGGCGAGCGGCGGCAGCGCCGGTGAATGCGCCTTTTTCGTGGCCAAACAGTTCTGATTCAATCAGGTCTTTGGGGATCGCTGCCATGTTGAGCGCAATAAACGGGTG
>NZ_JBBDSR010000054.1:0-6397 GCF_040904845.1 Marinobacter sp. | reverse complement strand
TTTTCTTTACCGAAGCGCGTACTTTCATTGTCGACTCCAGTTTTCAAGGGGAACGGTATTAACCGTTCCGACTATAGCCCTTGAGATTGGATTTCTTCATCAGCGATTCATACTGATGAGACATCAGGTGAGACTGCACCTGAGCCATGAAATCCATCACCACGACTACAACAATCAGCAGTGACGTGCCGCCCAGATAGAACGGTACATTCCCGGCCACCATCAGGAACTGAGGGAACAGGGAAACTGCTGCGATGTACATTGCACCGAACAAGGTCAACCGGGTCAGCACGCCGTCAATATACTTGGCCGTCTGATCACCAGGCCGGATGCCCGGAATAAACGCTCCAGAGCGCTTGAGGTTATCCGCAACTTCTTTCGGGTTATACATCAACGCTGTATAGAAGAAGCAGAAGAAGACCACTGCTGCTGCAAACAGAATAATGTACAGAGGCTGACTGGGTGCCAGAGCCTGGGAAATATCGCTCAGCCATTCCATGCCTTCACCCTGACCAAACCACTGCCCCAACGATGCCGGGAACAGCAGAATGGACGACGCAAAGATCGGCGGAATCACGCCAGCCATATTCACTTTCAGCGGCAAGTGGCTGGACTGCTGGGCGAACACCCGGCGGCCCTGCTGACGCTTGGCGTAGTTGATGGTCAGTCGACGCTGACCCCGCTCCATGAACACCACGAAGCCAACCACCGCAATTGCCAGCACACCAATACCCAGAACAACGAGAAGGCTCATTTCACCGTTACGCGCCTGCTCCAGCGTTTGCCCGATAGCACCGGGCAAACCGGCAACGATCCCGGCGAAAATCAGCAGGGAAATACCGTTACCAACACCGCGCTCGGTGATCTGCTCACCCAGCCACATCATGAAGACCGCACCACTCACGAAAGACACAACCGCCACAAAGTGGAAACTGAAACTGTCGTTAAAGGTAACGCCCTGTGATGCTAACCCGACCGAGATACCGAAGCCCTGAACCAGGGCCAGGATAACCGTACCATACCGCGTGTACTGACTGATCTTGCGACGACCAGACTCTCCTTCCTTCTTCAGCTGCTCAAGATGCGGACTGACCGCGGTCATGAGCTGCATGATAATAGAAGCAGAAATGTACGGCATGATACCGAGTGCGAAGATACTCATGCGCTCAAGCGCACCACCAGAAAACATGTTGAACATGCTCAGGATGGTTCCCTGATTCTGTTCAAACAGTGCCGCCAGGCGATCGGGATTAATACCCGGCACCGGTATATGGGCACCGATCCGGTACACCAACAGTGCCAGGAAGACAAACCAGAGCCGCGAACGCAGCTCTGCCAGTCCTTTTCCCCCGCCCGCAGGCAATGATGCTGTCTTGGCCATTTAGTCCTCGACTCGCCTTAGTCTTCGACTTTCCCACCCGCGGCAGTAATCGCCTCGCGTGCGCCCTTGGTCACTCGCAGACCCTTAACAGTAACCGCCCGGCTCAGTTCGCCAGACAGGATCACCTTGGCTTCGCGAATTTCTTCACGAATGATGTCTGCTTTTTTGAGTGCATCGAGATCTGCTACGTCGCCTTCCACTTTCGCCAATTCGTTCAGGCGAATCTCGGCAACGTAACGCTGCTGACGAGAGGTGAAGCCAAACTTCGGCAGACGACGAGCCAGCGGCTGCTGACCACCCTCGAAACCAGGGGCAACACTGCCACCGGAACGGGCTTTCAGACCTTTGTGACCGCGACCACCGGTTTTACCGAGACCGCTACCGATACCACGACCTACGCGCCTTGCGGCCGGACGTGAACCGGGTTCTGGACTAAGTTCGTTCAGACGCATCTTAGTTCTCCTCAACCCGAACCAGGTAATCAACCCGGTTGATCATGCCGCGAATGGAGGGAGTATCTTCCACTTCCACGGTGTGACCGATTTTACGAAGACCCAGGCCCTTAACGCACAATTTGTGCTTGGGCTGACAGCCGATGGGGCTGCGAGTCAGAGTTACTTTGATCGTTTTTGCGTTCGCCATGACTTCAACCCAGAATCTCTTCCACGGTTTTACCGCGCTTGGCTGCAATATCCTCAGGCGCTTGTGTCGCCTGGAGACCCTTGATGGTGGAACGTACCACGTTCACCGGGTTGGTAGACCCGTAACACTTGGACAGTACGTTCTGAACACCGGCAACTTCCAGTACCGCACGCATCGCACCACCGGCGATGATGCCTGTACCTTCCGAGGCAGGCTGCATGTAGACCTTGGAGCCGCCATGCTGAGCCTTCACCGAATATTGCAGAGTGGTACCGTCGAGCGGAACCTCTACCATGTTTTTACGCGCAGCTTCCATGGCCTTTTGGATGGCGACCGGCACTTCACGTGCCTTGCCCCGACCAAAACCAACGCGACCTTTACCATCACCCACTACAGTCAGTGCGGTGAAGGCGAAAATACGGCCGCCTTTAACTACTTTGGCGACGCGGTTTACCTGAACCAGCTTCTCCTGGAGCTCAGGCGCCTTCTGTTCGTTAACGCTCATCTTCCCCACCTCTTAGAATTGCAAGCCAGCTTCACGAGCAGCGTCGGCCAAAGCCTGTACGCGACCGTGATAACGGTAACCGGAGCGGTCAAAAGCAACGCTCTCTACACCTGCCGCCTTGGCGCGCTCAGCAATCAGCTGACCGACCTTTTTGGCGGCATCCACGTTACCGGTTGCACCCTGGCGCAGATCCTTATCCAACGTGGAGGCAGTGGCAATAACTTTACTGCCATCTGCAGTGGTGACCTGGGCGTACATATGACGCGGCGTGCGATGAACGCACAGACGGTCAGTACCCAGCTCACGGATCTTCATGCGCACCTTGCGTGCGCGACGCAATCTTTCGTTATTCGCGCTCATAGTCCCGCCTTATTTCTTCTTGGCTTCTTTGCGTCTGACCTGCTCATCCGCATAACGCACACCTTTGCCCTTATAAGGCTCTGGCGGACGGAATGCGCGGACTTCCGCAGCGACCTGGCCAACCTGTTGCTTGTCGATTCCGCGAATCACAACTTCCGTATTGGACGGAGTTTCGGCGGTAATCCCCTCGGGCAGCTCATACTCGACCGGGTGCGAAAACCCCAGTGTCAGGTTGAGCTTCTGACCTTGCGCCTGAGCACGGTAACCTACGCCCGTCAGTGCGAGCTTGCGCTCCCAACCTGTCGTTACACCGGTCACCATATTGTTGACCAATGCACGGGTAGTACCAGCAAGAGCGCGGGACTGTTTGGCACCATCGCGGGCCGCAAAGCGAAGAACACCGTCTTCCTGCTTCACTTCAACCGCCTGGTGAATGGTGATTTCAAGCGCTCCCTTGGAGCCCTTAACATTAATTTCCTGTCCGTTCAGCTTAACCTCAACACCGGAAGGCAGCACGACAGGATTATTGGCAACCCTGGACATGTGATTCTCCTAGAATACGGTGCAGATGACTTCGCCACCCACGCCGGCAGCTCGTGCGGCGCGGTCTGTCATAACGCCCTTGGACGTTGAGACAATCGCGACTCCCAGACCACCGGATACTTTCGGCAGTTCCCCAGCGCCATTGTACCGGCGCAGACTCGGACGGCTGACCCGCTTGATCTCTTCGATAACCGGCTTGCCGCCGAAATACCGCAGAGTGATCGTCAGCTCGGGCTTCGCGTCAGCTGAAACGGAAAAATCTTCGACGTAACCTTCGTCTTTAAGGACCTGGGCTACGGAGATCTTCATCTTTGAAGACGGCATGGCCACATCGGCCTTCTGTGCCATCTGGGCATTACGGATACGGGTAAACATATCCGCAAGCGTATCTTGCATACTCATCGGTATGAGTCTCCTGATCTTTTTAGTTGTGCAGCGGCGCGCCGCACCGCTTACCAACGGGCCCCGACCGACTGGTCAGGAAGCCTGCCTTACCAGCTTGCCTTGGTCAGTCCCGGAACGTCACCGCGCATGCCATATTCACGGAGTTTGATCCGTGACAGCTCAAACTTGCGCAGAACGCCGTGAGGGCGACCAGTCACCTGGCAACGATTACGAAGACGCGAAGGAGAGGCATCGCGAGGAAGCTGCTGCAGCTTCATCTGTGCGTCCCAACGGTCATCATCGCTGGTATTCGGGTTTTTGATAATCGCCTTGAGTTCCGCACGCTTCGCTGCAAACTTCGCAACGGTCTTCTCGCGCTTGAACTCACGGTTTTTCATGGAAACCTTAGCCATTACACTCGTTCCTTATTTCTTGAACGGAAAGCCGAAGGCTTTCAACAGTTCGCGACCTTCGTCGTCGGTACCGGCAGTGGTGGTAATGGTGATATCAAGACCACGGATCTTGTCGACTTTGTCGTACTCAATCTCCGGGAAAATGATCTGCTCACGCACACCCATGCTGTAGTTACCGCGACCGTCGAACGACTTGGGGTTCAGACCACGGAAGTCACGTACGCGGGGAACCGCGATGTGAACCAGGCGATCAAAGAAATCCCACATACGCTCGCCGCGCAGGGTCACCTTACAGCCGATAGGCCAACCTTCACGGATTTTGAAACCCGCAACGGATTTACGTGCCTTGGTGACAACCACTTTCTGACCTGCCAGGCGCTCAAGATCCGCCACAGCATTTTCAATCAGCTTCTTGTCACCAACCGCCTCACCAACACCCATGTTCAGGGTGATCTTCTCGATACGCGGCACCTGCATAATGTTCTTGTAGCTGAACTCTTTCTGCAGGGCGGGTACCACTCCCTTACTGTACTGCTCTTTCATGTTAAGCATCGTAACCACCACCGCTTACTGGTTATCGACAGCTTCGTTCGTGGACTTGAAGATCCGCACTTTGGCGCCGTCTTCCTTGTTCTGGAAGCCTACGCGATCGGCTTTGCCGGTCTGCGGATTAAAAATAGCCACGTTGGAAGCCTGGATAGGTGCTTCTTTTTCGACGATGCCACCTGGGGTGCCGAGCATCGGGTTCGGCTTGGTGTGCTTCTTCATCATATTGATGCCAGAAACAATCACTCGGCCATCGTCCTGAACCTTCAGGACTTTACCACGTTTGCCTTTATCTTTCCCCGTGGTGACGATTACTTCGTCATCTCGTTTGATCTTTTTCATAACCGGCCTCTGGTCCTTAAAGTACTTCGGGTGCCAGTGAGATAATCTTCATGAACTTCTCATTACGCAGTTCACGGGTAACCGGTCCGAAGATACGGGTACCAATGGGAGCGTCCTGAGTGTTCAGAAGTACCGCCGCGTTACCGTCAAAACGGATCAGTGACCCGTCCGGACGACGCACACCCTTACGGGTACGTACTACTACAGCCTTCAGGACCTGGCCTTTCTTCACCTTGCCGCGGGGAATGGCTTCCTTGACGGTCACCTTGATGATATCCCCAACGCTGGCATAACGCCGGTGCGAACCGCCCAGGACCTTAATGCACATCACCTGACGCGCACCGCTGTTATCCGCGACTTCAAGCATTGTTTGAGTCTGAATCATGGTTGTTCTCCGGGCGAATTACACCTTGGATGCACGTTCGGTAACTTCCACCAGGGCCCAGCTCTTGGTCTTGGAGACCGGACGGGTTTCCTGAATGGTCACACTGTCACCGATGTTGCACTGGTTGCTCTCATCGTGGGCATGAATCTTGGTTGAGCGCTTCATGTACTTACCGTACAAAGGGTGCTTCACTTGGCGTTCAACCAGGACAACGATGGATTTCTCCATCTTGTTGCTCACGACCTTGCCGCTCAGAGTTCTGGCAGTTTGGGTAGCTTCGGTCATGTCACTGTCCCGCCTTTTCATTCAATACTGTTTTCACGCGAGCGATATCGCGCTTCACATTGCCGAGAAGGTGAGACTGATTCAGCTGACCTGTCGCTTTGCGCATGCGCATGTTGAACTGCTCCTTCAGGAGGTTGATCAACTCGCTGTTCAGCTCCTCGGCGGATTTTTCGCGCAGCTCTGTTGCTTTCATCACATCACCGTCCTCGTTACAAAGGTGGTCTGTACCGGCAGTTTGGCCGCCGCGAGAGTGAATGCGTCCCGAGCGATTTCCTCGGATACACCTTCCATCTCATACAGCATCCGGCCAGGCTGAATCTCAGCCACCCAATACTCGACAGAACCTTTACCTTTACCCATTCGTACTTCAAGCGGCTTACTGGAGATCGGCTTGTCCGGGAATATCCGGATCCAGATCTTACCGCCCCGCTTGATGCGACGTGTCATGGTACGACGCGCTGCCTCAATCTGGCGCGCAGTTATACGTCCACGAGTTGTCGCCTTCAATCCGTATTCACCGAAGCTCACCTTGTTAGCACGGTGAGCAAGACCGGTATTACGGCCTTTCATTACCTTGCGAAATTTGGTGCGTTTTGGTTGCAGCATTTGAG
>NZ_JBBDSR010000053.1:0-127750 GCF_040904845.1 Marinobacter sp. | reverse complement strand
CCCGATAAAACGCGTCCAGCAACTCTTCACCGCCGACTTTATACTCGGTCAGCTATCGTTCCCCGCGCCGGATATGAGCCCGATTTTTTGGTTGAAAGCTACGCCAGAGATCCCCCGTGTTGTCCGGCAACGGTAGCCAGAACGTCACTTTATCGGTTCTTTTCGGTAAGCCAAGCCCGTGATCCTGTGAAAAGCGCAGCTCCAGGTGCCTGGCTCCGAGATCTTCACGCCACTGGGATCCAGCTTCCAACAGGTTCCCAGCTACATCGGCGTTATCCGCCAGCAGCCCGCCATAATTGAAATACGGCACCGACACCAGAAAGTTACCGAACAGGCGGCTGCACAGCTGCACGATGGGCAGAACGCCGACAATGTTACGGCTCTCGTCGAACGCGCACAGGTAACGCGTTTTGTGCCCGAATGTCTGGCGCACGAAATCGGTCACTTGCGGGCGGTGCCAAACCGATCCAGCCGCATGGTTGCCAACGTAAGCGTCTGCCAAAGCGACGAACGCCGACGTGCAGACACGGACTTCCACCGGCCCTTCAATCAGCCGATGACCAATGGAAGACGGCATGGCGATGTGTGGGGGTACCCATTTTTCGGCAACGGCAGCGTTGTTCAGCTGTTGCTTCAACGCTTTCTGAAGTTGTTTGATCTCGCTCGTTATTGCCTGTAGCTCGCTGATCCGACCATCCGCGTTCGCGCCCTGTTGACGGGCGTCTTCCACCTGCCGGCTCAGCCGTCCCTTCAATGCCTTCAGTTCCTCGAGCCGTTCCTTGGAGGTGCCCAGGCTGGTAACCGGTACATCCATTCCCATTTTTAGTCCCTTAACCGGCTTTAGACCGCCACTGCATCAGGCGACAGCGTTACATTCCCGAGAACATCGGAGACCGAGCCAAAGCTGAAATCACCGAGCAATCGCTCAAGCCGCCCCATGCATTTTTCCAGATTGTTGTAATGGCGGAATCGGGAGAACGCCTTGACCTTGAGCCGCGGCTGACCGGTATCGATTTCCCAGGGGTGCAGATAAAAAATGAACGGCTGCCCTTGCCGGTTAATTTTCCCCAGGCCCCAACGGCTTAGACCATAGGGAAATAATCGGAAATACCCGCCTCCGGCGATGGGCAGGCGATACTGGCCAACAGGACAGGTCGACAAGGGAAATTCAGTCAGGATGCCACCGCCAGGTGCTTTTAACAGATAAGGTTCGTGAGGGGTTCCTGGCATGCCGTAGCGATCATGGTGTACCGGGAAAATGGACGAATCCCAGGTGAATCCTTCGTCGCATAATACATCGAGCGCCCAGCGCGATTCGGAGGTAATCGAATAGCTTGCAGCTCGGTACCCGGTCACCGGCTCACCGGTAATGTCCTCAAGAATGGTTTTGGACTTATGCGTCTCTTCCCGGAACACATCCGGCGTCTGGGTATAAATCAGCTGGTGACTGTACCCGTGACTGGCAATTTCGTGGCCCGCCGCCTGTATTTGACGCACCAATGCCGGTGAACGTTCCGCAACCCAGCCAAGGGTGAAAAACGTCGCTCTGGTATTGTGCTTGTCAAACAGGTCCAGAAGCCTTTCCGTGTTCGCTTCGACCCGGTACTCCATGGATGACCAGTCAGCACGATCCACGGCTTCGGAGAGCGCGGCGACCTGAAAGTAATCTTCCACGTCGATTGTTAATGCATTCTGTATTCTGGATTGCATGGCACAATTCCCTGCCTGGCGAATACTGAGGATTGTCGGCCTAACGGAACTGATAGTTCAGGCCAAACAAAACCCAGTTTTCGTCGAATTCCCGTGGCACCACTTCGCTGTTGCGCTGGTCATGCCCGATCCGACCCTCAAAGGTCATACTTCGGTTCAATTCAAATTCTAGACCCGCGTCAACACTGAAGAGCGTGTCTGTTGTGCCCTCATCTTCGTATACGAGGTAATCGTATCCGGTTCTGAAAACCGCGGTCATCTGTGGGGTTACCGGGCGATGATAATTAAGAGTCCCCCCCACACGCTCTTCCTCACGATCAATATCGAGGTAGTCAGAACGGTTGGCAAACACGTTGATCCCGAGCGAGGAGCCGGCAGAGAATTCCTTTGCCAGCCCGGCACGAACCGCAGACACTTCCACGGCGCTGGTTTGCTCCAGATTGAAAACGAACTCGCCGAAACGGACGTCGAAATCCGAGGTTTGATCAGTCAGTTCACGGCTTGCCTCAAGAAACAGACTGGTGGTCGGGTTAATGTCACGCTCAACTTCAAGACTGCCGACGACAGCGTCGGTTTCGTTATCACCACTGTTGAAAAACGTCTCAATCTGGCTGTAACCCAGGCTGCCTCTGATGCGGGTCGCGGACCACCTCTTATCAAATGTGGCGCTCGCAGTAGCCCGATCTATTTCTTCTTCGGTATCAAGCTCCACACGGTCCACAGACGCCGTTAACCCCCCGGAAAACGAGGTGCTGAAAAAATGGTTCCACTCGACAGTGCCGATGTAGCGCTCGGAATCTTCTTGCTCGGGCTCGCTAAACTCCGTGTTTTCGTATTCGGCCGCTACAGAAAGTTGATCAACCGCACCAAGGCGGTACGTCCAGATAGGCCCGGTACGGAAAATGTTCTTGCGGGTTTTGTTGGTGGGGTTATCGTTGGAACGGCTATCCTGCAATACGTCGCGCAGATAATCCGACACCTGCCAGACCAGCCCTCCACCGATTGTACAGTCGCCCAAAAAGTCGAGTGAGGCATAGGTTTCGGGATCGTAGGTTTCGTCCCACCAATAAGCATAAGCAATCCGGCTACCGAGCTCCGAATTGCAGCGGCCCGGGTCAGACGTATGGTTAATCCCAAGGCTCAGTTGCGATTCGAGGTCACTTTGCTCATCGGTTGCGGCCTGACCGGCGTTGTCTGTAAACCTCGAATCGAAACCGGCTGACAGCCGAACGGGCTCGGCTGTCAGGTTCATCGAGATCAACAGCATTCCGGTTGCCAAACAACCGCTCAGCGGACGGATCGTCCGTGATGCTTTTTCTTTAACCATTTATCACCGCTCCCACAAACTTTTCAGTATTAAAAGCCATGGCTGCCGTATCCGCGAGCCCGGCGGTTACACGGCCGTGAGGGACCACCAGCAGCGAGTAATCACAAAGTTCAGAAAGAATTCTGGCATCCGGGGATTCCGTGATGGGTGCCGTGTCCAGAATAATGAACCGATCCGGATACCGACGCCGCACGGCTTGCAGAAATTGCTTCATGCGGAACGACGTAAAAAACTCTGAGGGTGTTTCACGCCTGCTTCCGGCCGGGATCAGCCGCAGCCGTGGAATGCCCGTCGGGTAAAGAATTCGCGCAATGTCATAATCGGGCTCTTCGATAAAATCCGTCAGGCCTGCTTCTGGCAAGATGTCCAGTGTGACATGAAGCGATGGGTCCCGTAGATTGCAGTCGATGATGACGGCTGTCTTGGACTGGTCAAACGCAAACGAGGCGGCAAGATTCAGCGCGACAAACGAGGTACCTGCACCGGTCGCGGCACCGCTGATCACTATGGTGAAATTATTGCCACCCGATTTTTCAAGGAGTTTGGTTCGCAGATCCCGGAACCGGTTTACCATTCGCCGATTGGATGATTCCGGGTAGATGATGCGCCGCTCATCCATATCGTCCGGCGTGAGCCGCCGAGGCTCCTGCATCCGCGCGATCTGTTTACTGATCACATAACGGTCAACAGCCCCAGGGCCCAACTCCAGAGAACTCGGAACGAGCATTCGTGAATCGTCCCACTCCGAGTACGGAACCCCGTCCGCATTCAGTTCATTTTTTTTGCGCAGCCAGTAGCTTTCCTCAGAATCGTGCCCTGAGTCATCGCGCGTGCTTAGTGGGTCCGGTACTTCATCATCCGTCGCCTTGATATTGCTCTCTTGTTTGGTCATCCGATAACCCCCATCAAAGCGGCAGTCACTAACAACAGGTAAACGATCACCGCCAGAATTGCGCATACACCCACCACGAACGTGACCTTCTTGGCACGTCGCTGTTCGAAGGGCGTTTTTATTGAAGGCAACGCCACAAGCACTGGAAAATCCAGTTCATCTTCCAGTTGTTCCCGAACACGAATCCGGGGATCAATTTGCAACAGCCCCGCAACCAGGCCAAACGGAGCGAGAATACCGAGGAACAAACCCGCTGCAGCAAAGGTGCCGAATTTCGGGCCGGACGCGCTCAATGGGTACTGCGCGTTCTCGTTAATCCGGTAATTGAGCCCCTGTCCTTCGATATCCAGGCTCATCGAGACCCTGGCCCGTTCACGACGTTTGAGCAGGTCGTCATATATCTGCTTGTTCACTTCCATGTCACGCGTCAGTTCAGAGTATTGCGCCTTGTTTTCCTGAATTCGCTCCATGCGCGTGCTTTGCTCGGCAAGCAGCCTGTTGAATGAATTGATACGGGTCTCCACCGTTTCCATGTTTGCCCGTGTGCGAGACAATTCAGCCTGGATCTCCTGATATACCGGGTTGGAAATGTTATCGCTGGACAGCGGCTGAGGTTCGTTGTCCTGGTTGGCCAGTGCCCGTTCGCGCTGGCGGCGCAATTCCTGGATCTGTTGCCTCAGGCTCACAATGTCCGGATAGGTATCGTGATAACGCAAGCGGAGGTTATCCAGTTGCTCCTCAAGAGATGAGATACGTGTCTGATAGGCATCCACTGTTCGCCCTTGAGCAATGGTGGGGTTGACCCGAGACAGTTCCGTTTCCAGGGACCTGGCCCTGGTTTGAAGCTCTGACCGTTCAAGCTCGGCCAATTCAAGGCTTTTTCGCAGGTCCGCTCTGCGGCTATTCGCTTCATTCTCGGTGCCATCAACGTTCACTGACAAAAACTCTTTCAACCGCACTTCCACTTCGGCCAGTTGATTTTCGTAGCTTTTGACCTGGTTGTTGATAAATTCATAGGCGTTTCGGCTTTCAGATTTCTTTTGCTCATTGCTTTCTGAGATAAAGAGTTGCCCCATTTTTTGTGCAACCTGAAACGCCCTTCGGGGAGATTCAGAACGGAAGCCAATGGCAAAGTAGTTCTCACCTCGGGTCGTTACCATCATATTCGTGCGTAGATAACCAATTCTTGCTCCCAGGCGTTCGGTGCTGATATTTGGTGCGTTCGGACCAAACACGTTGGGGTCCCGCGCAAGCTTCTCCATTACACTTCGGCTCCAGAGCAGTTCTTTGGCCGAAGAAGCGCGCTTGTTCACTTCCGTAGCTACCGCGCTACCTTCCATCAATGGACGGATGATGTTGCGGTCGTCAATAAAAATCACGGTTTCTGACTGGTATTTATACGGCCAGAAAAAGCCTGCCGCGAGCACGCCAAAACTGACGACGACGAACAGCATAAGCGCAAGCCATTTGCGCGCGCGTACTTCCCGGAGTATCTCGGACGGCATGTCAGACAAGGGCAGTGCCATAGCGCTCTCCCATGTTATTAATTAGCCAGTTGAAGCATCTTGATCACGGCTCAGAAGCTCCGCTCAGGGACACTGAGGATGTCACCGGGACGAATGGAGTAATTCGTTCGCACATCCCCGTCATTCAGGATGTCTTCAAGACGGATAGGAATAGCGATCACCTCACCATCGACCTTGCGGTAAAGCATCGCTTTGTTCAGGGATGCAAAGGGGGTTGCCCCCCCTGCATTCAGAACCACATCAAGAACCGTCATGCCAGCGCGATGAGGAACCGAAACCGGTTGCTGGACCGCTCCGGTAACACGCACCCTGTCATTGAATTCATGGCTGCCCATGGAGGTAACCACAACGCTTACTTCCGGTTGGCGTATGTATTCTCCCAGGCGCTCTTCGATCTCATTTGCAAGATCGGTCGGAGTGCGGTCGCTGGCCTGCACGTCACCAACGAGGGGAACCGATATTTTGCCGTCGGGGCGCACCGGAACGCTGACGCTCAGGTCCTCATTTCGCCATACCGACACTTTGACCACATCCGTTGCGCCAAGAACGTACTGGTCAACACTGGTCGACGTATTAACACTTAACGCCCGCCTGATTTTCTCATTAGACGACGGGCCGCCGGAACAGCCAACAATGAGCGTTACCGCGGCAAGCAACAGGGGGAGCCCGGGGAGGGAGTACTTCCGTGACATGGTGAATCCTCTCTACATATCCTTGCTTCATTCCATGTTTCGGGAAAAGCTACCCCGAAACTACCTTGATCCTTTTTTAAACAATACCACTTCTACTGTCTGAATTATAATCAACAAATCCAGTAACAAACTTTGATTCTTGATGTAATAAAGGTCGTAACGAAGCTTTTCCCGCGTGTCTTCTTCGTTATCCGCGTAGGCGAAACAGAGTTGGGCCCATCCGGTCAAACCCGGTTTTACCCTATGTCGTTCACTGTAAAAGGGAATTTTTTCATTCAGTTGCTCGACGAATACAGGGCGTTCGGGCCTGGGGCCGACAAACGCCATGGTGCCGCTCAGTACATTAAAAATCTGGGGCAGTTCGTCAATCCGGACCTTACGTATAAACTCACCGACTTTTGTCACCCGCGTGTCGTTCTGGCATGCCCAGACCGCGCCGTTTTTTTCCGCGTCGGTCATCATTGACCGAAATTTGTGAACACGGAACACCCGGCCATTCAGGCCGACCCGTTCCTGACTGTAAAAAACCGGTGCTTTAAAGCCATCTTCGATTTTGATGGCGATGGCCGTGAGCACCATCAACGGCAGGCCAACCAGCAACAGTACCACCGCAGCCAGGATATCCAGCAGGCGTTTACTGCATCCCCCCACCGACGACACCGTGAAACCGTCGGAGAACACCAGCCAGCCCCGGGTCACCATTTCCAGCGCGACTTTACGAGACTCGCGTTCGTAGAAGCTGGCCCCATCAACAATGCGCACGCCTTCCATTTTGCATTCCAGAAGGTCTTCCATTGGCAGCCCTTTGCGCCGGTCATCCACCGCCACAACAATCTCCCGTACCGGGTGCGTGGTGATGTAACGGTAGAGGCTGGATGGACGGAGCAGAAGGGATTCGTCACGGATCAGGACCGGCTCGTCAGGGAGCGGGACAAATCCGGTAATAATGAAGCCTTTGCGATTGAACGGCGTTTCAAGGTCTTCGAGTAGCTGCCGCGCCTGCACACCCGCGCCCAACACGAGGACTTTGCGCCTGAAGGCGTCCTTGCCTGCCAGTGCAAAAAACACCCAACGACAGATGCCCAGCAGAAGAAGCCCAAGTACAGAAGCGGACGTCAGTATGTCAGTGAAGCCAAGATACCAGAGCCACTCATTGCCCAGAATAAAAACAAAACCCGACGCGGGAACGCCGAAAATCAGTGAGAAAATGGTCCTCAGCATCATGCCCGACATGCCCTCTTCCAGCCGCGACTGGTGCACGCCAAGGGCAATCATAACCAACAGATTGACAATGCCGAAGGTAAGGGCGGAAGGAAGCAGAAACTCCAGGTTATCGAGAAAAAAGGAGACTTCGCCGAAATGCCGGAAAAAAACGGCAATACAGAAACTGAAGGCCAGTACCACCAAGTCAATCAGGCCCAGTATGACGTAAGGAACGTGAATGTAGTGCCTGAACAATCTGACGTGGGCCACGCCAACTCCTTGTGTTGCTCACTGTTGATAGTACAAATTACAACTAGCAAACAACCTGCCAAGTATATTTTATCTACTTAACAGTGACTTAATTATCTATTATTCCAAACCTGTAAAATTCTTCGACAAATCTCAGATAACGAACAACTCGACAAACTCATGAACCGGCATGGCTTCGAGCGTGGCCTGATCGCTGCATACAGCGTCAATCTCATTGCACCGCTGCGGCGGGAAACGGGTGCCCAGATTTCGCCGGAACTTAGCCTCCAGCTGCGGAATGCCCTCTTCACGGCGGCGACGATGCCCGAGCGGGTACTCGACCGCCACTTTGTCCGTGCTGCTGCCGTCCTGGAAAAACACCTGGATCGCATTGGCAATGGAGCGCTTGTCCGGCTCCAGGTATTCCCGGGTGTAGCGTTCGTCTTCGATCACTTCCATTTTCTCACGCAGCTGATCGATTAAGGGGTGGGAGGCGTGGAAACCGTCTTCGTATTGATCTGCGGTCAGTTCACCGAAGATCAGCGGGACGGCGGTCATGTACTGCAGGCAGTGATCGCGGTCGGCTGCGTTTGCGAGTTTGCCCTGTTTTGAAATAATTCGGATGGCCGACTGGTGCGTGGTGATCACCACGCGGTCGATTTCATCCAGGCGATCCCGGACCTGCGGATGCAATGTGACTGCCGCTTCCGCCGCCGTTTGCGCATGAAACTCAGCAGGGAACGAAATTTTGAACAGAACGTTTTCCATGACATAACTGCCAAACTCACGGGGCAATGAGAAGCGCTGCTGCTCTTTCGGTTTCAGCTTCTGGTCTTTGTTGGTTTTGTTGAAGGACACATCGTAGAACCCCCATTGCGGTGCGGTGAGCACGCCGGGGATGCCCATTTCCCCGCGCATGGCGATATCCGCAAGGCGAACCGCGCGCGAGGTGGCATCGCCAGCCGCCCAGGACTTTCGCGAACCGGCATTGGGGGCATGGCGATAGGTGCGCAGGGCCTGACCATCCGCCCAGGCATGGGAGAGCGCCGAAAGCACCTGCTCGCGGCCTGCCCCCATCAGCTTCGCGGTTACCGCGGTCGAGGCCACTTTGACGAGCACCACATGGTCGAGCCCTACCCGATTGAAGGAGTTTTCCAGAGCCAGTACGCCCTGAATCTCGTGCGCCATGACCATCGCTTCCAGAACGGCGCGCATGGTCAGGGGTGCCTGTCCGTTTGCCACGCGTTTTTGGGAAAGGTGGTCGGCCACCGCCAGGATACCGCCAAGATTATCCGATGGGTGACCCCACTCCGCGGCGAGCCAGGTGTCGTTATAATCCAGCCAGCGCACGATGCAGCCAATATCCCAGGCCGCTTTCACCGGATCGAGCCGGAATGACGTACCCGGTACCCGGGCACCGCAGGGCACAACCGTATCGGCCACCAACGGCCCGAGGTGCTTGGTGCATTCCGGAAACCGCAGCGCCAGTAGCCCGCAGCCAAGCGTATCGATCAGGCAATGACGAGCGGTATGCCAGGCTGCCTGGTTCTCTATCTGCCCATGTAGAACATAGTCTGCGATCTTTTGCAGAACTTCGTCATAATCCGGACGAACGTTCTGGTCTGCGTTGGTGCTCATTGGCGTTCTCCTAATCCTTCACAACTGGAAGTCTAGGCTATTAATCGGTGCTTTGTGGAACCCGAACCCAGCCCTCCATAAGAATCCGCGCGCTGCGGCTCATGATGGCCTTGGTTGCGGTCCACTGGCCGTTCACTTCCTTGGCCTCGGCACCAACCTGCAAGGTGCCAGACGGGTGCCCGAAGGTAACCTGGGTGCGCTCACCGCCCCCGGCCGCCAGGTTAACCAGGGTTCCTGGAACGGCGGAGGCGGTTGCAATGGCGACGGCAGCCGTACCCATCATGGCGTGATGGAGTTTGCCCATGGACAGAGCGCGAACCAGAACGTCCACATCCCCTGCCCCTATGGACTTACCGCTGGACGACACGTAATCCACGGGTTTGGCCACGAAGGCAACTTTCGGCGTGTGCTGGCGATTGGCGGCCTCCTCAATGTTCTGAATCAGCCCCATTTTCACCGCGCCATGCGCCCGAATGGTCTCAAACATGGCCAGGGCTTTGGGATCGCTGTTGATGTCGTCCTGCAGCTCGGAGCCCTGGTACCCGATGTCCGCCGCGTTGATGAAGATGGTCGGGATGCCGGCATTGATCATGGTGGCTTTTAACGTGCCCACGTCCGGTACGGCCAGGTCATCCACCAGGTTGCCGGTGGGGAACATGGAGCCTTCCCCATCCGCCGGGTCCATGAATTCCACCTTCACTTCGGCGGCGGGAAAGGTGACACCGTCCAGCTCAAAATCACCGGTTTCCTGCACTTTGCCGTTGGTGACAGGCACATGGGCAACGATGGTTTTGCGGATGTTCGCCTGCCAGATGCGGACAGTACAGGTGCCGTTATCCGGCACGCGTTCTTCGGCAACGAAGCCACTGTTTATCGCAAATGCGCCCACGGCCGCCGTCAGGTTGCCGCAGTTGCCGCTCCAGTCGACAAAAGGCTTGTCGATGGAGACCTGACCGAACAGATAGTCCACATCGTGGTCTGGCTGGGTTGGCGGTGCCAGAATGACAGTTTTGCTGGTGCTGGAGGTAGCGCCGCCCATACCGTCAATCTGTTTCTGGTATGGGTCCGGGCTGCCAATGACTCTCAGCAGCAGGTTGTCCCGGGCTTTCCCCGGGACCTGACACGCTTCCGGCAAGTCTTGCAGACGGAAGAACACGCCTTTGCTGGTACCACCTCGCATGTAGGTGGCCGCGATTCTGATTTGGGGGTTACTGGACATGAGGAGGCCTTTTGAATGGGTTGTCGGATTACGCTTTGCTAATCCGACCTACGGGATTCGGTAGTCACTCTGGCGTGGGTCGGATTTGTCGGATTACGCTTTGCTAATCCGACCTACGGGGTTCGGTGGTCACTCTGGCGTAGGTCGGATTTGTCGGATTACGCTTTGCTAATCCGACCTACGGGGTTCGGTGGTCACTCTGGCGTAGGTCGGATTAGGCCCAGCGGGCCGTAATCCGACATCTTTTGGGGTTTACGCAGCACCTTCAGATTGCAGGAAATCCTCGGCAAATCGCTGCAATACGCCACCGGCACTGTAGATAGACACCTCTTCGGCGGTATCCAGGCGGCAGATCACCGGCACGCGCTCGGTGTCGCCATTCTTGCGATGGATGATCAGGGTCAGCGCCGCACGGGGTCCCGACGTGCCTTCGACATCGAAGGTTTCAGTGCCATCAATGCTCAAGGTCTTACGGGTAGTGCCCTCTTCAAACTGCAGAGGCATAACACCCATGCCCACCAGGTTGGTCCGGTGAATGCGCTCGAACCCTTCCGCAACAATGGCTTCCACGCCCGCCAGTGCCACGCCTTTGGCGGCCCAGTCACGGGACGAACCCTGGCCGTAGTCCGCGCCGGCAATGATGATCAGCGGCTGCTTGCGCTCCATGTAGGTTTCGATGGCTTCCCACATGCGGGTGACTTTGCCTTCCGGCTCAACCCGCGCCAGCGAGCCCTGCTTCACGTTGCCGGTCTCATCCCGCACCATTTCGTTGAACAGTTTGGGGTTGGCAAAGGTGGCCCGTTGCGCGGTCAGGTGATCACCCCGGTGGGTGGCGTAGGAATTGAAGTCTTCCTCCGGCACGCCCATCTTGTGCAGGTATTCACCGGCTGCGCTGTCCATCAAGATGGCGTTGGAGGGCGACAGATGATCGGTGGTGATGTTGTCCGGCAGCACTGCCAGCGGGCGCATACCCTTCAGGTTTTTTGCGCCCACCATGCCACCTTCCCAATACGGCGGGCGACGGATGTAAGTGCTCTGGGGCCGCCAGTCGTAGTTCGGGTTGGTGTTGGCCTGTGCATCCCGGGTGATGTCAAACATCGGAATGTAGGTGCTGCGGAATTGCTCCGGCTTCACGCTGGCCTTCACGATGGCATCGATTTCCGCGTCGTCTGGCCAGATATCCTTCAGGGTGACGGGATTGCCGGCGGTGTCATAACCCAGGGCATCCTTCTCGATGTCGAAACGGATGGTGCCGGCGATCGCGTAGGCAACAACCAGCGGCGGCGAGGCCAGGAATGCCTGCTTGGCATAAGGGTGTATCCGGCCATCGAAGTTGCGATTGCCAGACAATACGGCGGTGGAGTACAGATCCCGATCGACGATTTCCTTCTGGATTTTCGGGTCCAGAGCGCCACTCATGCCATTACAGGTGGTGCATGCAAAAGCCACCACGCCGAAGCCCAGGTTTTCCAGCTCGCCCATGAGATTGGCTTCTTCCAGGTACATCTTCACGGTTTTGGAGCCCGGTGCCAGGGAGGTTTTCACCCAGGGCTTGCGCGTGAGCCCAAGTTTGTTGGCATTACGGGCGATCAGACCGGCAGCAACCATGTTGCGGGGGTTACTGGTGTTGGTACAGCTAGTGATGGCGGCGATGATGCACGCGCCGTCCGGCATCAGGCCCTCTTCCTTTTCCCATTTACCGGCAATGCCACGCTCGGCCAGCTCAGAGGTTGGCAGGTGGGCATGGGGGTTAGAAGGGCCGGCCAGAGTGCGATGGACCTTCGACAGATCAAATGTCAGCACGCGCTCGTATTCGGCGTTTTTCATGCCGTCGGCCCACAGGCCGGTTTCCCTGGCGTAGGTCTCAACCAGTGCAATCTGGTCGTCTTCACGGCCGGTCAGTTTCAGGTAATCGATGGTCTGGCCGTCGATGTAGAACATCGCCGCCGTGGCACCGTATTCTGGTGTCATGTTGGAGATGGTGGCACGGTCGCCCACGGTGAGGCTGTCGGCACCTTCGCCGTAGAACTCCAGATAAGCGCCTACCACGCGCTCCTTACGCAGGAATTCAGTGATCGCCAGGACCATATCAGTGCTGGTGATGCCTGGTTGCAGCTTGCCTTTGAGCTCAACGCCCACGATGTCCGGCAGGCGCATCATGGAGGCACGGCCCAGCATCACGCTCTCCGCTTCGAGGCCACCTACGCCCACGGAGATAACGCCCAGGGCATCCACCATCGGGGTGTGGCTGTCCGTACCCACGCAGGTGTCCGGGTAGGCAATATGCTTGCCTTCACCGTCTGGCCGGTTCTGAACCACCGGAGACATCTTCTCCAGATTGATCTGGTGCATGATGCCATTGCCCGGCGGAATCACATCCACGTTCCTGAACGCGGTTTTGGTCCAGTCGATGAAGTGAAAGCGGTCGTCATTTCGGCGGTCTTCAACGGCACGGTTTTTCTCAAAGGCATCGGCCTCAAAACCGGCGTGTTCCACCGCCAGGGAATGATCGACGATCAACTGCGTGGGAACCACCGGGTTGACCTTTGACGGATCGCCACCCTTTTCCTTGATGGCATCGCGCAGGCCAGCCAGATCCACCAGGGCGGTCTGCCCGAGGATGTCGTGGCAGACCACACGGGCCGGGTACCAGGGGAAATCCAGGTCGCGTTTGCGCTCGATCAGCTGCTTCAGGGAAGCTGTCAGCATCCCGGGCTCGCAACGGCGAACCAGTTGCTCGGCGAGGATTTTGGAGGTGTATGGGAGTTTGTCGTACGCACCGGCCTGGATGTCTTCCACGGCCTGGCGGGTGTCGAAATAGTCCAGGTCCGTGCCTGGCAGGGATTTACGGTAGTTGGTGTTCATGGGCGGTACTCTGATTCTGTTTTGTCGGATTACGGCTTTGCCTAATCCGACCTACGTTTATGGTGGCAATGACCTGTAGGTCGGATTAGCCGCAGGCGTAATCCGACACACAAACCAGATGTCACATCAAGGCCGTTGGTCGATTGGCACCCACTTCGCGTCTGCCGGGCCGGTGTAATCGGCGCTTGGGCGGATAATCCGGTTGTTGGCGCGCTGCTCTTTCACGTGGGCGGTCCAGCCGGAAACCCGCGACATGACGAAGATCGGGGTGAACAATTCGGTCGGAATGCCCATGAAGTGATAGGCCGAGGCGTGGAAGAAATCGGCGTTACAGAACAGCTTTTTCTCGCGCCACATGACGTCTTCACACCGCACTGACACCGGGTACAACACGGTGTCACCCACTTCGTCCGCCAGTTTCTCGGACCATTGCTTGATGATGGCGTTGCGCGGGTCGGACTCTTTATAGATCGCGTGGCCGAAGCCCATGATCTTGTCCTTGCGTTCCAGCATGCCCATCAGCCCTTCCTCGGCCTCGTCCGGGGTCTGGAATTTCTGGATCAGTGCCATGGCGGCTTCATTGGCACCACCATGCAGCGGGCCTCGCAGGGTACCAATCGCACCGGTCACACAGCTGTGAATATCCGACAGCGTGGACGCACACACCCGGGCGGTGAAGGTAGAGGCGTTGAACTCGTGCTCCGCGTAAAGAATCAGGGAGACATTCATCACCTTCTCGTGGAGCTCACTGGGCTTCTTGCCGTGCAGCAGTTCCAGGAAGTGACCGCCGATGGAGTCCACATTACTGTCGGTTTCAATACGCACGCCTTCGTGGGCGAAGCGGTACCAGTAGGTGATGATGGATGGGAACACCGCCAGCATGCGGTCGATCTTGTCGTCCTGCTCGTTGAAATCCTGTTCGGTTTCCAGGTTGCCCAGCATGGAGCAGCCGGTGCGCATGACGTCCATCGGATGTGCATCACTGGGAATCTGTTCCAGCACGGTTTTCAGGGCGGCGGGCAGGCCGCGCAAGCTCTGGAGCTTTTTCTTGTAGGCATCCAGTTCCTGGCGGTTGGGCAGTTTGCCCCGCAGCAACAGGTAGGCAATTTCTTCGAACTGCGCTTTTTCCGCCAGATCGGCGATGTCATAACCGCAATACGTCAGGCCGGCACCGCTCTTGCCCACGGTACACAGCGCGGTTTCACCCGCGACCTGGCCGCGGAGGCCCGCGCCGCTCAGTTTTTTTGCTTCAGCCATGGTGGTTTCTCCCATCATTATTCTGTCTGGATTGTTGGATTACGCCTGCGGCTAATCCAACCTACATTTTTAAAGTTCGAGGTCTGGTTTGGGTTGTCGGATTACGCCTACGGCTAATTCGAACTACATTTTTAATGTCCGGGTTCTGGTTTGGGTTGTCGGATTACGCCTGCGGCTAATCCGACCTACCTGCTGATCTCCGAATTCGTAGGTTGGATTAGGCGCAGCCGTAATCCAACAAACATCGTTAACCTTTGCTCTGCTCGAAAAGCTTGTCCAGCTTCTGCTCGAAATCGTGGTAATTCAGGAAATCATACAGTTCCATGCGGGTCTGCATCAGGTCGATCACATCTTTCTGGTCGCCTTTTTCCAAGATATTTTCGTACACCATCAGCGCCGCCTTGTTCATGGCGCGGAAGGCGCTCAATGGATACAGCACCATGTCAGCGCCGGCATCCGCCAGTTCTTTACGGTTGTAAAGCGGCGTGGCACCAAACTCGGTAATGTTGGCCAGAATCGGCACATCCAGCGCGGCGGCGAAAGCGTTGTAGTGTTCCAGCTCCGTGACGGCTTCGGCGAAAATGCCATCGGCACCGGCTTCTATGCAGGCTTTGGCGCGTTCAATGGCGGCGTCCAGGCCTTCTTTCTGAAAGGCATCGGTACGGGCCATGATGAAGAAGTCGTCGTCTTCCCGAGCATCCACGGCGGCTTTGATCCGGTCGACCATTTCTTCCTGGGAAACGATTTCCTTGTTCGGGCGGTGGCCACAGCGCTTCTGGGCCACCTGGTCCTCAATGTGAACCGCTGCCGCGCCGGCACGTTCCATTTCGCGGATGGTACGACCTATGTTGAACGCCCCACCCCAGCCAGTATCGATATCAACCAATAGCGGCACATCGGTGGCGGCGGTAATCCGGCGAACGTCTTCTACCACATCGTTCATGGAGGTCATGCCAAGGTCCGGCAGGCCGTACGAAGCGTTTGCCACACCGCCGCCAGACAGGTAAATCGCCTGGTGCCCTACCCGCTCGGCCATCATCGCGGAGTAGGCGTTGATGGTACCGACAATTTGCAGGGGGGTGTTGTCCTTCAGGGCCTTGCGAAAGCGTGCGCCGGGGCTGGGTTTCTTGGACATGGTGTTGACCTCGTTGTGATGAATAGTGATGCGTTGTGATGAGTCGTTTGTGAGCAGCGGTTAAATGGTTAAGCCGCCTTCCTGAATTTTTTTCTCGATGTTTCTGCGGGCGGCGTTGATGTGCCGCTTCATTAAAAACTCCGCCAGCTCGCCGTCTCGTTGGGCAATGGCCTCGACAATCCGCCGGTGTTCACCCAGTGCCATGTGAGGCCGGCCGGAGGAAGTACTCAAACGATATCGATACATGCGAACCATGTAGTAAAGGTCACCCAACAGCATTTGCGCGAGTTTTGTGTTGCGGCTTCCGGTGGCAATACGGTGATGAAAGTCATAGTCGCCCTCGGCCTGATAGTAGGCCTGGCCCTGAGCCTGCTCGATCATCCTTTCGTGGCTGTCGAGCGTGGCGTGGAGATCGGCAATTTCCTCGTCGGTCATACGCTCGGCGGCTTGGCGGGCGGCCAGGCCTTCCATGATTTCACGAATGCGGTACAGCTCCATGAGCTCTTCGGCGCTGACAGAAACCACTTTGACCCCTGCGTGGGGCCGGCGTACCAGTAACCCGCGGGATTCCAGCCGGCCAAGGGCTTCCCTGAGCGGGCCACGGGTAAGATCGAAACGCGAGCAGAGCTCCACTTCGCCAATTTTCTCCCCGGGGACAAGGTCACCTTTTACGATGGCCGTTTGCAGGCAATCAAAGGCTTCATCAGCACGGGTGTAGGTTTGAGCAAGGACTTCCGTCATATTTTGTCGACAATAAAGACTGTAATGACCCGAAATCTACGCTTCGCAGTGGTTATTGTCAACAATCCGCCCGCTGACGGTCTCTGCTCAACAAGGAAATTCGGCGGCCCCAGAAACTGTCGGGAGGTGACCGCCAGGCGAGCTGGTGCAATTCCGCCAACGATTGCCGGTCACGGCACAGCTGACTGAGTTCACTCCGGGACAAGGCACCCGGCCCGTCTCTGGCGCAGGATGCGGCCAGGGGAGCCAACAGTTGAGCTCGTCGGGTGTGTCGGTCATTTCGAGCCAGAGCCTGATGAAGCCGGTTCAACCGGGGCCGGATCACGGCGGCTTCAAGCGCTGTGAGCGCAGGCTCGCCCTTTTCATCACGCCTGGCAGCGCGGGCATCTTCCAGCACCGGTACCGGCTGCCGTTCTTCCGGAATCAGTAGCAGCCCCCACTTACGTAGGGCCTGACCCGCACCAACCCGGCTCAGCAGTACCGACGTCGGGGCGGCGAGCACCAGCGGAATGGCCACCGGCAGCGACCACAGAAAAAACAGAGGGTCGAGCCGCCAGGCAAAGGCCGCCCAGCCGGCACCGATCAGCATACCGGGGGCCTGCGTAAGGAACGCATCACGCCAGGACGTTTCTTGTGTCCGGTTCTGGCCCGCCCAGGTCAGCGACAGGTTCAATAACGCACCGACCACATAGCGGCTATGCGCCATCATCCTTACGGGCGCAAGCAGCACAGAAACAACAATCTCAGTCAGCACGCTGACGAAGAGCCGACTGAACCCTCCGAAATGCCACGCGGAGCCGTGGATAACGGCGTCTACAATGGCCAGGAACTTCGGTATAAACAGCAACGAAAGAGTGCTCAATGCCAGGCCGAGAGCCCATTCGGGCCGCCACTCCGGCCAGAGCGGGAATAACCCCTGATGCCCCTCCGGAAAGTAGTTAATGCTGCCGAGGGTCATCTGTACGGCTTCCATAGTGGTCAGAATCAGGAACGCCAGCCACAGCGGTGATGCCATATACGCCATGACACCGTTCAACAACGCCATTCTGTGGGCCAGCCGAAGCCGGCGACCGAACAGTAAAATCGCCAAGTGCTGAAGATTGCCCCGGGACCACCGGTTGTCCCGTGAGAGCTCATCGGAGAGGGTGGGCGGAGACTCTTCAAAGCTATTGCCAAGGCCCGGCTCCAGCCACACTTCATAGCCGGCCCGGCCCATGTAGGCCGCCTCCACAAAATCATGGCTCATGATCGGCCCCCGAAACAGCCCAAAGCCACGGAGCTTGCGCAGGCCACAATGGTCCATGAAGGGTTTGATCCGGATAATGGCGTTGTGCCCCCAGAATGCGGCATCGCCCATCTGGATGGCGGCAAGCCCGGTGGCGAACAGGCTGGAATAGAGCCGGTTGGAAAACTGCTGAACCCGGGCAAACAAAGACTCGCCATTAATGATGGAGGGCGCGGTTTGCAGAATGCCGATGTTCGGGTCTCGCTCCATCAGTTTCACCATACGTACAACGGTGTTTGCGCTGAGAAGACTGTCAGCATCCAGTACCACCATGTACCGGTAACGGCGACCCCAGCGACGCAGAAAATCCGCAACGTTGCCACTTTTGAAGTTCAGGTTCACCCGCCGACGACGATAGAACAGTCGCCCTTCTGCCCCAAGCTCACGACACAGGCGGTACCAGGTTGCCTGTTCTTCAAGCCATACGTTCGGATCGCGACTGTCTGAGAGAATATGAAACTCGAAGTCGTTCAGATGGCCGGAACGTTCGAGATCCCGGTACACCGCCTTGAGTCCGCTGAGAGTCCAGTGCACGGGCTCATGGTAGACCGGCATGATGATCGCCGTTTTAGCCAGTGGAGTGGCGTCCAGTTGTTTGCCCGCGTGCCGCATCAGTGGGCTGTGGCGGTCACCGCCCGCCAGCCTCAATACAAAGCCAAGAATCGCGGTCCAGAAACCGACCGCAATCCACATGTACAGCAACGCAAATAGCACCAGCAGCCCCAGCTCCAGCGCAGTACCGCCGTGATAAGGCAACACCCACAGCAAGAAGTAACAGGCCACAAGGGTCTGCCCCACCACGAACAGAGTCATCAGAAAACGCCGAAACGTGGCGACTCTGCGCCAGTCGCCCAAGCGCCTCCGCGCTACGCGATCGGTCTCACTCGCCATGTCAGTCATAGCCAATACGACCACGCTTCAGAGGTGGGGTCGCGTCCGGAAACGCTTCTGTTGGCCGCTCAAAATTATCAGGAATGCACGAAATGCAACGGGCAGGAAGATCCGGTCCAGCGCCCTTTTCCATCGCAGTATCCACCAGACGAAGGGCTCGCCTGCAGGCGTCCGTAGTCAGTTCCACGCCATCGTCTCCCAGATAGACCAGAACCCTATCCAGCGCTTGCTGACAAAGCTTGTCCGACATGATCAATGACCTCCTCAAGACCATTCAGTCAAGAACCGTTCAGCGCTGCCCTGGCCGCCTGCGAAAACGGATAGGACCAGACCTCCGTGAGCGGCTTGTCGCCGAGCAGTAACTGACCGTGAAAAACCGGATTTCCGCCACTGCCGGGCCGCACCAGCATGGACAGGCGCCAGTGATTGTCCGCCTCGACGAACTCGACGAAATGCTCGATAATTTCTGCATCGTCACCCTTCCCTTGACTATCCCCTCCGCTATACCCGCCTTTACTGACGTGACTGACCACCGGCGCGTTCGGCTCGATACTGGCCAGGGGGCCGCCGGCAAAATCAACAATAATGCGGTAGGCGTTTTCCGCATTACCACCGCCGGGCCGATTGCCATCCCCTATGAAGGTATGGACGACTCTCCCGATGTCCTGGTCGGCCACGTCAGGGCCGCCAAAACTGAGCGCGTAGGCAAGCGAACGTTGCTCGCCTCCGCTCGTTTCCTCCCGGGGTTTCCAGAATGCAACGATGTTGTCATTGGTTTCCGAATCGGTGGGGATCTCGACCAGCACAACTTCGCCATCTGACCAGCGCTGGCGCATCGATACCCATGCGCTTGGCCGCAAGTCATACCTCGCCTCTGCGTCCTCGAACTGATGAAACTCTGTGTTTCTCTGAATCAGACCGAAACCACCTAACTGTTTGACCTGCAGGTAACTGAGACTAAGGCGGGAAGGATTGAGCAATGGCCGCCACAACCACTCACCGGTACCCTGATCGTGAATCAGCAAGCCGTCGGAGTCATGCACCTGCGGCCGCCACTCCCCGATTGGCCGAACGGTGTTTTCGCCGTAGTAAAACATCGAGGTCAAGGGCGCAAAGCCCGGTTGTTTCATTCCATTGCGGAAGAACAGCTCCGCCGTGACATCCATTCGGGTAATCGCTCCGGGCTGAATATCGAAGCGGTAGGCTCCGGCCACACTGGGACCGCTCAGCAATCCGTATACGCGCATCCGGTTCCCGCCGACACCAGGCCGCTCTAACCAGAACTCCACAAATGAAGGAAACTCCTCGCCGGAGGGCAGGCCCGTATTAAGGGCAATCCCTCTCGCCGAGAGCCCGAACCGGTTGCCCGCGCCTACGCCTCGAAAGTAGCTGGCACCAGCAAACACCAGAAACTGGTTCTGTTCGTTTGCGTCGAGCAGCGGATAGGTGAGCTTGAAGCCGGCGTGGCCGAGATCGGCCGGCACGCGCTTGGCAAAATCACTGCTGGGAAAACTGTACGCAGACTTGTCAAAAGCAATGGCGTGCACACCGTTGTTGTCAATCCCGTTGAGTTTCACAGTGTGGGAATAGTAGTTTCCGGGGGGGACCAGCATGACCTGAAAAAGGGAACCACTTCCCCGCCAAAGACTGGCTTCAGGGTTAAACCGAATACCCTGATGTGCCTCGTAGTTCAGGTCTTTGAGAAAGCCCGGCACGTCGGGTGGCGGCTCATATTCCGCATTGGCCAACGCCCTGGCCTTTTCGACCACCTCTTCAAACTCAAATGCACCAGCCTGAAACGCATTGAGCAGCCATGGCAGCAAAAGCCCGGTAAGCAATCGTGTCCCTGAGCGCATGGTTCTCCGACCTCTATAATGTTCCTTCAAACATTAATGTAGCACCTGCGGGCCGAGCTTTCTCAAGTGACATTGATTTTAGGTGGAAGGGGTGCGTAATCAGATATCCACAGTAAGAGAGAACCGCACATCTGGATGGTCTGGCATTGTCAGGGCTGGATTGGAGGCACGGATCATTTGTCCCACGCTGACATTGGCAGTGAAAGCCCTACCCTGGAGGTTCAAGGAAACTTCGCCGGCACTGCCGGTGCCGTGGCGATCAGGCTGGCCACCGGAATACGGCACCCAGCCCTGCAGCATCGCGAAGTTAACACTGGATAAAACACCACCTACAAAGGGCATCGGCCAGGCGGGGCTGGCCGTGTTCATCCGCAGCCAGCCACCTTCGTTGGCATAAATGGATTGACCGTTGAAACCCGTTAGCATTGAGGATCCCGCCACTATCAGGTGCTCCGAGGGGGGCAGGTCCTCCGGCGCAAACTGATACCGTCCGTTAAGATCCCACTGCCACCGGAACAGTTCTCGCTCCAGAGAGGCGGTCACCGCGAACTTATAGAAGCGGTCATCGGTCGCCGTGTCGTTCTCGTGTGGGTAGTTCCACGCTGAATATTCACGCCCGCCGATTGCAGACAGTTCGCTGCGGGCGTAGAGCCCGCCGATGAGATGTTCGTCCCAACGCCCTTCCAACCCCATAGAGGATTTTTGATACGTCCGATCGGACACCAGACGCCCCTGCTCGAAGGCTTGGGTATCCCGCCCCGCATGTCGCATAACGCCATCGACATGGATTCCGTATCGGGACATCAGGAAACGTGAGCCGGAAATGCCCATAACCTGGGACTCGCTTCGAGCGTCAATCTGTTGGTCGTCCACGTGTTTCTGGTAGGTGTGCTGGTAATTCCCACGGGTCAGGCTGAGGTCCGTGGCCCCTAGCGGAAACTGGTAATCGATATCGAGGTTTCTGGTGCCATTCGCGGCTTTTCGGGATTTCGCATCGTGGAAATTCAGCCCCAGGGCGTGGTTGTCACCCACCAGATTGTTCGCCGTGACGCCAACACGGCCATCCAGCCCTTCGCTTGTCAGGGAAGACCGCCCCGAAAACCGGAGTTTGGAACGCAGCCAGTGCTCCCTCTTGGCACGATCGGACCGACCGGGGTCAAGCGCCCCCTGCTGCCAGCTCTCAGACAGACCGCTACCGCCCGGCTCCGCAGCGAGATTCTGGCTGAATACGCACCCGATCAGTGCAATGAGTAAAAAACGGATCAACACCTGGCCACCCAGTTAAAAAAATGTAGTCAGGAGGCAATCTAAGGCAGCCAATGTGTAAATTCTATGCAAATTTGCAAATTTTTACAATTTGAATCAATTGTATTTTCAATAACTTACATATATTTTTGGACGTATTTTCTTCATAAATCAACGGCTCGACCAAAACCGGACGCAAACGGCCGCTTTACCAAATTCAACATATTGATACACCACCCTCCTCTTAATGGCTGAACTTGGTTACACTTGGCACACTTCGTGTCTGACCCCGTATCAGGTAGGCAATCCAAGCAGCTTAAGGACGAACGTAATGATCAAAAAGTGCCTCTTCCCCGTCGCGGGGTACGGAACCCGCTTTCTTCCGGCAACCAAGGCCATGCCCAAGGAAATTCTGCCGATTGTTAACAAGCCGCTGGTCCAATATGGCGTTGAAGAAGCGGCAGACGCGGGCATCCACGAATTCGGTTTCGTGACGGGCCGGGGCAAGCGTGCCATCGAGGATCATTTCGACATCAGCTATGAACTCGAGCACCAGATCGCTGGCTCCGGCAAGGAAGGGCTTCTGACATCCATCCGCGATCTGATCGACAATAACTCTTTTGCCTTCACCCGCCAGAACGAGATGAAAGGCCTGGGCCACGCCATTCTTACCGGCCGGAATCTGGTTGGCGACAACCCCTTTGCCGTGGTCCTGGCCGACGATTTCTGTGTGGAAGACGGTGACGGTGAAGGTGTGCTGACGCAGATGGTGAAACTGTACAACCAGTTTCGCTGTTCCATCGTGGCGATCGAGGAAGTGCCGGCCGACGAAACCCACAAGTACGGTGTTATTGCCGGTGAGTCGATGAAAGACGGGCTTTACCGCATTACCGATATGGTTGAAAAACCGGCACCGGAAGATGCCCCGAGCAATCTGGCGATCATCGGGCGATACATCCTGACACCGGACATTTTCGATATCATTGAGCGCACCCCTCCAGGCAAGAACGGTGAAGTGCAAATAACGGATGCACTGCTTGAACAGGCGAAAAATGGCTGTGTGCTGGCCTACAAATTCAAGGGTCAGCGGTTTGATTGCGGCAGCATTGACGGTTTTGTCAAAGCCACGAACTACGTCTACGAAAATATCTACAAGAACGGCAAATAAGGTTCTGTCTAACAGGGCCTAGCGGCCCAGAATCTGCAGTATCATGCGCCGGTTTTCATCAGAAGCTTTCCGGAACCGGCGCAGTAATTCCACCTCTTCGTCCGTGAGCTGCACGCGGCTCAGTTCCTTTTCCAGCTCCGTCAACGCAGCGCCCAGGTCATCATTGTTGCTGAACGCCAGGCCCGGCAGTGGTAGCTGCCCGGAATCACCACCGGCCTCCAGGTCCAGAAGTTGTTCAAGCGGTGTGTCTGTGCGGATACACAGATCCAACAGCTCGGTGACGCCCGGATAACTGCGCTGTCTGGCGTCTGACGCCTCCCAACTGATCACCCGTGCGTCATCCACGCCGCACATGTGTGCTACGTCTTCACGGGACAGATGCCCCGCTTCACGCATCTGCCGCAGGCGACGGTGAAAGGTTTGCAGGTACCGCATAGCGCATTGCCTCAGCCGGGTCAGCACGGGTTGGCCTGACGGGATGCCGGAAATTCCCACTTCAGAGCCATAGAAGTGAATCAATCTGGAAATGTAACCTACATATAGCTTTATACACAATCTGCCTATACTGAATCCATCGGCAACGGACAATATCGCTATGGCTGCCCGACTTATGGATACACACTCTGCCTGGCATCTGGTGCTTGACGCAGTGAATCGCACCAATGTGACACTCTCATTGCCGGAGGAAGACAGGCCGGCTTTGGAGCTCAATGGAAGTGGGTGGCGATTGTTGCAACCTGCCTCGGAAGAGGCTGGCAATCTCCTTAACGTGTTCCTTCCTCTGTGCCTCCCGCTGACGGACACAGAATCCTGCCGGGTGGTCGGTCAACTTGGACAGAGCCTCGATGGTCGCATTGCCACAGTCACCGGTGCCTCACAGTTTATCAACGGTGAAGATGGCCTTATCCACTTACACCGTCTCCGTGCGGTATCTGACGCAGTCATCGTCGGGGCTGGCACGGCATCCACAGACAATCCGCGCCTGACGGTGCGCAAAGCACCCGGCCGTAACCCGGTGCGGGTAGTGATCGACCGGCACCGCCGGGTACCGGACAGCCATCACCTTTTTACCGACCGGGCCGCACCGACCCTTCGCCTGGTGGCCGGCACCTATCGACAGAATGCCCCGCAATCAGAACCTGTTGAACAGGCGTTGGCCGCTAACGGTCCGGTGGACGTGCCCTGCCTTGGCAACCCGGATTCAGACACGCCGGTTGCACCTGCGATTATTCTGCAGGTACTGGCTGACTTCGGGTTACGGAAGGTGTTTGTGGAAGGCGGCGGGCTGACGGTTTCCACGTTCCTGAACGCGGGCCTGCTGGATCGGCTGCATGTAATGGTCGCACCGATGATCATCGGGAGCGGCCGACCAGCGTTCTCACTGCCGGAGATTGATCTTTTATCCGACGCCCTTCGCCCCCGCGCACAGCTGGTCAACCTGGGGTCGGACATGCTGTTTGACCTGGATTTCAGCGTGCAACGGCCACCGAACTGAAGGTAAACAGCGCCCCGGGCAAACTCGCCAGCAGCACCAGCAGGCCGTAACCGACACTCAGCGCCACGCCCTGCTCCGCCGGCAACCCCGCCAGCGGCCACAAAAACGCCGCCGCGCTCTCCCGAACGCCCCAGCCGGCAACCGTGACCGGAATCACCATGCTCAGGAGCAATCCGCTGCACAGCGCCAGCAGCACAAGCATTGACTGACCATCCTCTAAATAGCCCGCCCCAAAAGCCAGTACAACAAACACTGCAAGGTAGCTGCCGACCACGAGCGCCGAAGACAGCAGCTGAATCAGCCCGACCGGCCAGCGCAGCAGACCAGCTCGAAGGTCCCGGGCCAGCCGCCGGCCGTAACGAAACCGTTGGGTACCAAGTACCACCACCATCACGGCCATCACTGCCACCAGGCCGACGCCGAGAACCGGCAATGCCGGAAGCTGATTGATCATACACAGCACGGTGGCCAGCGCTACCAGCACCAATTGGCCCGACAGCCGCTCAATAACCACCGCATGTACCGACGCCAGACGTGAGGTGGTGTCCAGGCTGTGACGCCAGGCGCGATTCACATCGCCCATCACCCCACCTGGCAATACCTGATTCAGAAACGTGGCAAGGTAGTATTCCCGCACAGCGACGGCGTAAGGCAAACCGAGATCGAGACAGCGGGCGGTGTAGCGCCAGCGCCACGCCGAAACACAGACCTGCACAACAGACAGCGCAACGGCCGGCACAAGCACCCAGGCCGGAAACCGTCCGAACTCGCTGAGCAACCTCGGCATATCAAGCCACCAGGCGACGCCAAGCAACAACACCAACGTGGCGATCCAGCGAACCGCTAGCATTCGACGCCCCTTCCCCTTACGCACCGCCATGCTGAGCGTCCGCCGGTAGCGCCAGCAGGTCCTGATGACTGACATGAACCGTCAGTTCACCGTCAGCAGCCTGTTGTTGCCGCTGATCCTGCCATTGGTGAATGCGCACTGCCATCGCCGGAGCCTGTTCAATGGCGGCCGCACACCATCCCTCGATCAGCGCGCGCTGTAATTCCGCATGGGTTGAGTCAAGCTGCCAGGGACTTTCTGCGATGGTCACCTGATAGCCGCGGCTGACCAGCATCCGCTTCAGGACAGCGGGTGCTTCCGGCCCCAGTGCCGCTGCCTTGCCTTTGTGCCCATGCTGATGCTCGTTCACCAACTGAAGCATCAATCCGTCATCGGGATGGGCCGGGCTCAGGCTGAAATCACCGCTGTAACTGAGCACAACAAACACTGCAGCCCTTCGTGTTGCGGCGCAGTCTGCCAATGCTTCAAGCCAGGGGGCGGGCACCAGGTCGATGAGCGCTGACGCGGTGATGACCTGCACATTGTCAGGAATGTGATGCGCCAGGGTCAGCGGTGATAATTCTGCCACCACCGCATCCAGCGGAATATCCAGAGCTGCTACCCGATCTTTCGCACGCCCAAGCAGGCGCGCGTCCTGATCCAGTAACGTCCAGTGCTGCGGGACCGGGATGGCCGGTGCCAGAAAGCACGCGTTGGACCCCGCCCCGCTTCCCAAGTCGACAATGGCAATGGGCGAACGTGAGCCGCCATGGGGCACCGTTGAGCGGTAAGCCCGCTCCACCCAGGTCGTCAGTTTTCTGGACAGTTCCCGATTTCGAGCCTGATGATCAGCGGGCTCCCGCAGCTCAAGCCATCGCGCGTCAAACAGGGTTGCGCTTTTATCGATCTGCAGCGCCTCCAGCCCCGCCAGAAAAGCCTCGGCGGTCCGGGCCCAGGTCTGAACCCGTGCGTGTGCCATCCGTGCGTCCTGCCGCAGTTGCGATAAACGATGAGGTTGTGCCATTAGCTTCGCCAACAGATCCGCCAGGGCCTGGATATCTCCGGCCGGAAACATTTGCACACCGGGCATATCAGCAACCCTGGCCAGCGCACCACCGTCAGAGGTAACAACGGGCAGCCCTGCGGCCAGCGCTTCGTCAATGGCCATGCCATAACCCTCGTAGAGGGACGGGAACACAAACAAGCTGGCCCGCTGATAGGCTTCGTTAACCGCTGATTCGTCGAGTTCTCCGGCGATCGTTACGCGATCCTGAAGCTGGCGGGCCGCCACCGCCCGCTTCACCGTGGCACTGTACCCGGCGTCGCGCTGGTCCGAGCCCACCAGGGTGCAATGCCATGGCAGTCTGGTCAGCTCAGAGAGGGCTTCCACCAGATGCAGCTGGGCCTTGCGGGGTGACAAATGGGCCACACACAGCAGTTCGATTAACTCGGTATCCGTTACTTTCGGCTGGGTTACGGGATTAGCCAGCCGGTCTACTCCCGGCCGGGCAACGTTGACCCGAGCCGCACTGACGCCGAAATCCGCCAGCCGTGCAGCAGTGTATTCACTGGTGGCGATAACCCCCTCAACGGCCGCCAGCGCCCGTTTCTCACTGCGGAAAAACCACGCTTTGCGCTCCGCTTCCAGCCCGGTTTCGTCCGCCAAGGGATGATGAACCAGAGCCACCAGAACCAGCCGCCCGGCGTGCCGTTCGATGACCTGCGGAACCCCGCCCATGGCCAGGCCATCGAGCACCACTCTGGAATGGTCCGGCAGGCTCGCCAACAGCTCATCAACGGCGATAACGGCTTCCTCATCGGGAAAGGGGAACTGGCCACCGACACCCACCACGTGGGCCGGGTGGCCCAGACCGTTCAGTGCGCCCACCAGGCGATTCACATAACGATAGCCACCGGTATTCTGATCCGGGTTGCCCGGTACCACAAACGTCAGCTGCTCGTGGCCATCAGAGGCTGCCATGGTAACTGGCCCAGGCAATGTGTGACTCACCAAGTGTCACTTTCATGCCAGTCAGCCCCTCGCCTGTGGTGCCCAGTCGACCGGATTTGATGGCAGCTGCCATCCTGTCGAACACCTGGCGGGCCATGAATTCAGTGGTGGTATTTCTGCCCTGCAACGCGTCCAGATCGTCCAGGTTTTTCATATTGAACTCTGCCAGCACCTCTTTCAGCACGGTGGACGCCAGCCCGATGTCGACAATGAGATCATCGTCATCCAGTTGCGGGCGCTCAAACGTCACATCAACAACGTAAGTAGCGCCGTGCAGCGCCTGCGCCGGCCCGAAAATCTCACCACGGAAACTGTGGGCAATCATCATGTGATCTCTGACCGTCAGGCTGTACATAAATCGGGGAACCTCTTGGCGTTGTGATTGTGATTGGGATTGGAATCCGGATTGAACAAGCGTGAGTTAGTCATAGCGAATGCGATGGCACAGCTCTTCGGTGGCACCGGCTAGCCGCGCCAAGGTGCCAGGAAGATCGGCAAACGGGCTTTCCCCGCTGATCAACACATCCAGTTCATCGTGTGCCAGTAATGAAAGCGCCAACGCCAATCGGTCCGGGTAGTGCCAGCGGGGTCGCTGAACCGGGTTGATTTGCCCAACCTGGCTGGAGATCAGGTTCAGGCGCTTTGAATGAAACGCGCCACCCAGATTGGCCGAAACACTCTGAGCACCAAACCAGCTCATTTCGACAACCCGCGCCTCCATGCCCGCCAGTGCCAACGCGGTGTTCAGGCCATCCGGGTGCCCGCTGGCGTGGAAAACCAGATCGTGGTCGCCCCGCTGCTCACCGCTGTCAAAATGCACACCCAGAGCGTGTGCAACCGATGCCCGGGTAGGATTCACGTCAATGCCGGTAACCCGGGTTCCCGGAATTCGGCTGGCGAGCCAGGCCAACATCAAGCCAACCACACCCAGGCCAACCACCGCGATTCGATCACCAACTCGTGGTGCGGCGTCCCACAGCCCGTTGATCGCGGTTTCCATATTGGCGGCCAGTACCGCGCGCTCCGGCGGCAGGTTCCCGGGCACTGGGGTCAAAGCACTGGCCGGGAGCGCAAAACGGCGCTGATGCGGAAACAGCGAAAATACCATCTGGCCTTTCAGGGCCTCACAACCCGCGACCACCTTTCCGACATTGCTGTAACCGTATTTGACCGGCCACGGAAATTCGCCTTCCTGAAACGGCGCACGCATGCGCTGATACTCTTCCGCAGGCACCTGTCCGTTGAATATCAGGGATTCGGTGCCGCGGCTGATCCCCGAGTAGCAGGTCTCAACTTCGATCAGATCAGGGGCATCGGCATAGGCCCGGCTCGTCACGTCGGTCGCTCGGATTTCACCTTGCTGTGGACCGGTGATCCAGAAGGCTTCGGTTTGGGGCATAGCGCCTCCCTGGGTTTAACGATTTGCACGCGGCACCGGAGGTTTGTTCGAATCCAGCCACCGTAGGGAACTAATAAGCGTTTCAGCAACTATAGTTTAGAGAACAGTTAAGAGAGTAGTTGCGAGACTGTCACCACGACGAGGTAATAAGATGGACTGTCCCCTCCGCTTTGAACGGATGGCCAGCGCTCCCGTACCCGACCTTTTCTGGGCCGGGCTGCTTACCTTTGTGCTGGTATTTACGGCGGGAGCCCTGTTACAGACCGGCTTGCTCATGCACCTTATCGCAACCATCGTGTTCGGGGGCATGGCGGGGTTGCTCATCTACCATTGGCCGGGGGCCAGGGAGTTTGGCTGGGCAAACCGCGCAACCCTGCTGCGCGCGGCCCTGGTGATACTGCTGATTAGCCTGGCACCTTTCGCAGAAAGCCTCGGCGGCTGGTTATGGCTTTACGCGGTTTTGTGCCTGTTGGCGTTAATCCTGGACGGTGTTGACGGTTCCATAGCCCGCAAAACCGGTTCTCAATCCGAATTCGGCGCACGTTTTGACATGGAGCTCGACGCGCTGTTCATCCTTGGCCTGTGTGTCACGGTGATCGCGCTGAACAAGGCTGGCCTTTGGGTGCTCTCGCTCGGGCTTATGCGCTATGGCTTTCTGATCGCAGGCCATGCTTTGCCGTTCCTGAATCGGCCGCTGCCAGACAGTTTCCGACGCAAAACCGTGTGCGTCTGGCAGGTTGCCACCCTGATGATCGCCATACTTCCAGTGACCAGCCCCCACTTCGCAACCTGGACACTCGCCACGGCCCTGATTCTGCTTGTGTATTCATTTGCCACGGATGTGTATTGGCTTTATCAAAGAAAAGAAGGGATATGAGGAGGGAACAGATATGAAAACCAGAATGTTACACGCAGCGGTCACCACCGCATGGCTGGCCGCAATCACAACACCGGCTCTGGCCGAGCCGGAAACATTTATCGTGGATGATGAGCACTTTTCCATGGCCTTCGAGGTGATGCACATCGGATACGCGCCGGTGATTGGCATGTTTCGTGACATCGAAGGCGAGTTCGAATTTGATGAAGAAACCAACGATATCGGATCCGGCAAGCTGGTGTTTCGGGCCGACAGCGTGTTCACCAATCACGACAAGCGCGACGAACACCTCAGGAAGCCTGACTTCCTCGACAGCAAACAATACCCGGATGTGACCTTCGAACTCACAGACTTCAAAACCACCGGAGACAATACCGGCGTTCTCACCGGCGACCTGACCCTGCTCGGCAAAACCCGCTCCGTTGAGGTAAACGTCACGCTCAATAAATCCGACAAGTACCCCATAGGTCACGAGGACTACACGCTGGGCGTGAGTGCCGAAACCACAATCCGGCGCAGCGAATGGGGCATGACCTACGGCCTGGACCCAGCGTTGGTGGGTGACGAGGTGAAACTCCGCTTCGGTTTCGAAGCGATCAAGGATTCCGGCTTCTTCTAACATTTATGACAATCATCACAGGCCTGAAACATTCCGTTACGTTTTCAGGCCATTTTTTTGCCTGCGGCGACCGCTCACGGTTTTCCCCACCTATCTTTTTTAGTTCGCAAACTATACATTACCTGGCTCTTTTCACCTGATCTGAGGTAGAGCGGTAGCTTGATGTCTGACGCCCATAAATCCGACCTGCTCCTTGTCGTTGTGACCCTCCTGGCGGCCATCAGCTGGATGTTTTCCAAGGAAGCCGTTCTGTTGATGCCGCCGCTGTTGTTTATGGCCGCCCGTTTTCTGTTGGCCGGCAGCCTGCTGGCTATCGTCGCCAGCCGTTCCCTCAAACGCCTCTCGGCGGATCAGTTAAAACGAAGCGTTGGCGTTGGGCTGGTGTTTGGTACGGCTATGAGTTGTTGGATCATGGGCCTGTTCCACGGTACTCACGTCGGCGAAGGGGCGTTTCTGACCAGCCTGGGCGTGGTCATCGTGCCAGTCATCGCGCGGCTGGTATTCAAGGAGCCGCAACCAGCCAGTACCTGGATTGCCATTCCCATCGCGGTGGCTGGCCTGGCGCTGCTGTCTTTGAAAAACGGTTTCAGGCCAGAACTCGGCCAACTGTTCTTTGTCTGTGCCGCTACCATTTTTGCCCTGTATTTCACACTGAACACCCGGGCAGCCAACCAGCGCACCGTGGTTAACCGCCAGGGTGAAAGCGTTGAGAAGCACCGGGTCCCAGCCCTGCCCCTCACCGCAATCGCGCTGCTGACGGTGGGCACGCTGACCCTGGTCGAGTCGCTCTTGCTTGAGTCCTGGACGGCGGTCATGGAGGGTTTTTCCGGCATCCTGGTCTGGTGGATTGTGGCCAGCGCGGTGATCGGCACCGCCGGACGGTTCCTGCTGCAAACCTATGCCCAGAGCCTGTCCGCCAATAGCCACGGCGTGGTGATTCTGGTACTCGAACCCGTCTGGGTTGCACTGTTCGCCGCTGGCTGGTTTTCGGAAACCATGAGCGCCACGCAACTTGCCGGTTGTGGGTTGATTTTTGCGGCTTTGCTGGTCAATCGCTGGGGGGTCATCAGCAAGGCGCTCAAAGGATGGCTGCGGAGCAGGCAGAGCGCATAAAAGTGGTTGACCCGCACCGCCGGAATCAGTATATTTCCTCCCCGTTGCAGAGACAGGACCATAGCTCAGTTGGTTAGAGCGCTGCCTTGACATGGCAGAGGTCGGCAGTTCGAATCTGCCTGGTCCTACCAACTCTGCAAAAAAGTCAGTCACTTACGAATGTCGTAAGCACTGGCTTTTTTTGTGCCTATGATTCCAGTCTTGCCTCACCCCAGTCACTCCCCCACCCGGAACAAAAATCGCTTATGCGCACCATCGTAGACCTTACCCTGAAAAAGCCCCAAATCGCCGTGGATGCCCTTAGCGATGCGACCGGTCTGTCCAAACAGCGCATTAAGGATGCCATGGCCAAAGGGGCGTGCCGCTGGACACTCAAAGGCAAGCAGATCCGTTTGCGCAAGGCCAAGCGTGAGGTCAAAGCCGGTACCCGACTCCAGCTGTTCTACGACGACATCGTGCTGGCTCGCCAACCGGAGCCGGCAGAGCTTCTGGTCGACCTGGGGGCCTACAGCCTGTGGTTCAAACCCCACGGGCTGCTCGCCCAGGGTTCACAGTGGGGGGATCACTGCAGCCTGTTACGGTTGGCTGAGGTGCGGTTCAACAAGCCATGCTTTCTGGTGCACAGGCTCGACGCGGACGCGGCGGGGCTTATGCTCATCGCCCATGACAGCAAAGCGGCGGCTGCCTTATCGGAATGTTTTGCGGGGCGGGCGTTGCGCAAGGTGTATCACGCTCGCGTAAGCGGGCAACTGGAGGCGCAGGCGCTGACGGTCAACACGCCCGTGGACGATAAAGAGGCTATCAGCCACATCACCACCCTGAAGACTGGGGTCCCCGACGACAGCACCGTGGTGGAGGTGACCATTGAAACCGGCCGTAAACACCAGATACGGCGGCACCTTGCGGGGCTGGGGTATCCGATTATCGGTGACCGCCTGTACGGTTCCGAGAGCGAACGGCCCCTGCAACTGGTGGCGGTGGAGCTGGAATTTTCCTGCCCGCTGACTCGCAAGCAACGCCTGCTCAGGCTGCCTGACGCACTCAACGATGTGCTAGCTGCCACCTGACAGCAAAAAGGCCAGCATGTGCTGGCCTTTGCTGAACGCTGGGTACCGTTACTCCTTAAACTGTCACACCTTGTAGAAATCCCGATACCAGTCCACAAAGTTGGCGATGCCCTCCTCCACCGTGGTGGATGGCTTATAGCCGACGTCGTCGATCAGGTCATCCACATTGGCGTAGGTGGCCGGTACATCACCTGGCTGCAGTGGCAGCAGGTTCTTTTCCGCCTTCTTGCCAACACGCTCCTCAATGATCTCGATAAAGCGGGACAGCTCTACCGGGTTGTTGCTACCAATGTTGTAGATCCGGTACGGGCCCTTGCTGGTGCCCGGGTCCGGCTGTGCACCACTCCAGTCTTCGTTGGGCTCAGCCACATGGTCCAACGTGCGGATCACGCCCTCCACGATGTCATCCACGTAGGTGAAATCCCGTTTGTGGTGGCCGTGGTTGAACACGTCAATCGGCTCGCCCGCCAGTATCTTCTTGGTGAAGATAAACAGGGCCATATCCGGGCGACCCCAGGGGCCGTATACCGTAAAGAAACGGAGCCCGGTCGTCGGCATGTTGTAGAGGTGGCTGTAGGTATGCGCCATCAGCTCGTTGGCTTTCTTGGAGGCCGCATAAAGACTCAGGGGATGGTCCACGTTGTCATGCACGGAGAACGGCATGGCTTCGTTGGCCCCATAGACCGAGCTACTGGACGCGTACACCAGGTGTTTGACGTCATTATGTCGGCAGCCCTCAAGAATATTCATGAAGCCGACCAGGTTGGCGTCCACGTAGGCGTGGGGGTTCTCGATTGAGTAGCGCACGCCCGCCTGTGCTGCCAGATGCACCACGCGCTCGGGCTTGTGCTCGCGGAACAGCGCTTCCATCACTTCCCGATCGGCAATATCCTTGCGCACCTCGGTGAAGCTCTGTTTGCATGTGAGCCTCGCCAGGCGAGCCTCTTTCAGGTTGACGTCGTAATAGTCGTTCACGATGTCTACGCCGATCACCTCGTCACCGCGATCAAGCAGGCGGTGAGCGAGGTGGGAGCCGATGAAACCGGCGGTTCCCGTAACCAGGATTTTCAAGTTTGCTCTCCCTGTCAGAACCGGACGCCCGCGCTTACGAAGGGCCCGCCCATATCGATATCCAGCTCTTCGTCACTGTCTTCGTAATCAATTGAGATCTGTCGATAGCCGGCACGCAGCTGCAGCAACGCGATCTCATACTGGCCATAGGCGTTGTAATCGAAAACAGAATCGCCGTCGAAGCTGATCATGTTGGCTTCGCCGCCGACGGACACGCCTGAAAATGGCAGGTCGAAACGGGCTGCCAGGTAACCCATGGGGATGACGGCGTCCACATCCGTCTCGCTGATCGCTACACCGGCGGTTTCCTGCACGATAAGTTTGCCATCCAGGTCGCGGGCGGTGACACCCAGGTCGAGATTGACCCAATTATCAAGCACTTCGTAATACAGGGTCAGGTCGAGTTGCTTCAATTCAAGCTGGGAGTCTACTTCACCGGACAGCTGGTCAAACCCAGCCGCAGACACTTCACCACGCCCGCTCTGGTCAATTCTGGTGTAGTTCAGGCGTACATTGGGCAGCAACGGCACCGGGTGCTCAATATAGGCGCTGAGATTGACGTTGGAATCGCTGTCCAGGTCCAGGTCGTTTTCAACGTCGACCACATCGCCGTTGTTTTTTACGTCACCGGACAAATCGGAGTCCCAGTAACTCACATTGGCACCCAGACCGATCACATCGGCGTAGGCCATCGGCGCGGCCAGAGCGGCTGCGCCGCCCATGGCAAGAATCAGTTTACGCATAAGACACCCTTTTCGTTGTTGTGTGATTGTTGTGCAGTTTTCGTCGGTCAGTCGAACTGAATACCCAGACGGCGACCAACCTCTTCGTAGGTTTCGATCACATCACCCAATCCCTGGCGAAAACGGTCCTTGTCCATTTTCTTGCGGGTTTCCTTATCCCATATACGACAGCCATCGGGACTGAACTCATCCCCGAGGACGATCTGGCCCCCAGAGCGGCCGAATTCCAGCTTGTAGTCCACCAGTAGCATGCCCGCTTCGTCAAACAGAGCTTTCAGCACATCATTCACCTGATAGGTGAGAGCTTTCATTTGTGCGAGTTCGTCTTCAGTTGCCCAACCAAAGGTGACCGCCAGTGACTCGTTTACCATCGGATCGTGCATGGCGTCGTTCTTGAGGAACAGTTCGTAAGTCGAGGGCGTCAGATTCTGCCCTTCTTCCACGCCCAGCCGACGGCACAGACTACCGGCGGACACGTTGCGGACCACGCACTCTACCGGAATCATATCGAGTTTTTTCACCAACGACTCGGTTGGTGCCAGCAACCCCTCAAAATGGGTGGGCACCCCTGCCGCTTCCAGCTTCTCCATCACAAAGGCGTTGAAACGGTTGTTCACCATACCTTTGCGATTCAGTTGCTCTTTTTTCTCGCCATCAAACGCTGAGGTATCATCGCGAAACACCAGCACAAACCGCTCCGGGTCGTCCGTTCGGTAAACAGATTTGGCCTTGCCCGAGTACAATTCGTCGCGCTTTTCCATGTCAGGTCTCCGGTGGTGCCAGGCCAATGGCCGGCACCCAATCGTTAATAAAGATACTCGAACAGCTCTGCAAGCAGTTCAGGGGAGCGATCATCGCCGTCGTAATCCGCTGTGCGGTGCGCGGTCACCGTCAGGACGCCGTCCTGCTCTTCCACGCGCAGATCGAAGGTATGCTGTGGCTCTTCGTCTTCACTGAACCAGCTGAACCAGCCGGATTCGCGCTCGGACGCTTCGCGGAAGTCCAGATTGAACCAGCCCTCGCTGCGATTCAGGTCCAGCACCGGGATTTCCGCCTCGTCCAGAGCGCGGCTGACTTCCGACCACCCTCGGCCGTAATCCAGGTCCAACTCAACCGCGACCGGTTTTTCGTTCGCCGAAATCAACCTGACCAGCGGCTCGGATACCATACCCAGTGCCGCTCTCGAGTAGGACTTGTTCTCCTCACGGCCTCGCAGGAAATCGCCCATGTCGGTGAGCAGGCGTTTACTGGTATCAAGTTCACTCCTGGATGGCTCTGCACCGGTCTGCCAGACCAGCAGCTCATCTGGATTGCTGTCGACTTCATGGACCCGCAACTGCACTTCTGTGGTCTTGCGGCGCACCCCCGGCGCGATGCGCGCCTGCACGACCAGAAGGTCTTCTCCGGAGTTCGGATCGCTCTGAAGTTCAAGCAACGTTCTGGCCCGTTTGCTGAAGTTGACCAGTTCACTTTGCTGCAGCCCAAGCTGAGGGCTGTCATGAGCGACCCCAAGACCCCGATCATTCAGGTAGGATGAGACAGCCGGCCAGACCCGCCCGGGCACATCGTTGACCAGCAACCACATCTGGCTGTCCAGTTCCTCAACAACGTAGTTCTCGTCAAGAATCTCAGAGGTCATATCGGGCGGCTTGGGAATCGAGGAGCTATGCATGCGGCCGGAATCGGCGGTGGTCACTTCTCGCACCGGCATCACCTGGCTGAAACGGGACTCATCGGCCGTCTCGGGGAGGGTCAGGGATTCGCCTTCAGGGGCATTGACGTACCGCTCGGAGCGATCTTCTACAAGGCTGCAGCCGGTGGCCGAGAGAACCGCGGCAAGGCCAGCGACCTTGACGACGGTGACAATCATTCGGTTTTTTTCTGTCCTGAACAGGAACGCCATCAGGCTACTCCAGGGTTTTGGTGGAACGAAAAACTCAGAGTACACCTGAGGCCTTGAGGGCATCTTCAACTTCACTGTGGAATTTCTCGCTCAGGGGGGTCAACGGCAGACGGATCCCCTCCCCGATCATGCCCATGTGCTGCAATGCCCATTTCACCGGAATCGGGTTCGCTTCCAGGAACAGTTTCCGGTTCAGCGGCATCAACACTTCATTGAGACGCGCGGTCTCGTCGCTGTCGCCGTTGATTGCGGCCTTGCAAAGCAGGGACATGTCCCTGGGTGCAACGTTGGCTGTCACCGAGACGTTACCTTTGGCACCCGCCAGCATCAGGTCAGCGGCGGTCGCGTCATCCCCTGAGTACACCGCGAGGCGGCCTTTGACGGCCTCAATCAGCTCCGCGCCGCGGGGGATGTTACCGGTCGCATCCTTGATACCGATAATGTTGGGAACATCGGCCAGCCGCTCAACGGTCTCGTTCAGCATGTCGCACGCGGTCCGACCGGGAACGTTGTACAGCATCTGGCTCATGCCGGGGACGGCTTCGGCAATGGCCTTAAAATGCTGGTACAGGCCTTCCTGGGTGGGCTTGTTGTAATAAGGCACAACCAGCAGGCAGGCGTCGGCACCGAGTTTATGGGCTTCGGTGGTCAGCTCAATCGCTTCGCGGGTGCTGTTACCACCCGTGCCGGCAATGACCGGAATGCGCCCGGCAACCCGTTTTATGATATGACCGACAACACGGCAGTGCTCCTTGGGATCCAGTGTGGCGGATTCACCAGTGGTGCCCACGGCGACAATGCCATCGGTGCCGTTTTCAATATGAAAATCCACCAGCTTATCCAGATCCTCCCAGTGGATGTCACCATTGGGATGCATGGGCGTGACCAGTGCGACAAGGCTACCCGTAATCATAAAAGCTCCGTCCGAATAAAACCGATATGGTAATGTTGGGTGCGAACTGACACAAGGGAATTAAAGGAGATGTCATGCCAGAATTGCTTCAGGCCGCGAAAGCCCTTTAAAGTTCTTCCGCAACCTCTACTGGCCGGCCATCTTTGACCGGCCAGGCGGAGAACACGGCCTTCAGCATGGTCGCCAACGGAATGGCAAAAAACACACCCCACAACCCCCATATGCCACCAAAAAACAGCACCGCAACGATGATCGCGACCGGGTGCAGGTTATTCACCTCAGAAAACAGCACCGGCACCAGGACATTTCCATCGAGCGCCTGAATGATGCCGTAAGCCACCATCACCCAGATAAAATGGGAGCCCCCGCCAAACGCAAACAGTGCAATCATCGCGACCGGAATGGTCACCACCGCCGCACCGATGTATGGAATAACCACGCTCAGCCCCACCAGCAATGCCAACAAGGCCGCATAAGGCATGCCCAAAAGCTTGAAGGTGACGTAAGTAATACCGCCCACGATCAGGATTTCCACCGCCTTGCCGCGGACATAATTCGCACATTGCAGATTCACTTCGTGCCAGATCCTGAGCATCATCGGGCGCTGAGGCGGCAACAACCGAGAGATGGAACCCAGCAGTTGGCTGCGGTCCTTGAGAAAGAAAAACACCAGAATTGGCACCAGCACCATGTAAATCAGCAAAGCGACGAGATCCGGAATACTGGACAGGGAAAACGACACCAGCCACTGAGTCAGGTGACCGGCCTCCGTGCTGATCTGCCGATACATGGTGTTAACAGCTTCCATCGAAATCAGCGTGGGGTACTGCTGGGGCAACAACTCCAGATAGGACTGCAGTTCCCTGATAATCCTGGGGGCCTCGCCGGCCAGGGACGACACCTGGGTCCATAACAGAGGCAGCAAGCCAAAGATGAACCCAACCAGAATGCCAAGGAAAACAACAAACACGCCCAGAATAGACACGATTTCCGGCACGCCCATACGCGTCAGCTTGGTGACCAGGCCCTGCAGAATAAACGCAATAATAACGGAGGCGATGGCCGGTGCCAGCATGGCACCGAATAGAATGATGAATACCGTGCCGGCAACAATGAGCAGAAAAAGAATGACGGCTTCGTCATCTGAAAAGTATTTATGAGCGAGACCGCGTAAAATTCTGACCATGTACATCTCCGTGGATCAATCGCCGCACTTTATCACAAACCGAAAGCGGCCATCGGCTTCCGTTGAGCTCACCAGCTCGTGCCGGGAGACCCGGAGATAAGCGGGGATGTCTCGGGCGGAGCCGGAATCTGTCGCGATAACCTCGAGCTCTTCACCTGGCGACATGGCGTTCAGTTCGAGTTTTGTTTTTAGCAGAGGCATCGGGCAACGCAGCCCGGATGCATCCAGAATTCGCTGGGCCATGACCGTAGGCACCCTGGATAACCGATATTTATGAGGCGGCATTATGACGACACTGCCCGGTGATTGCACCTCAATCGTATTTAATGAATGGTAGACGAACTTTTAATGGCAAAATGCTGTCCTATCAAGCGATTTAGTAATGGATAACCGAGACTGATGCGCACGTTTTTTCCAGACTCCAGACCGGCCCGGGCGTGGCTGATATCCGCGTTGATTGCAGCGCTTTCGGTTTTGCTTGTGGCTTCGGGCCAGGCACAGGAGAGCACGTTGCCATCCATCGGTGGTGCCGGTGGTGGGTTGATCTCTGAGCAGCAGGAAGCGGAAATCGGCCGCGAGGTCATGGCCTCCATCCGCCGATCCGCGCCTCAGGTTACTGATCCATTGGTCTACGACTACCTACACGACGTGATCTATCGGCTGGTGCCGTCGGCCCCCCTGAAAAATCGCGACCTGACGCTGGCCATCATCGACAGCCCGGACATCAACGCCTTTGCGGTGCCCGGCAGTATTGTCGGCATCAATGGTGGCCTGGTTCTTAACGCCAGCAGTGAGCAACAATTCGCCTCTGTACTCGCACACGAACTGGCGCACCTGAGTCAGCGACACTTCGCCCGGCGCATGCAACAGCAGGAAACCAGCGCCCCACTGACCATTGCAGGCATGCTCGCTGGCATTGTGCTTTCAGCTGTCACCCAGTCGGACATTGGCATTGCCGCCATCGTAGGCACCCAGGCACTGTCGATCCAGAACATGCTGGCCTACAGCCGTGCCCATGAGCAGGAAGCTGACCGAGTCGGTATGGACATACTGGCTGACGCCGGCATGGACCCCAGGGGCATGCCGGCGATGTTCGAGATCATGATGAAAAATAACCGGTTACAGGGAAACCGCCTGCCGGAATACCTGTCTACTCACCCACTTACCCAGAGCCGGGTATCGGATTCCCGCAACCGGGCAGAACAGTATCCGGTCAGGGACGACATCCAGGACACTCAGGAATACCACCTGATCCGTTCGCGGCTTCAGGTGCATTACTCGCGCTCCGCGAAAGAAGCCGTTGAGACCTTCAAGGACTACCTGGACCGACCGGATGTGCAAAAAACCGATGCCATCCGATACGGCCTCGCCGTTGCGCATCTGCGTGACGACGACCCCGACAGCGCCGTAGCGGTTCTTAACACCCTTCTTGAAAACAATCCGAGGCGCATCACCTACGTCGTGACGCTGGCCGAAGCGCTGGTAGACCAAGGCAAACTGGACCAGGCCAGGAGCCGCCTGCGGGAGGCGCTGGACCGGAACCCAGGCAACTACTCCATCACCTTCTGGCTGGCGCAAGTCGAGACGGCAGACGGCAACGGCGAGGCTGCCGCCGAACATCTGAAACGCCTTACCCGGGAGCGACCCCGCCAGGAACACCTGTGGAACCGTTTGGCGGAAGCGGAAGGCATGGCGAGGAACATCGTCGGCGTGCACCGTGCAAAGGCTGAATATGAGGCACTGATGGGCGACCTCGAAGCCGCCCAGCGACAGCTCCGCCAAGCTCAGGAAAAACTCCCGGCCGGCGCACCTATGCGTCAGATCGTCACTGAGCGGCTCGCAGAGATTACGGATCGGCTGAACACCCGGCGCAGCTAAAAGCTGGCACCCGCCAATCCCAATCGTCACATGGTCGCCGTCAGGCGTTACCGGCCGCTTTCAAGTTCATGCCTGCGGTGAAATCCAGCATGCGCTGAAGCGGCTTGAGTGCCTGCTCACGCAGGTCATCACCCACAAAGACTTCCTGATCACCATTTTCCAGTACGTGGAGCAAGTTTTCGAGGCCGTTCATTGCCATCCAGGGGCAGTGGGCACAGCTCCGGCAAGTGGCACCGTTTCCGGCCGTGGGCGCTTCAATCAGGGTTTTATTGGGGGCCAGCTGCTGCATCTTGTAAAAGATGCCGTTGTCAGTGGCCACGATAAACTGCTCATTCGGCAGGGTCTGCACCGCATGAATAAGCTGAGACGTTGAGCCGACCACGTCGGCCATTTCAACGACGCCATCCGGGGATTCCGGGTGCACCAGTACCGCAGCGTCCGGATACACTGCCTTCAGATCCTCAAGGCCCCGAAACTTGAACTCTTCGTGAACGATGCACGAACCATCCCACAACAGCACATCGGCCCCCGTGGTTTTCTGGACGTAGTGCCCCAAGTGTTTGTCCGGAGCCCAGAGGATCTTTTCACCTTTGGCATCCAGAGACTCAACAATGGCCTGGGCGCAGCTCGAGGTCACCACCCAGTCGGCCCTGGCCTTAACGGCCGCAGAGGTGTTTGCGTACACCACCACCGTGCGATCCGGGTGTTGGTCGCAAAACGCCGCAAATTCATCCGCCGGACAACCCACATCCAACGAACAGGTCGCCTCGAGTGTGGGCATCAAAACCCGTTTTTCCGGGTTCAGTATTTTTGCGGTTTCTCCCATGAAACGCACGCCAGCAACCACAATGGTTGACGCCGGGTGTTCGTTACCAAAACGGGCCATTTCCAGGGAATCGGACACACAGCCACCGGTTTCTTCAGCCAGGCGCTGAATGTCGGGATCGGTATAATAGTGGGCCACCAGCACCGCATCCTGCGCCTTCAGCACCTGACGGATACGAGATTCAAGCCGAACTTTTTCATCGGCGCTCAGCGGCGTCGGCTCAGCCTGGTGCGCCAGATGCTCGTGAACCAGAATGCGGTCTTCAGATCGTGTCATTACTGCGTCTCTGTGTTTCGGTGGCCTGTGAATTATATCATTGGGAGCGTACAGGCAAAAAAAAAGAGCCCGAGGGCTCTTTTTCAGATCAGGAGCCTGGGACTCCCTCTCATATTGGTGGGTCGTGAAGGATTCGAACCTTCGACCAATTGGTTAAAAGCCAACTGCTCTACCAACTGAGCTAACGACCCGTAACGCTTGGCCCACTCTTCACACCTGCATTGCGCATCTGCGACAAGGCCGAACAGAGCAACGGTTTACTGGTTGCCACGTTCTGTAATTGGTGGGTCGTGAAGGATTCGAACCTTCGACCAATTGGTTAAAAGCCAACTGCTCTACCAACTGAGCTAACGACCCAAACGAGGCGCATATAGTAATGATTTTTGGGCGCTGATCAACCCCTTTTTCGAGGTTACTCAACATTCTTGCTCAACTGTTTACTAACTGCCCGCCGAGTCCAGATACTTTTGCGCCAGCTTTGCCGCATTGGAGTCTGGGTAATTTCGTACCACCGATTCCATCCGGCCTTCAGCTTCGGCTTTCTCGTCAAGTCGGTCCAGCGTCACACCAAGCTTATAAACGGCATCCGGTGCCTTGCGATGATCGGCGTAGCGTGTGGCTACAATGGTGAACGCCTGCTTTGCCTGTTCCAGTTGCGGCTTGACCAGATACACCTCGCCCAGCCAGTAATAGGCATTCACTGACAGGTCCCCCTCGGGGTATTCGTCGACGAAATCGTATATTTGACTAATGGCTTCGTCGTAATTTTTGTCTTTATGGATCAGGTCCTGAATCTGTTCATAAGCCTGACGTTCTTCTCGTTCCGGCTGACGATAAACCTTGGTGACCGGTCGCTGCAGCGGTTCCGATCCTGACGATGGAAGATTAGCAGCCGACGGGGTGGCACTACCCCCGCCGGACGCCACCTTTTCAGACAGACCCAGAATACGCTGATCCAGATCGATGTACCGATCCCGGGACTGCCGGGTCAAGCGATTGATGAGGTTGCGCTGCTCCTCCACTTCGCCCTGAAGACGACGAATCTCGCCCTGCAGTTGCTGGATCATGTAGAACAGCTCAGCATTTGCCTGGCTGTTTCCGGCATTTTTTCGGGCTTCGGACGCATTGTCCTGAAACACCGGGGTTGCGGATTGCGCCAGTGCGCCTCCCACTGGCACCAGGGCCAGTGAGAGTGCAACTGTCGCCATGAGCATATGTCTCATGGGAGATCCCGTGGCTGTTTAGGATTATTCGAAAACGAGCTCAACACGGCGATTCTGAGCCCAGGCGCTTTCATCTGAACCGGTAACCGCCGGCTTTTCCTCACCGTAGCTTACGGTTTCCATCTGGCCACGGGAAGCGCCATTCACAATCAGGAAACGCTCAACCGCATTGGCACGACGCTCGCCCAGTGCCAGGTTGTATTCCTTGGAGCCGCGCTCGTCACCGTGACCTTCCAGGCGGACCTGTTGGTTCGGATCGTTTTCGAGATAGCGAGCGTGGGCAACCAGCACTTCCCGTGCTTCCGGCTTGATTTCAGCCGTGTCGAAATCAAAGTAGAAGGTGGTGATGTCACGCATTGCTTCCTGTTCGGCCCGCTCAGCGCGATCACGTCGCTCGTCTTCGGTCAGGTCGGAGGAGGATACACCACCATCGCCGTCACTGCCGTAGACGGTGCTACCGCCATCCTGATCGACCGCTTCGACGTCTGAACCGTATTCATCTTCTTCCATGGTCTCACCTGTGGAGCTACAGCCGGCGATCAGGCCCAGTGACAGAACCACTGCAAATGCTTTTTGATGAACTGAAATCTTCATAACACTTCCTTCCTGTTGGTTTGCTGTTGGTTTGCTATTGTCTGTTCGTTGATTGTGGAACCGCCTGTGCGGCTTCCGCATTAACGGAGGATCGGCGACCAGGCCGGGTCCCTTACATCGCCCTGTGAAGCGGGAAGGCTGTAGGCATCCCCCCCATCCGCCGAGACCACGGTCAATACGCTGTTGCCACTTTGCTTGGTGGCGTAAATCAGCATGCGCCCATTCGGTGACACGCTGGGAGACTCATCGGACTCTGACCGTGTCAGTACGGTTTCCTCACCACTTTCGAGGTCGGTCTTTGCTATATGGAATGCCCGGTCCCGTTGATGTACGTAATAAACGAACTTACCGTCATTGTCCGGACGGGCCCGAGCGTTATAACGACTACCAAACGTAATACGCCTGGGCTCGGCGTCCTCGCTGGATTTATGATAGATCTGCGGGCCACCTGACCGGTCTGAGGTGAAAAAGAAGCCGTTACCGGTGTGATCCCAGACCGCTTCGGTATCGATCGACCAATGGTTGGTCAGGCGTTTAAGATTCTTACTCTGAATATCAATCCGGTAAATTTCAGCGTTGCCGTCTTTCGACAGCGTCAGCAAGAGTGAACGGCCATCATCAGACCACGCAGGAGCCGAGTTGAGCCCGCGATACTCAGCAATTCGGGTGCGGTTGCCTGACGCCAATTCGTGGATAAACACCACCGGCCTGCCCGTTTCAAACGAAACGTAGGCCAATTTCCTGCCATCCGGTGACCAGGCGGGAGACAGGATTGGCTCCTTGCTTTCCAGGCGAATACCCGCGCGCTTGCCATCGACATCGCTCACCTGCAGGCGATAACGAGGCTCGCCGTTGGCGGAATCCCGGGTGACATAAGCCAGTTTCGTCGAGAAGGCTCCGGGCACACCGGTGATAGCCTCATAGACTTTATCGCTGATGTGGTGCGCCAGCGTTCGCATATTATTGGCGCTGGCACCGGCCGTTGCGCCCATAATGCGCTCCTCGCGGTTCACATCGAACAATTCATAGCGAGCCTCCACACGGTCGCCGTTGCGGTTCAATGCGCCCACCAAAACATACCGCTGGCCAAGCAGACGCCAGTCACGAAAGTAGACTTCAGAGCGCTTCGACGGCAGGCTCAGCATTTTCTCAGGTGCCAGCGTGCGAAACTCCCCGCTCATCGCCAGATCGTCCTGAACAATGCTGCTGATCTTGTCGCTTGAAGGGATGCCCTCACTTTCCGAGAACGGCACCACCGCCACTGGGATGGCGGCATCTGCGCCTTCGGTGATCCGGATCGTCAGCTCCGCCAGTGCGGAGTTGCTGCCCATCACTGCCCAGACAAACAACAGGCAAATCAGCGACTGTGCATACCGGGTACGGGGTGTTCTGGTCCGATTCGTCATCAATGGTCCCATGTTCCTTATTGCAATCGCTGCGGATTGAATTCAATCGTGAACTGGCGGAAATAGCGCTCAAATGTATCCCGGCTATCGGGGATCGGATAGCGATTCAGAGACTTCACAGCCCCCAACGCAGAATTATCAAATGCCGTGTTACCGCTGCTGCTGACCAGTTTGGCGGACTGAAGTTCACCCGTTGGCAACAGGGTGATCTGCACTCTGGCAGTCATTTCCTCGGTCGCTGAGGAAGGCGGATACCAGGCTTGGCTTAGCCGCTCACGGATCAGCGCCTGGTATTTCTCGCTTTCCGACATCATTTGCACTTCCCGGGCTTTTGCCGCCGCTGCTTCCTGCTGCCGTCTTGCTTTGGCTTCGCGCTCGCGATCAGCTTCGTCGGCAAGCGCTTCAAGCTGCTGCTCTTTCAGCCGACGCTCCGCTTCTTTACGTTTCTGTTCCGCTTCTCGCCGGGCTTGCTCCTCTCGTTCTCGCTGCTCGGCTTCTTCCTGCTTCCGGCGCTCCTCTTCGGCCTTGCGCCGGGCTTCTTCCTGACGCTGTTCCTCTTCTTTCGCCCGCTGGCGCTCCCGCTCTTTGGCTTCTGCTTCGGCTTTCTGCCGGGCGGCCTCTTCTTCGCGGGCCTGCTGCGCTTTTCGCTCGCGAGCTGCGGCCGCTTCCTGTTCTTCGCGTTCCTGTTCCTGCGCCTGCTCGATGCGCCGAGCCTCTTCCCGGACCTGTTCCTCTTCCGCAGCCTGACGCTCCGCTTCTTCGCGGCGCTGCTGTTCTTCTTCCTCTTTCCGGCGTTCCTCGTCGCGATCCGGTTCGTCGATGTCCTCGACCACCGGGCTTGGCTCAGGCTCCTGCTGGGTAATCAGCCGCGCCGAAATGCTCCTGGGCTCCGGATCATCCTTTGGCGTGCTCCAGGACCAGCCAGTCAATGCCACCACAACAATGAGCCCATGCAGTAGCAGTGACAAAGCAACCGGGGATCTCCAGGGCTGCTGGCCGGTTGGGGTTACATCACGTTCCTGACCTGTCACAAAAACCTGCCCGCTCTATGCTCAGTTTTCGGTGGATGGCGATTCGGTAATCAAGCCTATGCTGGCTGCTCCGGCCCCCTGGAGCTCGGCCATCAGCCGAACCACCATGCCGTACTCAACATTCTCGTCCCCACGGACCAGAATTTCTCCGGCGCTTCGTTCGGACAGAATCCTGGTCACCTGTGCCCGAATTTCTCCCAACGACATGGGATCGCTGTCTTCATCCCCGATTTCGAGAAAGTAGGCACCGTTGGAATCGATAGACACAATAATCGACTCCACGTCCTTGTCGGCCTGAATCGGCTCGGACGTTGTCTCCGGAAGATCCACCTTTACACCCTGAGTGAGCATCGGTGCCGTCACCATAAAAATAACGAGCAACACCAGCATCACGTCGATGTAGGGCACTACGTTGATCTCGGACATTGGTTTCCGACGATCCGCCGACATCATCCCCATGCCTTTCGTGCCTTTCGTGCCTTTCATGCCTTTGCACTCCTGACCGCTTTACCCTGGCGTGTGAATTTCATGATGCCGCTGACTGATCGCTGTTGTGAACGCGGCGATGGAGGATGCTGGAAAATTCGTCGGCAAAGGTTTCATAGTTTTTCAACAGTGCATCCGACATCGCTGAGAACCGGTTATAGGCAATAACCGCGGGTATCGCCGCGAACAGGCCCATAGCGGTCGCAATCAGGGCCTCGGAAATGCCGGGTGCAACCGTCGCCAGCGTGGCTTGCTGTACCTGAGCCAGCCCGCGAAAGGAATTCATAATGCCCCACACCGTACCGAAAAGACCGATATACGGACTGGTCGAGCCAACCGTCGCAAGGAATGGCAAAGACGCTTCCAGTCGCTCCTGCTCACGGGAAAACGCAACCCGCATGGCGCGCTGGGTGCCTTCCATCACCGCATCGGCATCCCGGCTTTGCTGACGCAGTCGGGAGAATTCCTTGAAGCCCGAGCGAAACAACGACTCCATGCCCGAAAAGGGGGTCGGATCGCTGTTCACTTCGCGATAAAGCTGGCCAAGATCCATGCCGGACCAGAACCGCTCTTCAAACGCGAGTTGCGCCTGACGGGCTTTGCGAAACACCTGAAAACGCTGAAAAATAAGCGCCCATGACACCACGGAAGCCAGAGCCAGCAACAGCATGACCAGCTGCACCAACACCCCCGCGTTGGCGATGAGATACCAAACAGAAACTTCTGACTCCACCTTATACTCCTGGCTTGTTCCGGTTTACAGTTGGTTGTCGTGAACCCGTTCCAACAGTTCACGCATTGTGTCCGGCAGCCGCCTGGGCCGCCCGCTATCCAGTACCACACAGGCAACCCGCACATCGGCGGAGGCAAGCTCACGTTCATCGCCTGCCCGTAATACCCGTTGGCGAAAATCCATCCATACCCGACCGAACCCTGTCGGCTCGGCCGTAATCAGCAATTGATCATCAAGCTTCGCGGGCACAGCGTAATGAATGTTCAGCCGCTGCACGACATAACTGATGTTGTCGGTAAGACCCGCCCTCAGGCCCACCCCACCCGTGCGCACCCATTCCGTGCGAGCCCGCTCCATGTAATGCAGGTATTTTGCATGGAACACAATGCCGCCGGCATCAGTGTCCTCAATGTATACCCTGACCGGCAGCCGGAACTGCGCAAGGCTGTGCTGATCAGTCAAAGAGGTCCTCCTTTCCTGACTGTGCGGGTGCCACGCCAAAATGCTGGTACGCGCTTGAGGTCACCATGCGCCCCCGGGGCGTCCGGACCATAAACCCCTGCTGAATCAGGAACGGCTCCAGAACGTCCTCAATGGTGCCTCGCTCTTCGCTGATGGCCGCGGCCAGACTTTCAACCCCAACGGGGCCACCGTCAAACTTTTCGATCATCGCCAGCAGTAAACGCCGGTCCATATGGTCAAAGCCCAGATCGTCCACTTTCAGCATGTTCAGTGCCAGATCGGCGATTCTATCGCTGATCCGCCCATCCGCCTTGACCTCCGCGTAGTCCCGTACCCGTCTCAGCAGGCGGTTGGCGATCCGCGGAGTACCACGGGACCGCCGCGCGATTTCGTAAGCGCCGCCCTCGTCAATACCCACCGAGGACAAACGCGCAGACCGAAGAATAATATTGGTCAGATCCGCCGTGTTGTAAAACTCCAGCCGCTGAACGATGCCAAAACGGTCCCGGAGCGGTGAAGTCAGCAGCCCCGCACGTGTCGTTGCCCCGACCAGGGTAAACGGCGGCAGATCCAGTTTGATGGAGCGTGCCGCCGGCCCCTCACCGATCATGATGTCCAGCTGATAATCTTCCATCGCCGGGTAAAGCACTTCCTCGACCGCGGCGCTCAGCCGGTGAATCTCATCAATAAAGAGCACATCGCCCTCTTCGAGATTGGTCAGCATGGCGGCGAGGTCACCTGCTTTTTCCAGTACCGGCCCCGAGGTTGTCTTGATCGCCACGCCCATTTCGTTGGCAATGATATTGGCCAGCGTGGTTTTACCGAGGCCCGGCGGGCCGAAAATCAGCACATGGTCGAGCGCTTCCTCGCGCCCCCGGGCCGCTGAGATGAAGATATCCATCTGTTCCCGCACCGCGGGCTGGCCGACATACTCGGACAACAGCGTTGGCCGGATTGCTCGGTCCTGCACTTCTTCATACTGCCCGGCCTGGGCTGAAATCAGTCGATCAGATTCAATCATCTAAGGAGTCCCAATTGTACAAACGGCTCTGTGGCTGTCACGTTACGCTCTATACAGAATAGCTGCCAGACGGATCGTAGGTTACGACAGGTTCATCCGGCAGGGATCATATTGCGAAGAGCAAGCCGGATCAGGTCTTCGCTGGACCTGCCTTCCTCCGCCACTTTGCTGATGGCTTTCGCCGCCTCCTGCGGCTTGTAGCCCAGTGAAATCAGCGCCGCTTCGGCTTCGTCTTTTGGCGAGTGGTCGTTGGCCGTTGCATACGCATGAGCCGGCTCACCCTCTGTCGCAGACGACGACATCGGCGTGAACTGCCCTTCAAGTTGCCCTATCCGATCTGTCATTTCAATAAGCAGGCGTTCCGCCGTCTTCTTGCCAACGCCAGGCAATTTGACCAGTGAATTGGCGTCCCGGGCTTCAACGCAACGAATAAATTGCTGCGCATCCAGCCCGGAGAGAATGCCAACGGCCAGCTTCGGCCCCACGCCATTGACCCGAATTAACAATCGGAACAGATCACGATCCAGCCGGGACGCAAAGCCATAGAGGCTTTGGGCGTCCTCACGGACCGCGAGATGGGTATGCAGGGTGACTTCAGCGCCCGCATCAGGGAGATGGAAGAAGGTGGTAAAAGGAATGTCGACTTCGTAACCCAGCCCGGCGCATTCAACCAACGCCTGACCCGGTGATTTTTCGACCAGCGTGCCTCGAATTCGGCCTATCAACGGGTTACTCCTTGGGCGCAATCACGCCGATGGTTATTAACGGACCCGCCCACTTCGGACCTTCCCGCCGGCGGCGAGCCTGGTCACGCTCTGACTCATATGAGCATGGCACAGGGCGATAGCAAGGGCATCAGCGGCGTCCGCCTGGGGCTTTCTGGAGAGTGCCAGCAGTACCTGAACCATATGCTGGACCTGGGATTTATCGGCACCGCCCTTGCCAACGACAGCCTGTTTTACCTGGCGAGCCGAATATTCATGCACCGGCAGGCCACTGTTGGCAGCAGCGACAATGGCCGCACCACGCGCCTGCCCCAGTTTGAGTGCCGAGTCAGGGTTGCGGGCCATGAACACCTGTTCAATGGCGAACTCTTGCGGGCGATATTCGCCAATCAACGTGGCCAGGCCGTGGAATATTGACTGCAGCCGCTCCGCCATCGGCTTATCACCCACCCGGATGCAGCCGCTGTCAATATAGTCAATGTGGCGACCTTCCGCCCGGATGACGCCGTACCCGGTGATTCGGGACCCCGGGTCCACCCCCAGAATGATTGCCACAGCCTGCCCCTGTCCGGTTTATCTAACCTTCCGCCTTGTTTCCATCGGTAGCCTTGGCAGCGGGCTTGCGCAGACGAATGTGCAGCTCGCGCAGCTGCTTCTCATCGACCTCACCCGGTGCCTGGGTCATCAGACAGGTCGCGCTCTGGGTTTTCGGGAACGCAATCACATCACGGATCGACGTGGCCCCGGTCATCAGCATCACCAGGCGATCCAGGCCAAAGGCCAGCCCACCGTGGGGCGGGCAACCGAACTTCAAAGCATCCAGCAGGAAGCCGAACTTGGCCCGCGCTTCTTCTTCACCAATGCCAAGAATGCGGAACACCGCTTCCTGCATTTTTTCATCGTGGATACGAATGGAGCCGCCGCCCAACTCGGTACCGTTAAGCACCATATCGTAGGCACGAGACAGCGCCGTTGCCGGGTTGGCTGCCAATTCTTCCGCTGAACAGGAGGGCGCGGTGAACGGATGGTGAATCGCCGTCAAGCCGCCGTCCGGAGTTTCTTCGAACATCGGGAAGTCCACCACCCACATCGGTGCCCACTCACTGGTGAGCAGGTCCAGATCATGGCCTACCTTGATGCGCAGTGCGCCAAGAGCTTCGTTGACGACGTTGGTCTTGTCGGCACCGAAAAACACGATATCGCCATCTTCCGCACCCACGCGCTCCATAACCGCCATGGCAACGTCGTCACCCAGAAACTTGATGATCGGGGATTGCAGGCCTTCAACGCCTTTCGCCAGGTCATTGACCTTGATATAGGCCAAGCCCCTGGCACCGTATATGCCGACAAATTTGGTGTACTCGTCGATCTGTTTGCGGGAAAGGTCGCCGCCCTTCGGCACGCGCAGCGCAGCGACACGCCCTTTCGGGTCTTTGGCGGGGCCGGCGAATACCTTGAAATCGACGGCTTCGACCAGGTCACCCACATCAAGCAGTTCCAGCGGAATCCGCAGGTCCGGCTTATCGCTGCCGTACCGCTGCATCGCCTCGGCGTAGGGCATGCGCGGAAATTCTGGCAGGTCCACTTCCAGCACATCCTTGAACAGCGAGCGGATCATGCCCTCGTTCAGGGACATCAGCGATTCTTCATCGATGAACGATGCCTCGATGTCCACCTGGGTGAACTCTGGCTGACGATCAGCCCGCAAGTCTTCGTCGCGGAAACACTTGGCAATCTGGTAGTAGCGGTCTACCCCGGACACCATCAACAGCTGCTTGAACAGCTGAGGGGATTGCGGCAGGGCAAAAAACGAGCCCTCCTGGGTCCGGCTCGGCACCAGGTAATCCCGTGCGCCTTCCGGTGTGGCTCGAGTCAGGATGGGGGTTTCCACATCCATGAAGCCGTTGCCATCCAGATAGTTGCGAATGTAGCTGGTGACGCGCGAACGAAAACGCAAGCGGTTCAGCATCTCCGGGCGGCGCAGATCCATATAGCGGTACTTCAGCCGAACGTCTTCGCCAACATCGACGTGCTGATCCAGCGGGAACGGTGGCGTGGCCGCTGCGTTCAGAATGCTGAGTTCTTTGCCCAGAAGCTCAACCTGCCCTGTCGGCATGGTGCTGTTCTCGGTACCCGCCGGACGACGGCGGACGCGGCCGGTCACTTTGACAACGAATTCGCTACGCACCTTTTCCGCCAGAGCAAAGCTCTCAGGGGTATCGGGATCGACCACGACCTGAGACATGCCGTCCCGGTCACGCAGGTCAAGAAAAATCACCCCGCCGTGGTCACGGCGACGATGGACCCAACCGCAAAGCGTTACTTGCTGATCAATGTGAGATTCGTTGATACCACCGCAATAATGGCTGCGCATACCGGTTCCCGTTGTTTCAGATGTGTGCATAAATGTGTGCAAATTTTGGATTTGGCGGACACTACTGGAAAAGCGGCCCATTATAAACACAATGCGCGCGAAAATCAGGCTCTGATCACGGTGGGTGACGCCTTAACGGCAGACCGATAGACTATGGTTCCCTGACTGCAATCGGAGCTGTTGTTTTGTCGTCCCGAGCCGAGCAAAAACTTAAGACCCGCCGCGCCCTGATGGACGCCGCCCTGGCCCAGCTGAGTGCCGATCGTGGCTTTGGCAGCCTGAGCCTGAGGGAGGTCGCACGGGAGGCCGGCATTGCCCCGACCTCGTTTTACCGCCATTTCACCGAGCTGAACGAATTGGGCCTGGCGCTGGTGGATGAAGGCGGCGTAGCGTTGCGGCAGTTAATGCGCCACGCCCGTAAGCGTATCGCACGGGATGGAAGCGCCATCAGCACCTCCGTTGAAACCTTCATGGAGTACCTGGGCAACAACGCTAACCTGTTTCGGCTCATGCTGCGCGAGAGAACCGGCGTTTCCAAGCCATTCCGCACCGCAATCAAGGCTGAGATCGATCATTTCGTCACCGAACTGGCAGACGACCTTCGACGCTTTTCGGACGAACAGAACAAGCCGCTGTCTGACGCCCGGCTGGTTGCCGAATCCATGGTGACCCTGGTCTTCAACCAGGGCGCGGAGGCACTGGATGCCTCCCCGAAGGAGAAAGAAGAACTGAAACTGAAACTGAAGACGGAACTGCGGATGATCCTGGTGGGCTCCCAGGCCCTGGCGATTCACGCCAGATCGGCACGCCCCTGACCCCCTGAAATAAAAAACCAATCTTTTTGGAACCCTAACGACCCACCGTTCGTCAGCTAACTGGGATAGAGCCTATCCTATTGTTGAGTCGTTGCCTCCATGAGGTAACTTGAGCCCGCCACATGGCGGGCTTTTTTTGCTCATTTTCAAACGGCGTACTTCACTCTGCCGCCAACCTGATATCCCTCCGGAACCTTATAGGCAGACGATACCATACGCTCGGCGTCGGCTGTCACTTCAGGTCAGATGAGGGAGGAAATGACGGGGTTGAGCTTTTCACGGACCGAGTCCAGTTCGGACTCGCTGTAGGGTACCGGCACCTGCTTGCCCCACACTGGGCCGGGCCATGCCGGATCACCCTCAAAGCGAACAATGTGGTGCAAGTGCAACTGCGGCACCATATTCCCCAGCGCGGCAACATTCATCTTATCGCCACCGAACAGGGCCATCATGTCTTTACTCAGGGCCGAGGACTCCGCCAGCAACCGTTGCTGATCGCTTACGTCAAGCTGATAGATCTCGCGGATTCCAGGCACCGCCGGCACCAGAATAACCCAGGGCCAGGTACGGTCGTTCATCAACCGTACCTGGCACAACCGGGTCTGGCCCAGGTCGGCAGTATCAGCAGCAAGGCGTTGGTGGAGCTGGAAGTCACTGATTGCCGGCATGTCAGTCAAACCGGAACTGATTACGGCCACGGCCAATGGCGTAGTAGATCAAACCGTGGCGTTCCAGCATCTCGGGCTCGTACAGGTTGCGGCCATCAAACACCACTGGCTCTCTCAATGCTTCCGCAATGGCAGAGAAGTCCGGGGAGCGAAACTCTTTCCACTCAGTGCAGATTGCCAGAACATCCGCGCCTTTCAGCGCCTGCTCTTTGGTTCCACAGAGCGTAAGGCCGGGTTCATCACCATACAGGCGCTGAGTTTCTTCCATAGCCTCAGGATCAAACGCCTGCACCGTTGCGCCAGCGTTCCAGAGGTTTTCCATCAGGGTCCGGGCGGACGCTTCCCGCATATCGTCGGTGTTGGGTTTGAACGCCAGCCCCCACAGCGAGACCACTTTGCCCTTGAGGTTGCCGTTGAAATAATGGCTGATTTTATCAAAAAGAACATGCTTCTGAGCCTGGTTGACCGCCTCCACTGCGTTCAGCAGGCGCGCATCGTAATCGCAATCGCGGGCAGTGCGGGCCAGTGCCTGTACGTCTTTCGGGAAACAGGAGCCGCCGTAGCCGCAACCAGGATAGATAAAGTGATAGCCAATGCGCGGATCGGATCCAATGCCACGACGAACGGCTTCGATATCCGCACCCAATCTCTCGGCCAGGTTGGCTATCTCATTCATAAAACTGATCTTGGTGGCCAGCATGGAGTTGGCGGCGTATTTAGTCAGCTCTGCGGAACGGATATCCATGAAAATCATGCGATCATGGCTGCGGTTGAAGGGGTAGTAAACCTCTTTCAGGATATCGGCCGCTTTGTCACTGTCGGTGCCCACGATAATGCGGTCGGGCTTCATGAAATCATTGATGGCAGCGCCTTCCTTGAGGAACTCCGGGTTGGAAACCACATCAAACTCCAGCTCCAGCCCCCGGCGATCAAGCTCTGCCCGCATGGCGGCCCGGACTTTGTCTCCGGTTCCGACCGGAACCGTCGACTTGTCCACAACCACCTTATAGTCCTCCATGTGTTCACCGATGGAGCGGGCAACAGCCGTGACGTATTGCAGATCGGCGGAACCGTCTTCATCCGGAGGCGTACCCACGGCGATAAACTGCAACACGCCGTGCCTGACCGCTTCCGCAGCATCCGTTGTAAACGCAAGGCGGCCGGCGTCAACCGTGTGCTTGACGATGTTATCAAGGCCGGGTTCGTAGATGGGAATCTGGCCGTTTTTAAGCTTTTCGATTTTGCCCTGGTCGACGTCCATACACAGCACATCGTGGCCTACATCCGCCAGACAAGCGCCAGTGACCAGCCCGACGTATCCGGTACCAAAAATCGTAATCTTCATTCGTTCAATCCCAAAAGTGTCTCGTTAAAACAAGGGCTCAGGTGTGATCGCCTGCCTGCCGTTCCTGCCAGATCGTTTCCCAGGCCAGAGCGGTGCCCACTATGGTGTCCAGGTCGTCATAATCCGGCTGCCAGCCCAAAACCTGTTTGATCAGGGTGTTATCGGCCATTAATGCAGCGGGGTCCCCGGCGCGGCGGCCGGTCTGCTGAACCGGAAAATCGACGCCTGACTGCCGTTTGACCACATCAATGACGTCGCGCACCGTAAAGCCGCGACCATAGCCGCAATTAAGCACGCTGGAATCGCCACCATTGGCCATATAAGCCAGTGCCATTACGTGAGCCTTGGCCAAATCTTCCACGTGAATGTAATCCCGTACGCAGGTGCCATCCCGGGTGTCATAATCGGTGCCAAACACGCTCATGCCGTCACGCTTTCCGGTCACACACTCACAGGCAACCTTGATCAGGTGCGTGGCCTCCGGCGTGGCCTGCCCAAGCAAACCCTCCGGATTGGCACCGGCGACATTAAAGTAGCGTAGAATGACATAACGGAGTGATGACGCCGCCGCCAGATCCATGATCATGCGTTCGCTCATCATCTTTGAGGCACCGTACGGATTGATCGGTGCCAGCGGCATGTCTTCGGTCAGCACGGTTTGCTCAGGCATACCGTATACTGCGGCCGTCGAGGAAAACACCATGTGCGGGATCTGGTGCCGCTCAACGGCCTTCAGCAGGTTCAGGGTGTTGCGGGTGTTGTTGCTGTAATACTTGAGAGGATTGGCGACCGATTCCGGAACCACGATGTTAGCGGCAAAGTGCAGCACGGCCTCAAACCGGTGGCTGGCAAAAACGTTTTCAATGGCTTCTTCGTCTGCCAGGTCTCCAACCACAAGCTCGCCGCAGGTGACGGCCCAACGATACCCGGTGGACAGGTTGTCGAAGACCACAACATCGTGCCCTGCGGCCCCAAGCTGACGAACAACGTGACTGCCAATATAGCCGGCACCGCCGGTGACTAATACCTTCATGGCTTGCTGCTACCCTTCCCTGAATTCAGTGGCTGTTGCTGACGCTGACGCCGTATTTCGGCACGCCGGCTGCTGAAAAAATCGCTGATGGCACGGCTGCACTGGTCGGCAAGTACGCCGCCCCTACTCGCAACCTGCCAGTTAAAGTAGGGTTCGTCCAGCGTCCGGCGTGCCGATTCCACGGCACCGGCTTTAGGCTCCGCCGCACCGTATACCAGCCGGCTTACGCGGCTGTGAACAATCGCACCCACACACATGGTGCAGGGCTCGAGAGTAACGTACAGGGTGGCCCCGGATAAACGGTAATTGCCAACACGCTGGGCGGCATCCCGCAGTGCCCGGATCTCCGCATGTGCGGTAGGATCACACCCGCTGATCGGTGCGTTGTATCCCGCGCCTATCTCAAGGCCTTCAAGCACCACCACCGCACCAACGGGCACTTCACCCAGGTCCGCTGCCTGGGCTGCCAGCGCCAGAGCGCGGGCCATCCAGCGTTCGTCTTCATCAGTGCAGCCGCTTGTCATATCTGCGTCAGCGCCCGTTTATTCCCACTCAATCGTCGCCGGTGGCTTCGACGACACATCGTAGGTCACCCGGGAGACACCATTGATCTCATTGATAATGCGGTTCGACACCGTCTCCAACAGGTCATACGGCAAATGCGCCCAGCGTGCGGTCATGAAATCGACGGTTTCCACGGCGCGGAGTGCAATCACATACTCGTAACGGCGAGCATCGCCGACCACGCCAACCGATTTTACCGGTAGGAACACGGCGAATGCCTGGCTGGTCTTGTGGTAAAAGTCCGCCCGATGGAGCTCTTCCAGGAAAATGGCGTCAGCCCGGCGCAGAATGTCTGCGTACTCTTTTTTTACTTCGCCGAGAATGCGTACGCCCAGCCCCGGACCCGGGAACGGGTGGCGATAAACCATATCGTACGGCAGGCCCAGCTCCAGCCCGATGCGGCGCACCTCGTCCTTGAACAGTTCCCGCAATGGCTCAACGAGCTTCATTTTCATGGTTTCGGGCAGGCCACCCACATTGTGGTGGGACTTGATTACGTGGGCCTTACCGGTTTTGGAAGCCGCAGACTCGATGACATCCGGGTAGATAGTGCCCTGAGCCAACCAGTTTACATCGCGGATGCTGGTGGCTTCTTCGTCAAACACGTCAACAAAGGTATTGCCAATGATCTTGCGTTTCTTTTCCGGGTCCGCCTCGCCCTTGAGCTTGGACAGGAACAGATCTTCCGCGTCTACGCGGATGACTTTCACCCCCATGTTGCTGGCGAACATATCCATGACCTGATCGCCTTCATGCAGGCGCAGCAGGCCATTGTCAACGAACACGCAGGTGAGCTGTTCACCGATGGCCTTGTGCAGCAGCGCCGCCGTTACCGAGGAGTCGACACCACCAGACAGCCCCAGCAGGACCTTGTCGTTACCCACCTGTTCACGGATCTGGCGCACGGCGTCATCGACGATCTTTGCGGGCGTCCAGAGCGCTTCACAGCCGGAGATAGTCAACACGAAATGTTCGAGAATGCGTTTGCCCTGCAGGGTGTGCGTCACTTCCGGGTGAAACTGCACGCCGTAAAGGTGCCGTTCCCGATCCTGCATCGCTGCGATCGGCGCACTCTCGGTGGAGGCCAGCAGCTCGAAACCTTCTGGCAAGGCGACCACCTTGTCGCCGTGGCTCATCCACACATCCAGCAGGGACTCACCGGTTGCGGTAAGGTGGTCGGTGATGTCCTGCAACAACGGACCGGGGGCACGGATTTTGATCTGGGCGTAACCGAATTCCCGTTTTTCAGAACTGGCGACCCGGCCACCGAGTTGCTCGGCCATGGTTTGCATGCCATAGCAGATGCCCAGTACCGGTATCCCACGATCAAACAACCCCTCTGGCGCGCGTGGGCCGCCAAGCTGGGTTACCGATTCAGGACCGCCGGCCAGAATGATGCCTTTTGGGTTGAACGCGTCAAGCTCTTCATCGGTAATATCAAAGGCCCTGATCTCACAGTAGACCCCGATTTCCCGAACGCGGCGTGCGATCAGCTGAGTGTACTGGGAGCCAAAATCGAGAATCAGAATGCTGTGGTCGTGGATGTTCTGGGCCATGGAGTCCTCGGATCAAAAATAATAGGCACGGCTCAGCCCCTGAGCCGCGCCTGGAAAGGCGTTACTTAACCGACGCGGTAGTTCGGTGCTTCCTTGGTGATGGTCACGTCGTGAACGTGGCTCTCACGCATGCCCGCGTTGGTGATGCGAACAAACCGCGGCTTGGTGCGCATCTCTTCCATGGTAGCGCTGCCGGTGTAACCCATCGACGCTCTCAGCCCACCCATCAGTTGATGAACGATATTGCGCATCGGGCCCTTACAGGCGACTCGGCCTTCGATACCCTCCGGAACCAGCTTTTCAATGCCTTTACTGGCATCCTGGAAGTAACGGTCACTGGAGCCCTGCCCCATGGCACCGATGGAACCCATACCGCGGTATGCTTTATAGCTGCGGCCCTGGAACAACTCCACCTCACCCGGCGCTTCGTCGGTGCCGGCCAGCAGGCTGCCAATCATCACACTGTGAGCACCGGCGGCAATTGCCTTGGCAATGTCACCGGAGAAACGCACACCACCATCAGCAATCAGCGGCACACCGCGATCTTTCAAAGCGGCGGCCACGTTGGATACCGCAGAAATTTGCGGCACACCGATGCCGGCAACAATACGGGTGGTGCAGATAGAGCCGGGGCCAATGCCCACTTTGACCGCATCGGCACCCGCGTCTGCCAATGCCAGGGCGGCATCGGCTGTCGCGATGTTACCGCCAATCACCTGAACTTCCGGGAAGTTTTCTTTAACCCAGCGTACACGATCAATCACGCCCTTGGAGTGGCCATGGGCGGTATCGACCACGATCACATCCACACCGGCCTCAGCCAGCGCGGTGATCCGCGCCTCGGTGTCGCCGCCAGTGCTCACTGCGGCTCCGACACGAAGCCGACCCTGCTCATCCTTGCACGCCAGCGGATAGTCTTTGGCTTTCTGAATGTCCTTAACGGTGATCAGTCCCTTGAGCTCGAACTCATCGTTGACCACAAGAACTTTCTCAATGCGGTGGCGATGCAGCAGCTCTTTGACATCATCCAGGCTGGCACCCTCTTTCACCGTCACCAGCTTGTCTTTCGGCGTCATGATGTCGGAAACCGGCGTCTCCATGCGGCTTTCGAACCGGATGTCCCGGCCGGTCACAATCCCGACCAGGTCACGGCCATCGACCACGGGCAGGCCGGAAATGTTGTTCGCGGTGGTAATGTCCACCAGCTCGCGAACTGTGGTGCTCGGGTTGACGGTGATCGGGTCTTTTACCACACCGCTCTCAAACTTCTTGACCTTACGAACGGCAGACGCCTGTTGCTCAACGCTCATGTTCTTGTGCATGATGCCGATGCCGCCTTCCTGTGCCATGGCGATGGCCAGCTCGGCTTCGGTCACGGTATCCATCGCTGAAGACACCAGCGGAACGTTCAGGGTAATGCCCTTAGTCAGTCGGGTTTGCAGACTGACCTGGTGAGGAAGAACTTCCGAAAATCCTGGGATCAGCAGAACATCGTCAAATGTGAGGGCTTCTTCGGCAATTCGCAGCATTGGGATCCGCCTTTTGAACATGCTAAGTTGGGAATTCATACACTGAGCCCGGCGTGGTCCGGCAGTGAGAAAACCTTAATCACCCATTATAAATGGGCGCGGGTGGACAGTAAACCGCGGAAAATTCAAGGTACGATTGCATCTTTTTGAAATTCCGCTATTTTTGCCCCTGACTTTTCGGCTATTGCGTATGTTAATCACGGGAGCCAGACCTTGAATACGCCGTTTAACGATTCCCGCCCACCGGCACTCAGCGTCAGCGAGCTGAACCATCAGGCAAAACACCTACTGGAAACCAGTTTCATGCAGGTGTGGGTGGAGGGCGAATTATCAGGTTTTTCCCGCCCCTCGTCCGGCCACTGGTACTTTTCGCTGAAAGATCGCAAGTGTCAGGTTCGATGTGCGATGTTCAAGGGCTTTAACCAACGTATCCGAACGTTGCCCAAAGAGGGAGACCAGATCCGGATTCGCGGCAAGGTCACGCTGTACGAGAATCGAGGTGACTTTCAGATCATTGTCGAGCACCTGGAGCCCGCCGGGCTGGGCGAGCTGCAACTAGCTTACGAAGAACTCAAGCGCAAGCTCCAGAGCGAAGGCCTTTTCGATGTGGCCCGCAAGAAACCACTGCCGGCAGCGCCCCGGCACATCGGTGTGGTCACGTCACCGACCGGGGCCGCCATCCATGACATTCTGACGGTGCTGGCGCGACGGTGCCCGGCTATTCCGGTCACGCTGTACCCCACGGCTGTCCAGGGCAAAGCCGCTACCGCCGACATTGTCCGCGCCATTGAAGCGGCCCAGTCCCACGGTGTGGCAGACGTGCTGATCATTGGTCGCGGCGGCGGCTCGCTTGAGGATTTATGGTGCTTTAACGAAGAAGCCGTCGCCCGAGCCATTGCCGGGTGCCGGATGCCCACCGTGAGCGCCGTAGGCCATGAAACCGACGTCACCATAGCCGACTTTGTTGCCGATCTCCGCGCACCAACACCGTCAGCAGCCGCTGAGAAGGTCTCTCCGGACCAGCGGGAATGGAGCCGGCAAGTGGAAGAAAAACAGCACCGGCTGGAAAACGCCATCCAGCGGTCGCTGCAACGGCTGCAGACCCAGACCGGACACCTGACCGCGCGATTGCGAGATCCCCGCCGGGACCTGATGGACAAAGCCCAACGCATGGATGAGCTGGACCTTCGCCTTGGTAAAGCCATGATGACAGCGTTGTCACAGCAGCAGACCCGGGCGGAGCACCTGGACCAGCGCCTGCGCGCCCAGTCACCACGGCGGCAACTTGAACAGAACCAGGACATGCTTGATCGCTTGACCAAGGCGCTGGATGTCGCGATTTACCGACTATTGGATAACCGGCAGGACCGGCTCAGCCACACCAGCCAGACTCTGAACCTGGTAAGCCCGCTGGCAACCCTCGGACGCGGCTATGCCATTGCGCGCAGGGAGAGCGATGGCATGATCATCCGAAACGCCGCAGACCTTACCACCGGAGACACCATCCACACCCGACTGGCGCGGGGAAGCGTTAACGCAACGGTGACTTCGGTCAACCTGCCGGAGGATTCCTAGGCTCCAAACGCCCGACTAAGCCTATGGTCTAGTAGTCGTTCCCCGCAAAGTCCCTACAGTTGAGATTAGCATTGCAAAACAACAACAGGACATGAGGTGGATGGCATGGATTACAACTCCGAATTCAGGCGCTCAATTGATCAGCGTGACGATTTCTGGCGTGAACAGGCGGCGGCAATCGACTGGTTTAAATCGCCTGAAACCATCTGGCAAGCAACCGCAAATGGTCACGGCACCTGGTTTCCGGATGGCGAACTTAACACCAGCGACATCGCCCTCGACGCCAACATTCGCGCCGGTCGTGGTGATCAGGCCGCACTGATTTATGACTCCCCCGTCACCAATACAACCCGTTCCTATACCTACAATGAGCTGACCCGCGAAGTCGCACTGTTTGCAGGTGTACTGAAAGACCGGGGAGTCACCAAAGGCGACCGCGTGGTTATTTACATGCCGATGATTCCCGAGGCGGTGATTGCCATGCTCGGCTGTGCCCGCATTGGGGCCATTCATTCGGTAGTTTTTGGTGGTTTTGCCTCTCATGAACTGGCTGTGCGCATTGATGACTCCAAACCCAAAGCGGTGATTACCGCGTCCTGCGGCATTGAGGTTAACAAAGTCATCGAATACAAACCCCTGGTAGACCAGGCTATTGAACAGGCCAGCCACCAACCGGAATTCTGCATTCTTTACCAGCGTGCCCAAGTACAGGCCTCCATGCAGGATGGCCGGGACTATGACTGGAAAGCGCTAATGGCCAGCGCCACCCCGGCAGCACCTGTTGCGGTCAAGTCCTCCGACCCGCTCTACATTCTTTACACATCCGGCACCACCGGTAAACCCAAAGGCGTGGTGCGTGACAACGGCGGCCATGCGGTGGCGCTCCGGTACAGCATGAAACTGGTCTACGATGCCAAGCCCGGCGATGTATTCTGGACCGCGTCCGATGTCGGCTGGGTGGTGGGCCACAGTTACATTGTTTACGCACCGCTGTTTGCCGGGTGCACCACGATTCTCTACGAAGGCAAGCCGGTCAAAACACCGGATGTCGGCGCATTCTGGCGCGTGATTCATGACCACAAGGTCAATATGTTGTTCACCGCGCCTACGGCTTTCCGTGCGGTTCGTAAAGAAGACCCGGAAGCGGATCAGCTATCACACTACGACATCAGCTCGCTTAAACGCCTGTTCCTGGCGGGCGAACGCCTGGACCCGGCTACCTACGAATGGCTGAAAGAAAAAACCGAACTACCGGTTCTGGATCACTGGTGGCAAACCGAAACTGGCTGGGCGATCTGCTGCAATCCGGTCGGCATTGAAATGATGGCGACCAGACCTGGCTCCGCCACCGTGCCCTCTCCCGGTTACAACGTTCAGGTTGTGGACTTTGAAGGCAGCCAGGTGCCAGCGGGCGAACAAGGTCAGATTGCCGTCAAACTGCCGTTGCCGCCGGGTTGCATGATGACGGTGTGGGGCGACGACGCCCGCTTTCGGAAAACCTACCTGGAACCCATCCAGGGCTTTTATACCTCTGGCGACGGTGGCTTCGTTGATGACGACGGCTACGTGTTTGTCATGGGCCGCACGGACGATGTCATCAACGTTGCCGGGCACCGTCTGTCGACCGGCGAAATGGAAGAAGTGGTTGCCTCCCATCCGGCGGTCGCGGAATGTTGCGTCGTGGGTGCCAGCGATGAAATGAAGGGCCAGGTTCCGGTCGGGCTGGTACTGCTCAAGGACGGTGCCACCATCGATCATGATGAACTCGAAGAGGAACTGGTCGACATGATGCGTGAGAAAATCGGGGCCATTGCCTGTTTCCGTCGCGCCCTGGTGGTAGAGCGCCTGCCGAAAACCCGGTCTGGTAAAATTCTCAGGCGAATCATTCGTCAGATTGCCGACGGCGAAGAATACACCGTACCGAGTACCATCGACGACCCAGCCATCCTTGTAGAAATCAGTCAGCAGTTCAATCGATGACCGAAGGGATGGCAACCCGTTGTTTTTTCAGCTTTAAAAACCTGCAACAAAGTCAGCAAAAAGCGTTGACGCCCCGGAAACTCGGTCTATACTGAAAATGCTGTGAAAAAACAGCGGTATTTGGTGAATGTGCTCCAACGTCCTGCCGCAGTACGCTTCGTTGCCTGTTCCTCAGTACGCTCTGACTTCTCAGCACCGGTTAATCCCAGAGGAAAACCGAAGGTCCCGTGAGGGCAAAATTTCAGGAATACAGGAAAGATTCATGTCTGATACTAAAACCGGCCACGTGAAGTGGTTCAACGAGTCCAAAGGCTTTGGCTTCATCGCTCAGGATGGTGGCAGTGACGTTTTCGTTCACTACAGTGCAATCAACTCCAGCGGTTTCCGCACCCTGACCGAAGGTCAGCAGGTACAGTTCACCGTGACCCAGGGCCCGAAAGGTCCCCAGGCGGAAAACGTTACTCCGGTCTGAAGTAACGGGGCCGCTTTGCCCCTCACGGGCAACAGCACAGACAAAAAAGCCGGCTTGCGCCGGCTTTTTTGTGGCTATCCGAAAAGCGTTAGGCCTCCCCTTTCTCCAGAACATTCTGCTTCACCGAACGGTCGACCACTTGCGCGACCGCTGAAAACAGCGCCTGCAGTGTGGCCGACGTGGTGTCCTCGGCCAGTGCCGCCGCACTGCACGGCATACCGTCGACCGTCAGTCGAATACAGGCAAGAGCGTTGGCGTTGGTGCCTTCACCCAGTGCGAACTCATCGTAGGCTTCGACGGCAATACTTACGCCATGCCGGGCCTCCAGAGCGGCGGAAACGGCTTCCACTGCGCCCAACCCACGGCCTTCGAGCACCACTGGCGATTGCCCGCCACCCACGCTGACAGACGCTTTTACGCCGTTGTCGTCGCGATGCAAGTCGTAGGAGGTCAAAACCCAGGTCTGGTGAAGCTTCAGGTATCGCTCCTCAAACAACCGGTGAATGGTCAGTGAATCAATCTCACCGCCGTTGGTTTCCGCCTCGGCCTGCACCAGCTTGCTGAATTCAATCTGCAACCAGCGCGGCAGACTGATGTTGTAATCACGCTCCAGCACATAAGCCACCCCGCCTTTACCAGACTGGCTATTGATGCGTACCACTTCCTCATAACGACGCCCCAGATCCCGGGGATCAATCGGCAAATAAGCCACGTGCCACGGGTCGCCTTCCTTACGCCGGGACAGGCACTTGCGTATGGCATCCTGGTGGCTGCCTGAAAAAGCGGTAAACACCAGTTCACCAGCGTAGGGATGACGCGGATGCGTAGAAATCTCGGTGCAGGCTTCCACCACTTCGGTGATTTCCGCCATGCCGGACAAGTCCAACGTGGGATCAATGCCCTGTGAGTAGAGGTTCATGGCCATGGTAACCAGGTCCATATTACCCGTGCGTTCGCCGTTGCCCATCAGCGTGCCTTCAACCCGGTCGGCTCCGGCCATAACCGCCAGTTCCGCAGCAGCCACCGCGCATCCGCGATCATTATGGGTGTGCACGCTGATGCGGAAATGTTCACGGTAACGAACCCGGTCACAGATCCATTCAATCTGATCCGCGAACACATTGGGTGTGGCCATTTCCACGGTGGCCGGGAGATTGACAACCACCGGCTGCCCCTCGTCGGGACGCCAGACATCGTTGACCGCATCAATCACCTCAGCGGCAAAGTCCAGTTCCGTGCCGGTAAAACTCTCGGGAGAGTACTGGAACGTCCACTGCGTTTCCGGGTATGTGGCGGCGATATCCCGCACCAGGGTGGCACCGTTGACCGCAATCTCGCGAATACCCGCCCGATCAAGTCCGAACACCTGCTCCCGCTGTACGGTCGAGGTGGAATTGTAGACATGGACGATCGCTTTCCGGGCCCCACGCAACGCTTCGTAGGTGCGTTCAATCAGTTCGGGGCGTGCCTGGGTCAGGGCCTGTACGCTGACGTCATCGGGAATGCGGTTTTCCTCAATGAGCTTACGGCAGAAATCGAAATCCGGTTGGCTCGCCGCCGGAAACCCGATTTCTATTTCCTTGAAGCCGAGTTTGACCAGCAGGTCGAAAAGACGCTGTTTCTGCGCCACTGACATGGGCTTCACCAGGGCCTGATTGCCATCGCGAAGGTCCACTGCACACCAGTCAGGAGCCTTTTCGATGACACGATCCGGCCAGCGCCGATCCTTCTTGGCCACAGGCTTGAAAGCAACATATTTGTGATGATCAAACGGCATTGTGTGTTTTCCTTGCGCGTTGCAGAAGTCAATCAATGTATGGGAGACAGGGTAACCGCTATTGCAGGACAAATGATTGCTATTTTTCTGAAACAGCCTAGTATTTTAATCGTTTATACCTATAAACCACAGATTTTAGCAATATTATGCCAACTACCAACGAAACACTCGCGAAAATCGATAAAACCGACCGAAGAATCCTCGAGCAATTGCAAAATGACGGTTCGCTTACCAACCAGGAACTGGCGGATAAAGTCGGGTTATCGCCTTCGCCCTGTCTTCGCCGGGTGCGTGCACTGGAGGATGCGGGCATCATCCTGCGCAAAGCCACGATCCTGGACCATAAAAAGCTCGGGCTATCGCTGACCGCCATCATTCTCATTGGTATGGATCGTCACACGCCCGAGCGTTTTTCGGCTTTTGAGGAAAAAGTTGCCGAGTATCCGGAAGTGCAGGAATGCTATCTCATCACCGGCCAGGACGCGGACTACATGCTCAAAGTCGTGGTACCGGACATGGACCATTACCACCATTTTTTACTTAATCGCATCACCCGCATTCAGGGTGTCAGCGGCGTGCACTCGAGCTTCGTGCTGAGGCGGGTGATCGACAATACCGCCCTACCCCTTGGCTACCTGTCATAGCGTCAGCAGCCTGGAGGATCAGCGTACAAGCGCGTGAACGTACGCGGCCATCATAACCTTAAGTTCGGTGACCAGACTCTTCGCCTGGTCCTCCGGAAGCGTGACGGCAAGCCGGAGTATACTGCCAGCCGACCGAGGCAGGATCAGGCTGGCGGTCCAGCGACGTTCCGGCGGGATGTGGGGGAACTCATCTTTCAAACGCGCATCAAGATCCCGGGCGTTGCTGTACAGCTCCCTCACGTCCAGCTCGCTCAATTCGGGCATGGACTCAACACCACTCCAGATCGCTGAATACGCCGGCTCGGTGCGGTAAAACTCGTAAAACAGATCAATCAACACGTCCACCGCATCGGTCAGTGCAAGCTCACCCAACCGGTCACTCAGGGCCGTCTCCATTTTTTCAACGTGGCGCTCGGCAATCGCTTTCACAATGGCGGCCTTGTTGGGAAAATAGCGGTACAGTGACGCCAGCGACATACCCGACTGCCGGGCAATGGCGGACATGCTGGTGGCATCGACCCCAACATCGTGAAAGATAGCAGCGGCATGGTGAAGAATGTTGTTCACACGCTCGCGACTGCGAGCCTGGACAGGCTGCCGCCGCGGCGTGACATCCACGGCGGCATCGTTGTTCTCTGCGGTCATAAACTGGCGGCCTCTACTCGATCTGTACCTTATGTGACAGGCTCCGTACAATGACCACCACTTTACGATAAATGAAGGGCCGGGCGAGCCCATCGCCGCTGTCCATTAGTCTAAGAACGTTCACCCATTCATACGGAAGACACAATGCGAGCGAGCCGTTTCCTGATTGCCACCCAAAAAGAAACACCTGCGGACGCGGAGGTTATCAGCCACCAGCTGATGCTCCGGTCCGGGATGATTCGCAAACTCGCCTCGGGGCTCTACACCTGGCTCCCGATGGGCCTGCGCACGTTGCGCAAGGTAGAGCGGATCGTGCGGGAGGAAATGGACAAAAGCGGTGCCCAGGAACTGCTGATGCCCGCCGTCCAGCCGGCAGAGCTGTGGCAGGAATCGGGGCGCTGGGAGCAATACGGTGGCGAATTGCTGCGCATGAACGACCGCCATGGCCGCGATTTCTGCTTCGGCCCCACCCACGAAGAGGTGATCACGGACCTGATTCGCAATGAGCTCAAAAGCTATAAGGAGCTGCCGGCCAACTTTTACCAGATCCAGACCAAATTCCGCGATGAGCGCCGGCCACGTTTCGGCGTCATGCGGGCCCGCGAGTTTTTGATGAAGGACGCTTACTCGTTCCACGTCACTGCCGAATCACTGGACGACACCTATCAGACCATGCACCGCACCTATTGCGCGATTTTTGACCGTGCGGGTCTGGATTACCGGCCCGTGCAAGCGGATTCCGGGGCCATCGGTGGCAACGCCTCCCACGAGTTCCACGTCCTGGCCTCATCGGGCGAGGACGACATTGTGTTCAGCACCGGGGGTCCGTACGCGGCGAACATCGAGAAAGCGGAAGCCATGGCCCCCGCCGGTGACCGCCCTGCCCCGGCCGAAGAACTGAAAGAGATTGCCACGCCCGATCAACGCACCATCGAGGCCATCGCCCGGTTCCTGAACATCGATGCCACTCGCACGGTGAAAACCCTGTTGGTCAAAGGCGAAGCAGACGAAAACGGCAAAGCCGGCCTGGTTGCCCTGATCCTGCGCGGCGATCACACCCTGAATGAAATCAAAGCAGAAAAGCTGGACGGTATCGCGGAACCCTTGACCATGGCCACGGATCAGGAGATCGAACTCACCGTCGGCTGCAAGCCAGGGTCTATCGGACCCGTCAAACTGCCAGTGCCGGTGATCGTTGATCGCAGTGCTGCTCACCTTGCCGATTTTGTCTGCGGTGCCAACCGGGACGGTTTCCATCTGACCGGCGTCAACTGGGAGCGGGATGCCAACATCGAACGGGTCGAGGACCTGCGGAATGTGGTAGAGGGGGACGCCAGCCCGGATGGCAAAGGCACCCTGGAGATCCGCCGTGGCATTGAGGTTGGCCACATCTTCAAGCTGGGCAACAAGTACAGCACGGCGATGCACGCCACGGTGCTGGATGAGCACGGCAAAAGCGCCATTCTGGAGATGGGTTGCTACGGCATTGGCGTGTCACGAATTGTGGCCGCTGCCATCGAGCAGAACCACGATGACAAAGGCATCGTCTGGCCGGAGGCAATCGCTCCGTTTGAGGTAGCAGTCGTCACCCTCAATGCCCATAAATCACCGGCGGCGGCAGAGGCAGGTGAACGCCTCTACGACCAGCTCCGTCAGGCAGGGTTTGATGTGCTGCTTGACGACCGCAACGAACGGCCAGGGGTCAAATTTGCCGATATGGAATTGATCGGGATTCCCCACCGTTTTGTGGTCTCTGAGCGCGGGCTGACCGCAGGTACGCTGGAGTACAAAGGGCGTCAGGACGCAGAGAAACAGGACGTTGCCATTGAAGACATTCTGCCATTCCTGCTCAGTGCATCTCCCCGCCACGGCCTGTGAGCCGCTTTCTGACACCGGGGCTCAATACCCCGGTGTCAATCCGGCGGGAATCACGCCCGGCTCCATATCCAGAGTCACGCCAAATCTCGCCTGCACATCCCGACGAATGCGCTCGGCTAGTGACAGCACATCGGCACCCGTGCCACCGGAATGGTTGATCAGTACCAGGGCCTGGCGGTTGTGCACACCCACTCGCGCGTTCCGGAACCCTTTCCAGCCACACTGATCGATCAGCCACGCCGCCGCCAACTTGGCCGTGACGGGCCCCGGATACCCCGGCATGTCCGGATGCTCGGCTTTCAGGTTTTCCCAGTCCGCGAGGGGCACCACCGGATTCTTGAAAAAGCTCCCGGCATTGGGCATCTGCTGTGGGTCGGGCAGTTTCCGGCGACGCACGGCCATCACCGCCTGAGCCACATCCAGCGGTGTCAGCGCCGGTATCTCCTGTTCGTCAAAGTAACCGGCCAGGTCGGCATAGACCAGGGTCAGCGGCGCAGACCGACTCAAATGGAGCCTCAGTTCGGTAATGACATAGCGTCCTGGCTGGCGCTTGAACACGCTGTCCCGATAGGCGAAGTCACACTCCTCACAGTGAATAACCCGCCATGATCCAGTGTTGCGGTCCAGAACCGTAACGCTGACCAGAGTGTCTTTCAGTTCAACACCGTAGGCACCGATATTCTGAACCGGGGCGGCACCCGCTGTGCCCGGGATCAGCGCGAGGTTTTCAATCCCGCGGTAGCCGGCGGAGGCCGCGTACAAGACCGCCTCATGCCAGTTTTCCCCACCGCCAAGGACCAGTATCGCGGAATCCCCTTCCACCTGTTCCCAGCGCCGGCCAGTGATGGCCAGGCGCGCAACCAGGCCCGGGAAATCTCCGGCAAACACCAGATTGCTGCCGCCACCAAGAACCAGTGTTTCCAGTCCTTCCTCATCGGCAAAATCCAGCAATGAAATAAGCCGGTTACCCGAGGTGGCCTCGCCATACCAGCGCGCGCTGACGTCTATGCCAAGGCTGTTCATGGCCTGCAGGCTGACGTTCTCCCGGATATTGGCAGGCAGCTTCAAACCAGCTCCCTGGGCGTGTGCACCTTCATCGCTAACTTCTCCTCATCCATTGCCTGAGCCTGTCGAGATCAGCCTCGGTATCAACACCGGCCGGTGGCTGCACCTGCGCCTCTTCCACATGAATTTGCGCGCCGTTGTACAGCGCTCTGAGCTGCTCCAGGGATTCGGTTATTTCTGTCGGTGCCGGTGCCCAGCGCACGAAGTCGGCCAGCAACCGCACGCGGTAACCGTAGATGCCGATGTGGCGAAAATACGTGACGCCCTCGGGCATTGCCATGTCCGCACGCGGCCATTCGTCGCCGCTCCAGGCATCTCTGGCCCAAGGAACCGGGGCGCGGCTGAAATAGTGCGCCATACCCCGATGGTCAGACACGACTTTGACGACGTTGGGATTGAACACGCTGGCGATGTCCGTGATTTTTTCACACAGCGTGGCAATGGCAGCCTGGGGAAAACGCTCCAGATTGCCCGCCACCTGATTAATGAGGACGGGGGGAATCAGCGGCTCATCGCCCTGCACATTGACCACACGATCGTCTGCGGCGAATCCCAGCTTGCGCGCCACTTCTTCGAGACGATCCGTGCCGCTGACGTGCTGAGATGACGTCATCACCACTTCGGCACCGAAATCCCGGCACACCGATTCAATACGTTCATCGTCCGTTGCGATGACTACGCGGTCAGCTTCACTTTCACCCGCGCGTTCGTACACATGCCGTATCATCGGTTTTCCGGCGATATCAGCCAGGGGCTTTCCGGGCAACCGGGTAGATGCGTACCGGGCGGGAATCACCACCGTAAAAGACATGCCATTCACCTGTCAGTGTTTATCGAGCCGCTCATCCGTTGACAAAGTTCTGGCTTCCGTTGCCAGCATCACCGGAATGCCTTCACGAATGGCAAAGGCCATCGCATCTTGATAGCAGACCAGCTCGGTTTTCTCCTGATTCAAGGTCAGATCGCCCTTGCACACCGGGCAGGCCAGCATGGCCACCAGCTTTTTATCCATGTTGTACTCTCTCGGGTTCATGATGTCTCAGCGTGGCTTCACATTCCCTTACCCGGTGGAGGAACGCCACGGCAAATTCGTCCGGCAGAGATGCCGTTACTGACAATACCCACGCATTATCACCGGCAATATCACGGCATTTGACGGCGTCCTTGGCGGTCATCACCAGCCAATCGTCGGTATCGGTTTCAAGATCGGCGGCGCGAAACTTATGGTGATCGCCAAAGGCTTTTTCGGATACCCGCGCTCCCAACGACGTCAGCGTCGCGAAAAATCGCCCGGGGTTTCCGATGCCGGCGACACCGTGCACCGCTCGCCCCTGAAGGCTTTCCAGAGGCACCGACTCTCCTGTTTTCAGGTTATCGAGCCGCGATGGGACCAATGTCATCGTATATTGAGCCGGGTGTTCAAGGTCCGCAAGATGCCCGCCATTGGTGATCACGAAATCGACCCCGGCCAATCGCGCCAATGGCTCCCGGAGCGGGCCCACTGGAATCCCGGCACCGTTGCCAACACCCCGGCTCGCATCAAACACGGCCAACTCAATGTCACGGGGCAGCGCGTAATGCTGCAAGCCGTCATCACAAATCAGAATATTACCAAGCTGACGTTCAAGCGCCCACAGAGCGCCCCGTTTTCGCTGCGGGTCAACCACCACCGGGCAACCCGTTTCCTTGTTGAGCATCACCGGTTCATCACCGGCCTCACCGGCGGTGATGCTTTCATCAACCAACAGGGGGTAAGCGCCAGAGTGACCGCCGTAGCCACGGCTCAGAATGACAGGCCGGTACCCCTGCTCGTTAAGCAACATGACCAGCCTGGCGGTCAACGGGGATTTGCCGGTGCCACCAGCGGTCAGGTTACCAACCACAACCACCGGCACCGGCAGAGCTTCATCTTTGGCTTTCCAGGCTTTTTGACGGCGGCTTTCTGCAACCACCCGGTAGATCCAGGCCAATGGAGACAACAGCCACAATGGCCGTTTACGGCCATACCATAGGCGGTCAACCAGCGCGGTCATGCGTGCTCGCTGAACTGCAACTGGTGCAATTGGGCATAGGCACCACCGGTAGCCAGCAGCTCATCATGACGGCCAGACTCAACAATCTGCCCCGCTTCCATCACCAGAATACGGTCCGCCTTTTCGATGGTCGATAACCGATGGGCAATCACCAGCGTCGTGCGCCCCTGCATGACTGTTTCCAGCGCCTCCTGAATATGCCGTTCCGATTCGGTGTCCAGCGCTGAGGTCGCCTCATCAAGAATCAGAACCGGGGCGTTCTTCAGCAGTGCCCGTGCAATGGCCAGGCGCTGTCGTTGACCGCCGGACAGCATGACGCCATTGTCGCCGATCATGGTGTCTAGGCCTTCGGGCATCCGGTCAATAAACTCCAGGGCGTGCGCCTTGGCAGCGGCCTCGCGAACTTCATCGCGGCTGCAGTGTCGCAGGGCACCGTAGGCAATATTGGCGGCAATGGTGTCGTTGAACAGCACCACGTTCTGGGTCACCAGCGCAATCTGGGCACGCAACGCCTGTAGGCTGAAGTCTTTCAGCGAATGCTCATCGATGCGGATATCGCCACCGGTGTGTTCGTAGAAACGCGGAAGCAGACTCACCATCGTGGATTTGCCGCTGCCGGAGCGACCTACCAGAGCCACGCTCTGCCCCGCCGGTATATCAAGAGAAATCGACGTAAGCACGTCATCCAGCTGATCACGATACCGGAACGAGACGTTATCAAAAACAATGTCACCCTCGACGCGCTCTGGGCGGTAGGTGCCATCGTCGTGTTCGGGCTCTTCATCCATGGTGCCAAACACGTCATGGGCGGCCGCTACGCCCTTCTGGATTTTGGCGTGCACCGAGGTTACCTGGCGAATAGGCTTGGCCATCGTAGTGGCAGCGGTGATAAAGGCGACCAGTTCACCGGTACTCATTTCACCACGAATCTCCGGCGCTAGCATGGTCCACACCAGCGCGGCGATGGCCACCGCCACCAACACCTGGATGACCGGAATACTGATGGCCTGGGTAGAGGCCATCTTCAGGCTCTGGGTCAGGTTTTTCTCGCTCACTTCGCGAAACCGTTCCCGTTCGTAATCTTCACCGCCAAAGGTGCGGACCACTCGGTATCCGGATATAGACTCCGAGGCAACGTGGGTGATATCCCCCATGGACCCCTGAATACGCTCACTGATCTTGCGAAAGCGCTTGCTGGCGTAACTGACCACCAAACCGATAAGCGGCCCCACCGCCAGAAACACCAGCGTGAGCTTCCAGTTGGTGTACAGCATGAAACCCAGCAAGCCGAGTATGGTCAGCCCTTCCCGCAGGGTGATGGTGACCGCGTTGGTGGTTGCCTCCGCCACTTGCTCTACGTTGAACGTGAGCTTGGACACCAGACGCCCGGATGCGTTCTCATCGAAATACCGGGAAGGCAGGGTCATCAACCGGTCAAACACCTGGGTTCGAAGCGCATTAATGACCTGCCGCCCGACGTAGCTGATAAAATACTGGCTCAGGAAAGTGCCGACACCCCGGAACGCGAACACCCCGACAATCAGCATGGTCAGCAGTATGCGGTTCTGTTGACTGGGGTTCTCGATCGCCTCAATCACATACTCCATGGCGGCGGCCATACCAGTGGACGCCGCTGCATAGATAACGTTGCCGAGCACGGCCAGCGAAAAGGCCAGCCAGAAAGGTTTAACGTAGGCGAGCAAGCGTTTGTATGTGGCCCAGTTGGAACCGGATACCGGTTCCCCATCGGTTGCACTGGCGGATTCACTCACTGCTCGTCAACCTCCCGCTCGGTGGTGATACTCAATTTGGCAAAACCCAGCCGCCCGGCGACGTCCATGGCACGCACCACGAACTCGTGGGCCGTGCTGGCGTCTGCGGTAATGATATAAGGCAGGGAGGTGTCACCTTCGGAAAGCTCGCTAACCGCACGCTCCAGTGTTTCCCGACGGTTGTTCACCAGAGTGCGTTCGTTGAGGATGTACTGGCCTTCCGCGTTGATCACCACATCGATTTCCCGCACTTCGGATTCCGTGCGGGCTTCTGAACTGGCTTCAGGCAACTCCACCTGCATATGGCTCTCCCGGGTGAACGTGGTGGAAACCATAAAGAAGATCAACAGCAGAAACACCACATCGATCAGTGGCGTCAGATCAACTCCAACCTCCTGGCTTCTCTGGCGCTTGAACTTCACGGCGTTCAGGCTCCTTCCACATCAATTTCACGGTCACCATGGACCACTTCCACAAGCTTGATCGCCTCTTGCTCCATACCGACCACCAACTCATCGACTCGACGGATAAAATACCGGTGACAAATCAATGCGGGAATGGCCACGCTCAACCCTGCTGCCGTGGTAATCAGCGCCTCGGAAATACCGCCAGCCAGGTTACCGGCATCACCGACGCCGGCCAACTGAATCTCCGCAAAGACCTTGATCATGCCGATAACAGTGCCCAGCAAGCCCAGCAGCGGGGTGATAGTGGCCACAGTGCCGAGGGGGTTCAGGAACCGCTCGAGGTCGTGAATGACCTGGCTGGCCTCGTGTTCAATGCTCTCTTTCATGATGTCACGGCCGTGCTTGGCGTTCATCAAACCGCCAGCCAGTACTCGGCCAAGGGGAGACGATCCCTGCAGGGCTTTGAGCTTTCGACCATTGAGCTCTTTCTTCTTGATCCAGCGCCACAGCTCATTGGTGGTCTGGGGGGGCGCTACGCGAGATGGCCGCAGGGTCCAGAACCGCTCAAGAATTATGGCAAGCGCCAGGATGGAACAGGCAACAATTGGCACCATCAAAATGCCACCAGCTTTCAACAGCTCGAACACGCTTGGTCTCCCTGATTGTTAACAAGCCGCGCTACTTTAGCATAGCTGTCGCTCCAGGCCACACCTGTTGTGTCACGGTATTTTACAGGGCAAACCAGTCCTTGACTGACCCCCGAATCCAGAACGGAGCCGCTGACCGCTGCTGCCGAACGGTTACTCCGTTTTCGCCCAGCTCGAGTCGAATAGCACCGGAGTATGCGGTGTTGAGCTGGCGGGTATCGACTGTTCGGTAACGAGAGATGACATCGGGATGGGGGTGACCGAACCGATGCCGGTAACCGGCGCTGTATATCACCCATTCCGGGGCAAGGGATCGCACCCAGGGGTAAGATGAGGATGTCTTGCTGCCGTGATGCGGTGCGACGACAACCCTGTCGACAGGGTTGGAATCAAACACCCGCCCCTCAACCATCCGCTTCTCGACCGCCTCGGTAATGTCGCCCGGCAAAATAACCTGAACGGCACCGTCGGCACGGGTAACGGTTACAACGCAGGAGGTATCATTGGCGTTCTTCGCAGCCGGAGTTTGCCAGTAACGGATGACAACTCCGCCCACTGTTCCCGCACTGATTTCATGGCAAGCTTCAGCGGTTGGCGCGGCCACGTCGCCCAGTATTGCTGCCACTCGCTCTGGCTCGCCGGTCACCAGCCTGCGCACCGGAAACGCCGACATCAGTGCCGCCAAACCACCCGCGTGGTCGCTGTCACCGTGACTGACAACCAGTGTGTTGATCACCTCCACGCCCAAATGGTTCAGATTCGGTATCAGCACCGATTCCACGGCTGAAAATACCCCCGGCACCGCCGGACCTGTGTCGTACAACAGCACCTGATCCCGGTGCCTCAACAGCACGGACAGGCCCTGCCCCACATCCCAGACATGGATTTCGGGGGTGTCCACCCAGGGGTTACCCGGCTCTGGCAGCAGACTGGCGCTTCCCAGCGTCATTCCACCAGTCAGCACCACCGCCCAGCGGAACCGGTAAGCGGGAATAACCAGCACAGCGAGCACCAGCACGCCAGCCACAGCGGCAGCGCCGGCACCGGGATTGTAGGCAGGCAACTCCAGGGCGGAAAGCCACGCAAGGACCGACCAGAGCACACCGAGGGCCGCGTCGAATGCCGTCAATACGATGTCCTGGCTCCACGGCAGTAGCCACATCAAGGCGCTGCCGATCATCAATAAGGGCATCACCACAAACGACACCCACGGTATGGCAAACAGATTGGCGAAAAGCCCCGTCAAAGGTTGCGACTGATCCAGCATCGACAACACCGGCCATAGACCCGCAAAAACCGCCAACTGGGCAACCAGCAGTGCCATGAGCCACCCTGGTGGCGACAACCGCCCGGCGAACACCAGAACCAGAACAGACACGGCACCGAAGGAAAGCCAGAATCCCTGATCCAGTGGCGCAAACGGGTCGGTCAGCACCACCACAAATAACGCCAGGGACAGACCGTGCCAGGCCGATACCTGGCGGCCCTGAACCAGCACCCACCCGGCAATCAGCACCATGACAAGGGCGCGCCGGGTCGGCACCGTGAACCCGGCGGCCAGGGCATACACAAGGCTGGCCAGAGCAATCAGAAAAATCACGACGTAGCGTTGAGAACGGGGGGCCATGAGCCCCGCAGGCAGTGCATTAACAAGTCTTCTTGCCAGAAAACCCGCGCCAATGGCCACCAGCCCCAGATGCAACCCGGAAATTGCCACCAGGTGAATGGTGCCGGTCGCTTTCAACACATCCCAATGGCCGGGCGTCATCTCGCCCCGGTACCCGATCAGCAAAGACGCCAGCAACGGGTATTGCTCCGCACTGCCCATGGTTGTCGCCACGGAAGCAGCCAGATCGCCTCGCCAGGCCATGTAACGGCATTGCAGGCCGCAGGGTTGCGCCGGATCTGCCTCTAGGTCCCGAACGGTTCCGGTGGCACCAAACCCCTTCCGGAATAGCCAGGTTTCGTAGCGAAATCCAACCGGGTTCATGGCCCCCTGGGGCCTTTTAAGCACCACTTTGAGTCTCAGGCGATGATCGGGAAGCACCTTATCCTCGGTGCCATACCATGCCAGCCTGATCTTCTGCGGAAGCGACGAGCGGGTTTCCTCGGCGTCATCGGGAAAATGCCATTGAGTGATACAGAAACTGAAACGCAGGCTGTTGAAGCTGCCATTAGAGGGGATTTCACAGAGGTAACCGGAAACAGAGAGGACCTGGCCTTCAAGAGCGGCCGGCAGAACCTGCTGCAACCGTTCCGTGGCGTGCCATGACGCCCAACCTGTCCCGATGATGAGCCACGCGAAAAGACAGGCAACGCCACCGCCTGATCGGTGACCCCGGGAAATGGCCACACAAATGGCGAAAACCACAGCGCCAACCACCCAAGACAGAGGTGGCACGACGGGGAACGTATAAAGTAAGATAACGCCGCACGCAAAGGCGGCAAGACTCCTGGACAATCCTTGTCCTCCTGATACTCCCAGGCTCCGGTACCAAACCACATCCGGACACTGTTAAACGGTCAATCTGAACGGGCAGAACTTCAAAATGCCAAAGAAGTTCATGAAACGATACCTACCAACGCCGGAAAAAGTCCGTGCGATGGAATCGCTGCAGTTTCTTGGCGACATCCTTCATGAGCCCAACCTCTGGCACATCAACCGACACAGCGTTTCCCGCGCCTTCCTGGTGGGCATTTTCCTGTGCTTTATCCCCATGCCCTTCCAGATGCTGGCGGCGGCATTTTTTGCCATCTGGTTTAATGCCAACCTGCCCCTGTCCGTGGTTCTGGTCTGGATCAGCAACCCGCTGACCATGCCACCGATGTTCTATTTCAGCTATAAAGTGGGGGCCTGGGTGCTCGACCGCCCGGTACTCAACTTCGAGTTCAAGGCCTCCTGGGCCTGGCTCAGTGAACGCATCCTCGACATTGGCATTCCGCTCTACCTCGGCTCACTGATCATGGCCACACTGTCGGCGTGTATCGCGTACCTTGTGATTCAGTTTCTCTGGCGTCGAAAAGTTCGCTCAGACTGGCGAGAACGGCGGTTTCTCCATCGCCGAAAACGCTAAAGCTCCGCGATCAGGCGCCCCTGTTCAAGCCGCAGAACCCGCCCGAGGCTTCGAGCTATCGCCATATCATGGGTGACCATTACGAATGCAATACCCAAGCGATCCCTCAGGGATTCTATTAACTGCTTGACACCTTCTCCGGTGTGTTCATCGAGGTTTCCAGTGGGCTCATCCATCAGCACACACTCCGGTTCGTTAACCAGTGCGCGCGCAATGGCTACCCGTTGCCTCTCACCACCCGACAATTCTCCCGGTTTGTGAGCCAGCCTCGGGGCCAGACCAACCTCTGTCAGAACCGACCGAGCCTTGCTCTCTGACGCTTTTATCGTCATGCCCCCCAACGCACAGGGCATCATCACATTTTCAAGAGCGGTGAATTCCGGAAGCAGGTGGTGAAACTGATAGACAAAACCCAGGTGTCGATTGCGGAACTTTGCCCGGCCTGCCTCGCTGAGCGAGTGAATGTCCTGGCCGCAAATCGCAATATGGCCCGAGGACGGGCGGTCCAGACCGCCCAGCAGGTTCAGCAGCGTGGTCTTGCCGGCACCACTGCTGCCCACGATGGCAACCGTCTCACCTGCGGCAACCTGCAACGAAATATCCGAAAAAATCGTCAGTTTCTCCGGACCCTGACTGTAGGTGCGCGTGACCTCCCGACAGTCAATGACCGAAGTCGGCACTGCGCCGTTGCTGATGGTGTCATTCATATCGCAGGGCCTCTGCCGGATCGACTCGTGATGCCCGCCAGGCGGGGTATATGGTGGCCAACAGGCTCATCGCCAGGCCGGCACTGCTGATGATCAGCACGTCCTGCCACAGTAACTGAGAGGGCAGATAACTGATGAAGTAAACGTCTGCATTGAGGAATTTGTGCCCCATTACGGCCTCGATCCAGGCGATAAAGCCACTGATATTGAGCGCGCCCAACACCCCAAGCGCGGTTCCGACTAGCGTGCCGAAAATACCAATCACACCGCCCTGGATAATGAAGATACGCATTATCCTGCCAGGGGTGGCCCCCATGGTCCGCAATATGGCAATGTCTGCGGTTTTGTCCGTCACCACCATGACCAGCGTAGAAACAATGTTGAACGCCGCCACCGCGACGATAAACATAAGCAGCAGACCAATCATGGTTTTCTCCATACGGATGGCCTGGAACAGGTTGCCATGGGTACGGGTCCAGTCTGAAATGTAGTAACGACCGTCAAGTCCGCTGGCCGCCTGCTCAGCGACCCGTGGCGCGGCAAACAGATCATCTACCAGAAGCCGCACGCCTTTGGCTTTGCCATCGGTTCGCATCAGCTTTGACGCATCATCCATGTGAATGAGCGTGTAATTACCATCCAGTTCAGCGCCAACGCTGAAAATTCCCTTCACCGTGAATCGCTTCAATCTCGGCAGCACCCCGGCCGGGGTGACGGATGCTTCGGGCAGCACCACCGTTACTTTATCGCCTAGCCCAAGCCTGAGACTGGACGCCATGGTGCGGCCGATAATGATACCGAACTCCCCGGATTTCAGGTCCGCAAGCGTGCCTTCCCGCATGTGGTCTTCAATGATCGACACATCGCGTTCCTGATCGGGTAATACACCATTGAGCAGGACACCACGAACATCGCCTCCGCCGGTCACCATGCCCTGGCCCTGAATAAAGGGTGCCGCGGCCAACACTCTGGGATGCTCTTCGACCCGGTTCACGACATCTTGCCAGTCACGGATATGATCCGAACCCTCTATGACAGCATGGGGAACCATGCCAAGAATCCGTTGTTTGAGTTCCCGGTCAAAGCCGTTCATCACCGACAACACGATGATCAGTACGGCCACGCCAAGCATCAGCCCGATCATCGACGTCAATGAAATGAAAGAGATAAAGTGATTGCGCCTTTTCGCGGCGGTGTACCGCAAGCCAACGTACAACGATAAAGGTCTGAACATGAGAAGGGGTGCCTGTTGCTACCTTCGGGTCATTCGGATTTCAGGCCACACTGGGTGGTCTGAAACTGCTAAACTTTTCAACATAAACAAAAAATGTTGCGCTGAAACGGAGCTCTCATGCCATCAAGACCTCTCGACGATTCTCCCCGGAGCTTGCCAAAGCCTGCAGCTGGAGACCGGCGCGATTTCTTTCGGATAGAAGACCATATCGGCCTCGAACTCCGCCGGGTATCCCCGGGGCATCCAGAGGATCAAAATCCGTTTGTCGGCGACCATCTGGATAGCCTACAGGCCGAGTGGCGTCGCCTGGATCAGGATGTGCGCTCACAGCTGGCAACGTTGGCCGAACGAGACCGGCTGTTAACCTCACTGATCAAATCCATGAACGGGAAGCTCGACACGCTGGCGCGCATTATGGCCTTTCAGCAAAATCCGTTGCAACCTGAGGACTGGCAGGATGTGACCCTGAGCGAAGGCGGCCTGGCATTTGATGGCAAAAGCAACGCCTGGGCAGAGGGAGAGTTACTGGCGATTCGGATGACACTCCCCCCCGAGCTGTTTCAGCCACAGGCCTTTGCCAAGGTCATCGAAATAATAGCCAACGACACCGGCGGAGCACGGGTGCACACAGAATTCACCGACATTCATGACAGCGATCGTCAGCAAATTGCGCGGCATGTGATGCGCTGGCAAATCCGCCAGCGGCAGAACGAGTAAATTGGCAAAACCGTGTGACTTTTGTCAGTCTTTTTACGATATTACGTTTTATTCATGTCATCTGTGGGGCACAGTGACAACAATCTTCATACGCCAGGGAGCACAGCACCCATGATAAGATTCGTTCAGAAACTGCTCGGCACCGCCACATTGGCGGCCATGTTAAGCTTTTCACCTCTCAACCCGGTGATAGCGGATGAAATGGCCATTCCGGTCGGGTCGCAGGCTGAGCGAAACCAGTCAGACCTGCCCCTCACCGGTATGAGCCAGGACCGTGTACGGAAAAGCTGGGGCAGCCCCCGGGAAACCAGTGGGCCGGTGGGTGACCCGCCCATCTCCCAATGGCACTACGACGACTTTGTGGTTTACTTCGAGAGTGACCAGGTTCTTCATGCAGTATTAAAGTCCTATCGGTAAGCAGGCAGATATTACCCCGCGCTTCCGCCCCACGGGCCGCGCAAAATTCCTGAACCCACACCCTGACGCAGCGTCGTCCGTTGGTTAGAATGACGTTTTTTGCAATAGGTGGCTATACATTGACGACCACACGCGTATTACCCCCGGAGTGGGCTCCGCAAAGCGCGGTCATGCTCACCTGGCCACACCCCGGCACAGACTGGAGTGACATTCTCGCAGACGTAGAACCCGTGTTTATGGAGATCGCCACAGCGGTTCTGGCGCGGGAACACCTGATCATCAGCTGTGAACACGTCTCAAGGCTGCAAGACCTTGAGCGGGACCTGTCCGCCTACGCCAGAGACCAGGGTTTGCCCGGCCGCGTTTATGCCGTGCCCGCACCCGCAAACGATACCTGGGCGCGGGACCACGGCCCGCTTACGGTGAGTACCGGCGACGGCCCCATTGTGCTCAATTTCCGCTTCAACGCCTGGGGCGGGAAGTTTCCCTGGGAAAAAGACGATGCGCTCAACCAGCACCTTCACAATGCTGGAACCTTTGGCGCAGCGCCCATGGAGGCGGTGGATCATGTTCTCGAAGGCGGCTCCATCGAATCAGACGGGGCCGGTACCCTTCTGACCACCAGCGAGTGCCTGCTGACGCCCAGCCGAAACCTGTCCCTGGATCGCGGAGCCATTGAGAATCTGTTGGCGGAAACACTGGGTGCCAACCGCATACTGTGGCTCAACCACGGCTATCTGGCCGGCGATGACACCGACAGCCATATCGACACGCTCGCGCGCTTCTGTGCGGAGGATCATCTGTGTTACGTCCGCTGTCCCGATGTTGCAGACGAGCACTACAGCGCGCTGGCCGCCATGGAAGAAGAACTGCAACAGTTCCGCCGGGCCGATGGCCGCTCTTACAAGCTGACGCCGCTGCCCTGGCCTGACGCCATCTACGATGAAGACGGCCAACGGCTACCGGCCACCTACGCGAACTTCCTGATCATCAATGGCGCGGTACTCCTGCCAGTATATGACGTCCCCCAGGATCGTGAGGCTATCGACGTGGTGCAACGCCTTTTCCCCGAGCGGGACATTATTCCGGTCAATTGCCGACCGCTGATCCGCCAGCATGGCAGCCTGCATTGCGTGACCATGCAGCTACCGGCCGGAGTCCTCACACTATGACCCGGCCTGACACTGCCCCTGTGCTGCAGGTGGCGGCAATACAACAGGCCTGCAGTAACGACAAAGCCGTCAGCCTCGCGACCAGCGAGCGCCTGGTGCGCCAGGCCGCCGCGGAAGGCGCAGGCCTGGTGGTTCTGCAGGAACTGCACGCCACCCTGTATTTCTGCCAGACAGAAGACACCTCGGTGTTTGAACTGGCCGAGCCGATACCCGGACCAAGCAGCCAGGTACTCGCAGCCCTCGCAGCGGAACTGGGTATTGTGCTGGTAGGCTCCATTTTCGAGCGCCGTATGAATGGCGTGTACCACAATACCGCGGTCGTTTTTGAGCGGGATGGCAGCATGGCAGGCATCTACCGCAAGATGCACATCCCCGATGACCCGGGCTTTTATGAGAAGTTCTATTTCACGCCTGGCGATGCCACTTTTAACGACGGTCGCAATGGTTTCACCCCCATTGAAACCTCTGTAGGAACGCTTGGGGTAATGGTCTGCTGGGATCAGTGGTACCCAGAAGCCGCACGGTTAATGGCGCTCGCAGGCGCTGAAATCCTGATTTACCCAACCGCCATTGGCTGGGATGAGACCGATGAGCCTGACGAACAGGCCCGCCAACTGGATGCCTGGGTAACCGTGCAGCGCGGCCACGCCGTGGCCAACAACCTTCCTGTGATCGCCCCCAACCGGGTCGGCACCGAGCCCGACCCGACCGGTCAGTCCAACGGCACCCGCTTCTGGGGCAACAGCTTCATTGCCGGGCCTCAGGGGGAACTTCTCGCCAGAGCCGATGATCGCTCCGAAACGATTCTCCACGCCAGCATTGATCGTCATCGTAGCGAATCGGTTCGTCGCATCTGGCCGTATCTCAGGGATCGACGAATAGACGCCTATAGCGACATTCTCAAACGGGTACGGGACTGACACCTGCATGAAAAAACGGATCGACACCGTTGTTAGCGAGCTCAACACCATCCTTCTGGGTAAAGACCGACAGGTCCGCCTGGCCCTATGCGGACTGTTGGCCCGGGGCCACCTGCTGATCGAAGACATTCCCGGCATGGGCAAGACCACGCTGTCCCATGCCCTCGCCCGGATTATGGGGCTGAGCTATCAGCGCATTCAGTTTACCAATGACCTGCTTCCCGCCGACGTGCTTGGCTACTCGATGTATGACAAGGAAGCCGGCAGCCTGGTCTTTCACAAAGGCCCGATTTTCGCCCAGGTCGTGCTCGCCGATGAGATAAACCGAGCGTCACCACGAACGCAAAGTGCGTTGTTGGAAGCGATGGAAGAGCGGCAGGTCTCCATCGAAGGGGAAACCCGCCCGCTGCCCCACCCGTTTTTTGTCATCGCCACCCAGAACCCCATCGAACAGGGGGGAACCTACCCGCTGCCCGAGTCCCAACTGGACCGCTTCCTGATGCGGCTGCGGCTGGGGTATCCTGACCCCAAAGCAGAGCGGGAACTGCTGGAAGGCGAAGATCGCCGCGCCCTGACGGACAAACTGCAAACCCTGCTTAGCCAGGGCGACCTGGAAGACCTGCAGGAATCGGTCAGCCGCGTGACCACCAGCCCGGCCCTGCTGGACTACGTCCAGCGTCTGCTCGAACAAAGCCGCCGCATGCCAGGCCTGCTCTACGGCCTGTCCCCGCGAGCCGGGCTGGGGCTGGTGCGCGCCGCGCGCGCCTGGGCACTGATGGCCGGACGCCATCACGTGTTACCAGACGACATCCAGGCGGTGTTCCCCGCCGTTGCAGAACACCGATTGGAGCAGGGAGAGTCGGGAAAGAGCGGTGAAAGAGTCAGACAGCTGCTTACCAATGTGTCAGTCATCGAGTGAATAGCATCGTTTAATCACCGGAATTGACCAAAGTAACTGGCACATTTCCCGGTTCATGATAGCCTGCATCAATTTCCAAACCGCTGTCTTCAGTTTGAAACGAGAGATCCATAATGAGCGAAACCAAACATTCCCGCCTGATCATCCTTGGCTCCGGCCCCGCCGGCTACACCGCTGCTGTTTACGCAGCCCGTGCCAACCTCAAGCCAACACTGATCACCGGTATTGAAGTGGGTGGCCAGCTCACAACCACAACCGACGTCGACAACTGGCCCGGCGACAACGACGGCGTGCAGGGTCCTGAGCTCATGCAGCGCATGCTCAAGCACGCCGAGCGCTTCGAAACGAATGTGGTTTACGACACCATCAACGAAGCCGACCTGCGCAACCGTCCGTTCCGCCTCAAGGGCGACAGTGGTGAGTACACCTGCGACGCCCTGGTCATCGCCACCGGCGCATCCGCCATGTATCTCGGCCTCGAATCGGAAGAAAAATTCAAAGGTCAGGGCGTATCCGCCTGCGCAACCTGCGATGGCTTCTTCTACAAGAAACAGAAAGTCGCCGTCATCGGTGGCGGCAACACCGCTGTCGAAGAGGCGCTGTACCTCTCCAACATCGCCGACGAAGTCACCCTGGTGCATCGCCGCGACAGCCTGCGCGCCGAAAAAATCTTGCAGGACAAACTGTTCGAAAAAGCCGAAAACGGCAACGTCAACATCGTCTGGGACCACACCCTCGACGAAGTCCTCGGCGACGGCACCGGCGTCACCGGCATGCGCATCAAAAGCATGAAAGACGGCTCGACCCAGGAACGGGACCTGGCCGGCGTATTCATCGCCATCGGCCACAAACCCAACACCGACCTGTTCACCGGCCAGCTCGACATGGAAAACGGCTACATCAAAATCCGCTCCGGATTGGAAGGCATGGCCACCCAGAGCAGCGTCCCCGGCGTATTCGCCGCCGGCGACGTAGCCGACCACGTGTATCGTCAAGCCGTGACCTCAGCCGGTTTTGGCTGCATGGCGGCGCTGGATGCGGAAAAATTTCTGGATCAACAGGATTAAACTGGACTGCTGAAGTTACCCGGTGGTCCGATCAGGCCTTCGGGTGCGACTGGCTGAAACTGTGCGGAGCCAAGCGTACACGGACGTATCTACAGCGTGTTTCAGCCAGTCGTGCCCGAAGGCCGCCGACTCCTAAATTCAGCAGCATATGACCAACAGCGGATCAGGATGACCTCACTACCCTGGATAGACCCTGACCACCTCTGGTTCCCTCCCGCCGAGGAAGCCCTGGACGACCCCGATGGCCTGCTGGCACTGGGTGGCGACCTGTCCACCGAGCGCCTGATCCTCGCCTATCGCAACGGCATCTTCCCCTGGTTCAGCGACGACCAGCCGATCCTCTGGTGGTCACCCAACCCACGCTGCGTGCTCTTTCCGACGGAAATCCACATCCCCCGCAGCCTCAGACGCACCCTGAACAGCCGATACTTCACCACCACCGCCAACAAAGACTTCAGCAGCGTTATCCGCCTGTGCGCCGACACCCGTGACGAAGGCACCTGGATCACCGCGGACATGGCCAACAGCTATGCACAACTCCACCAGCAAGGCGTTGCCCACTCCATTGAAGTCTGGAATCCATCAGGTGCCCTGGCCGGGGGCATGTACGGGTTGGCCATTGGCCAATGCTTCTTCGGCGAATCCATGTTTTCGCTGGAAGCCAACGCCTCCAAAGTGTTGATGGTACACCTTGCCCATCAGCTGAATGAATGGGGATACCAGCTCATTGACTGTCAGGTCGAAAGCAGCCACTTGCTGAAAATGGGCGCACGAACCATTCCCCGGCGCGAATTTTTATCTATACTCAGAGCAGGCGTTGACCGCTCTCCCAGCCAGAACTCCTGGCAGAGCCAGTGGCAATGGCCCGGGCCCGGAGGAGCGCATGAGTAACCTCAGAACCCTGGTGTTCTTTGCAACCCCCCCGCACGACTGCAGCTACCTGCCCAATCGTGAGGCCACCACTATGTTTGTCGACCCACGGGCCAATGTCGACAAACGACTCTACAGCCAGTTAACTGCGCTGGGCTTTCGCCGCAGCGGCTCCCACTACTACCGGCCCCACTGCGAGAGCTGCAACGCCTGCATCCCGGTTCGCCTCAAGGTCGATGATTTCAAGCCCGATCGCAGCCAGCGCCGGGTACTCGACAAAAACCGGGACCTCAACTGCGAACTGGTGCCCGCCAGCTTTGCCGAACGCTACTACCGGCTCTATGCCCACTATATCGAGGAGCGTCATGCCGACGGTGACATGTACCCACCGTCACGGGAACAATTCACATCGTTCCTGGTGGAAGGTGCCACCGATTCCTGGTTCCTGGAGATCCGGCTGGGCGACGAATTGATCGGGCTGGCGGCGGTAGACATGCTGGATGACGGCCTCTCCGCCATCTATACTGTGTTTCATCCAGACCACGAAAGCCGAAGCCTCGGCACCTTTGCGGTTCTGTGGCAGATCGAGTCAGCCCGAGCCCGGGATTTACCCCACTTGTATCTCGGATACTGGATCAAAAACTGCCGGAAAATGAACTACAAAACCCGGTTCAAACCGATTGAAGCCCTGATGGATGGCCACTGGCAGGCAATGACACACAACTGACTTTGCCAAATGGCGACAAATCAGGCAGAATTGCGCAATTTAAAATCCAGGCAAGTTAATCCCAAACGAGGTTTCTACTGAATGGCGAAAACAGATGTCATTGAAATGGAGGGCGTTATTCTTGATACGCTTCCCAATACCATGTTCCGTGTTGAGCTCAGCAACGGCCACGTTGTGACGGCCCACATCTCCGGAAAAATGCGCAAAAACTACATTCGCATTCTGACCGGTGACAAGGTGAAAGTTGAGCTGACCCCTTACGATCTCAGCAAGGGCCGCATCGTTTACCGCGCCCGCTAATCGTCAGCGTGACGTCTGAAAGCCCCGGTCTCCGGGGCTTTTTCAGTTACAGGGGCGCGGTTCATCGTATGGCGAGTGCTTACCCTACACGGCCTCGGCAGGCTCGTCCTCATAATCGAAAACCAGCTCATCGTCACCAAGGTGAATGTGCACCTCTCCGCCTTTCTCGGATAGCCGGCCAAACAGGATCTGCTCGGCCAGGGGTCGCTTGATCTTATCCTGGATCAGGCGGGACATCGGCCTTGCACCCATGGTGACGTCGTAGCCTTTTTCCGCGAGCCATTGTTTCGCCGGCTCATCCACGTGCAGAACCACATGTTTCTCATCGAGTTGCGCCTGCAACTCGGTCAGGAACTTGTCCACCACATGGGTGATGGTGGCCTTCTGAAGGTCTGCAAACTGAATGATGCCATCCAGGCGGTTGCGGAACTCCGGCGTGAAGGTCTTGCTGATGATTTCCATGCCATCCGAACTGTGGTCCTGCTCGTTAAAGCCGATGGACCGGCGCGCCATGCTCTCGGCACCAGCGTTGGTGGTCATCACCAGAATCACATGGCGGAAATCGGCCTTCCGGCCATTGTTATCCGTCAGCGTACCGTGATCCATCACTTGCAGCAGCAGGTTAAAGACTTCCGGATGCGCCTTCTCGATCTCATCCAGCAACAACACGCAGTGGGGGTGCTTGCTTACCGATTCGGTGAGCAAGCCACCCTGATCGTAACCGACGTAGCCCGGGGGTGCGCCAATCAGGCGGGACACCGTGTGCCGCTCCATGTACTCAGACATGTCAAAACGCACCAACTCAATGCCAAGCACCTTGGCAAGCTGCTTGGTGACTTCGGTCTTGCCGACACCGGTCGGACCGGCGAACAGGAAGGCACCTTCCGGCTTTTCCGGGGCCTTAAGGCCCGCCCGGGCCAGCTTGATCGCGGTCGACAGGGATTCGATGGCCGGGTCCTGCCCGAACACCACCATCTTCAGATCCCGTTCCAGATTGCGTAGCAGGTCTTTGTCACTGGTGGAAACACTCTTCGGCGGAATGCGTGCGATCTTCGCCACCACGTCCTCGATGTCCGTCACGTCAACCGTTTTTTTGCGTTTGCCCTCGGGCATCAGTCGCTGACGTGCACCGGCTTCATCAATCACATCAATGGCCTTGTCAGGAAGGTGACGATCCGTGATGTAGCGATCCGCCAACTCCGCTGCGACTCGCAAGGCCTTGTCGGTGTACTTGAGATCGTGGTGCTTCTCGAAGTTCGGTTTCAGACCCCGGAGGATCTGGTAGGTATCCTCAACGCTCGGCTCATTGACATCGATTTTCTGGAAGCGACGGGCCAACGCACTGTCTTTTTCGAAGATACCGCGGAATTCCTGAAATGTGGTCGAACCAATGCACCGGATTTCTCCGGAACCCAGCATGGGCTTGAGCAGGTTCGATGCATCCATCACACCACCGGATGCCGAACCAGCCCCGATGATTGTATGGATTTCATCAATGAACAGAATCGCATGGGGCTCTTTCTTGAGTTCAGACAGAAGCCCTTTCAGGCGCTTTTCAAAATCACCCCGGTATTTGGTACCGGCCAGCAAGGCTCCGAGGTCCAGCGAGTAAACCACGGCGTCTGAAATGATGTCTGGCACCTGGCCGTCCACGATGCGCTTCGCCAACCCCTCAGCGATGGCGGTTTTTCCGACACCGGCCTCGCCCACCAGCAGCGGGTTATTCTTCCGGCGACGAACGAGAATCTGCACAACCCGCTCGACTTCGTGTTCACGGCCGATCAATGGGTCAATCCGGCCCTGACGGGCCTGCTCATTGAGATTCGTTGCGTAGCTTTCCAACGGACGTGACGAACTGCCCTCCTCGCCAACCTCTTCATGGGAAGCCTGATCCTGACCTTCCTGGTCCTCAGCGCCCTGAACCCGGGATATACCGTGGGACACAAAGTTCACCACATCAATGCGGGCAATGCTCTGTTTCTTGAGCAGATAAACCGCCTGACTTTCCTGTTCACTGAAAATCGCGACCAGCACGTTGGCTCCGGTCACTTCTTTCTTACCTGAGGACTGCACGTGGAAGACCGCACGCTGCAGTACACGCTGAAACCCGAGTGTTGGTTGGGTTTCGCGCTCGCTGTCGTTGTTCGGAATAAGAGGTGTGGTGGAGTCCACAAACTCGACGAGCTCATCCTGAAGCTGCTTCAGGTCTGCGCCACAGGCTTTCAGCACGCCCACCGCCGATTCGTTGTCCAGCAGGGCCAGCAAAAGATGCTCCACGGTCATGAATTCATGACGCTTGTCGCGGGCATTTTTAAAGGCCGTATTCAGCGTAATTTCAAGATCTTTGCTCAGCATGGGCCACCCCTGGGTCTATCAGTCCGCACGTTCAATCTCGCAAAGGAGCGGTTGTTCGCATTCCGAAGAATACTGGTTCACCTGTGCTGCCTTTGTTTCCGCGATGTCACGGGTATATACCCCACATACGGCTTTTCCTTGCGTATGGACGAGCAGCATCACCTGCGTCGCCTTTTCTTCGTTCATGCCGAAGAAGGTCATCAATACTTCCACCACAAAATCCATTGGGGTGTAGTCGTCGTTCAGCAGCACCACGCGAAAGCGCGCAGGGCGCTCCAGGGCGGGCTTTTCAGGAGCGACGCTCAAGTCATCCTGATGCCCTGGCTGCTGTTCTTCATCCCCCTGATTAAATACTAGTAGAGAATTCTCGATAGTCCTCATGATTGTTTACCGGAAATCGGTACCCTTGCCTGTAAGATGGTTGTGAGTCACCTCGTTTTCAAGCCAACAGGCTGAACGAGCGTGCACTGGTTAACATTCTGCGATGATACCGCCTACAGACCCCATTCAACCATACATTACGACAATGTCCGCTATTGACTCAGGGGCAATATTGGTCAACAGTACAGTTGCACTGTAAAATAATGTAAATCTATGTAATGTTATTGTATCTGTGAAGGCATCCGTATCAGATAACACGACATCACCCGTGCAAGGCATAACGCACGGCAATAACGCCAATAACGCCAATAACAGTGATTGACAGTGGAAGAACAGGGGAGTTCATCATGCCAAAGGGCAAAGTAAAATGGTTCAATAACGCCAAGGGTTACGGTTTTATCATCGAGGACGGTTGCAGCGACGATTTATTCGCCCACTTTTCCTCAGTACAGATGGACGGCTACAAAACCCTCAAGGCCGGCCAGGCGGTAACCTTTGACAAAAAGCCCAGTGACAAGGGCGTTCATGCGGTCAACATTGTGCCGGAAGAGCAGTCGCACAAACCCGGTCATGCGGCTTCTGGCCAATCGGCCGACGAGTCAGGTGACCAGAGCCGTCACGATAGCGATGTACAGGCCGAACCTCGCGCCGTCAACGCCTGAGATTTAACCGCCGGCCTCCTTGAGTTCCGCAAGTGCGGCCGGTTCTTTTCCTCGGTCCCGGCTTCCGTTACCCTCACGGAATGGCGACCCTTATTTTATTCAACAAGCCCTTTCAGGTTATGAGTCAGTTTACCGACTCCCGCCACGAGGGTATTCCCCGCGCGACACTCGCAGACTGGATCCCGGTTCCCGGGGTGTACCCGGCCGGCCGCCTCGACTACGATTCAGAGGGGTTATTGCTGCTCACGGATGACGGGCAGGTACAGAACAGCATTGCCTCACCCCGGCAGAAAATGCCAAAAACCTACTGGGTTCAAGTCGAAGGTCTGATCACGCCCGAGGCACTGACCGCGCTGAGAACCGGCGTGGCGCTCAAAGATGGCAAGACCGCACCCGCGAAGGCAAATCAATTGGCCGAGCCGGACATCTGGCCCCGTCACCCACCGGTACGTCACCGGGAATCAATACCGACATCCTGGCTTGAACTGACCATCACCGAAGGAAAGAACCGCCAGGTACGCCGGATGACCGCAGCCGTTGGCTTCCCTACCCTTCGCCTGATCCGCTATCGGATCGGGGATTGGAGTCTGGATCAACTTGCCCCAGGTGACTACCGGAAGCTCAGTATTCACGCGCCCGCTGCAAAGCGCACAAACCGGAGACGATCCAAGCCATGACCTGGACACCTCATGCCACTGTGGCGGTTATCGTCGAAGACGAGCAAGAACGTTACCTGCTGGTTGAAGAAGTCAGCGGTGGCCTGGTGGTTTTCAATCAACCTGCCGGCCATATCGAAGAAGATGAGGCGATACTGGACGCCGTGCGCCGCGAAACTCTTGAAGAAACCGGCTGGGAGGTGGAACCCACCCATTTCCTCGGGCTGTATACGTACAAAGCACCGGCTAACGGCGTGACCTACTACCGCTTCTGCTATTCCGCCAGAGCACTCCAAAAAGTCTCTGACCGCCTCGACGATGGCATCCTCGCCACACACTGGCTGAGCTTCGGCGATATCGCCGAGCTCGGTAATCAACTCCGTAGCCCGCTGGTGCTCAGATGCATAGAAGATTACCGAAACGGGCGGCGCTTCCCGCTGGATGTGATCGTCGACGCTGAGACGTAACCGGCCAACAATGGTAAACTTCGGCGCTTTGAGCAGCACGGTTCAGCTATGACACACGTTCCCGAAAATACCCGCGTCATTGTCGGCATGTCCGGCGGCGTTGACTCCTCCGTCGCGGCCTGGCTGCTGAAAGATCAGGGCTATCAGGTCGAAGGCCTGTTTATGAAAAACTGGGACGAGGACGACGGCACCGAATACTGCACCGCCATGACCGACCTCGCGGACGCCCAGGCGGTCGCCGACGTTATTGGCATCCCCCTGCACACCGCCAGTTTTGCCGCCGAGTATTGGGACCGCGTGTTCGAACACTTTCTGTCGGAATACGGTGCTGGGCGCACGCCCAACCCGGACATTCTCTGCAACAAAGAGGTCAAATTCCGGGCGTTTCTGGATTACGCGGTGACCCTGGGCGCTGATTATATCGCCACCGGTCATTACACCCGCCAACGCCCGCTCCAGGACGGTTCCGGCAAAGCCGAGCTTCTCAAGGGGCTGGACCCCAACAAGGATCAGAGCTATTTCCTGCATGCGGTGTCCGGTGACCGGATTGCCCGCACGCTGTTTCCTGTCGGTGAACTTGAAAAGCCAGAGGTTCGCCGGATTGCTGAAGCCCAGGGCTTTGTGACTCACGACAAAAAAGATTCCACCGGCATCTGTTTTATCGGCGAACGAAAATTCCGCGATTTCCTCAAACAGTATCTGCCAGCCCAGCCCGGGAACATTGAAACCCCGGATGGCAAGGGCATCGGTCGCCATCAGGGGCTGATGTACCACACCATCGGACAACGTCAGGGCCTTGGCATTGGTGGCCTGAGCGAATTTGGTGACGAGCCGTGGTACGTGGCAGAGAAAGACCTGAGCCGGTACGTTCTGGTCGCCGTTCAAGGCAAGCACCACCCCCTCCTGTTTTCCCGGGGCCTGGTCAGCGGCCCCATTGACTGGATCGCCGGGGAGGCACCCGCTGACACCTTCCGTTGCAAGGCGAAAACCCGTTATCGCCAGCCTGATCAGGACTGCACCGTTACCCGCAGCGAAGGCGGCGTCACCGTGGTATTCGACGATGCCCAGCGCGCTGTCACACCCGGCCAGTCCGTGGTGTTCTATCATGGCGAGGTTTGCCTGGGTGGCGGTGTCATCGAACAGACGTGGCGAGACCACGAGCCATTGCCCGCAAAGGCTGTGGTGGGTGGAGAAACCGCATGAGCCGAACCCTGTATGACCAGACCATTGCCCTGGCAGGTGTGTTTCAGGCTGCTGCCCAGGTTCAGCAAGTGGCTCATAATGGCCAATGCGCGGAGTCCAGCTTTGAGACGTCCATACGTTCTTTGTTCGCCACGGACCCAGAGACCACCCTGGATGTTTATGGCGGTGAACTGAAAGATCTGCGCGAAGGCCTGACCACGCTGGCGAATGTCCTGAGCCAGCAAAGCAAGCAGCAGGATGTTCAAGTGCTGCGCTATGCGCTGAACCTGGTTCATCTGGAGTCCAAGCTCAACCGAAGCAAGGACATGATGTCCATCGTTGGCAACCGGATTGACCAGGCGCGCCACACCGCCAGCCACTTTGGCTATCTCCACAGCAACCTGATTGCCAACCTTGCCTCGGTGTACGCGGACACCATCAGCACTTTCCGGATGCGCATTCAGGTCACCGGGGAACCCACCATCCTGCAACAGGAAGAAAATGCCGCACGGGTGCGAGCCCTGCTGCTTGCCGGCATCCGCTCCGCGGTGCTTTGGCGGCAGAGCGGAGGCCGTCGCTGGCAGCTTATCTGTAACCGCCGCAAGGTCATCGCGATGGCCCGGGATCTGGCAGAGAAAGCGAACCGGGCGGTTTACGACTGATTCGCACCTGAGGGTGGTGTATCATAGTCGCCATTCTGTATTGACCCATTCTTTGATGATTTGAGAGGTTTTCGATGGAACTCACCGCCCTGACCGCCATTTCCCCGGTCGACGGACGTTATGGCAGTAAAGTCAGCGTTTTCCGGGATATTTTCAGTGAATATGGCCTTATCCGGAACCGGGTGACCGTTGAAATCCGCTGGTTGCAGAAACTCGCCGCCCACCCGGATATTCAGGAAGTCCCCCCGCTCTCTCCGGAGGCGTCAGCCTTTCTGAATCACATGGTCAGCGAGTTCAGCCTGTCAGACGCGGAGCGCATCAAGGACATTGAGCGCACCACCAATCACGATGTCAAAGCCGTCGAATACTTCATCAAGGAAAAAATTGCCGACGTGCCGGAGCTGCACGCGGTCACCGAGTTCGTGCATTTTGCCTGCACCTCCGAGGACATCAACAACCTGTCCCACGCCCTGATGTTGCGTGAGGGCCTGGATCATGGCCTGGTGCCGGCCATGGAGCGTGTTGTCGACAAGCTTGGCCAGCTCGCCCATGACCACGCCGAGCAACCCATGCTGTCCCGCACCCACGGCCAGACCGCATCGCCTTCAACAGTCGGCAAGGAACTGGCCAATGTGGTGCACCGGTTACGCCGCCAACTCAAACAGATTCATGCCACCGAATTGCTGGGCAAAATCAACGGCGCGGTTGGCAACTACAACGCTCACCTTTCCGCTTACCCGTCGGTCAACTGGGCGCAGAATGCCAAAGAGTTCATCGAAAGCCTGGGGCTGGACTGGAACCCCTACACCACCCAGATCGAACCCCACGACTACATCGCTGAGCTTTACGATGCCATTGCCCGCTTCAATACCATCCTGATCGACCTGGACCGGGATATCTGGGGCTATATTTCCCTCGGGTATTTCAAGCAGAAAACAGTGGAAGGCGAAGTCGGCTCTTCAACCATGCCCCACAAAGTCAATCCGATCGATTTTGAGAATTCCGAAGGTAACCTGGGCATCGCTAATGCGCTGTTCAGCCACCTCTCCGCCAAGCTGCCGATTTCGCGCTGGCAGCGGGATCTGACGGATTCCACCGTACTGCGCAATCTGGGCGTCGGCTTCGCCCACAGCCTGATTGCCTACGAGGCCTCCCTGAAAGGTCTGGGCAAGCTGGAAATCAATCCGGCACGTCTGGACCAGGATCTGAACCAGGCCTGGGAGGTGCTGGCCGAACCCATTCAGACCGTCATGCGCCGCTACAACATCGAAAAGCCGTATGAAAAGCTCAAGGCCCTGACCCGTGGCAAAGCCATGACGCCGGAAGTGATCCAGCAGTTTGTCGAGTCGCTAGAGATTCCCCAGGCGGCCAAGGATGAGCTGATGGCACTGACACCGGGCTCCTACATCGGCAACGCCATCGACCAGGCACAAAACATCTGAAATCAGGGCACGCGCTATGGAACTGCTTGGTGGCCGCACGGCGGCGGATTTTCTAAGAGATTACTGGCAGAAGAAACCGCTGGTTATCCGCCAGGCGTTTCCCGATTTCCAGTGCCCGGTAAGCGCTGATGAGCTCGCGGGGCTGGCCTGTGAAGAAGGTGTGGAATCGCGCCTGGTGATTGAAAAAGACGACGGCAAACCCTGGCAGATGCACAACGGTCCTTTCAGCGCCGAGCGGTTCAGCGAGCTTCCCGAGCATGACTGGACCCTGCTGGTGCAGGGGCTGGATCACTGGGTGCCTGAAATTGCGGATCTGCTGGAGCATTTTCGCTTTGTGCCCAATTGGCGGCTGGATGACATCATGGCCAGCTACGCGCCAAAAGGCGGCAGCGTCGGCCCCCATTTCGACCAGTACGACGTGTTCCTCCTGCAGGCCGAGGGCCATCGCCGATGGACCTTTGGTGGCCACTGCGATCACACATCTCCGCGGGTGGAAGGCACACCACTGCGCATCCTGAGCAGTTGGGAGGGAGAGGAAACGGTCACCCTCGCCCCCGGGGATATGCTCTACCTGCCGCCGGGTGTTGGCCATCATGGCGTGGCGGAGGATGATTGCATTACCCTCTCGATCGGGTTTCGTGCACCAACGGTGGACGACCTTCTCACCGGCTTCACCGACTTCCTCTGCAGCCAGTCCGATGCCGGTGATCACCTCAACGATCCGGACCTTCAGGTTCAGGACAACCCCGGCACCATCGCGCCAGGTGTTATAGACCGGCTCGAGGCCGTCATCCATCGCAAACTGTCCGACCGCCGCCAGCTCTCGCTGTGGTTCGGGCAATACGCCACCGCGCCCAAAAGCATGGACATTGTGGTGCCGTCGGACGAACCGATTGCCCCGGAAGTCCTCCGCGACCTGATCCAGGAGGGTGCCCAGTTGCGCTGGAACGAAGGCTCCCGCTTCGCCTGGTATGATCTCGGTGAGGAAAGTGCTCTGTTCGTGGACGGTGAACAATACCTTCTCAAGGGTGACGCCAAACCCCTGGCACCACTGATCTGCGCGGGCGCGCGGATCGATATGGAGGCGCTGGCGGCACTGGCAGGGGACCCCGCCATCAGCGGCCTGCTCAGCCATCTCTACAACCACGGTTCTGTCTACTTCGAATGATGCCGTTACGCATACGCAAGTACAGTTGGCAACTGGCACCGGGACCGGTACGCGATATACGGCAACAGGTGTTTGTCGAAGAGCAGCAGGTGCCCCCGGAACTGGAATGGGACGCAACGGACGAGATAGCCGATCACTTTCTGGCGGTTGACGCCAGTAACCAGCCGGTGGCCACCGCACGCCTGTTTTCCACACTGGGCGAAACCGCCCATATCGGGCGCATGGCGGTGCTGCCGTCCTGGCGTGGCCAGGGCATTGGTGAAGCGATGCTTCACCACCTGATCCAGGAAAACAGCGGACAGTTCAGTGAATTCCGGTTGTCCGCCCAGCAACACGCCATTCCGTTCTATCAGCGGTCCGGCTTCCATGTATGCTCCGAGCTCTATGACGACGCCGGCATTCCACACGTGGATATGCGCTGCCTGGCACCAGAGCTGGTAGCCCCTGAGCTGGGCAACCGACACTGCCCGCTGCTGCTTGGCGAAGACCAGAAATCCTGGGCATTCTCCTCCGAACATCTCATGATCACGCTACTGGACTCTCTGGCCGGGCAAGCCACCCAACGGCTGTGGCTCTATGATCGCTTGCTCGAACACAGCCTTTATGATCGCCATCAGTTCCGGGAAATTGTGTCCGCTGTGGCCCGGCGTCATCCACTCAGTGACATCCGCATTCTGATTCACGATGACAAGCCGCTGATCAAGCGCCGGCATCGGATAATTGAACTGATGAAACGGCTGCCAAGCCGGATAGAGCTTCGCCTGGCGAATGAGGATTACCCGCTAACGGACCAACCGTTCGTGCTCGCGGACCGCGAGGGCGTGCTTTATCGACACGATTTCTACACGCCCGAGGGCTTCGCCAGTTTTTCCGACGGTGGCAGGGTCAGGTTGCTGGGGGAAACGTTCCATCGCATGTGGGACACCGGGCAACGTTCGCTCGAACTCAGGGAGTTACCGCTCTGAGTGGTGAACACCGGGGATATCGGCGGATTCAAACTGGGCACCAAACGGCGCAAATTCGGCGTCCACCTCGCCAGCCACTTCCGCAATCAGCTTTCGCAACCATTGGTGGTCAGCGTTGTGCTGCAGCAGCGGGCTCCAGGCCATTTTAAGTTCAAACGGCGGTATCTCGAACGGTGGCACTTTGACGACCAGGTGCGCGTTGTCCTTTTGCAACCACGCCGCCCGAGACGGCAAGGTTGCGATCAAGTCGTGCTGCTCGGCCAGCAACATAGCCACCTGATAATGCCGGGTAAACACGGAAATCTGGCGCTTGCGCCCGATCAGCGACAGCGCTTCATCGACCCACCCCAGGCGTTGCACATCCTTGGGATTGACCCCCACGCCCACACCAAAGCCGGTTTTACTGACCCAGATGTGGCTGGCATCAAGGTAGGTGTCCAACGTGAACGGCTCCCTGAGTATCGGATTACGCGCGTTCATCAGGCAGGCAAAATATTCGGTCCAGAGGGTTTTTTGATGGAACGACTGGGGGATCTTGTCAAAGCGGTTGATCGCCATGTCCAGACGCCCCTGCTCCACATCCAGGAAACTGACATCACTGGGCGTTAACACATCCAGGGTAACGTGAGGGGCTTCCTGGCGAATACGCCTTAATACCCGGGGCATGAGGCAGGATTCCGCATAATCACTGGCCATGATACGGAACACCCGCTGGCTATCCATTGCCGAAAACGGCGTTTTTTCCTGAACCGCCTGTTCGATATCCGACAGTATGCCCCGCACCAGCGGCTGCAGTTCCCGCGCCCGCTCCGTTGCTGACATGCCTTCACTGGTTCGCACCAGCAAGGGGTCACCGAACAGGTTTCGCAATCGACGCAGGCCGTTACTCATCGCCGGCTGGGTAATGCCCAGGTGATTGGCGGCCTTGGTGACGTTCCTTTCCCGCAGAAGAACATCCAGGTACACCAGTAGGTTGAGATCAACCCGGGAAATGTCCATTAAACGACTCCAGACCGCATTCATTCACTGTGCCAACGCCACAGTATTCATTTCGGTAATCTACAGCATCCAACGAATTCACGAAATCAATATAATCCGGGAACCTTTCACATTTCTAAACGGATACGCTTACGGTTTTCTGCTAGTCTTTCGGTTACTTGCGGAAAGTGCGGGCTTATGCCCGGTGCCCCGCCATTCGTCCAAAAACCGGAGTCGTCGCCACAGATATGGATACCGTTACCATCGTCCTGATACTTGCCGCCCTCGTTGCTGCCTCAATCATCATCATTGTGACGATTCAGATGCGGGAACGCGCCAAGATTGAAAGGGCAAGACGAATTGCCGCGCAGGAAGATCAGTACAACCGCGCAAGCCGACTGCTGAACGAAATTCCGGGCCAATACCTGACCGCAGACCTGAAGCTGCTAATGATCAAACGAATGGAGGAAGCCTGCCGCGATCTGAACTCCCTGAACGCCAGCCTGCCCACCCGTCAATGGCTGGAAACCACACAGCAGTTGAAAAGCCAGATCCTGGAGAACACCGACCAACGCGCCCCGGTGAAAATCGATTCCCCTGAAAAGTCCAATTACGTGAAAGAGCTGTTGCAAAGCCTGTTCAAAATGATCGAGGGCATGCACAAAGCTGGCAGGCTGGACAACGCGGCTGCCAAAAAGAATCTCAAGTATGTGCTGTTTCTGATTCATAAAACCCACGCCGACCTTCACGTTTTCCAGGCGAGGGACTTCGTTCGTCAGAATCAGATCCGCAAGGCCATCCACGCCTACCATCTCGCCAGTACGGAGCTGGGTAAGTCCAAGGACCACCCACTGGCGATGAAAGCGGTGAAAAGCTTCCGCACCCGCATTAAAGAGCTTGAGGCCATGAGTACCGACGGTGATAAAGCGTCGGACAGTCAGGAAAGCCAATCCAAACTCGACAAGGAATGGGATACCTTCCTTCATGATGACGAATGGAAGAAGAAAGCCGATTACGATGAGTGACCAGGAACTTCCCATTCGCCCATGAATTTGCGTCCAGACAGGGATTGTAAACACTGGTGACCAGGCTATTTCGCAAACGACTCTCTTTTCGCCTGACCCGTGATACGGTGTTGGTGGCGATGGCATTGGGGCTTGTCCTGAACGCGGTACAAGTCACCCTGGATTATTTCAGCGCGCGCGACTCCATGGAGTCAGAGATTCGGGCTCTGATCGAAATCAGCCACAGCCCGGCCTCGCAGATCGCCTACAACATCGACGTTCGCCTTGCAGAGGAGCTTCTCGACGGCTTGCTGCGCCACCCAGCAACGATTGACGCCCGGATCATCGACAATGACGGCCATACCATGGCTGCCGCCAGTCAGAGCAGCCCGGTCTCATCTTACCGCTGGATCAGTGACGCCCTGTTTGGTTCAAGCCGCACGTTCAGTGACGAGCTGCGGGTGCGCCAACTGGCCGACCTGTCACTGGGCACTCTGGCGCTAACGATTGATACCTATCATTACGGGCTGCTGTTCCTGGAGCGTGCCGGCTACACCCTGCTCAGCGGGTTTTTCAAAAGTCTCATTCTGTCTGTGGCCTTGCTTGGCATCTTCTACTTCGCCCTGACCCGCCCGATGATGAACGTGATCAACGCGCTGAGCCGGGTACAGGCCGACAGCCCGGAGAAAGTCCGCCTGCCCATCCCGACTAACCACCAGGAAGACGAAATCGGCACCATGGTGGGTATCATCAACCAGCATTTGCAAACCATTGACTCCAGCCTTGCCCAGTTGCGGCTGGCCGAAAGTGCCATGAAAAATTACTCCGCACAGCTGGAACGGGAAGTCGATGACCGCACGCGGGAAATTTCTGAAAAAAATGAGGCTCTGCAGCGGGGCAACCGCGCACTGGTGAAAGCCAAGGAAGATGCTGTGCGCCGGGCCCGCTCTCGAGCCAATTTTCTGGCAAGCATGAGCCACGAAATCAGAACGCCGCTCAATGGCTTGCTGGGTATGCTGGGGCTGACCCTGGAAGGTGACCTGAACACTGAGCAGCGCAACCGTCTCGACATCGCGCTGAACGCCGGCCAGGGCCTTTTAGGCTTGCTGAATGACATTCTTGATATATCCAAGGTGGAAGCGGGCAAACTCAGCCTGGAAAACATTCCGTTCAGCGTCCGCAATCTTATTGAAGAATGCGCAATGCTGCACGACCAGCAAGCCGGCAAGAAACAGATCAAACTGATTACCGAGATCGACCAGGAGTTGCCGCGCATGTTCCTGGGCGACCCGACCCGGACACGCCAGATTCTCAACAACCTGCTGAGCAATGCCATCAAGTTCACTGAAGACGGCAGTGTGAGCCTTCGCGCCAGGCGTATCGGTGGCAATCTGCAGCTCGACGTGATCGATACCGGCATCGGCATGAGCAAGGAAGGACTGCACCGGATTTTCTCACCGTTCTCCCAGGCTGATACCGACACCACCCGCCTCTATGGCGGTACAGGTCTGGGGCTGACACTCTGCCGACAGCTAGTCGAGCGCATGCATGGCCAGATTATGGTGGATTCTGAAGCGGGGTCAGGCACCCATTTCACCGTCACGCTACCTCTGCCTGTCTACGAACAGACCCGGCACGACCCCGCAACCGCTGCGATAGCCGAAGACAGTGCCACCCCCACGCCAAGGTTGCGTATTCTTCTGGTCGAAGACAATCAGGTTAACCAGCTGGTTGCCAGCAGTCTTCTGCGCAAAATGGGCCACTCAGTGGACCTGGCGGAAAACGGCAAGCTGGCGTTGCAGGCATTGGGCAAGAAACACTATGACATGGTGCTGATGGATTGCCTGATGCCGATCATGGACGGCTATGAAGCCACAAGCCAGATCCGGAAAAATCCGGCGTGGCAATCTCTACCGATTATTGCCATTACCGCCAATGTCATGCAGGGGGACCGTGAAAACTGCCTCGCGGCCGGCATGAACGATTACATCACCAAACCCTATAACCGCAATGACTTGAAAACGGTTATAGATCGCTGGGCTCCGGATTCTCCAGTTCGGCAAGAACCGACCTGAGCTCGTCCCTCAGCGCCAGCAACCGGTCGGGCTCGACACCAGTCGCGCAAAGTAGCCTGGCCGGGATGGCCTTAGCCTGCTCCCGCAGGGCCAGGCCCGCCGGAGTAACCGCCACCATCACCACCCGCTCGTCCTGCTGCTCCCGAATGCGAGTCACCAACCCGCGTTCCTGCAGCCGCTTCAATAACGGCGTGAGCGTGCCCGAATCCAGGCGCAACCTGAGCCCGAGATCGGACACCCGAAGCCGGTGAGAGGCAGCAGCGGCTTCCCATAACACCAGCAACACCAGATATTGCGGATAGGTCAGCCCAAGCTCGGACAGCAAAGGCCGGTAGCGGGCAATCACTGCGCGGTTTGCTGCGTACAACGCGAAACAGACCTGACTGTCGAGGGCGAGCGTTTCCTCCTGCGCGGTCATCGTCTACAGCAGCTTTTCGATATCGGCGCGAATCGCTTCCGGCTTGCTCGTTGGCGGGTAGCGGCGAACAACCTGACCATCACGATTGACCAGGAACTTGGTGAAATTCCATTTGACCTTCTCTGAGCCCATCACACCCTTCGCTTCCTGCTTGAGAAAACGGTACATCGGGTGAGCCCCCGGACCATTGACTTCGATCTTGCCGAACATCGGAAATTCCACGCCATAGTTCAGACTGCAGAACTCGCTGATACCGTCGTTATCGGCCGGATCCTGATTCATGAACTGATTGCACGGGAAGCCCAGCACTGACAGCCCTTTGTCGCCCAAGTCGCTGTATAACGCCTGCAGACCTTCAAACTGAGGCGTAAAGCCGCACTTACTGGCGGTATTGACGATCAGCAGCACCTGATCGCGGTACTCACCCATGTCTTGCTCGCTGCCCTTGATGTCCTGAACCGTAAAATCGTAGATGCTTTGATGACCGCTCATAATCCTACCTCTTCTATTGCCCAACATTATATTGTGCACAATATAGTATTCGCACCGGAAAGTCCTGTTTGGCCACAATTCATCACATTTGCCCTGTTGCCGGGACGGCATGCTCCGCTAGAATACGGGACTGATGTTATTAAATTTTTCCGGTATCGGGTCAAGGAAACCAGGGTCTATGCAGAACTACAACAAGTCCGCCAAACTGGATAATGTTTGCTATGAGATACGTGGCGTAGTTCTGCGGGAAGCGCGTCGCCTTGAAGAAGAGGGGCACCGTGTACTGAAGCTGAACATCGGCAACCCCGCCGCTTTTGAGCTGGATGTTCCGGAAGAAATTCAGCAAGACGTGATCTACAACATGCCCCAGGCTCAGGGCTATGTTGAATCCAAAGGTCTGTTCTCGGCACGTAAGGCCGTGATGCATTACTGCCAGCAACGCGGTATCGATAAAGTCGACATTGACGACATCTTTCTCGGTAACGGTGTCAGCGAACTGATTGTCATGTCCATGCAGGCGATGCTCAATACCGGTGATGAAGTCCTCATTCCTGCTCCGGATTACCCGCTGTGGACCGCTGCTGTGACGCTGTCCAGCGGCAAGCCCGTGCACTATCACTGCGATGAAGCACAGGACTGGTTCCCGGATATCGATGACATCCGCAAGAAAATCACCAGACGTACCCGGGCGATCGTGTTGATTAACCCCAACAATCCGACCGGTGCCGTGTATTCCACGGAATTGCTGGAACAGGTCATAGAACTGGCGCGGCAGCACAACCTGATCATTCTGTCGGACGAAATCTACGACAAGATTCTGTACGACGGCACCGAGCACGTACCCACCGCCTCGCTGGCCGATGACGTTCTGTTTTTCACGTACAACGGGCTGTCAAAGAACTACCGCGCCGCCGGTTACCGCTCTGGCTGGATGATTATCAGCGGGGCCAAGCACCGCGCCCGCGACCTGATCGAAGGCATCGAAATGCTGTCGAACATGCGGCTGTGCGCCAACGTGCCCGCGCAGCTCGCCATCCAGACCGCACTCGGCGGGTATCAGTCCATCGATGACCTGGTCAGCCCCGGCGGCCGTCTCTACGAACAACGGGAAACAGCGTGGCGATTGCTTAACGACATTCCGGGCGTCAGTTGCGTCAAACCCAAGGGCGCGCTCTACCTGTTTCCCAAGCTGGACCCCAAGCGCTTCCCCATCGTCAACGACGAGAAGCTGGTACTGGACCTGCTGCTGCAGGAACGCATCCTTCTGGTCCAGGGCTCGGCGTTCAATATCAGTGACCGACAGCATCTGCGCGTCGTTTTCCTGCCAAGGGTAGATACCCTGGAAGACTCGATGAAGCGACTTGCGCATTTCCTGTCGACCTACCAGCAGTAACCGGTGCCCGACCATGGCGGATATTCACATAGAAGAATTTTACAAAGACGCGGCGATAGCGCTGTTACAGCTCTACAACAGCTTTCCGAGGCGCATCAACCTGTTTGTGGAGGACATTGCCGGACCCGATGAACCGGACGAGTTCGGCCTCCACAGCAAACGCCATATGGCCTGTTTTGGTGCCCTGCTCTGGCTTGAGGAAGAAGGCCTGCTGCGTTACGTCGATACCATTCGCCAGGAGGCGCTGGATCAGGCCGTGCTGACCCGGGACGCCTTTGTGCGCCTGAGCACCCCCGCCAGCGGCACCCTGCTCTCAGCGCCGGACACTCACTCTCCAATGGTAGCTGATACGCTGCCAGAGTCCGTTCGACAGGACCTGTCCACGCACATTCACCTTATCCGCAACGCACTGCGCAGCGGAAGCTCCTCCTCGATAACCAGGGTTATGCAGGGCACCTTTTTCAATAACGCCAGGAACGAAACTTCTGGCATGGCGAGCGATCATTAAATCCGAGTTAAGTGCTTGAAACAGCTAGGGCGCTCCAGAGCGCGAGCCTGTGATCAGATTTTCAGCTTGAAGCCCAGGGCGCGGAACGTGTCCTGAAGCGACTTGCTAGTACCCTTGAGCTGAATTTTTACGCTGGAGCATTCCCTGCGTATCGGATAGCTCTTTCTCAGGCGGTCAAAGGCCCGGGCCCGCTCGTCGGTGGGCAACTCCATTGTCAGCCTCAGGCGGGCATCGTCCCGGCGAGGGTCGTAACAGGATCGCATGGCAATATTGCCAGCGTCCGTCTCGTCAGCCGAACTGGTGAAGCTGAGCTTACTCAGAGCGGGCTCAGGCAGATACTGCCCGGCTTTTTTCCGTACCGGCAAGCCCAGAAAGCGGCAAAGAGACTGATACACCATCTCGGTACCCTGCACTTTGCCTTCCAGGCTGTAACCGGCAATATGAGGCGTTGCCAGCCAAACCATGTCCACCAGCCGTGGGTTAATGCCCGGCTCCTGCTCCCAGACGTCGAGCACCACCGTCGGGGCGTTGGCTTCCTGCAATCGCTCAAGCAACGCCGCCTGATCAATCACCTCTCCGCGGCTGGTGTTGATCAGCAACTGGCCGGTGGTCAGCCTGTCCAGCGTGTGGCTATCAATCATGTGGAAGGTGGCGTTCGCCGAATCCCGCGTTAAGGGTGTGTGAAGCGAAATGACATCACATTTCAACACCTCGTCGAGGCTGCAAAACGCCTCTTCGCTGCCGTCTTCGCGCTCCTGCCTCGGCGGATCGCACAGGCGGACGGCAAACCCCAGCTTTTCAAGCTTTCGTGCCAGCTCACTGCCCACATTCCCGGCACCGACGATGCCCACGCTGAGAGTTTCCCAGTCGTCCCGACCCTGTTTTTCGGCATAGAGCGACAATACCGATAGCACATACTCGGCAACGCTGTTGGCGTTACAGCCCGGTGCTGCTGAAAAGGCAATGCCCCGGGATTTGAGCCAGGGAACATCAACATGGTCTGTGCCAATCGTCGAAGTGCCGACATACCGCACCCGGCTGTCTTTCAGTAACGCTTCGTCGACGCGGGTCACTGACCGGACCAACAGAATGTCGGCGTCATTGACGTCGTCGGGAGACAGGGTTCGTCCGGATACACGGCGTATATCGCCGATGTCTCCGAAGAAGGAGTCCAGAAGAGGAATGTTCTCGTCCGCTACAATCAACATGGTCTGGCTGGTCCGTCTGGTCTGATGTCTGTGCGTTACCTGTCTGGTTTTTCCAAACTCTAGCTTCTGCGCTGGCGTGCCGGGCGTCCGCCCTGGCTCCGCCCGCCCTGACCGCGATTGCCCTGCGAGCGGCGACCGCCACGCTTGCGGGTGATCGGCGTGTTGGGCATTTCTCCCATCAACGCTTCATCGGGCACCGTCGTTTTCAGTTTCTGGCTGATATAGGACTCAATCGCCGGTAAGGAGAACGCATCATCCTCGCTGGCGAAACTCACCGACACCCCGTTTTTGCCTGCGCGCCCGGTACGACCGATTCGGTGTACATAATCCTCCGGGTTTTCCGGAAGGTTGTAGTTGAAAACGTGAGTCACACCGTTGACGTGGATGCCACGACCGGCCACATCGGTGGCGACCAGCACCTGTATGTCACCGTTCTTGAACTGCTCGAGTGTCTTGAGACGCTTATTCTGGGGAATTTCGCCCGACATCAACGCCACTTTAACGCCCTGATTGCGGAGATCTTCATCAAGATCCCGGCACTGATCTCTGCGATTGGCAAAGACAAGGGCTTTCTCGACCTCGGGGTTTTTCAGATAGTTGACCAATACCGGCAACTTCTCCTCTTCACCAACCAGATAAACAGCCTGCTCGACCCGCTCCGCGGTTTTCTGATCGGGCTCGATCTCCACAAATTCAGCGTTGCTCGTCCACATGGACGCAAGATTCAGAACATCCTGATTAAAGGTCGCGCTGAACAGCAGGGTCTGCCGTTCGTCTTTGGGGGTGCATTTGCGGATGATGCGCTTGACGTCAGGGATGAAGCCCATGTCGAGCATGCGATCAGCTTCATCCAAAATAAGAATGTCGAGCTGATCCAGAAACACATCCTGCGACCCGAGGAAATCAATCAGCCGGCCAGGGGTGGCCACCAGTATGTCGACCACTTCGTTTTGCAGCTGGCCTCGCTGCTTGTCGTAGTTCATGCCGCCCACCACCGTAACCACGTTGTGGCCGGTGTAGCCACACAGTTGTTCAGCGTCCTTGGCGATCTGCATGGCCAGCTCCCGTGTAGGGGCAAGCGCCAACACACGGGGCTCGGAGGCCAGGCGATCCCCCTCAGGCACCGGGGTCTCCAGCAGGCTCTGAATCGCGGTGATCAGAAAGGCCGCCGTTTTACCGGTGCCGGTCTGTGCCTGGCCAATCAGGTCTTGACAGGCCAGTGTGAAAGGCAGGGTTTCGGCCTGAATCGGCGTGCAATGTTCAAAACCGATATCGGTAATGGCGTCGAGCAGGCGCTGATCGAGGTTAAGATCCTTGAACAGCGTTTTGCCGGTATCATTTGAATCAGATGTCATAGATATTCAGTCTTCCTTTATGTCGGGAGCGGAATTGAAGGGAAACATGCGCCGGGTCTCTTCGTGCCAGGCGTTCTCAAACGTTCCTCCAGTTCCATAAAATGACCTCAGCGTATCCACGAATGCCCGGGCTCGGGCCGGCATGTCACGCTCAAGGTAACTGCCGGCCTGTGCCCACACCTTGCGGCAAAAGCCCGTTTCATCCACTGCACCCTCTCCGGAGAGATTGTCCACACTGATATGAAAGCGCGAGCCAGCCGCGACGGCAAAGAGCCATTCAAGGGCCTGAGGTTTCACCTCAACCTGCTCAAATGCCTGTTGCTGAGACACGGAGCGGCCATCGGGGCAGTACCAGTAACCGTAATCCCGCAGTGTCCGGCGACGTTTGCCGGCAATGCACCAATGGCTGATCTCATGCAGGGCGCTGGCGTAATAGTCGTGGGCGAAAATAATCTGAGCAACACCACCGGCGTCGGAGCCGGGTAGATACTCGGGCTCATCGCCGCCTTTGACCAGGACCGTCCGGGCGTTTTCCCGGAACAGGTCATTGAATAGCATGATAAGATCGTCTGGATTGTGATTCATTGGGTGGCTATTGTGCGACTTTAAACCATTCAATACCAGAGGGAACTTTAGGATGCCGGCCCGGTCCATTGCTTCCTGACGGCCGCTGTACCGGCGACTTCCCGGCCTGCTGCTAAATGAAAACACCGTTCTGGACCCGATGCGTATTATGACCGAGTTTGATCAATCCAAAGCACGCTCCCTCCCAGACGCCCTGCTCTATCGAGGCATCCTGACGCTTCTGTTTCTGGCGTTTTCAACAACGGCCTGGGGCTTCGGCAATTCGGGCAACGGCCTGTTCGGCAATAGCGGGGACTTTCTCCCGGTCGACGAAGCACTCCCGTTCAACTATACCACCGAGGCCGATGGCGTGGTTCTGTCATGGAACGTCGCGCCTGAACACTATCTTTACAAGACCCGGGTGGCGGTTGAATCGACCGTCGACGGCGTCGTGATCGGCGAACCGGAATTCTCGCTTGAGGGCACCACCACCGAAGATGAATTTTTCGGCGAGGTCACCGTCTTTTACGATCCGGTAGAGGCCCGGGTATCGGTTGAACTGCCAGAGGGCGTTCATGAGGCTGAGCTGCAGGTAACCTATCAGGGCTGCGCGGAAGCCGGCCTGTGCTACCCACCGCAAACACAGACCGTGCTGTTCTATCCGGGTAATGGCGGCAGCACCAGCCCGGACAACGACAGCAGCATCACTGGCACCGCCACCGCTGCGGATGCAAACACGCAGTCGGCCACCGGTCTTGCCGGCTTCCTGTCAGAGCAATCCACGCTTGCCATTGCGGCCGTGTTCCTGCTGCTGGGACTTGGGCTGACCTTCACCCCCTGCGTACTGCCGATGGTGCCGATTATTTCGTCGCTGGTCTCTGGCCGGAACACCCGTTCTTCCGCCCACGCTCTGGTGCTCTCCGGCAGCTATGTGCTGGGCATGGCACTGACTTACGCGGCGGCCGGCGTCATTACCGGTTTGCTGGGTGCCAGCTTTAACCTCCAGGCACAGCTACAATCGCCCTGGGTTCTGGGTGTGTTTGCGGCGTTTTTCGCGCTGTTTGCCCTGTCCATGTTCAACGTCTTTGATCTCCAGTTACCACGGTTTATCCGCGAGCCCCTGAATGACGCCAGCCATCGCCTGACAGGCACCCGGGTTATCAGCCTCTTTGGCATTGGCGCGTTATCGGCATTGATCGTGTCTCCCTGCGTGTCCGCGCCTCTGGCGGGTAGCCTGCTCTATATCAGCACCACCCAGGATGCGCTCATTGGCGGTGTTGCCCTATTTTCACTGGGCCTTGGCATGGGCGTACCGCTGATCCTCGTGGCGATTGGCGGGCGTAAGTTTCTGCCCTCCACCGGGCCCTGGATGAATGTGGTCAAGGCGTTTTATGGGGTAATGCTGCTGGCGGTTGCAATCTGGTTGATCGAGCGTCTGATTCCGGCCTGGGCCGCGCTGACACTTTGGGGGCTGTTGATAGCCATCACGGGGGTGCAGCTCGGCGCTTTCGACGCGGCGAAAGCAGGCTGGGAAAGAACGCGCAAGGGTGCTGGCCTGGTTATTTTCGCCTATGGGCTCGCACTGCTGGCCGGTGCCATTGGTGGTGCCACGGACCCGTTACGGCCACTGGCACCCTACACCGCCTCAGTATCTTCCAGCGGAAACGCAAACGGTAACCACGCTGCGTTTGAACGGGTTAAGTCACCGGACCAAATCAAAAGCCTGATTGCCGAAGCGGGCCGGGAGGGCAGACCGGTCATGCTCGACTTTTACGCCGACTGGTGCATCTCGTGCAAGGTCATGGAGCGCACTGTGTTCAGCGACGCCACCGTGGTAGACGCACTCTCTCCTTACCGATTGCTACAGATCGATATGACGGACAACACCCCGGCCCAACAGGCGCTTCTTGATGAATTCGGGCTCTTCGGCCCACCCGCCATCCTGTTTTACTCAGCCGATGGCAGCGAGCTGACCAACGCCCGGGTGTTGGGCGAAATGAACCGGGACGAGTTTCTGGATCACGTCAGTTCCCTCGGCGGATGAAGAAGTAAAACTCTTGTCCTGACGCCTCGCTGTGAACCAGCGGGTGATCAAGAAACTGACAGAACCGGGGAATGTCCCGGGTTGTCGACGGATCGGTTGCCACTACTTTAAGCACACCGCCAATGGGCACATCGGTAATACGATTGTGCAGCATCATGACCGGTTCCGGGCAATACAGCCCGCGGGCGTCGAGCTCTCCGTCAAATTTTATGGTTTCCAAAACTGGTTCTCCATTTTCCGCTCAGCGGCATTTCTGGAAATACATGCTAAATTATTGTTTATAGCTGTCAAAATTGTATGAGGTAAACAATGATCCGGGTACTGATTGAACGTCATATTGCTGAAACTCTTGAATCCGCCTATGAGGAACGCTCGCGCAAGGTGCTGCAGCAGGCCGTCAGCGCACCAGGGTTTGTCTCCGGAGAAACGCTGGTCGATGCCAGCGATCCGAACCACCGCCTGACACTGGCGAACTGGCGCTCTGCCTCAGACTGGGATCAGTGGTACCGCTCCGAGGAACGTAAGGCGTTGCTAACGGAACTGAAACCGATGATGGACCAGGACGAGGTGATCACGGTTCTCGAGCAAAGCTGACCGTCGCCCCGCACTTATTGGTCCAAACATTCGATGAAGCAGGTGATTTCCTCACGGTCGTGGTAGAGGTGGCGAGCCCTGAGCCGAAAGCGGCGGCCGGTGTCAGCCAGGCCGGCGTGAATAATGTCCCGGCAAATTACCCACTCATCGTATCGCTTTTTCATCGGCAACTTCAGATTGAAGACCGAGAACCGGCATAAGCCGTTCCCCAGCCAGTCGACCACCATGTGTGCGGTCCGGCGCGGGTGGTCCACAATATCGCATACCATCCAATCCACCGCTCGCTTGGGTTTCCAAAAATAACCGTCGGCCCCGACGTGCTCGACTTGCCCGGTCGCCATCAGGTCAGCATTCATGGGCCCGTTGTCGACCGCCGTCACCATCATGCCCTGTTGCACAAGCTGCCAGGTCCAGCCGCCCGGTGCAGCACCAAGGTCTACCGCTCGTTTACCGCCACCCAGGTAGTCCAATGCCTGATCCAGCGGCAGAAACACTTTCCACGCTTCTTCCAGCTTCAGCGCGGAGCGGCTTGGTGCCGACGCCAGCAATCTCAGCCTGGGAATGCCCCCGACATAGCGGGCGCGATTATCCCCCATACTGATCCCCACCAGCGCTTTGTCAAAACTGAGCAACAGGACATCAAGCCGGGCTGGTGCCGCAGCGTTCGCATCCGGCTTCAGCAGCCCAGCTCCCCGCAACCCCCGGGACAAGGGAGGCATCCATTTGCGGGCGAAATTGCCCAGATCACTGTCCGGATTGTTTTCCAACAACCTGATTTCCACGCGCGCGCAGTTCGGGAACCCCGACGTGACGGACCTCAATTCCTCGACTACCGCACCCACGCGATCAGCCACCGGCAGGTTGACCTCGGCAAGGCCAATTATCCAGTCTCTGACAAACACCAGCTCATCCAGACTCAGACGGCGCAGCAGGATTTCCGGGCCTTCCGGTCCGGTCAGGTAAAACAACAGATACCCCTGACTGCCTGCGGGCTGAAAATACCCATAAACGCCTTTGGCCGCAGCGGCATCGGTGAGCTCTCGGCCAGCCTCGGTTTCAAAGCCTGGCCGGCAAAATAGAATAACGTATTCCATGACGATCCTTTTTCACGCGTCTTTGACGTCACCTTCTGGCAATCCGGCGTGGCGCAGACCCGGGTACTCACCACCGGCGACAAGCACCCGTTTCTCTCGCGGTGCATAGACTACCGGTATTTCCTGCTTCCCGTCACGCTGGCGACCTCCCGTTTCATGAAAGAGGTGGCCCAATCGGCCGCGTGCGCCACCAGATCTGACCGAGACTCCGGCTGCCTTGCCAGAGGCTGGAAGTCGTGATCCCCACCCTCAAGCCAAAGCCACTCCAGCTTCCCGCCGGGGGCCAGCTCACGTTCTACCTCTTCACGCTTACCAAAGGGGTCTCGACTACCCTGGACAATGCCCACGGGGCACCAGAATTCACTAAAGTGGTCGATACGCCACCGGTCTGGTTTACCAGGTGGGTGGAAAGGGTATCCAAAGGCGATGGCACCGCGGTGCTTACCCCTCAGTCGGGAATCCGCTGCGAGCATGGTCGCCATCCGGCCGCCCATGGATTTCCCGCCGATGAACAACGGGCGTCCTGCCAGTTGCCCGTTGGCCACGTCGTCGAGCACCCGCTCATAGCTCTCGATCAATACTGCCTGGCGATCAGGCGGTCTTTTATTGCCACCCCTGCGTCGCTGGGCCATATAAGGAAACTCGAAGCGGACGGTGGTTACACCGTGCCGGTTCAGCCCCCGAGCCAACTCTGTCATAAAGGCCGAATCCGCAGGTGCACCAGCGCCATGAGCAAGGATAAGCACCGGGCCGTCGGGATCATTTCCATTGTCCGTAAAAAGGTCCATTCATTTCACCTCAACTCTATGTACTTCTACTATTACAACATGGCCTGTCCGATACTTACCGGACAGTATAAGTCAATGCTGTAAAGCACTGATAATCCGGCGTAGAAAAGCAACGCATGTCACTGATTCGGGCCCATTTTAACGGGCTTTCAGAGTTGACCTGTGTCATTGCAAAGCGCTAATGCTTTCTCCATACTTGCGCCCGCATATTTCCCACTCTAAATCCACTGGTAAGGCTATGAGCACAGTAAATGCAAACCTGACATACAACTACAAGGTGGTGCGGCAATTCGCCATCATGACGTTGGTCTGGGGCATTGTCGGCATGGGCATGGGGGTACTGATCGCATCCCAGCTTGTCTGGCCGTCCATGAACCTTGACCTACCCTGGACTCACTTTGGCCGGCTCAGACCGCTCCACACGAACCTGGTCATCTTCGGGTTTGGTGGTTCAGCCCTGTTCGCCACCTCCTATTACGTGGTGCAGCGTACCTGTCAGGCCCGCCTCATTTCGGACAGCCTGGCAGCGTTTACCTTTTGGGGCTGGCAAGCGATTATGGTCGCCGCCATCATCACCCTGCCAATGGGTTTGACCTCAACAAAAGAATACGCTGAGCTTGAATGGCCAATCGACATCGCCATTGCGATCGTGTGGGTGTCTTACGCTCTGGTTTTCTTTGGCACCATTACCAAGCGCAGCACGCCACACATTTACGTCGCCAACTGGTTCTACGGTGGATTCATCCTGACCGTGGCCGTGCTGCATATCGGCAACAACCTCGCACTGCCGGCCACAGCGTTCAAGTCTTACTCCGCCTATGCGGGTGTCACTGACGCCATGATGCAGTGGTGGTACGGCCACAACGCCGTGGGCTTCTTCCTGACCGCCGGCTTCCTGGGCATGATGTACTACTTCGTTCCGAAGCAGGCAAACCGCCCGGTATACTCCTACCGTCTGTCCATTGTTCACTTCTGGGCGCTCATCGCGACTTACGTCTGGGCCGGTGGCCACCACCTGCATTACAGTGCATTGCCTGACTGGGCCCAGACTGCTGGCATGGTGATGTCGCTGATCCTGCTGGCACCATCCTGGGGCGGCATGATCAACGGTATGATGACGCTGTCCGGCGCGTGGCATAAACTTCGCACCGACCCAATCCTGCGCTTCCTGGTGGTGTCCCTGTCGTTCTATGGCATGTCGACCTTTGAAGGCCCGATGATGGCGATCAAAACCGTCAATGCGCTGTCCCACAACACCGACTGGACCATTGGCCACGTGCACTCCGGCGCACTTGGCTGGGTAGCGATGATCAGTATCGGTGCTATCTACCACCTGATCCCAAAACTCTGGGGTCTGCCGGCCATGTACAGCACCGGGCTGATCAATGTGCATTTCTGGCTGGCGACAGTCGGTACCGTGCTCTACATCGTGGCAATGTGGGTCAACGGCATTATGCAGGGCCTGATGTGGCGCGCCGTAAACCAAGACGGCACGCTGACTTACAGCTTTGTCGAATCGCTTGAAGCTTCCTGGCCTGGCTATCTGGTCCGCTTCATCGGCGGTGCAATCTTCCTCGCCGGCATGCTGGTCATGGCCTACAACACTTACATGACCGTTCGCCAGAAAGACGCCGTCGCACAGGACAACGCGGCAGCCCAGCCGGCGTAACGGGAGACCATCACGATGAAACATGAAATTATAGAAAAGAATATTGGTCTGATGATCGTTCTGATCATTCTCACCATCAGTGGCGGGTTCCTGGCGGAAGTGGTGCCGCTGTTTTTCAACAAGCAGACCAATGAGCCGGTCGCGGGCCTTGAGCCACTGTCCGCACTGGAGCTGGAAGGTCGCGACATCTATATTCGCGAAGGCTGCCACGTGTGCCATACCCAACAGATTCGCCCCTTCCGTGCCGAAACCGAGCGCTATGGCCACTATTCCGTAGCGGGTGAGTTCGTCTACGACCGTCCGTTCCTGTGGGGCTCCAAGCGCACAGGGCCAGACCTGGCACGTGTGGGTGGTCGCTACTCCGATGCCTGGCAACGCCAGCACCTGTTCGACCCCCGCAGCGTGGTTCCCGAATCCAACATGCCGGCGTTCCCATGGCTGTTTGAAGACCGGGTAGATCACACAGACACAGCAGCAAAACTGGAAGCACTGCAAACCCTGGGCGTGCCCTACACCGATGAGCAGATTGCGGAAGCATCGGCCAATGTTGAGGGCACATTCGAAATTGAAGCGCTGCTGGCCTATTTGCAGCAGCTGGGCACAGTGATTTCTGAGAAGCGGTGATCCCTATGGATTTGAACGAGTTACGCGGCATTCACACGCTGATCATCATGGCAATGTTTCTCGGCATCGTCTGGTGGGCCTACAGCGCCCACCGCAAGAAACCGAACGACGAAGCGGCGCACCTTCCCTTCGACGATGACGAGGTGGAAAAGCGTACTCTTGAACAGGAAAAAACGGAGAAAAAGCAATGAGTACCTTCTGGAGCATCTGGATCAGCGTGATCGTGCTCGGTACTATTTTCGGGTGCTGGTGGCTGCTTATGGCAACCCGCAAAGGCCAGACCACCGACACCGAAACAGACCGGACCACTGGCCATTCCTTCGATGGCATTGAAGAGTATGACAACCCGCTGCCGAAATGGTGGTTCTATCTCTTTATCGCCACCTGTGTGTTCTCGTTGGGCTATCTGGCGCTCTACCCTGGCCTGGGCAATTTTCAGGGCCTGCTGGGTTGGACCTCGACCAATCAGTGGGAAGCGGAAGTACAACAGGCCGACGCTCGTTACAGCGAACTCTACGCCCGTTATGGCGACACGCCGGTTCTCGACCTGGCAGACAACGATGACGCGATGAAGATGGGCCAGCGCCTGTTCGCCACCAACTGCTCCGTCTGCCATGGTTCCGCGGGGCGTGGTTCTCTCGGCTTTCCGAACCTGACCGACGACGACTGGCTTTACGGTGGAGAGCCCGAGAACATCCTTTCCACACTCCATGATGGCCGCAATGGCAATATGCCGGCCAAGGGTGTTATGCCCAGTATGAGTAACGATCAGGTCGATCAGGTTGTCAATTATGTGCTGTCGTTCAGTGACCGCGAAAGAGACGCCGACGCGGCTCAAGCCGGTGAAGACGTCTTTGCTCAAGCCTGTTCAAGCTGTCACGGTGCCGACGGTAAAGGCAACCAGGCACTCGGCGCACCCAACCTGACCGACAATGTCTGGCTTTACGGTTCCACCTATGACTGGATTCGTGAAACCGTGGTCAATGGCCGCCAGAACCAGATGCCGGCGCAGGGAGATCGCCTCTCGGACGACAAGATCCACATCTTGGCTGCGTACGTCTACAGTCTGTCCAACTGAGTACAAGGCCGGAATTCAGGTTCCGGCCCGGTCTGCTCAACTCTGTGTCTGCCTGCGGGCACAGAGTTGAGAAGATCTGAAGCCCTGAGGAACCTCAGCGGCTATTATTTTTCATCGGGAGGTAACGATGAGCAGTGAGATACCGGTCAAACAGGTTGACCCATCCTCTGACACCTCCGACAACAACAACAAATCCGGAACCGTCGAGCTTTACGCCAGCCGCAAGAAAATCTACGTCAAGGAAGTGAAAGGCTTCTTCCAGCGCATCCGTAACGTCAGCCTTCTCGTGCTGATGGGTATGTACTTTTTGTTCACCTGGATCACCCTGGACGGACAACCTCTGGTTCTTTTTGACCTTCCTGCCCGGGAATTCCACCTGTACGGGATGACGTTCTATCCCAAGGATTTTTTCCTGCTCTCCGGAATGCTGATCGTAAGCGCCTTCGGCCTGTTCTTTATCACCGCTCTGTTTGGTCGGGTCTGGTGTGGGTACACCTGCCCGCAAACCGTGTGGACCTTCATTTTCATGTGGGTGGAAGAGCGGATAGAAGGCAGCCGGAACCAGCGCATCAAGCTGGATAAATTGCCACAGTCTTCCCGCAAGATAATGAAGAAGTCGCTCAAGCATGCAGCCTGGCTTCTGATCGCCCTGGCGACCGGCCTAACTTTTGTTGGCTATTTTTACCCAATTCGTGACCTGATTGCCGACATTTTTACCTTTCAGGCCAACGGCTGGGCGTACTTCTGGGTCGGGTTCTTTACCGTGGCCACCTACCTCAACGCGGGCTGGATGCGCGAGCAGGTTTGCCTGTACATGTGCCCTTACGCTCGCTTCCAGTCAGTGATGCTGGACCCCGACACCCGTGTGGTGTCCTACGACCCCAACCGCGGCGAACCCCGGGGTGGCCGCCGCAAAGACGCAGCCCCCACCGAGCGTGGGCTCGGGGACTGTATCGATTGTGGCCAGTGCGTACAGGTCTGCCCGACCGGCATTGATATACGTGACGGTCTTCAGTACGAGTGTATTGGCTGCGCGCTGTGCATCGACGCCTGTGACGAGATCATGGACAAAATGGACTACCCCAGGGGACTGATCCGATACACCACCGAGAATGAACTGGAAGGCAGGCCTTCAAAATTGCTGCGTCTTCGCACCCTCGGATACGGCGTGGTGCTTGCACTGATGATCGGTGCCATCGTGTTCGTGCTCGCCACCCGGATTCCGGCACAGCTCGATGCCCTGCGGGACCGCGGCGCGCTGTTCAGCTTTAATGGCGAGGGCCGGGTCGAAAATACCTACACCCTGAAGATTGCCAATATGACGGAAGTTCCCCAGACTTTCCTCGTGTCCGTATCCGGGATGGACGATATCCGGATTTTGACCGACACCCGTATAACCGTTGACAGCGGAGAGAACCTGGCGCTGCCAACCGTGGTCGATGTTGACCCCGAAACCATTGAACAAAGCAATAACACGATCCGGTTCCGCATGAGCTCAGAGACGGATCGATCACTGATCGTGGAAACTGAAAGCCGTTTCGTGGGTCCTAACCGCTAATCCGACCGCCGTGGCGGTATTGACTATATTCGAGAGACAGCCGACATGACCGAAGAAACTGTAAAACCCTGGTACCGACAGCCCTGGCTCTGGTTTCTGCTGGTATTCCCGCTGGCGTCCATCATCTGGTGCACGATCGCCATTACCGTCGCCATGAACACAGACAACGCCATGGTCACAGACGACTACGCCAAAGAAGGCCGGGGCATTAATATGCAGATCGCCCGCGACCAGAAAGCAAAAGACCTCGGGCTGCAGGGCGAATTTGAATTTTCTGAGCGGGAGATCAAACTGTCGTTTTCCAGCACCGAGCAGACGGATTACCCCTATTTGATTCTGAACCTGTTTCATCCGACCATTGCGGAGAAAGACCAGACTGTCCAGTTCACTCGCACCGGAGAAAACACGTACCGGGCCACGCTCAATCAGGACATTCAGGGCCGCTGGTACTTCGATTTACGCAGCCCGGACAACGACTGGCGACTGAAGGGGGAAACATCGTTGCCCTCAGATGATGCCATTCAGGTCGGCACCGCGAGCCGCTGATCGACGTGAAGGGTTTGTTGTGCTTTCACTGTGGAGAACCCGCCGACGGCGAGCCACAAATCACTCTGCAGCTTGACGGGGAGTCCCGTCATTTTTGCTGTCTGGGCTGCAAGGCGGTGTGCGAAACCATCCGCGCCGAGGGGCTCACCAACTTTTACCAGTACCGCACCGAAACCGCCGTTACACCTTCGCAACTCACGGATTCCGAACTCAGCCGTATTCGCGAGCTGGATCACGCTCTGGTTCAGGCGTCGTTCGTGTCTCCGGTCAAAGGGGGCCAGGAAGCGCAACTTTTGATTGAAGGCATAACCTGCGCGGCCTGTATCTGGCTACTGGAAAACCACCTGGCCAGGCAAGTAGGCGTGCGGGCGTTTTCCGTCAATCACAGTACCCAGCGCGCGCGACTGGTGTGGTCAACGGAGGAAGCGCCTCTGAGTGATCTGCTGATCGCCATTCATGAGCTGGGCTACCGCGCCCGCCCCTACCAGGCGGACGAAGCAGAAATGGCGCTCAAGACCGAACGCCGTACAACGCTGATTCGACTGGCGGTCGCCGGAATCGGCACGGTTCAGACCATGATGCTGGCGTTCCCCCTTTACTTTGAACTGATCAGTGAGCTGTCCGCAGACTTTGTCGCCTTCTTTCGCTGGTTCAGTCTGCTGGTGGCGACGCCCGTCGTGCTGTTCAGCGCCCGTCCATTTTTCCGCAACGCCCTGCGTGACTTTCGCAGCCGGCACCTGACCATGGACGTGCCCGTCGCGGTTGCCATCGGCCTCGCTTACACCGCCAGCGCCTGGGTAACCGTGACCGGAGGCGACGAGGTCTACTTCGAATCCGTCTGCATGTTTACTTTTTTCCTGCTGCTGGGACGCTACATTGAAATGCAGGCCCGATACCGGGCCGGCCTCACCGGCAACGCCCTGGCGGGTTTTCAGCCCGGAGTTGCCACCCGGGTGGTCGGTGACAGCAGTGAAATTGTAGCCGCCCACGCGCTCACAGCCGGTGACATTGTCCGGGTGCGGCCGGGAGAAATTCTGCCGGTTGATGGCACCATCGTCAGTGGCGACTCCACGCTCAATGAAGCCGCCCTGACCGGGGAGTACCTTCCCGAAACCCGTCACCCCGGCGATACCGTTCATGCTGGCAGCGTCAACGGTGAAAACCCGCTGGAGGTCAAAGTCAGCCATTCAGGGGCACAAACCCGGCTGTCTGGCATTTTGCGAATTCTTGATCGGGTGCAGGCAGAGAAGCCTCCTGTCGCCCGCATGGCTGATCGCATCGCGGGGACCTTTGTCAGCCGGGTACTGATTGTGACGCCATTGGTGTGGGTAGGCTGGTGGCTGGCCGGTGCCGATAACGCATTCGATATCACCCTGTCCGTATTGGTGGTGACCTGCCCATGCGCATTATCCCTGGCCACACCCACCGCCATCACTTCCGCAACGGTTCGACTCCGCCGCATGGGATTTCTGCCCACACGCGGCCACACCCTGGAGTCCCTGAGCGATGTCGACACCGTTGTTTTTGATAAAACCGGTACGCTCACCCGGGGCGAGTTGAACCTGATTGACGTTGCGATCACCGGATCTCACACCGAGGCCGACTGCCGACGCCTCGCCGCCGGACTGGAGAAACATTCCGAGCACCCGATAGCCCGCGTGTTTCACCCTATTCCCGGTCACCCGGTCACAAACGTGACCAACCACCTGGGGGGTGGGCTGTCCGGCACCTGGAATGGCAAGCCGGTCTTTATTGGTCACAGCGACTTTGTTCGAGCACGTTCTGATGCGACACCGCCAGAGACACCCGCCAATAGGGGCATGGATATCTGGCTGGCCACAGCCGATGAGTGGCTTGCCCGCTTTACCCTGGATGACGAGCCGCGCTCCGATGCCCGCGAAACCATCGCCCGACTGCAAGCCGCAGGTATCCGGACTCTGCTCCTCAGTGGTGACCGCTCAGGTCATGTAGAGCAAATCGCCAGCGCTCTTTCCATAGATGAGGCCATCGGGCAGGCGTCACCGGAGCAAAAGCTGGCCGTACTGGAAAAACTCGCGGCTCAGGGCCACAACATCATGATGGTGGGAGATGGCCTTAACGATCTGCCGTCGATGGCCGACGCGAGTATTTCCGTCGCCATGGGCACCGCCGCCGACCTGACTCAACTGAAAGCGGACGCAGTGCTGCTCAATGGCCAGCTGAGCCAACTGGTAAACGCCATGGACACCAGCCGCCAGACCCGCCGGGTCATTCGTCAGAATATGGGCTGGGCATTGGGTTACAATGTGCTGGCATTACCCTTGGCAGCGGCGGGCATGGTGCCCCCATGGCTCGCTGCGATCGGTATGTCGCTAAGTTCACTGGTGGTGGTTCTCAGCGCACTGCGGCTTGGCCGCACAGGTGCGGCCAAGCCATCAGACTCAGAGGCGGTTGGCGCGCCGGTCGCCTCCTGATACCGTCGCCTGGACACCCCTTTACCCCGGAGGTTCGCCGTGCAAATTGTGATGATACTGGTTCCTGTCATGCTGGTTCTGGTGGCACTGGGCCTGGTGCTGTTCTCCTGGGCCGTCAAAAATGGCCAATACGATGATCTCGAAGGGCCCGCCCACCGGATTCTCTTTGACGACGACAAAGACATGATCCCGGATGACGCCAAAACCCGTGCAGAACTCGACGAAGAAAGTGACCAATCTGATACTGACGATACAGCGCGCCACTGATGACTGAAGGCCTTTACCTTAGCTACTCTGGCGCGTTTCTGATCGGGCTGCTGGGAAGCACCCACTGCCTCGGCATGTGCGGTGGCATCAGTGCCTCACTGTCGATGGCGCTGCCAGTTGGCAAAGGCTTCCGGATTCGCCAGACGGTGATGCTGCTGGCCTTTAACGCGGGCCGCATTGGCAGCTATACCCTGATCGCCACGCTGATCGCGTTACTCAGTACCACGGCCGCGGCGCAGTGGAGCGAATTGGCACCCTTGCTGAGAGCCATAGCGGGCATACTGTTGATATTGATGGGATTGTCTATGGCGCAATGGTGGCAGGGCATTCGCCATATCGAGCGCGTGGGCGCGCCTGTGTGGGCCAGGGTTGCGCCACTGACCCGTCAATTTGTGCCGGTTCGTCACCGCTGGCAGGCTATCGCACTCGGCGCGCTCTGGGGCTGGCTTCCTTGCGGGTTGGTTTACAGCACCCTGGGCTGGGCCGCATTGCAGCCCACGGTGGGCAGTGCGGCGGCCACCATGGCATTTTTTGGTCTGGGCACCCTGCCCTCCATGCTGGCCACGGGATACGCTGCCACCTGGGTACGCGCGCTCCAGGGCAAGAAACCGATCCGGCAGCTCACCGGTGTGCTGTTGATTGCTTTCGGAATCTGGACCCTGCCCCTGGGAATGGTGCTCACCAGCGGACACGGTGGCTAGGAAAACGTCCGGCTGTCAGATATTCAGAACGTCCAGCCGCCCGAAATTCACGGTTTCCGGCTCTGCAGTGCCCGCGCCGTCAGCGGGTGTGCCACCCAACCGCTTGCCTTCGTGGAAATCATACAAGGTGCTGTCCGCAAGATGTGATGGCTCGACATTGCACATAGCCCGAAACATGGTTTCCAGCCGCCCTGGGTGTTGCTTGTCCCAACTCTGGAACATCTCCTTGATCACCTGACGCTGCAGGTTTTCCTGAGAGCCACACAGGTTGCAGGGAATAATGGGAAACTCCCTCAGTGCGGCATACCGGGCAATGTCCTTTTCCCGGCTGAAGGCCAGCGGGCGAATAACGGTGTTGCGACCGTCGTCGCTGTGCAGTACCGGAGGCATGGACTTCAGCTTTCCACCGTAAAACATGTTCAGAAACAGCGTTTCCAGCAAATCATCACGATGGTGCCCCAGTGCAATCTTGGTCACGCCGTGCTCTGCGGCAAAATTATAGAGAATTCCACGACGTAGACGCGAACAAAGGCCGCAGGTGGTCTTCCCTTCCGGCACTTTTTCCTTAACAATACTGTAGGTGTCCTTTTCGATGATGTGGTACTCGATGCCCATAGCTTCAAGGTACCGGGGCAGCACCTCTTCAGGGAACCCGGGCTGCTTCTGGTCCAGGTTGACAGCGATCAGCTCAAAGGATATTGGCGCACTTTTCTGGAGATTCAGCAGGATGTCCAGCATGGCATAAGAGTCTTTGCCACCACTGAGGCAGCACATGACCTTGTCACCGGCTTCAATCATTGAATACTCTGCAATCGCCTGACCGGCTTCACGACGCAGACGTTTCTGCAGTTTGTTGAATTCCAGCTTTTTTCTGCGGTCTGCTTCGGATGTCAGTGAAGGATCTGAATTGGCGGTCATTGCATCGGACATAAAAAACACTACGTTCACAGGATTGGTGAACGCAGGATTATACGCGTGAGAAACACACAGGGACAGGACAGCGACATGGATATGTTAACGAACTGCAGCGACACCCTTGGCAAACGGGAGTCCAACCGAATTCGCAACCGCAATGCCATCCTGCTGGCGGCACGGGAATGTTTCCGCAAGAAAGGGTATGACAACGCCACCATCCGCGACATCGTCAGGAAAACCGGTCTGGCGGCGGGCACTTTTTACAACTACTACTCCAGCAAACAGGACATCTTTGCCGCCCTGCTGACGGATTTTCTGAACCAGCTCAACCTGAACCTGACCCGCTACCGCAAGGCCGCCGGCACCGGTGAAGACTTCATCCGCTCAACCTACCTTGCGCTGTTCCGCGCTACCGCCGACGATCCGCTGGTGTACGAGCTCGCCCACCGCAATGACCAGACCATCCGCGAGCTGTTTGGTTCAGATCTTCTGGGGCTTGCCATGCTCTCGCTGGAAGACGACGTGCGCGATGCGGTCAACGGCAACCTGCTGCCCAATGTTGACCAGGACTACCTGTGCGCAGCGTTTTTCGGGGTGGCTTATGAAATGAGCCTGCGCGTCGCCAGGCGTACCCACAAAACGCCGGACAACGGGGAACGGGAGGCTCAAGCTGCGGCTCAATTTGCGGCGACCCTGTTTTTGGGCGGCCTTACACAACTGGACACGCTTTCCTAACGGCGATCAGTCCCCTAACATAGCGCCATGAACAAAAGCGCCCTGAACAAGCCTAATGAGACAGCCCGAGACAGGCCGGATCACCTGACGGCCACCGACAATCGGGAAAATCCGGTACTGGACCTGCAGATTCAGCACCTGCTGGTGGCGGTTGAACACGAGCTGCGGTGCAGCCCTGAAGGGCTGACCGAACTCGCACTGATCAAACGCCTCCAGAATAACCCGTGGCAGTTGATCGGCCCCGTCGAGTTCGCCGAACCCGCACAGCTCTACCCGGTTCATTTTTTGCTGTTCCACACTCTGTACCGCCTCAGAGACCAACTGGCCGGTCAGGGTGAAACCGTCAGTATTTCACCCCTGAACCTGCAACTTCGCGCCTGCGCTGTAGTGTCCGGTGTCGGCGTTGCCGGCGAAGTTGATAAACTGCGGATGTTTTATCTGGATCTTTCCCAGTATCAGTTATCCGACGACTACATTCGCGAAATGATGGACGACTTTTGGAACGGTCACCAGCGGCAGCCACCATTGAGGGAAGAAGCTTCTGAAGCTGCGGCAGCCCTGGGTTTTGAGCAACTCCCCGAGGATTTCTCCACGGTAAAACAGCGATTCAGGCGAGCCGTGATGGACGCTCACCCGGACCGTGGTGGCGACACCGAGAGTATTCAGAGCCTGAATCAGGCGTTCGCGGTACTCAAAGCGCATTTTCATTAAACCGATCAAGGGCCAACAGATGGTGACACCAACCGCACGTTATGTATTCGTCTTGCTGATGGCCGGGCTGTCCCTGGGTGCCCGGGCGGACCTTGTGGTTCTCCAGTACCACCATGTCAGTGATTCCACCCCGCCGGCCACCAGCACCTCTGTGTCACTGTTTGAGGGGCAACTGGGGGCCATTGCCGGCGAAAACCTGGACGTGGTTGCACTGCAAACGGGTGCTGAAGAAGCCCTTGATGGAGCGCTGGATGACCGCAAACAGGTCGCAATCACCTTCGATGATGCCTATGACTCAGTTTACCAAACCGCAGCGCCGATGCTGGACCGGTTCGGCTTCCCCTATACCATCTTCGTGAACACAGACGCTGTCGGTAACCGGGGCTATATGACCTGGGACCAGCTCAGAGAGCTGAATGAACATAGCAACGTGACCATCGCCAACCATAGCCACGAGCATGGCCACCTTGCCAAACGATCAGACGAGAGTGAGAGCGATTGGGAAGCGCGGGTGGACAAAAGCCTCGACCGGGCTCAGGCATTATTGAAGGAAGAGCTCGACATTGATGTGCCAATGTTTGCCTATCCGTATGGCGAATTCGACTCAGCACTGGAGAGAAAACTGGCCCAGCGTGGCTGGATTGGCTTCGGCCAGCAGTCCGGGGCGGTCGGGGCCACTTCAGGCCGCACCCGGCTCCCCCGTTTCCCGATGGCTAATGCCTACGGTCAGCTTGGCAGCCTGAATGACAAATTACTGAGCAAAGCACTGCCGGTAGAGGCAAGTACGCTGCCGGCCGGTATTCTGACGGAGAACCCGCCAACACTGGAATTCCGCCTGCCGGACCCCCTCAGCGCGAGCCGGCTGAGCTGCTTTGCCTCCGGTCAGGGACGCGTAGAACTGGAAACTGCAGAAGACGGTCTTATCCGAGTGAGGGCACCAAACGCCTTTAACAGCCGGCGGTTCCGCTACAACTGCACCCATCCCACCAATGATGGTCGTTATTACTGGTTTTCCCAGCAGTGGCTTGATCTGGACAAGCCGGAGGATTGAACTCAGCGTTCGCTGAGTTCGGTGACGCTCAGCTCACCCATACGGACATGTCGGATGGCCCGGGGCCCCCATTTATCCTCAATGATGGTCTGCCCCAGCGTATCCGCGGTTCGAGTATAGAGGAGGAGCCAACGCTCGCCATGCCCCGGGAAAACCGGAACAAAGGCTTCCAGATAGCCGCGCCGATGCCAGCTTTCCGGCACAAAGTCAGCCACCATGTCGGTGACAATTCGCACCGGCTTGAGATCGGCATTGAGCAACGCCAGCGATGGCACGAAAACGCCCTCTCGGGCGAAGGACCGCAACCTGAGAATAAAACCCTTGCGCTCTTCAGCCATCGGCAGGCGCACCAACAGGTAAGGGCTATTGCCCGTCATAAAGTCGTGCACTGGGGTTTGCCCATCGATGGTCAGGCCAAACTCGCGACTACCCTGCCATTGTTCGACTTCGCCAGTATCCAGTGACTCACAGCAGTGACTTTGCCACTGTTCAAAATAGCCACCGGATGGTTCGTCAATGTCAAGAATGGCGAACGCGTCGGGATCACCGCCTTCGGTGGTTGGTGCGGGTTCCGGTTGCGTGCCCTGTTGGTAGATGCTGGCCGGGGTTAGCTCGATGGGTGGTTTTATGCGGCCCTTCTCGACGGCGGACCGGGTATCCGGCTGGTAATAGCTGACACGGATGTTGCCGTCAGCGTCTCGCCAACTGAAATAAGGCGGGGGCTCCCCAGGGCGAACATAACCGTCGCGCTCAAGCTGAACACCGTCGGGATAGTTTTCCAGATTGAACTCTGATTCCGGGGCCTGGTGTTCCTGGCGGTAAGCTTCCGCTGGCGATGTCTGTTCCGGCTGGCGGTAAATGGGGGATTGCTGCACCCGTCCCTGTGCATCCACCCAGGTAAAATAGCCATCTTTACCGGCAGATGGCTCGCCAGTGCTCTGGCACCCTGCCAGCAATACCCCGGCCAGAGCCATCAGACACACCAGGTTCCGGAATCGTTTGCTCAACATAGGTGTCCACTACCTGACAGGCGTCACCTTCGCGCGCCGTGATCTCAGAATTTGGTCCGGAAACTGAGCCCCGCCATCACGACCCTCAACGAGGTTTTTATGTCCAGGCCCGCATACGGGTTATAAATGATGTTGGTGATATTGTCACAGTTTACGTTGCAACTGGTATTGGCGGGAATGGTCTCTATGGAATGCAGATAACTGAGGTTCATGTCGATCTCGGTATTCTTGTCCCATCGATAGCCCATACCCACGCCGTAAAGATTGGCACCGCCAAAGGGAGCCATGATAGAGCGCTGGTCGTCGGGAATGACCGAGTCCCGAATTTCGACCCCAGCCCTGAGGTCAAGCCGTGATGTCGCGTGAAACTCAAGCCCGAACCCCCAGTTCCACTGATCAGTAAAGCCCAGCGGCAAACGCAGCGTATTGGGGGTCGCATTATCCGGTGACAGTATTCTTGCGGCGTTGAGAAACTCGAGGTTACGGTCGAAACGGAACACAAAGGCATCCCACTGTTTGTAGTCTGTCCAGCCAACATCGACGTTCATGGTCAGTTTTTCGTGAAGATCCACGCTGATACCGGTCTGGAAATGTTGAGGGTAAACCAGATCCATACTGACGTTACCCGCTTCCCGCGGTGCACCCGAGGGCAGACTGAGGATCGCAGAGGTGATCGCCCCCAACACGGAACCATTTACGCTCTGCCAGAACCCGGACCAGTCATCCGTGTATTCAATCTCGAAGGTGCCCTTGAGATTCATGTCGGCTTCGGAGGTGTAGCTTGCCCCCCAACTGAACCAGTCCGCCGGCTCCCACATAACCCCGAGGGTATAGGTCGGCGACAGGGTTTCCTGGACGTTGATGCTCAGCGCGCCTATGTCATCCCACGGGCCCACGTTACCGCCACACAACGCCAGCCAGGGTTGAAGTGGCTCATCACCGCCTTCACAGTTGAACGCGTCCTGCAGGACTTCTGCCACCCCCAGCAGCATGTTGGGGGCTCGCATGTACTGGTCTGCGGCAATCCCCATATGGGACAGGTGAATACCGGCACCTACCGCCCACTCATCGTTGATTTCATACCCCACAGTCGGGGCCAGATAGGTGGTTCTCTGCAAGGCGGTTGCCTGCGGCATATAGCGACCAGGGTCGTCTTTATCGCGATAAAAACCGGCGGCCAGGGGCAGATAGAACGCGTTACCAAACGTCAGTTTCGAGCCCGGCGGGTTGATGCTGATGCCGGCAGAAGGCGCGATGGCTGGCCCCGGGGGAGCCCGCAGAATACCGTGACCCGGCAAGTACAGCGCCACGTTATTGGTATGGCTGTGCTTGTTGGCAACCGGGTCTCGCTGCTTGCCGGTCAGCGGGTCTTTTTCCAGGCCCTTGATACCGAAAATTTCGTAATCTTCGTCGGCGTGGAAATCGGCGTCAATATCCAGGTAGACGCTCATCAGGTTAACTTCAAGCTGGCGGCCTTCGAGCTTGGTTAATCCTGCCGGGTTATAATGGATGGCCATGATACCCGGTGGATCTGCGGTCACTGCGTTACCAAGCGCCAGGGCCTTGGGGTGTATGGTCAGGTTCTGCGCGAGCTGAGCCTCGGCACCACTGGAGATGGTCGCGGCAATTATGGCCCCGAGAATCTTCTGCTTGTGGCTGGTCATTCTCATGAAGTCTTCCCTTCCCGTAAAACGTCAGCGGCGTCGATCACTCTTTAAGGCCGGAGAAATTAATGGGCAGGGACACCCCCAGAGAAAAGTCCGGAGCATCCTCGGTGAGACCAATACCAAGACTGGTGTTCACGATGGTTGTATCGCTCACCCGGTTACCCAGGGAGATACTGAGAAAACCGGTCATCTGATCCTGAGCCATGGCCTGATCACCGTTGGAGAACGTGAGGCTGGTTTCATCGTTGTAGCTGAGCTGGGCCGACAGGCTCAGTGAGATATCGTAAGACAGGGAGTAGGCAAAACCGGCAGACCCGGACAACCCGAAACCGGGCTCAACCTGTTCCAGAAGCCGCCCGCCCCGAACCTGCTCAAGGCCGGATTCGGTCAGGTTATAGGTTGCACTCACCGAGCCAAACACCACGACCGGGTCCAGTACCTTTGACAGGCTTGCACCGCCACCGAGGGAGTAGTAACCGCTGCCGGTGGACAGCTGTTCGTTGATGTCGATTTCGTAGGGGCTGACCCCCGTCTTGGAGGTCAGCGAGCCGAACAAGGTCGTGGACATTTTGCCGGGCACATAGGCGAATGGCTGCCAGCGCGCGGTGAAAGAGATATCCCCGAAGTCGTAAATACTGAGTTCATCCTGGGTATCGTATTTCACCACCAGGGGCACCCGGGTACCCACCGTCAGGTTATTCAACAGGCCGTAATCGTAGGAAAACGCGTTGGTGAAGTTGTGCGTCGCCGATGGCACCACGTCCAGATTACGCACCGAACCATTGGTGATCGCCAGATCAAGGCGCTGGTCTGCAGTGTAGGAGTAGTCGAACGCATAATTGAGCGCGTGACTGCCCTTTTGCTGCAGGGAATAATTTTTCTCCGACGCCTGAAACACTTCCTCAAGCTGGCGAGTGGAGTCTTCGTCACCTTCCTGCTTTGACAGCGCTTCCCTCGCCTCGTCGACATTACCTTCCTGTGCCATCGACATTGCGGGCATCAAACCGGCTATCGAACAAAGGATAAAACCTCGCGTGAACCAACGATTCATCCTGACTCCCTTAATTCTGATTGTTTTATTCCTGCTCCCCGATGATCACACCGGGCTTTTAATTTCGGCGATAATGAAGCTGCTTCCGTGTATTTTCGACACTGCCATCCGGATTGTTCTTCTGACGCTCAAGCAGGTTCTGGATGCGCCTGGCGGTCGATTCGTGAAACTGAGGTACCTGTTGCAGGGCTAACAGTGTCAGCGTCTGGTCATCGACAAAGCGCAGGTCTTCGTCTTTGAGTTCGAGATAGTCCAACGGTTTGTCGCTGCCCGGAAACACGATAAACAGCACGTTGTCGTCCCATACTTCCTCAAACTGGGTGAGTGTGAACGAAATATTGCCGACTGCCGGATCTGCCAGGTATACACGGCCATCACGAATGGTTCTGAGCACCACAAAATGCTTAAAGCCGGCGTGCTCTATGGGAACGATGGCGGGGTGATCGAGGTCAATCAGATCTTCCATGGAGGCCCGGAATCCGCCAGAGGGGTAGCCCAGAGCGGTGACCAACCGTTTCATATCAAGCATCGAGAATGCGCGGCGCTGAACAATGCGCTCACTTTCACCGTAGTGCAGCAACCCCTCCATCACCTGACGCTCATTCAGGGTTCTACCCAGGTAGTGGTTCAGGATGGTCGTCAGGGCGGCGCTGCCGCAGCTGTAGTCATAGGCCTGGCGAACAATATTGCGGAATTTCTGCTCGACCAGAGGTTCAACCCGCACCTCCGTGCGCAGTTCGAGCGGGCTGCTGTCGACGTCCTGTTCGATAACCACGGTGCCTCTGTCAAACGGTTCCACCACGGTCGCTTCCTGCACCATGGTGAACGTAAGGATGGACCCGGCGAGTACCAGCAGCATGTCAGAAGAAGTCCCTGTTATTATTTGTCACGGTATTGCGCACGTTTTATTTTGTTACACGTTGTTACGGTAAGATACCGAAAAGGCGGGGTCCTTAAAGATAACTGTGCCTCAAATCTGTCGCTATAGAAGAGGCCTTGAAGTGCCGTTTTGAGAACGGGTTCAAGCGGCGGATGATCAACCGCCTTTAATGTGGCACTATTTCGGCCTTTTCCACCGGCGGAGCAAAGGTTCATGGTCTACACCACGACAGCGGCACTCGCGGTTGCCCTTATCCTGTTTACCTGGCTGGGCGTGAGGGCGAGAGCCGTCAACGGCGGTCTGGATGATTTTGTGACGGCGAGGAATACCCAGGGGGCACGCGCCCTGGGCCTGAGTTTTCTGGCTTCCGGCATGGGTGGCTGGATACTGTTTGCACCGCCGGAAGTCGGCGCTCTGGTTGGCCCACTCGCCTTGGCCGGGTACGCGCTTGGCGCGGCATTGCCGTTTATTGTTTTTGCCTTTTGCGGGCCGGCCATTCGTCGCTTTCTGCCCCAGGGCCGCAGTATCGGGGAGTTTGCCCAGGCCTGCTACGGGAACGGCGTTCGCCGCTATGTATCGCTGATCTCCGTGCTGTACATGCTCTGCTTTCTCACCGCCGAGCTCACGGCTATTGGCGCGATCACCTCACTGCTCTCATCCGTTAACGGCAACCTCGCCGTGATCGGGGTT
>NZ_JBBDSR010000052.1:0-36475 GCF_040904845.1 Marinobacter sp. | reverse complement strand
GGACGTATTCAAAGCGTGTCCCGGGACACCGTACCCGCTTGCCCATGCTCAGAGTCAGACGATAAAAATCACTTGGAGAGAGAACCCATGGAAAACGGCACCCACTATCGCACCTGTCATCTCTGTGAAGCCATGTGTGGCGTCGCCATTGAGGTTCAGGACGGCCACATCTCCTCCATCAAGGGCGATGAAGACGATCCGTTAAGCCATGGCCACATCTGCCCAAAAGCCGTGGCGCTGCAGGACCTGCACGAAGACCCGGACCGCCTGAAAAAGCCCGTTCGCCGCACCGCGACCGGCTGGCAGGAAATGGAGTGGGACGAAGCCTTTGATCTGGTGGCACATCGCCTGCACCGGGCCCGCAAAGACCATGGTCGCAACAGCATCGGCGTGTACCTGGGGAATCCCAACGTCCACAACCACGGCTCACTGATTGCCACCATGCCCTTCCTGCGCGCCATCGGCAGCCAGAACCGCTTCTCCGCCACCTCCAACGACCAGTTGCCCCACATGCTCGCCAGCCTGGAAATGTTCGGACACCAGATCCTGTTTCCAATCCCGGACATCGACCGCACCGACCTGTTCATCTGCATTGGGGCCAACCCCATGGCCTCCAACGGCAGCCTGATGACCGTACCGGACATCCGTGGCCGCCTGAAAGCGCTGAAAAACCGGGGCGGCAAGATGATTGTGGTCGACCCGCGCCGGACCGAAACCGGCAAACTGGCCGACGAGTTTCATTTTATCCGCCCCGGCAGCGACGCGTTGCTGCTGATGGCGATGGTCCACACCCTGTTTGACGAAAAGCTGGTGAACCTGGGCCATGCGGAAAACTGGACCAAAGATGTGGACCTGCTGCGCCTCGCCTCCCTGAGCTTTACGCCCGAGGCTGCAAGCGAGCACACCGGCATCGATGCAGAGGCCATCCGGGAGCTGGCACGACAACTGGCCACCACCCGCAAAGCGGCGCTGTATACCCGAATGGGCACCAGCACACAGGCATTCGGCGGCATCGCCACCTGGCTGGCGTATTGCCTGAACATCCTGACCGGCAAGCTGGACGCCACCGGCGGCATGATGTTTACCCAGCCGGCCATCGACCTGATTGCCCTCGGTGGGCTGTCGGGGCAGCAAGGGCATTTCGCCAATCGTCACAGCCGGGTGAAGAAGCTGCCGGAGTTCGCCGGTGAATACCCCGCCAGCACCATGGCCGACGAAATCCTTACACCGGGTGAGGGGCAGATTAAAGCGTTTGTGACCGTAGCCGGCAACCCGGTGCTGTCCAACCCCAACGGCGGGCGACTGGATCAGGCGCTGGAGGGTCTGGATTTCATGGTCTCAGTGGACTACTACCTCAATGAAACCACCCGCCATGCGGACGTGATCCTGCCGCCGACAGCCGCGCTTGAACGCAGCCACTACGACCTGATTTTCAGTATGTTTGCGGTACGCAACACCGCCAAGTACAGCGACGCACTGTTCGAGGCCGGCGATGACAGCCGCCACGACTGGCAGATACTGCTGGAACTGGCCCACCGGCTCGAGAAAAAGCGCAAAGGCGGCCGGCTGCCCTTGCGTTCGGAGCTAGGTTGGCGCGCATTCAAACAAATCGGCCCGGATACCATTCTGGATCTGTTGCTGCGCTCAGGGCCCTACGGGGCGGATATCGGGCCGGCCCGACGCCTGGTTCAGCCCGCTGTCGATCTGGTGATGGATGTACTTCCCAAACGCCATCCGCTGCAAGGCCTGGCGAAACTCAGCCCCCTCAACGGACACTGGCAGGATCTGCCCAAAGGGCTGTCACTGAGCGCGCTGCGCGACAACCCGAACGGGATAGACCTTGGCGCGCTGCGGCCCTGCATGCCAGAGCGGCTGTTCACCCGGGATGGCAAAGTGAACCTGGCTCCCAGGCGTTATCTCGAGGATCTGGACCGGTTGCACGCCCTGCTGACCCGCCCAGCGAAGGAAGAACTGCGGATGATTGGCCGCCGTCACGTGCGCAGCAACAATTCCTGGATGCACAACAGCCAGCGCCTGGTGAAAGGCAAAGACCGCTGCACGCTGATGATCCACCCCAGGGATGCCGCCCGTTGCGGATTGCAGGCCGGCGATTCGGCCGAAGTTACGTCCACATCAGCGGAAGTGAAAGGTGCTATTGTAGTGGCGGTGGACATCACCGAAGACATCATGCCCGGTGTGGTGTCGGTGCCCCATGGCTGGGGCCACCACCGTGAAGGCACCGGCCAAGCCGTCGCCGCCGCCCATGCCGGTGCCAGCATCAATGACGTCCTCAGTGACCAGCAAACCGATCCGCTGGTGGGCACGTCCGTACTGAACGGTCAGACCGTGAAAGTAAAAGTCTGGCGCGCGGAGCGTCCGCGTAAACGCGCCTGAACACATAAGGAGCTACCCATGCCTCTATGGTTACAGTGGGCACTGATCACCGCCGGCCTGCTTGTTATCGCACTGTTGGCGACCTTTATCCTGCGTCAGGCCAGGCTGCTGAAACAGAGCCGCCAGCGCAATGACCGCCACCGGGCATTTCAGGAAGATCGCCGGCAATCGATGATCGAAAGCATTCAGGTCATTGCGATGGCCGTCGAGGAAGAGCAAGTGGAGTATTCCGAGGCCTGCCTCAGGCTCAAGGGCCTGCTTGATCACGTCGCACCGGAACTTCTGGAACGCTCCCCCTATCAGGTGTTCCGTGAGGTGCACGATCAGATACAGCACATGCCCACCCATCGTGCCCGCCAGGCCACCGACAGCCGTTTTATTGAGAAGATGGACAGGGAACGGCTGGAGATAGAGGCGCGGAATTCGGATGCCATCCGGCGAGCCGCAGCCGCGCTTCGACAACATGACTTCTGACAACCGAGCTTTTTTCAGAGGGATGGCTTTTATTTCCTCGCCCATGAGCTAGATTTATACACAAGGTGACCTCTACCCTTTCTGCGGACACCTTGCGTTGTTTTCTCCTGATAAGTTTGGACGACTCTGTAACAAGCGAGTGAGCTTGCCGGCCTTTGGGCCGGCTTTTTTGCGGTTTATGCGCGGGCAGATTCAGGGCGTCATCATGCCGGCCATGGCCATAATTCTGGCTTTATTGCCGACCAGTTCATCGAACTGCGCCTCCACCCGCTCCTGATCAAGTCCCAGCGACCGGTAGAATTCCGGCCCAACCGGCTCCCCGGCTCCAATTGCTACACCCCGTGTCGCCAGTAACTGGCGTCCCAGCCAGAGCAACTTGCCATAAGCCGCATAGGGGCCTTGGTAACCAGGGTTTTTCTGGTAGCGGATCGCCAGGGTCACTTCGTCTGGCATGCCCCAGTTCTGCATCAGTTCCGCAGCGATCTGCTCCCGCGTAACACCGAGCAAGTGGTGCTCAATCACCGACGAATCCATGGCCGGATTCACCTCCAGAGAGCGGCATACCAGCTTGAAATGCGGTGGGAACACCTGAGCCAGAACCAGATACCCAAAGTTGTGCAGCAACCCGGCTAGGTAGGCCAGCCCGAACGCAGGGCGCTCACTACGTGGCATCATGCTTGCCAGAATACCGGCCGACTGCGCCTGCCAGATCGCCTGCTGCCAGTAATCCACATAGCCTTCCGGATGGTCCTGCGGCTGTTTCAACGCCCGGCCAAGAGCCAGCCCCATGGCCAGGTTCATCACCAGATCGAAACCCAGAACCCGTGACACCGCATCGTGAACAGACTTCACCTGTCCAGCCGCTGCGTAGAATGAGGAAGACGCCCAGCTCACTACCTGAGCGGCCAGGCTGGGATCACTTTCGACGATATCGACCAGATCCCCCATCACCGCATTGGGGTTCACCCGAAGGTGAATGATGCGTTGTGCAGTCTCGGGCAGGGGCGGCAGTTCCAGCGTATCTTCCAGGCGCTGCTGGATACGCAGCCCGGTGAACTTCTTGATGGCCGAATGGAGCTGGTCACGGTCCTGCTCGGGCCGGTCAAGATTGACCTCAATGGCACTCTGCGCAATGGTGAACGACGCCCGTCCCGCGTTAGCGGTGATGGCCCGAAAATCTTCACCGGGCATCACCATTGCCAGGTCCTGATCGCCCAGCACCAACGCCACCATTTCAAGGGTATCCACCCGCTCATCCACTACGCTGGGCCAGCCCGTCAGTGACGGCAGCGCGGGCAGTTCCGACAGCCCCGCTCGCTGCCTTACCCGCAACTGATCACGGCGGTTCATGACCCTCAGGTCCCGCTGCAGCTGTTTGTTCAGTGCGGCAATATCGAGCAGGTCACCCCGTCGACAGATCGCCTGCAAAGGGCCCTGTTCGTCAGTAAGCAACACCATTCTCAGCAGCTGGTCTTTCGGGGCCTGACTGACATCACGCAGAGACACGCCTGCGGCTGTTTCACCCAGCGCCTGCCGGACCGCGACGGGTAACTCCATAACTATCTCCCTAAAACGTTGGCGCGCCGGTTCCTGGCACGATTACATGTGCCTCAGTATACGGTGAGAAAACCGACCGGGTTTTGACATTGGCCGGATTATTCGCAATTCTCCGGCAATCCATCCGGTTAAACGTCACCGTAGCGGGTTTTTTCGCCCAGCCAGCGGCGGACCAGGCCATCCACCACCGCTCGCTGATTCATCAGTGCCGGTGCCATGGCACGAATGGGCTCGATCCAGCCTTTATCCCGCTCAAAGTCCGCCAGCCGAAACTGCATCAGGCCGGTTTGCCGGGTGCCCAGCACCTCCCCGGGACCGCGGATTTCAAGGTCTTTTTCTGCAATATAGAACCCATCCTGACTGTCTCTGAGGGCCTGCAGCCGGGCCTTTCCGTTCATTGACAGCGGTGGGTGGTACATCAGCACACAGAAGCTGGCCTGCTCACCACGCCCTACCCGGCCACGCAGTTGGTGAAGCTGCGCGAGGCCGAGCCGTTCCGGATTTTCAATAATGATCAGTGATGCGTTGGGCACATCCACCCCCACTTCAATGACGGTGGTTGCCACCAGCAGGTCCAGCTCTCCGTTCTTGAACGCGGCCATGATGTCCGCTTTCTCGGCGGCTTTCAGGCGGCCATGAACCAGGCCTACCGACACATCCGGCAGCCGCTCCGTCAGTTCCTGTGCGGTCACCTCCGCGGCCTGACACTGTAACGCTTCGGACTCTTCAATCAGGGTGCAGACCCAATACGCCTGCCGCCCTTCCCGACAGGCGCTGCGAACCCGCTCAATGACATCATCACGGCGGCTGTCGGGAAGGGTGACGGTTTCAATGGGTTTGCGGCCCGGGGGCAACTCGTCGATGACCGAGGTATCAAGGTCGGCGTAGGCGCTCATCGCCAGCGTTCGGGGGATCGGTGTGGCGGTCATGATCAGTTGGTGAGGCGCCATGGTTCCACCGACGCCTTTTTCCCGCAGCGCCAGGCGCTGGTGCACCCCGAACCGGTGCTGCTCGTCCACAATCACCAGCGCCAGGCGGTTAAAGATGACATCATCCTGAAACAGGGCGTGGGTGCCGATGGCGATGGCGGCGTCACCACTGACTAGCTGTTCAAGCGCTTCCCGGCGAGCCTTACCTTTCACCTTGCCGGACAGCCAGGCCAACCGAATACCAAGCGGCTCAAGCCAGCTGGAAAAATTTTGATAATGCTGTTCCGCCAGAATCTCCGTGGGGGCCATCAACGCCACCTGCGCGCCAGCGCTGATGGCCTGCAAAGCGGCAAGAGCAGCTACCACGGTTTTCCCGGACCCGACATCCCCCTGCACCAGGCGCAACATCGGCAACGGTTGACTGAGATCCTGACGGATATCACTCATCACCTGCTGTTGCGCGCCGGTCAAGCGGAACGGTAATTCCTCAACAAAACGCGCCGAAAGATCTCCCGCCGGCAGCAGCGGCAGCGCCTGTTTCGCCTGGATCTGTTCACGCACCTGAAGCAGGCTCAGTTGGTGGGCCAGCAGCTCTTCCATCACCAGCCGCTGTTGTGCCGGGTGCCGCCCTTCCATCAACAGGTGCACCGGCGCATTGGCCGGCGGGGCGTGCACCAGCTCCACGGCTTCGGAGATCCCGGGCAACTGGTAATCCGCCAGCAGAGCCGGTGGCAGCCAGTCGCGAATGGGGTAACGTTTCAGGTAGGTCTGCGCCTGTTGGCACAGCGAGCGCACACGGGGCTGTTGAATGCCCTCGGTCAGCGGATAAACCGGTGTCAGCGTGGCCTGCCCTTCCGCTGGCATGGGCGGCGGGTTGGTCTGATATTCGGGATGGTAGAACTCGTAACCCGCGCGACCCGGTCGGACTTCCCCGAAACATCGCACCCGCACCCCCTCAGTGAGCTGGTTTTTCTGGGCGGCGTTGAAGTGGAAAAAGCGCATGACCAGGAATCCACTCTGGTCTTTCAGGGTAACCTGGAGGCTGCGGCGACGCCCCATGATCAAATCCGCTTTCACCACCTCGCCTTCCACCACGCCCACATCCCCGATGCGAAGGTTGCCCATGGGAACAACACGGGTGCGGTCCTCGTAGCGATGCGGCAGATGAAACAGCAGGTCCTGAAGGGAGTGGATGCCCAGCTTCGCCAGCCGATCCGCGAGGGCGCTTCCAACGCCCTTTATAGCAGTAACCTGGATGTCATCCAGTGACGTCATGGATGACCTCAGGCGCTGGCTGCGGCAGCCGGGGTATCGGTTTTTGCCTTTTCAATGACGCGGCACTGGCTGGCGGCCAGTGACAACACATCGATGGCTTTCGGCCGGGGGAAGGTCACTCGCCAGGCAAGCGCTACGGTGCGAAACGGCACCGGGGACGTAAACGGACGGACCGCCAGAATATCCTCGTGGTACTGCATGGCGGTGGCAGCCGACAACGGCAGAACCGTGATACCAAGCCCGGAAGCCACCATGTGGCGAATGGTCTCCAGGGAACTGCCCTCGGTGACCAGCGCTGGCGTCGTGGCATTGGCATTGCGGGTGACCGCCTCAACCAGCGGTGGACAGGACTCCAACACCTGATCGCGGAAGCAGTGGCCAGGGCCGAGCAGCAGCAGTTGTTCTTTCGCGAGCTCGGCGGCAGTCAGGGTTTCCTTTTCCGTCAATGGGTGCCCGGCGGGGAGCAGGACCACGAAGGGCTCGTCGTACAATGGCAGCGTTACCACTTCCGGCTCTTCAAACGGCAGCGCGATGATGATGGCATCGAGCTCCGAGTGCCGCAGTTTCTGTCGCAGGCTGGCGGTGTAGTTCTCTTCAATAAACAGCGGCATGTCCGGCGCGGCACGGCGCAACTCCGGCAGCAGGTGCGGAAACAGGTAGGGGCCAATGGTGTAAATGGCACCGACTCTCAGGGCCGAGTTAAGCTGATTTTTGCCATCCTGGGCCATGTCCTTGATCACGCCGACCTGATCAAGCACACGCTGGGCCTGTTCAATAATACGTTGACCGGTTTCCGTCACCCGGATGCTGCTCTTGCTGCGCTCGAACAGGGGGATGCCGAGTTCGTCTTCGAGCTTTTTCACCGCCACACTCAGGGTCGGCTGGCTGACATGACAACGCTCGGCAGCGCGGCCAAAATGCCTTTCCCGTGCCAGGGTAACAACGTATCGTAACTCGGTGAGAGTCATGGGGGGGCTCCGGTCTGAATTCGTCCAGGTCAGAGTGCGCCCAAATTGCGCGCTCTGTACTGATAAGCCAAAGCATAAGGATTGATATTGTCTATGGCAATCACTGAAAGCAATAAACTTCCACGAATCCTGATGGCCGGTTGTGGCAAGCTCGGCGGCGCGATCGCCTCCCTCCTGACAGACCACGCCAAGGTATTCGGACTTCGTCGCACCCCGTCTAACGTGCCGGTGGGCATCAGCCCTCTCGGTGCCGACCTGACCCAGGCGGAACAGGTTAGATCGGTCATTCCCGACAACCTCGACATCGTCATTTATTGCCTGACACCCTCCCGCTATGACGAACAGGGGTATCAGGATGCCTACGTGACCGGCCTTCGCAACCTGCTGGATGCACTGCAGGGGCAGGCAATGAGCCGCCTGATATTTATCAGCAGTTCCAGCGTTTATGCGCAGGATGATGATGCCTGGGTGGACGAATCCAGCCCCACGGAGCCGGCACGTTTCAGCGGCCAGACCATCCTCACCGGCGAACGCACGGCGCTGGCAAGTGGCTTCCCCGCGACCGTGGTTCGCTTTAGTGGTATTTACGGGCCTACCCGCCGCCGGTTTCTTGAAGAGGTGATTGCAGGCAGCATGGACCCGGCAAGCCCGGCTCCTTTCAGTAACCGTATTCACGAGGACGATGCCGCAGCTGCGGTGGCACACCTAACCGGTAAGGCGCTGGCGGGCGAGCCCCTTGAAGACTGTTACATTGCCAGTGATTGTGAGCCGGTTCGGCTGGATGAGGTCGTGGCCTGGGTCCGGGATCAGTTACCGTGTAACGCTCCCCGGCCCGATGCCCGCAAGGGTGGGCGCGCTGGCAGCAAACGGTGCCACAATCGGCGGCTACTCGACAGCGGGTTTCAGTTTCGCTATCCGAATTTCCGCACTGGGTATCAGGAGATGATTGCCAGGCAAGGCTAGCCAGGGACATACGCATGAAAAAGGCGGCCATGGCCGCCTTTTTCAGTCTGCTGGCTAAGTCTCCTCAGCTCAGCACCATCACCGCTTCCATCTCAATGGGCACGCCCTTCGGCAGAGCCGCCACACCGACGGCAGCGCGGGCCGGATAGGGTTCCTGGAAGTAGGTCGCCATGATTTCATTCACGGTGGCAAAGTTGGCCAAATCGGTCATGTAGATGTTGAGCTTGACGATGTCTCTTAGCTCACCGCCACTGGCCTCGCACACCGCTTTCAGGTTTTCGAACACCTGGCGTGTCTTGGCGGCGAAATCACCGGCTACCACTTCCATGGTTTCCGGCACCAGAGGAATCTGGCCCGACAGGTATACGGTATCGCCAGCTTTCACTGCCTGGGAATAGGTACCGATGGCCTGGGGCGCATTGTCGGTCTGGATAATAGATTTATTGGTCATGACCTTGGGATTCCTCTCTACCAAAACGCCAATCGTCGCCCCTGGGAGCTCGCCCTGTCAACCAGCCATTGATCGGCCTGACCGTTAACGGCGAATCCGGCTTATGTGGGTGACAGCACGGATATTCCGAATCCGCCGCATGACTCTTGCCAGGTGTCGCCGGCCGTTCACATGCACCACCAGGCTGACTACGCCCAGCCGGGCGTCCTGCTCTTCAACGTTTATCCGCTCGATATTGCCGTCGGCCATGGCAACCGCGTTCGCCACTTCGGCAATCACTCCGCGCTGGCGCTCAAGCTCCACCCGCAACTCGACCGAGAACTCATCGGTAATGTCCTTCGCCCATTTCAGATGGGTCAGCCGCGCGCGGCCTTCGTCGTCCTCGGGGAGGCGGGAACAGGTATCGGAGTGAATAACCATGCCCTCACCAGAGTCCATCACGCCCACCACCGGGTCACCAGGGATGGGCTTGCAGCAACTGGCAAAGCGCACCAGCAACCCTTCGGTTCCGCGAATGGTGACCGGGCTGTTCCCTGGCTGGGCCGCCGGCGTCTCCATTTCTTCGTCCCCACCACTGACCAGCTGGCGGGCAACCAGGTAGGCCATGCGATTGCCAAGGCCGATGTCGCCGACCAGATCATCCAGGCTGCTGACCTGGTTGTGTTTCACCACGGCATCGATCTGACGATCACCAATCTTCGACAGGCTGGTACCAAAACCTTTCAGGGACTTTTTGAGCAACGCCTTGCCCAGATCCAGAGACTCGGCCCGTTTCTGATTCTTCAGAACATGCCGAATACTGCTGCGAGCCTTGCCGGTGACCACGAAGCTCAGCCACGCCGGGTTGGGCCGGGCACCGGGGGCGGTGATGACCTCCACCGTCTGGCCGCTTTGCAACGGCTGACTCAGTGACCCCAGGTTCCGATTGATGCGACACGCCACGGTGGCATTGCCGATGTCGGTGTGTATGGCGTAGGCGAAATCCACCGGGGTCGCACCGCTGGGCAACTCCATGATCTTGCCCTTCGGGGTGAACACATAGATTTCATCCGGAAACAGGTCAACCTTGACGTGCTCGATGAATTCCAGCGAATCGTCCGCCCGCTCGCGCATCTCCATCAGGCCTTTCACCCAGCGATCTACACGCAACTGGTTAACGTGGGTCTCGCTGGACGACTCGTTCTTATACATCCAATGGGCGGCAATACCATTGTTGGCGATGTGCTCCATTTCCTCAGTACGGATCTGGATTTCAATGTTCACGTGCATGCCAAACAGGGTGGTGTGCAGGGACTGGTAGCCATTGGCCTTGGGCATGGCAATGTAGTCCTTGAAGCGGCCCGGCAATGGCTTATAGAGGCTGTGCACCGCGCCCAGAATGCGGTAGCAGTCATCTTCTGTGTCTGTAATGATGCGGAAGGCGTACACATCCATGATCTCGTGGAACGACTTCTGCTTGAACTTCATCTTGTTGTAGATGCTGTTCATGTGTTTTTCACGCCCGAGAATACGCCCTGGCATGCCACGCTCTTCGAGTTTTTCCTGAAGCTTATCGCGAATATCGTCGATGATTTCCCGGTGACTGCCCCGCAGCTTTTCCACCGCTTTGGATATGTAACGGGAGCGCATCGGGTACAGAGCGGCGAAGCCGAGGTCTTCCAACTCCGTGCAGATTGAGTGCATGCCCAAACGATTGGCGATGGGGGCGTAGATATCCAGGGTTTCGTTGGCAATCCGCTGGCGCTTTTCATACGGCATGGGGCCGAGGGTGCGCATGTTGTGCAGACGGTCCGCCAGTTTGACCAGAATCACGCGGATATCCCGGGCCATCGCCAGCGTCATCTTCTGGAAGTTCTCCGCCTGGGCCTCGGCGCGGGAACGGAACTCGATCTGGGTCAGCTTACTGACCCCGTCCACCAGCTCGGCCACGTCGTCGCCAAACTGGTCTGACAGCGCATCCTTGGGAATGCCCGTGTCTTCGATAACGTCATGAAGCATGGCCGCCATCAGGCTTTGGTGGTCAAGTTTCAGATCGGCAAGGATGCGGGCCACGGCCAGGGGATGGGTAATGTAGCGGTCGCCACTGCGGCGCATCTGGCCTTCGTGGGCCTGGTCGGCGTAATAGTAGGCACGTCGCACCTGATTGATGCGATGGGTATCCAGATAGGAGCTGAGCTCAGTGGCCAACCCTTCAACCGTTGCCTGTGCCGACACCGCGCCTCCGAGTAGAAATTATAAAGAAAAGATAAAAATCAGGGACAAAAAAACCCGAATGCACGCATCCGGGTCCTTCCGCTGTCCGTCCAGCCATGCCTTATAGTGACACTATAAAACCGGCGAGACAGATTTCAATGCTTTCCGACGACTTATTCTTCGTCGATTTCGGTCAGCAGGCTGCGAGTGACCTTGCCTTCGGCAATCTCACGCAGAGCAATGACAGTGGGCTTGTCATTTTCTTCCGGCACCATCGGCTCAAAGCCCTTGGTGGCAATCTGACGGGCGCGCTTGGTAGCCAGCATAACCAGCTGAAAACGGTTATCGACGTTTTCCAGACAATCTTCAACGGTAACTCGTGCCATAACATCCCCGACAAAATAAATGACTGATTAAGCAGACCGCGTAGTGTAATGCGATCGGCTCAATTTGTATACAACGAAAAACGCGATCAACCGCAAGCCAATCGCGCCAGCAGATCCCCATGACGAACCTGCTGGGCCGACATCCGCAGCCGCTGACCGCGAACGATCGCGAGCAACTCGGCAAGCGCCACAGCGAAATCGTCATTAACCACCAGGAAATCAAATTCCACCGCATGGCTGCACTCTTCCGCAGCTTCTTTCAGGCGACGCTCCACTACCTCCGGCGCATCCGTTCCACGACCAATCAGGCGCTCCCGCAGCACTTCCGGGGATGGCGGAACAATGAAAATGCCAACACACTCGGGAATCAGTCGCCGCACCTGCTCGGCACCCTGCCAGTCGATCTCCAGAATCACGTCCTGGCCGGTTGCCAGGGTTTCACGCACCCAGACCTGAGAGGTGCCGTAGTAGTTGCCAAACACATCCGCGTGCTCGAGAAAATCGCCACGCCCAATCATGGCTTCAAAGTCGCCACGGCTGGCGAAATGGTAGTTGACCCCATCCCGCTCGCCCTCGCGCATCGGGCGGGTGGTATGGGAAACCGACACCCCTAACTTCTCGTCACTGCGCAGCATCTCTGCCACCAGGCTGGTCTTCCCCGCCCCGGACGGGGCCGAAATCACATACAGGGTACCTTGTTCAACTGCCTGGCTCATTGCGCACCATACTCCGGATACTGAAATAAAGAGCGGCATTATACACAATGCGGAAAACCCTTACTCCAGGTTCTGCACCTGCTCCCGCATTTGCTCGATCAGCACTTTGAGATCCACCGCCACGCGAGTCACCTGCGCATCAATGCTCTTGCTGCTGAGGGTGTTGGCTTCGCGATTCAGTTCTTGCATCAGGAAGTCCAACCGGCGGCCGATGGCCTCATCGGATTTCAGCGTGTCGGCCACTTCCGCAACATGGGCGTGCAGCCGATCCAGCTCTTCGGCCACATCACTCTTCTGAGCCAGCATGACCATTTCCTGGGCGATGCGCTCGGGGTCCAGCTCAACACGCGCCTTCTCAAACCGGTCTCTGAGGTGTTGTTCCTGAGCCCGCAAAAGCTCTGGCATACGCTCACGCACCGCGCTCACATGCTGTTCCATGGTGTTAAGCCGATCCTCAAACAACGGCCGCAGACGCTCTCCCGCGCGCTCACGAACGGTGACCAGATCCGCCACTGTGCGCTGGAACAACTCCGCCGCAGCCTCGCGAGCAGGGCCGTAATCCAGCTCTTTCACCGACAGCACACCGGGCCAGCGCAGCACATCCAGCGCGTTGATATGGGCCGGGTTATCGAGAATCCGGTTGACGTGGTTTGCGGCCTCGTTCACCGCGCGCGCCATCTCGTCACTGACTTCAAAGCTCTGGCTCGCCGTCTCCACCGTTTGCAGACGCATGGACACATCCACTTTGCCGCGTTTGAGTTGCTTGCGCAGCTGCTCCCGGAAATCATTCTCCAGTTCCCGAAGCGCCTCCGGCAACCGGAACGACGGCTCCAGATAGCGATGGTTCACGGTACGAATCTCACACGTCAGAGTCCCCCAGTCGCCCTGGGTATCCTGGCGGGCAAAGGCAGTCATACTTCTGATCATGGCAGCTCCGCTTATCAGTCAATGCAGTCGTTCGAGTCTAACAGGGTACCGCGCAGAACCGCGAGCCCGACCTAAGAGAGACCGCGCCCGGGCAGAGACCATCGCCACTCCGTGTTATACTTCGCAGCCTCTCTATTTCAACACCCGGGTAAACAACCCGGACATCCACTACCGATACCAGGACATACTATGCGCCCCAGCGGAAGAACGCCGGAACAGCCAAGAGACATCCGAATTACCCGCAACTACACCCGCCACGCCGAAGGCTCGGTGCTGGTCGAGTTCGGTGACACCAAAGTGATCTGCACCGCCTCGGTGGAAAACAAAGTACCGCCCTTCCTGCGCGGCGAAGGCAAAGGCTGGATCACCGCCGAATACGGCATGCTGCCCCGCTCCACAGGCAGCCGCATGGGCCGCGAAGCCGCCCGTGGCAAACAGGGCGGCCGCACCGTCGAAATCCAGCGCCTGATCGGCCGCTCCCTGCGCGCCGCCGTTGACCTCAGCGCCCTTGGCGAACACTCCATCACCATCGACTGCGACGTCATCCAGGCCGACGGCGGCACCCGCACCGCCGCCATCACCGGCGGCTGCGTTGCCTTGGTAGACGCGCTAAACCATCTGGTGGCCGAAAAGCGCCTGAAAAAATCCCCGCTCAAGCAGATGGTCGCGGCCCTGTCCGTCGGCATTTACAAAGGCACTCCGGTACTCGATCTGGACTACCCGGAAGATTCCGAAGCGGAAACCGACATGAACGTCATCATGACCGACCAGGGTGGCTTCATCGAGATTCAGGGCACCGCCGAGGGCGCGCCGTTTGTTCAGGAAGAACTGGACAGCATGCTGGTGTTGGCCAAGCAAGGGATTAACCAGTTGTTTGACATTCAGAAGGCGGCTTTGGAGGGGTGATTTCCTGAGACCGGGGTGTCGGATTACGGCTCTCGCCTAATCCGACCTACGGGAAATCTCTCAAGCCTGGGCGTCGGCGTTGGGCCCCAAACTTAAAAGCCGATTTCTATGTCGTAATCCATGATCACCGGTGCGTGATCGGAAAAGCGCGTATCGTCGTCAATCCAGCCATCCAGAATAGTCTTGCGGATACCCGGCGTCATCAACTGATAATCCACCCGGATGCCCGCATTCTTGCGCGAACCCTCGGTTTGTTCCGGCCACCAGGTAAACTGGTTGCCCTGCTTGTTAATCTCCCGGAACGCATCCACACAGCCCATTTCATCAAACAGACGATCCAGCCACGCCCGTTCGTGAGGCATGAAGCCGGATACATCCAGCTTGTGATAGAGCGGACTGGTATCAGTCACGTGATGGGCCGTCTGCAGGTTGGCACCAAAAATGAACTGGCGACGCTTGCGCAGCGTTTTCAGCATGTGCAGGCCAAAGGCGTCCATAAAATCATCTTTGTGGTCCAGCACCGTCAGATCATTATCACCGATCAGCTCGTCTTCACGGCCCAGAGCGCAGGGTGCCAGCACACAGGCAACCGACACCTTATCGAAATCCGCCTGGATAAAACGCCCCTCCCGGTCCGCCTGCTCATTGGCAAAACCGTACATGATGGCTTTCGGAAAGTGGCGGGTGTAAATGCCGACACCGCCGTCTTCGTTATGTTCGCCATCGATGAAATAGGCCTCATAGCCTTCCGGTATCAGGTTGAAATCTTCAATTTCATAGGCGCGCATGCGGTGATCCTGAACGCAGACCACGTCGGCATCCTGGCTGGCCAGCCATTCGAAGAAGCCTTTTTCAACAGCCTGGGCCAGACCATTGACGCTGATTGTGACTACCCGCATACGTGTTCCCTGATTCGGTTTGTGTGTATGATACCGTTTTTACACTTTAATTAAAGATCCACACCCGCCAGAAGCCTTGCCATGCACGACTATCAGCAACATTTCATCGAATTTTCCATCCGCCGTAACGTACTTCGTTTTGGCGAATTCAAGCTCAAGTCCGGGCGCACCAGCCCCTACTTCTTCAATGCCGGCCTGTTTAATACCGGTGAGGACCTGCTTGAGTTAAGCAAGGCCTATGCCGCCGCCGTGCAGCGCAGCGGGCTGAATTATGACATCATTTTCGGACCTGCCTATAAGGGCATTCCGTTGGCCACCGTAACGGCCATGGCGCTGGCCTCTGAAGGCCAGAGCAAACCTTTCGCGTTCAACCGCAAGGAAAAGAAGGACCATGGCGAGGGCGGCAATATTGTCGGTGCCCCGCTTGAGGGCCGCGTACTCATCGTTGATGATGTCATTACCGCTGGCACCGCCATTCGCGAGTCCATCGATCTGATACGCGCCGCCGGCGCGGAGCCGGCCGGTGTACTGATTGCCCTGGATCGCCAGGAACGCGGCAATGGCGAGCTGTCTGCCATTCAGGAAGTAGAACAGGAATTCGGTTTGCCTGTGGTCAGCATTATTCAACTGGATCAGGTACTGGACTACCTCGGCGACCGGCCCGATTTTGCGGACCACGCCAGTCGTGTTGCCCACTACCGGGATCGCTACGGAGTCTGAGCCCCATGACATTTCTGACCCGATTTTCACTTGTCGCTTCTGCTTCCTTCCTACTCCTGGCGGCCACCGTAGTGGACGCCAGAATGTACCGTTACACGGACGAAAACGGCCAGACCGCTATCAGCAATACCGTGCCACAAGACGCCTCCCGCCGCGGTTACGACATACTGAACAGCCAGGGCCGCTTGATTGAATCCGTTGAACCGGCACCTACCGAAGAAGAAATTGCGGCCCGGGAAGCGGAAAAAGAGCGCGAACAGGAAAGACAACGCCAGCAAGAACAGGATCAGAAACTGCTGAAGCGCTTCAGCCACCCTGATGAAGCTGTCCGGGCCATGCACCGGAAAATTGGCGAACTGGAAGGGCTGAACCAGCTCAAGCGTGGCAATATTTCAGTGATTGTCAGCCAGCTGGACAACGAAGAGACCCGCGCAGCCGACATGGAGCGATCTGGCCGGGAAGTACCGGAAGCCACGCTCGATAAAATTCGCCGTCTGGAGAGCCAGGTTCGCGATATTGAACGCGAAATCGCTTCTCAAAATGCCGAAATACGATCCCTGAAAGACGACTACGAAGCCGACATAAAACGGCTGGAAGAAGTCACCGGGGAAGAACGAACCCTCTCGCTGGAGCCGCCAGCAAAGGGTGACTGAACCGGATACTTCCGGGGATAAAAAAAGGGCCGCCCTAAGGCGACCCTCTGCGCTTCACCGGCTCTGATAATCAGGCGGAAGCGGTGCTTTTCTTCGCAGCAGGCTTGCGCGCTGTGGTTTTGCGCTCAGCAGGCTTCTTGGCCTCAACCGACTTCTTGGTTGACTGGGCCACGCTGGTGACGTCATCAGCGGCGTCTGCAACAGCGTCCGCGCCGTCAGCGGCTTCTTTTTCCAGCTTGGCGACCAGCTCTGCGGCAAAATTGCCGAAGCGGCTGTTCAGGCTGCGCAGCTGTCCAAACAGGTTTTCGCTGTAACCGTAATAACGGGTGCGCAGGGTCTTGACGCTGTATTCGCGCGCCTCCGACTCCAGCTTTTCAGCGTAGTCAAACGGCTTGGAAGCCAGTTTCTTCTGCTGCTCTTCGGCCGTGTTGATACCGTTTTCCACGATGTCCTGAAGCTGTTCCTGATAGGATTTAAGTTTACCCATGGTGATCTCTCCTGAGATTGTCGAGGTGATGGATTCGAAACGGATCCTTGATTCACGATCTCAGGCTACGAGTAAAAATTAGAATATTCATACTAGAATCCATTCCGTGCCGGCCAGCAAACCTGAGTTACCAGCGGAAAATCACCCAGCTTGGCACCAGCATGTCGGTCTGGTCTTCGCGAATCCAGCCGCCGCCATCGGCCGGCACCAGGTAATACTCTGGCCCAATTTCCGGCACTACCTTGATTTCCATCAGCTGGCCGTTCACCCGGTACTCGTAGAACACCTCCCCATCGCCGGGGCGAATCACAATCTGCGCCCCATCTGACGTCGGCTGGTAGTCGGACACCACCAACGGCTCCCTGGGCGTTTCGATGACCTCCTGATCAAGCCCTCCGCTGTCCTGTGCAAATGCCGGGGCGGACAGCAGCACAGACACCATTCCGAGGCAGGCGATTCGTTTCATTTTCGTGATACCCTTTTGTCCATCCATAGCGAGAGCGTTGCACAAGGCAACCCTGGCTTCAATCAGATTCCGGACCAGTTTTGATATGACACAGCAACAGACCCCTCCGGTCGTTCTTGTAGACGGCTCTTCTTACCTGTTCCGGGCTTACCACGCCCTGCCGCCGTTGATGACCAGCAAAAGCCATCCAACCGGTGCCATAAAGGGTGTGGTCAGCATGCTGCGCCGGCTCGAACAGGATTTTCCGGGCTCAAAAATGGTGGTGGTTTTCGATGCCAAAGGCAAAACCTTCCGCCACGAGATGTACGAAGAATACAAAGCCAACCGCCCGCCCATGCCGGATGACCTGGCCTGCCAGATCGAACCGATCCACGACATTGTGAAAGCGATGGGGCTGCCGCTGCTGATCGTGCCGAACGTGGAGGCCGATGACGTCATCGGCACCCTCGCTCACGAGGCCACCAGCAAAGGCATTGATGTGATCATCTCCACCGGCGACAAAGATATGGCGCAACTGGTCAGCAGCCACGTCACGCTGATCAATACCATGACCGAAACCCGGATGGACCGCAGCGGTGTGGTGGATAAGTTTGGCGTTACCCCGGAGCAGATCATCGACTACCTCGCGCTGGTCGGCGACAAAGTGGACAACATTCCCGGCGTTAACAAGTGCGGCCCGAAAACCGCGGTCAAATGGCTGCAGGAACACCCGGACCTTGACGGGGTCATGGCCCATGCCGACCAGGTCAAAGGCAAAATCGGCGAATACCTTCGGGAAGCGCTGGAAACGCTACCCCTGAGCCGCGAACTGGCAACCATCCGCACCGATGTCGAGCTGAATTTCGGGCTGGAAAACCTTCAGCTCAGGAGCCAGAACGACGACACGCTGCTCACCCTGTTCAAGGAATACGAATTCCGCTCCTGGATTGCCGAGCTGGAGAACGCTGACGCCGCGCCCGCATCCGACAGCACCGCAGGCGATAATTCCGGCACTGCCGCCCAACCGGCGGAAAAGCGTTACAGTGTGATCACCGATCAGGCTGAATTCGATCACTGGCTCGAGCGCCTGAAAAAAGCCCCGCTGTTTGCGTTTGATACCGAAACCACCAGCCTGCGTTATATGGACGCCGAAGTCGTCGGTGTGTCCTTCGCCATCGAACCCGGCGAAGCCGCCTACGTGCCGCTGGCCCATGATTACATGGGGGCACCGGATCAACTGGACCGGGAAGCGGTGCTGGCGGAGCTCAAGCCCTTGCTGGAAGACTCAGGGCGGCCCAAGCTGGGGCAAAACCTGAAGTACGATAAAAATGTGCTAGCCAACCACGACATTACCCTGGAAGGCATCGCCGAGGACACCATGCTGGAGTCCTACGTGCTGAACTCGGTTGCCTCACGGCACGACATGGACACCCTCGCCCTGCAGCATCTGGGTGAGCAAACCATGACGTTTGAATCCATAGCCGGCAAGGGTGCCAAGCAGCTCACGTTCAACCAGATCGACTTGGAGAGGGCCGGCCCCTACGCCGCGGAAGACGCGGACATCACGCTACGGCTCCATCAGGTATTGCGCCCCAGGTTGGCGGAAACCGGCAAACTCCAGTCCGTCTATGAAGACATCGACCTGCCGCTGGTGCCGGTGCTGTCGCGCATGGAACAGCGGGGAGCGATGATCAGCGCCAGCACGCTCAGGCAGCACAGCCAGGAACTGGCAGAACGGATGGCGGAACTGGAAAAGGCAGCCCACGACGAAGCGGGCGAGGTTTTCAATCTGGGCTCCCCCAAGCAGTTGCAGGCCATCTTCTACGACAAGATGGGGCTACCGGTGGTCAAGAAAACACCCAAGGGGGCACCGTCCACTGCGGAACCGGTATTGCAGGAGCTCGCCCATGAGCATGCGCTGCCCAGACTGATCCTGGAGCACCGCAGCCTGAGCAAACTCAAGTCCACTTACACCGACACCCTGCCGGCGCTGATACACCACCGCACCGGCCGCATTCACACCTCGTATCACCAGGCGGTCACCGCGACGGGACGGCTGTCGTCGTCCGAACCCAATCTGCAGAATATCCCCATCCGCAGCGAACAGGGCCGGCGTATTCGCCAGGCCTTTATCGCGCCGGCGGGCTATAAACTGGTCGCGGCCGACTACTCCCAGATTGAACTGCGCATCATGGCGCACCTGTCCGGTGACAAGGGCCTGCTCACCGCCTTTGAAAAAGGCGAGGACATTCATAAAGCCACTGCCGCAGAGGTCTTCGGCGTCTCCGTGGATGACGTCAGCGGTGACCAGCGCCGGAGCGCCAAAGCCATCAACTTCGGGCTGATCTATGGCATGTCGGCATTTGGACTGGCGCGCCAGCTCGACGTCGGCCGCAATAAAGCCCAGGAATACATCGACCGGTACTTTGAACGCTACCCCGGCGTACTGAAGTACATGGACAACATCCGCAAGCAGGCCCATGACGACGGCTACGTGGAAACCCTGTTTGGCCGCCGCCTGTACCTGCCCGAGATCAACGCCCGCAACAAGCAGATGCAACAGGCGGCCGAGCGCACCGCGATCAATGCCCCAATGCAGGGAACAGCGGCAGACATCATCAAGTTGGCCATGATCGAGGTCGAGGCCTGGCTGTTAAAGCACCACGCCGACGACGCCCGCATGATTCTGCAGGTTCACGATGAACTGATTCTGGAAGTCCGGGAGAGTGCCGTAGAGGCCATCCGTGATGGCCTCGAGAAACGCATGTCGGCTGCGGCCAAACTCGACGTGCCACTGCTGGTGGAAGCCGGTGCTGGCAACAACTGGGATGAAGCCCATTGATCAGCGGGTCAGACCGATTTGCTGACCTGGATGTCGGCACTCCAGGCGTCAGTCGCCATCAAAGATCAGTGTGCCGGCAGCAACATACACAGGAGACTCGCTGAAAGCATAGCTGCATCTACATTGGCGACAGGTTGATCAATCGCCCTGAATCGTCAGCTTGTCCACCGACGATGACAGCTTGTCGGCCCCCTGGGCATCCGCACCCAACTTGATCATCAGGCGCAGGTCGTTGGCGGAATCAGCATGAGCCAGGGCGTCTTCATAGGTGATTGAACCCTCGGCGTAGAGCCGGTAAAGCGCCTGATCGAAGGTCTGCATACCGGACTCGTTGGATTTCGACATCAACTCCTTGAGCTTGTGCACTTCGCCCTTGCGGATCATGTCCGCTACCAGCGGGGTGTTGATCAGCACCTCGATCACCGCTTTACGGCCATTGCCGTCCGGCGTAGGCACCAGTTGCTGGGCAACGATGGCCTTGAGGTTCAGCGACAGGTCCATCCAGATCTGGTTGTGCTGCTCGGGCGGGAAAAACTGGATGATCCGATCCAGCGCCTGGTTGGCGTTGTTGGCGTGCAGCGTCGCCAGACACAAGTGACCGGTTTCCGCGAACTGCACCGAATACTCCATGGTCTGACGGGTACGTACCTCGCCGATAAGGATCACGTCCGGGGCCTGACGCAGCGTGTTTTTCAGCGCGACCTCGAAGTTTTCGGTATCGATACCCACTTCGCGCTGGGTCACGATGCAGCCCTGGTGCTGATGCACGAATTCAATCGGGTCTTCGATGGAGATGATATGGCCGCGGCTATTGCGGTTGCGATGCCCCAGCATAGCTGCCAGCGAGGTGGACTTACCCGTGCCGGTCGCGCCCACGAACATGATCAGACCACGCTTGGTCATGGCCAGTTCTTTGACGACCTCGGGCAACGACAGCTCATCAACCTGGGGAATTTTGACTTCAATCCGCCGCAGCACCATGCCGCACAGGTTACGCTGGAAAAACGCACTCACCCGGAAGCGACCAATGCCCCGGGCACTGATGGCGAAGTTACACTCATGGCTGTCGTCAAAATCGGCCCGCTGCTTATCGTTCATCGCGCCATAGACAAACTCACGGGTCTGTTCCGGCGTCAGCGCACTCTTGGTGACCGGGTGCACCTTGCCGTTCACTTTCATGCTTGGCGGCACACCAGCGGTAATAAACAGATCCGATCCGCCCTTTTCCACCATCAGCCGCAACAGTTTTTCGAATTCCATGTTTTCTTACCTATGTTTCTCTGCGTTATACGCTCGTTACGCGACTTGAAGCTGCAGACCCCACTGCATCCGGGGGCGTGTCCCGGGAAGGCAGGTCAGGCTATGCCCTTCCCCGAGAGTGATCGTCAGAAATTATCCGGCATTTTCGCTTTCGCCCGTGCCGCTTCGCGGGAAATCAGGCCTTTCTTCAACAACTTCTCCAGACACTGGTCCAGGGTCTGCATGCCCAGCGATGCACCGGTCTGGATCGACGAATACATCTGGGCGATTTTATCTTCCCGGATCAGGTTACGGATCGCAGAAGTGCCGATCATAATCTCGTGGGCCGCAATCCGGCCACCGCCCATTTTCTTCATCAATGCCTGGGAGACCACCGCCTGCAGGGATTCCGACAGCATAGAGCGAACCATGGACTTTTCCTCGGCGGGGAACACGTCGACCACACGGTCAATGGTCTTGGCGGCGGAGGTGGTGTGCAGGGTGCCGAACACCAGATGGCCGGTTTCCGCCGCGGTCAGCGCCAGGCGGATGGTTTCCAGGTCACGCAATTCGCCCACCAGAATAATGTCCGGGTCTTCCCGCAGGGCCGAGCGCAGCGCTTCGTTGAAACCCAGGGTATCCCGGTGAACTTCCCGCTGGTTGACCAGGCACTTCTTGGACTCATGGACGAATTCGATGGGGTCCTCGATGGTGAGAACGTGCTCGTAACGGGAATCGTTGATGTAGTCGATCATCGCCGCCAGGGTGGTGGACTTACCGGAACCTGTCGGCCCGGTGACCAGCACCAGACCACGAGGAACCGAAGACACATCCTTGAAAACCTGGCCCATGCCCAGATCGTCCATGGTCAGAACCTTGGACGGGATGGTCCGGAATACCGCACCGGAACCGCGATTCTGATTAAAGGCGTTAACACGGAAGCGGGCAACACCGGGCACCTCAAAAGAAAAATCGGTTTCGAAGAACTCTTCGTAGTCCTTGCGCTGCTTGTCGTTCATGATGTCGTAGATCAGCCCGTGGACTTCTTTGTGCTCCATGGGCGGGAGGTTGATCCGGCGCACGTCGCCATCGACACGAATCATCGGGGGCAACCCGGCGGAAAGGTGCAAGTCGGACGCACCCTGTTTCGCCGAGAAAGCAAGCAGTTCGGTAATATCCATAGGTTCCTCGGAAGGCTTTTTCTTTTATTCCAGAAGCGGCAAACTCACAGTATGAGCAGCATAGCAGACAACATCGGGAGCGTAACCCGACGCATACAAAAAGCAACACTGCGGGCGGGACGAGCACCCGATTCCGTGCGCCTGTTGGCAGTCAGCAAGACACGCACTGCCGATGAAGTACGCCAGGCCGTAACGGCCGGGCAAACGGCCTTTGGCGAGAATTACCTGCAAGAGGCTCTGGATAAGCAGGCTGCGCTAACAGATCTGGCTGGCGTCGACTGGCACTTTATCGGCCCCATTCAATCCAACAAAACCCGCCAGATTGCCTCGGCTTTTAGTTGGGTGCACAGCGTTGACCGCCTGAAAATTGCGCATAGGCTCAGCGAGCAACGGGACACCCACCTGCCGCCCCTCAACATCTGCCTGCAGGTAAACATTAACGGTGAGAACAGCAAGGCCGGTTGCACCCTGGATGACCTGGAGGGGCTGACCACAGCTATCGGCAACTTGCCCAATCTGTCTTTACGGGGGCTGATGGCGATTCCCGATCCTGACCAGCCTGAGTCCGAACTGCGCACCAGCTTCCGCACACTAACCAATGCCCTGACAGAACTGCGTCAGCATTGCCCGGAGGCCGGGCCGCTGGACACGCTCTCCATGGGCATGTCCGCAGACCTCGAAATGGCCATCGGGGAAGGGGCAACCTGGGTCCGTGTCGGCACCGCGCTTTTCGGTAGCCGACCGGCCAAGAGCTGAACGCGTCCATTCCTGTTACCATCGGGGCCGGATCAATGACAGATCAACACTGGAGTGAACTTTGAGCACCTCACCAACCATTTCGTTTATCGGAGCTGGAAACATGGCCAGCGCCATCATTGGTGGCATGCTGGACAACGGCTTCAAAGGAGCCAATATCTGGGTCAGCGCTCCCGATGATGACCACCTGCAAGCCATCCGCAAGCGTTTCGGGGTCAGTGTCACCACCGACAACCGCTACTGCGCTCAGCAGGCCGACATGGTGATTCTGGCGGTGAAGCCTCAGGTTATGGCCGATGTGTGCCGGGACATTGCACCGGTGGTACAGAACACCCGGCCGTTGATGGTTTCCATTGCGGCGGGGCTGGAAGCGGAGACGCTGGACGAATGGCTCGGCGGCGGGCTGCCGCTGGTCCGGGTCATGCCTAACACCCCGTCTCTCGTTGGCAAGGGGGCTGCCGGCCTGTTTGCCAACGCACAGGTCTCTGACAAACAGAAGCAGGTGGTGGAAACCGTATTCAGCAGCATTGGATCTGCCCTTTGGGTGGATGAAGAGCGCTTATTGCACGCGGTAACCGCGCTGTCTGGCAGCGGCCCGGCCTACTTTTTCCTGATGCTCGAAGCACTGGAGGAAGCCGCTACCGAGGCCGGCATTGAATCTGCGACCGCCCGCAAGCTGGCGATTCAGACCATGGCCGGGGCCGCCGAAATGGCCGGCCGCAGCGAACACGAGCCCGCCCAACTGAAACGCAACGTGATGTCTCCAGGAGGCACCACCGAGCGCGCCATTCATACCTTCGAGGATGGTGGATTACGGGCGTTGGTGAAGAAAGCCTATTCCGCGGCGTTTTCACGCTCTGAAGACATGGCCAAAGAACTGGCCGGCAAACAGTAATCGATAACGGAGACACGGCTTCATGCTGCCAGACATTCTGATCACTATTCTGCTCATCGCCTCGACGTTCTACATGACCATCGTGCTGCTGCGATTCCTGCTGCAACTGGCGAAGGCGGATTTCTACAACCCGATTTCCCAGTTTGCGGTAAAAGCCACCAACCCGCTGCTGCGGCCATTACGGCGCATTATCCCTGGCTGGGGCGGCATCGACGGTGCGGCGCTGGTGCTGGCGGTGCTCATTCAGGCACTGGCGTTTTTCCTGATTCTGATCGCCATGAGTGGCGGTATTCCCAGCATCAACCCGCTGACATTGCTGGTTTGGGCAGTGCTTAACGTGCTCGACCTGATCGTTAAAATCTACTTCTGGTCCGTGATTGCGGTGGTTGTAGTCAGCTGGATTGCGCCAGGCAGCAACCACCCGGCGATCCAGCTGGTGGCCCAGATTACTGAGCCGGTGATGCGCCCGGTGCGCAATGTCATGCCGTCTCTCGGCGGGCTGGACCTCTCCCCCATCGTTGTATTCCTGATTCTGAACGTGGTGTCGGTGGTGATCGACCACATGAAGATAGGCGCAGGCATGGGCGCGCTGGCGGGAATGTAACCCCTGTCGCAAGACTACAATCAGTAACATTTTTCAACCCAAAGCATCACACCCGGGCCGCCGTTTCATCTCTCTGATTCGGCGGCCTTTTTTGACCAAATCTGACGTTCTGCTACACACACCTGTTCGCCCCGGCGAAGAAATATCCGCCAGTTACGTTACTATTACCGATAACTTGCCCGAAGTTCACTCAATGAACGCTATTGAAACCGTTACCCGGAAGTCGCGCAGAAGGAAATTCCGATGAACAAACAAGGAACTCTGTCGCAGCAGCTAGAGGCCTACCACAACTGGAAAAAGGAACTGATCCGTCAGATTGGCCGCTATCGCTTGTGGTTACAGGACAACGACCTGTTCTCAGAGGATGTCAGTGGACGTATCCGGCATGGCCTGGAATTGTTGATTGAGGACGAGCTGACCATTGCGTTCGTGGGTGAATATTCCCGGGGCAAAACCGAGCTGATCAACGCGCTGTTCTTCTCCGAATACGGCCAGCGCATGCTGCCTTCCCAGGCCGGCCGGACCACCATGTGCCCGACTGAGCTGTTTTTCGACCGCACCGCCAACGCCAATTACCTGCTGTTGCTGCCCATCGAAACCCGCACCGGTGACTTCTCGCTTCAGGATCTTCGCAGGCAGCCGGAACGCTGGGTCAAGCACGACCTCGACGAACGCAACCCGGATATCATGCGGGAAGTACTCGCGGAAGTGGCGCGCGTCAAAAGTGTCACCCGCGGTGAAGCTCGCGAGCTGGGCTTTGAAGAGGACATGCTGGAGCACGATCACAACCAGCCCGGCAATGTACTGGTACCGGCGTGGCGAAATGCCCAGATCAGCATCCGCCACCCACTGTTTGAGCGGGGCCTGCGCATTCTTGATACGCCAGGGCTTAATGCGCTGGGCTCCGAGCCGGAACTGACCATCAGCATGCTGCCTCGCGCTCACGCGGTTATTTTCCTGCTCAGTGCCGACACCGGCGTGACCGCCAGCGACATGACGATCTGGAAAGAGCACATCGACACCCAACACGCCGACCATCGCGCCGGTCGGTTCGCCGTACTCAACAAAATCGACGTACTCTGGGATGACCTTCAGGGTGAGCAGCATACGCTCGACGCCATCGAAAAAGTCCGCCGGTACACGGCGGATCACCTGGGCATCCGCCATGGCGATGTCATTCCCCTGTCGGCCAAACAGGGGCTGGTGGCCAGGGTCAAAGACAACAATGACCTGTTCGAGCGCTCCAACCTTGGGCAACTGGAAAAACTGATCATCCAGCGCATTCTGATGCACAAGGAGCAACTGATCACCCAGAGCCTGATCAATGATCTCCTGGGTATGTTGCAGAACAGCCAGGCTGCCATGCAGACCCGGCTGGACGCCCTGGAGGAAGAGTTGGACGCCTGTTCCGGTGCCACCATGGACAAAGCCGCGCTACGCCGCCTCGCGGACCGGGCTCAGAAAGACTACGACTTCTACTACAAAAAGTTGATCACCCTGCGCTCCAGCCGCCGCCTGATGGAGTCCCAGGGCGAAATGCTGAAACAGCTGGTAAGCGAAGACCGGTTTGAAAACCACGCTGACAAAATTCGCAAGAAGATGTCCAAAAGCTGGACGACCTCCGGCATGAACCGCAGCATGGACCATTTCTTTGAATTGCTGGAAAGCGACCTCAATAACCTGATGAGTGAGGGGCGGCTGGCGGAAAAAATGGTGGGTGCAATCTACCGGCGCTACAACGAAGACACCCGGGCGCGCCACCTGGAGCCGATCCCTCTGCGCTCCGGGCGTCATGTCATCGCCGTGCGTGAACTGCGCAAAAAGGCGAAGCGCTTCCGCATCAATCCGAAGAATCTGCTGACCGAGCAGTCCGTACTGGTGCGCCGGTTCTTCAAGGTGATGGTCAACGAGGCCCGCACCCTGCATCAGCGCACCCGCACCGATGTCGAGCGTTGGCCGTCGGAAGCACTGCTGCCCATCATGCAGTATTCCATGGAACAGAAACAGCTGCTGGAACACCAGGTTCGCCGCCTGCGGGACAGGGTGCGCAATGACCGTGACAGCCGTGCAGAACGGGAGCGACTGCAAAACACCATCAGCGATCTGAGCCGTCAGCTTGAGCTGACCGACGCCATGCAGCGCCAGATTCGCATGCCCGCACCCACGATGATTCAGCAGAAAGTCGTTAACATATCCGGTGCCGTCTGAGGCACCGGATCATCCGGCGGTTGCAGCCGCCGGGGTCGGCCTTTAAACTGCTGGGCTGGCAACCGCTCACCCTGCGTTGTTCCAGACTTTCACTGACTGACCCAGGAACCTGTCGCGCCGATGCCCGATTCCCTGCCAACGGATTCTGTCGGAATAGTCACCCCGCAGACCCTACATTTTGATGCGCCCATCACCCTGGCGTGTGGGCAAACGCTGGAAAACTACGACCTGGTGGTCGAAACCTACGGCGAACTGAACACCGAGGCCAGCAATGCGGTACTGATCTGCCATGCCCTGAGCGGCCACCACCACGCGGCCGGGTATCACTCGCCCGAGGAACGCAAGCCAGGCTGGTGGGACAGCTGTATAGGCCCCGGCAAACCCATCGACACCAACCGCTTCTTCGTGGTCAGCCTGAACAACCTGGGCGGCTGCCATGGCAGCAGTGGCCCCAGCAGCGTCAACCCGGCGACCGGTCAGCGCTACGGCCCCGATTTCCCGGTGATCACCGTCAGCGACTGGGTGCAGAGCCAGGCATTGCTGGCCGACCGCCTTGGCATTGATTGCTGGGCCGCGGTGGTTGGCGGCTCCCTCGGGGGCATGCAGGCGCTGCAGTGGAGCCTTGATTACCCGGATCGGCTGAAACACGCCGTAGCCATCGCTTGCACGCCACGCCTGACCGCCCAGAACATCGCATTCAACGAAGTTGCCCGGCAAGCCATCACCTCCGATCGCGAGTTCCACGACGGCCGCTACCTCGACGTTGAAACGCTTCCCCGGCGCGGCCTGATGTTGGCGCGAATGGTTGGCCACATCACTTATCTGTCCGATGCGTCGATGGGTGAGAAATTCGGGCGTGAACTGCGGGACCAGGCCTACAAGTTCGGCTACGACGCCGAATTTCAAGTGGAAAGCTACCTGCGCTACCAGGGCGAACGCTTCTCGGAAGTCTTCGACGCCAATACCTACCTGCTGATGACCCGGGCACTGGATTACTTTGACCCCGCCTACGAATTCGGCGGCGACCTGTCGAAGGCGCTGGCCGCGGCGACTTGCGAGTTTCTGGTGCTGTCATTCAGCACCGACTGGCGCTTCACCCCGGCTCGTTCGGAAGAAATGGTGAACGCGATGATTGCCGCCCGCAAACGGGTCAGCTACGCGGAAATCGATGCGCCCTGGGGGCACGACGCGTTCCTGATTCCGACGCCGCGATACACCGACATCTTTACCGCCTACATGGACCGTGTCGCCAGGGAGGTCGGAGCATGAGACTGGATCTCGAAATCATTCAACAGTGGGTGCAGCCAGGCCACCGGGTGCTCGACCTCGGGTGCGGCGACGGCACCCTGCTCGACTTTCTGCAGCGGGAACGCGGTGCCAGCGGTTTTGGCCTTGAGATCAACCCCGACCACATCACCACCTGCATGGGGCGTGGCGTTTCCGTCATTGAGCAGAACCTGGACACCCAGGGCCTGGGCAACTTCGAGGATCAGACCTTCGACACCGTACTGATGACCCAGGCGCTACAGGCGGTCCGCCGCCCGGACATGGTGCTCGATGAAATGCTGCGGGTTGGCCGGGAAGGCATTGTCACCTTCCCCAACTTTGCCCACTGGCGACTGCGCTGGGGCCTGACTCTGAAAGGGCGCATGCCCGAATCCGAGGCACTGCCGTATAAATGGTATAACACCCCCAATATCCGCCTCTGCACCTTCAAGGATTTTGAAGCCCTGTGCCGGCAGAAAAACATCCGCATCAAGAGCCGGCGGGTGGTCGACGGGCAACATCAGAACAACTGGCTTGCCCGGCTGTGGCCGAACATGTTGGGAGAGATCGCCATTTACCGCATCACACGGGAGAATCCACAATGAGCACCCTCAAGCACTTCATTGGAGTGGCCTTGCTTTGTCTGATAACGCTGAGCACTCAGGCAGGCACCAAGAGTTTCGGCGACTTCGAGGTTCACTACAGCGTGTTCCCCAGCACTTTTCTGAGTGCCGAGGTCGCCCAGGCCAACAACTTGAACCGCAGCCAAAGCATCGGCATCATCAACATTGCGATCATGCGCGAAGGCGAAAACGGTGGGCTCGAACCGGTCTCCGGGCAGGTGGAAGGCAAAGCGCTGAACGATATTCAGCAAGTCAAATTTCTCGCCTTTCGCCGTATTCAGGAAGGTGATGCCGTGTACTTCATTGCCCAATACCAGTATCGCTCTGCTGAACTGATGACGTTCCAGATCACCGCGCGCCCCACCGGCAGCGGTAAAGACCTTCCCATTCGATTCGCCCACACGTTGTTCAACGATGATGACTGATAGCAACCGCAAGCTGGTTATTGCCAGCAACAACAAGGGCAAAATCGCCGAGTTGAACGAATTGCTCGCTCCGCTGGGACTGCAGCCTATCGCCCAGGGTGAGCTCGGGGTCAGTGAAGCCGAAGAACCCGCTGTCACCTTTGTGGAAAACGCCCTACTCAAGGCGCGCCACGCTGCCCGGGAAACCGGCCTACCGGCACTGGCAGACGATTCCGGCCTGGCGGTTGACGCGCTAGACGGTGCACCGGGGGTTCGGTCGGCGCGCTATGCCGGGAACCACGCCTCCGACAGCGACAACGTCGAAGCTCTGCTGAGCGCCCTGGCCGAAGTGCCGGAGGATCAACGGGGCGCACAGTTCCATTGCGTGCTGGTGTACCTCCGCCACGCCGACGATCCCACACCGATCATCTGCCATGGCGTCTGGCCAGGCAGCATCCTGAAAGCCACCCGGGGCGACGGCGGCTTCGGCTACGACCCCGTATTCGGGGTACCGGAAACCGGTGGCAGTGCCGCTGAGCTGACGCGCGAACAAAAAGGCCGAATCAGCCATCGAGGGCGGGCGCTTGACCTGTTGCTCGCACAACTGGAGGCGGGAGCCAGCCCGCCGTGAACACGGCCCCCACTCTCGCAGAGGCAGCACTCCCCCCGCTCAGCCTCTACCTCCATATGCCCTGGTGTGTTCGCAAGTGCCCGTACTGTGACTTTAACTCCCATGCGCTGAGTGGTGAGATTCCCGAAAACAACTACCTTAACGCGCTGCTTGAGGACCTGGACCAGGATCTTCCCCTGGTGCAGCAACGGGGTATCCAGACGGTCTTCATCGGTGGCGGCACGCCGTCTTTGATGTCAGCGGAGTTTTACCAGCGGCTGTTTGAGGCGTTGCGTTTACGTCTGGATTTCGCGCCTGACGCCGAAATTACCCTGGAAGCCAATCCCGGCACCCTGGAGCAGGGACGATTTGAAGGGTTTCGTGACGCCGGCATCAATCGCCTGTCACTGGGCATTCAAAGTTTCAACGCAGACCACCTGAAGGTGCTGGGGCGCATCCATGACGACCAGGCCGCTCAAGAGGCCATCCGGTCAGCAAAACAGGCCGGATTTGACAATTTCAACCTGGACCTGATGCACGGCCTGCCCGGCCAGACACCGGCCAATGCTCTGGCCGACCTGGAAACCGCACTGGAATGGCAGCCGCCCCACCTGTCGTGGTACCAGCTTACCCTCGAACCCAACACCGAATTCTACAGCCGACCGCCGGCGCTGCCCGATGACGACCACCTCTGGGAAATTTACCGCCAGGGCAGCGCTTTCCTGCGCGCTCATGGCTACCGGGACTACGAAGTCTCTGCCTGGAGCCGCCCGGGCATGGCCTCACGCCACAACGTCAACTACTGGGCTTTCGGCGACTACCTGGCACTGGGCGCGGGTGCCCATGGCAAGATCACCAGGCACGGCGAGATAAGCCGTTACTGGAAAACCCGGCAGCCGGCAGCCTACCTGAATCGTATTGGTAGTCGCACCGCCGGGACGGAGACGATTGAGCCGGCAGAGCTGCCACTGGAGTTCCTGATGAACGCCCTGCGCCTAACGGACGGCGTGGATGAGTCACTGTTCAGTGCACGAACCGGTTTACCCCTGAGCACAGTTGCGGTAAAACTTAACCAACTACGGAAGGAAAACCTGCTGACCCCCGACCGGATCAAAGCGACCGACCTGGGCCAGCGGTATCTGAACAGTTTGCTGGAGCGTTTTCTGTAATGGACATTGCCCGCACCATCCGATCTTTGCCTAAAGGCCTGACCTGTAGCGTGATCTTCACCAGCCTGTTACTGGTTGCGCTGCTGATCATCAACCAACCGCTGCAGACCGGCTCCGCACCGCAGGGTATTGTCAGCTATCAACTGGCGGCCACCGCCGACCATTCTCTGGCAATTCTCAGAAGCTGGCGCGGCGATGCCATGGTCTGGGCGCATGCCTCGCTGTGGCTCGATTTCCTGCTGGTACCGGCTTATGTGTTCACGTTGCTACTGGTGACCAACCACTTGATGCGTGATCGCCCCGGAGTACGGGAGCGCAACGTCGCACGTTGGGTAAAAGCGTTGTTCGTGGGTGCCGGAATCGGTGATCTGCTGGAAAACATCCTGTTGCTGAACAACCTTAACCCGCCGACCGACAGCCTCAGCCTGTCGGCGACCCTCTGTGCACTGACCAAATTCACCGGACTGATGCTGGGGGCCGCCGGCCTGGTCATCATTCGCGCCGCGAGACGCCACCCACTGGCACATGAGTAACGCCCAGCGCCTGCGTGTCAGTTAGTGCGATGGAAGAGCAAGTCCCAGACCCCATGCCCCAGGCGCTCCCCACGCTGTTCGAACTTGGTGATGGGGCGGTCGTCCGGACGCGGTGAAAACTGCCCCGGCTCCCGGGCATTGGCAAAGCCTTCGGCTTCGCTCATCACCTCCATCATGTGTTCGGCGTAGTTCTCCCAGTCCGTCGCCAGGTGCAACACGCCGCCGACTCTCAGCTTGTGGCGAATTCTCTGCACGAATTCATGCTGGATCAGGCGACGCTTTTGGTGACGTTTTTTGTGCCAGGGGTCGGGGAAAAACACCATGACCCGGTCAAGGCAGGCGTCGGGCAGGCACAGGTCGATCACGTCGTTGGCGTCAATGGAATACACTCGCAGGTTCTCCAGCTTGCGGTCTTCCACGTCTTTCAATAATGCCCCAACCCCCGGCAGATGCACTTCCACACCGATGAAATCCTGCTCCGGGGCCGCTTCCGCCATATCCGCCAGCGATCGGCCCATGCCAAAGCCGATTTCCAGGTTGAGCATGGCATCGCGGCCGAAGACTTGCCGTGGATCAATCATGCCGTGCTCACGAGTCAGGCCATTGATCGGCCAGCTTCGCTCATAGGCCTTCTTCTGCCCTTCGGTCATGCGACCCTGGCGCAGCACGAAGCTGCGAATGCCACGTCGGGTCGTCACCGGGGACGCGTGGGCCAGGTCATCGTGGGGCAGATCTTTTTCGTCGGTCATCGGTCATCCTCAATCGCAGGCAGCGGATTCTGGTTCTGAAGTCGTATGGCCACAGTTTACCAGAGTGAGCCGCGTCAGGTTGATACCAACGAGTTGCGGGATTGCTGGCGGTCCAGCTTGCGATACCCCAAGGCCTCCACCAGGTGACCGCTGGCGATGGACTCACAACCCTCCAGATCCGCCAGCGTTCTTGCCACCCGCAGAACCCGGTGCAGGGCCCGCGCCGAGAGCCCGAGCTTTTCCAGTGCGCCAGACAGCAGCGCTTCGCCCTGAGTGTCCAGCCGGCAATGGGTGTGCAGGTCAGCACCGGCAAGTGCGGCGTTAATAGCCCCTCGCCGGAGCTGGCGATCTCGGGCCTCGGCGACGCGTGCCCGCACCACGTCACTGCCGTCGCCATCGGCCTGACGCTGCATCAACACATCGCCACCCTGTACCGGCACCTCGACGTGCAGGTCGAACCGATCTAACAGAGGACCAGAGACTTTGCCTCGGTAGCGCATGACTTGCTGGGGCGTGCACTGGCATTCAATGGTTGGATGGCCGTTGTAGCCGCAGGGGCAGGGATTCATTGCCCCGATCACCTGGATCCGGGCCGGAAAAGTGACTTGCCGGGCCGCTCGACTGATGGCGATTTCGCCACTTTCCATGGGCTCCCGTAGCACCTCCAGCACACGGCGTTCGAATTCGGGCAATTCATCGAGAAACAGAACGCCCTGATGAGCCAGGGAAATTTCACCGGGCCGGGGGCTACTGCCGCCGCCCACCATGGCCACCGCCGACGCGGTGTGATGAGGCGAGCGAAAGGGTGGCTGACGCCAGCCGCCGTGACGTTCCGCCAGCCCGGCGACGGAATGCACACTGGCCACCTCCAGCGCCGCCTCCGTGGTCAGCGGCGGCAGAATGCCCGGCAAACGGCTTGCCAGCATGCTTTTCCCGGTTCCGGGAGGGCCAAAAAGCAGCAGGTTGTGAGCGCCCGCAGCGGCGACTTCGAGCGCTCTGCGGGGCACGCTCTGGCCTTGAACGTCCGCCAGATCGGGGCCGGGGTTGCCGGCATCGTCGAGCGGCGCGGCCGGCAGCGGCACCAAGGTGGCGCGGCCACTTAAATGCTCACAGACAGTCAGCACATGCGCGGCCGCCAGGACGTCACTTCGACTCGCCAGAGCCGCCTCCGATGCATTTTCCTGGGGAACCAGCAGGCGACGACCCGCTGCACGCGCCGCCAACACAGCCGGTAACACACCCTTGAGGGGCCGCAGTGCGCCATCGAGAGATAATTCGCCCACAAATTCACAGGCGGCCAGGCTCGCGGCCGGAATCTGTCCGGATGCGGCCAGAATGCCGAGAGCAATCGGCAGGTCGAAGCGTCCGCCTTCTTTGGGCAGGTCGGCCGGGGCCAGATTGATGGTAATGCGGCGGGCGGGGAATTCGAAACCGGCGTTCAGCAGGGCACTTCTGACCCGCTCTTTACTTTCACGGACCCCGGTTTCCGGAAGTCCGACAATCGACAGCGCCGGCAGTCCGCCGGACAGGTGCACTTCGACCGTAACCGGCGGTGCCGACACGCCAATACTGGCGCGGGAATGAACAATAGCTAGCATGACGACCTTCCTTGGTCAGATTCTTACATTGTGCGAACGGATTCAGCTCTCGGGCAACCGGCTCTCCAGCTCAGCCACGCGCTTCTCCAGTGCGTCCACTTTTTCCCGGGTCTTCATCAGCACGGCCTGCTGTGCATCAAACTCTTCACGGGTCACCAGTTCAAGGCGCGAAAGCACAGACATCACTGTCGCCCGGGCCTGGGTTTCAAAATCTTCCCGGGCTGCCCGGGCCATATCGGGCACAAACTGGCCGACCTGCCCCTGCAACTGCGCAAAAAAATCCTGTGGGCCTTTCACCATTTCACCTCCACAACATTGCCTCTCTGGCAACGACAAATTCCAGGATCGATCCATGCTTCTGGCAACTCGATCTGCGTCGCAAAAGTGTATCACATCGCCGGCCCTGCCATACTGTTGCCCGTCCGCAGTATAATGGTATCGCTGGACAGCTCCTGCCGTGCGCCAATTTGGCACGCAGCGGAGGGCATTGCTCTATGTTGGTGCACTATCATGTTCCAAACTGGAGCGGGTTATTTTTAACCGTATGAATTAAAATATTTTTTTTGCGTTGGCACACCCGATGCTAAAAGCCTTGTACGCAATCCGCACAATTGGTGTGCGAGGTGGCAGCATCCCGACCTCAACACAAACGGCCAATGGGCCCTCACTGTTGGGACGGCTTTACCAAGGAGAAAGCAATGAAACTTGTGACAGCGATCATCAAGCCTTTCAAATTGGATGATGTCCGTGAGGCACTATCCGAGATTGGCGTGCAAGGCGTTACCGTCACCGAAGTGAAAGGCTTCGGGCGGCAAAAGGGGCACACAGAGCTCTATCGTGGCGCGGAATACGTGGTGGATTTTCTCCCCAAGGTCAAGGTGGAAGTCGCCATCGGCGACAACCTGCTGGACCAGGTCATTGAGTCCATCACCAAGGCGGCCAATACCGGCAAGATCGGTGACGGCAAGATCTTTGTCACCGAACTCGAACAGGCCATTCGAATCCGAACCGGCGAAACCGGCGAAGAAGCGGTCTGATAACCGCCTGAATACCCGATAGCCAACGCAAAAACTTATAACCTGAAAAGCCTCGTGCGGAGGGCTTCATATGGAAAGCAATATTTTTCACCTGCAGTATGCTATAGACACCTTTTATTTTCTGGTGTGTGGCGCATTAGTGATGTGGATGGCAGCGGGCTTCGCCATGCTGGAATCCGGTCTCGTTCGTGCCAAGAACACCACTGAAATTCTGACCAAAAATGTCGCTCTGTTTGCGGTCTCCTGCACCATGTACATGATTTGCGGCTACGCCATTATGTACGGTGGCAACATCTTCCTGTCGGGCATGGGCAATGTCGACGTTGGTGGCGTGATGGGCGAGTTCGGCAGCCGTGACGGCGGCTTCGAAGGCGGCTCCATCTACTCAGGTGCGTCCGACTTCTTCTTCCAGGTGGTGTTTGTTGCCACGGCCATGTCCATCGTCTCCGGTGCCGTGGCTGAGCGCATGAAACTGTGGGCCTTCCTGGTCTTCGCGGTCGTCATGACCGGTTTCATCTACCCAATGGAAGGTTCCTGGACCTGGGGCAGTGCCTCTGTCTTCGGGATGTACACTCTGGGCGACCTCGGCTTCAGTGACTTTGCCGGCTCCGGTATCGTTCACATGGCAGGTGCCGCCGCGGCACTGGCAGGCGTTATTCTGCTGGGTGCCCGTAAAGGCAAGTACGGCCCGAACGGCGAAATTCGCGCCTTCCCGGGTGCCAACCTGCCGCTGGCCACTCTGGGTACGTTCATCCTGTGGATGGGCTGGTTCGGCTTCAACGGCGGTTCGGTGCTGAAGCTGGGCGACGTTGCCAGTGCCCACTCGGTCGCCATGGTGTTCCTGAACACTAACGCAGCTGCCGCGGGTGGCGGTATCGCCGCACTGATCATGGCGCGTCTGATGTTCGGCAAGGCCGACCTGACCATGCTGCTGAACGGCGCTCTGGCCGGTCTGGTCACCATCACGGCCGAACCTTCCACCCCGACGGCCCTGGTTGCGACCCTCTTCGGCGCGCTCGGCGGTATCCTGGTGGTACTGAGCATCGTCACCATGGACAAGCTGCGCATCGACGATCCGGTCGGCGCGATCTCCGTCCATGGTGTCTGTGGTCTGCTGGGCCTGATGCTGGTGCCAATCACCAACGGTGATGCCACCTTCTTCGGCCAGATTGTCGGCGCTATCACCATCTTCGTCTGGGTCTTCGGTGCCAGCCTGATTGTCTGGGGCATCCTCAAGGCGGTTATTGGCATCCGCGTGTCCGAGGAAGAGGAATACGAAGGCGTGGATCTCTCCGAGTGCGGTATGGAAGCCTATCCGGAGTTTGTCAGCAGCAAGTAATCGTTGCCGACAGAGACATACCGAAAGAGAAATACCAGAACTGAAAAGGGGCGCTCAATTGAGCGCCCCTTTTCAGTTC
>NZ_JBBDSR010000051.1:0-36488 GCF_040904845.1 Marinobacter sp. | reverse complement strand
CCCTGGCCATGGCATTTGCCATGAACCCCGGACTGATCCTGGCGGATGAGCCGACGGGAAACCTGGATCATCACACGGCGGTTGACGTGGCTGACTGTCTGTTCAATACGCAGCAGGAAACCGGCTGTTCGCTGATCCTGGCCACCCATGACCTGGCCCTGGCCGCCCGCTGTCAGTCTCGCCTGGACCTTGGGCTGGAACGGCCCGTTGTGACCTCGTCGGCGTTATGACCCTGTTTGCCGCGCTGTTCAGCCATTACCGACGCCAGCCCATGCAGCTGGCGGCGCTGGCGCTGATGATTGTGCTCGCCACCACGTTGTGGACCGGCGTCAGCTCGCTGACGGACCATGCCCGAGCCAGTCTGGCTCAAAGTGAGCAGGCGGTGACCGGTCGGCAGCAGGTGGTTCGCGCCGATCAGGCAGAGGTCACGGTCAGCGACTTTGCCTGGCTGCGCCGACAGGGGCTGTGCGTCATGCCGTGGCTGGAAGTGCAGAGACCCGCCCCTGAGGGTCGGGTTATCGGTGTCGATCCGTTTGCTGGGGCATGCTTTGGCGATGAGGTTCCCGGGCAGGCGCGGGAAGGCCGGCTTAACGGGCAACCGTTCCTGGATATCAGTGAGGCCTCGGAACTCGCCGGGCAGGGATACCCCGCGAGGCTGTCGCTGTTGGTGGCGGGTACCCTGCCCGCTGAAGCCGTGCCTCCGGGCTACCGGATTCGCGATTTTTCATTGGGCCCCGATACCGGCGAATTGGGCAAGAGCTTCCTGCTGAACCTGGACGCACTCGGGGTGCTGGTGTTGCTGATCACTGCGTTACTGGTGAGGAGTGTCTATTTGTTGGGGGTGGCGCAAAGGCGGGAAAGTATTGCCCTGCTTGAACGCTTCGGGGTTCCCGTCGCGAGCGTCCGATGGTGGTTGCTGGTGGAGCTGACGGTGCTGACTACCCTGTGTGTGGTGCCCGGCATCTGGCTTGGGCGTTGGCTGGCCAGCGTGCTGGGCGGCGGGTTCGGGGAGGCTATGGAAAGGCTGTTCGACGCACCGCTTTACGCTGTACAAACCGGTGATCTGCTGCGGCAGGCACTGGTGATGATGTTAGTGGTGCTGGCGGCCTGCTTTGTCGATACCCTCAGGCCGCTCTGGCGGCAGGTGCCTGGTAGCCGGATGTATCACCAGATGCTGCTGGCTCTGTTGCTGGCTGGTCTGACGACAGTCATTCTGGCATCCACGCTGATCGGGTTATTCGTCGGGATCGCGGTGGTGTTCGTAGCCCTGGGGCTGTTGGTGCCCCGGCTGCTTTCCGGGCTTGCCGGCTGGCAGGCCCACCGTACCGGCGATGTGGTCCGGCAATGGCGGCTGCGGGAGCTGTCAGTAATGTTTCGCCGTCTTGCCTTGCCCGTGGTGGCGTTGCAATTCGCGGTGGCCATGGTGCTGGCCATTCAGGCCCTGGTCACCACCTTCGAAGATACCTTTGAGGCCTGGCTGGGTCAGCGCCTGGCGGCCGAGCTCTATGTCGAGGTGCCGGAGGGCGAGTCATCCCGGGCAGCCGTGGCGGCGCTGTCCAGCTTGAACGGTATTGGAGACTGGCACCTGGTGCAGCGGGGCAGGGTGCGGATTGCCGGCGTGGAAGGTGTCGGGCGGGATGGCGAGCCGGTTGAGACGGATCTTTTTGCCCTGTCCCCCATTGGCCCGCTGGTCAACCGCTGGAACCTCCTGTCCGCTACGCCAGACTCCTGGGCGCAGCTGGCAGCGGGAAACGCCGTGATGGTCAATGAGCAACTGGCGCGCCGGCAAGGCTTTCAGCCCGGAGACGAAGTGCGGATATCGATAGGTGGACACACCCGGCGCTTGCCTGTCGTTGGAGTCTATGCTGACTACGGTCGCCCGGCGGGGGAAGTCCTGATGAGCGGGGACAGTCTGCCTGGGACCTACCGCCCGGCTTTCGAGAGTTTTTCCATTAACACCGGGGCCCTGCCTGTTGACCGGATTAACCGGGCGTTGAACAGTGCCTGGCGAACCGGCGAGCCGTTGATCAGGGACAACGACAGCGTTCGCGCCCTGGCTTCCGCCGTGTTTGACCAGACCTTCCTGCTGACCCGGGCAATCACAATATTGACCCTGGCGTTGGCGGCCTGTTCTTTATTGATAATGGGCTGGGTGTTTTTCACAACCCGGGCTTGGTATTTCGAGCTGTTATCGGTGTGGGGCATGTCACGCCGGGAGGTGGCCGGTCAGTTGCGCTGGCTGGCACTCGTGCTGACCGGTGCCGTGGCGCTGATCGCCTGGCCCCTGGGGATCTGGCTTACCTGGGTGTTGGTGAGCCGCATTAACCCACTCGCCTTTGGTTGGTCGTTGCCGATGACGGTGTATCCGGGCTTCTGGCTGGAAATGGCGGCATTGTGCCTGGCTATCGGCTGGTGCATCGCACTGCTGATGCGCCGGCAATTGACAGGGCGGGTGCCGCCTCCCGGATTGGCCGGCAATGCCCGGGGAGGTGAGAGATGAAGGTTGCCGTCATGGCTGCTGGATGGCTGGTGTTTGCTGCCTGGGTTTTGTCGGGATGTTCAGATTCGCGGGAGAACAGCGGCTTCGCCGGTCTGGGGGGTGAGCAGGGGGATTTTGCGCAGCCGGAGCCGGGGGATCGCCTGAGCTTTCCGGACGACCTGGGCCCGCATCCACGCCACCGGATCGAGTGGTGGTATCTCACCGCCAACCTGACCACGACAGAGGGAGAGCCCATTGGCCTGCAGTGGACCCAGTTCCGCCAGGCGTTGAAGGCCCGGGTGCCGGACGGAGCGGTCCCGCAATCCGGGGGCTGGCCCCTGGAGGCAGGCTGGATGGCCCATGCCGCCGTGTCATTTCAGGGTGACCACTGGTTTGCTGAAAAGCTGGCGCGGGGCGGTATCGGGCAGGCGGGTGCCATATCGGCACCCCTTGACGTCTGGCTGGATGACTGGCGGTTGCATCAGGATGACGATCATTGGCGTTTACGGGCAAATGGTGACGACTGGGCTTACGACCTGACCCTGGTCAATCAGGGGGAGCCCATTGCCCACGGCAATCAGGGATTCAGCGCGAAATCCGGCAGTGGTGAAGGTTCCATGTATTTCAGTCTGGTGGATATTGCGATCCTGGGAAGCCTGACGATCGGGGAAACGACTTACCAGGTCTCCGGCCAAGGCTGGTTTGATAGGGAGTGGAGCAGTCAGTTCCTGAAGGCTGGGCAGCAGGGCTGGGACTGGTTTTCATTGCACCTGGACTCGGGTGACAAACTCATGGTTTTTCGTCTGCGCCAGTCAGATGGGGATTACCTTTCCGGGACCTGGATAAACCCGGAGCGGAACCCGGTAGCCCTGGAACCTGAACAACTGGAGGTGACGGCGGACCATCAGCGGGAAACGGCGCGTGGGGAGGTGCCGGTGCGGTGGCGCATCCGGGTGCCGTCCAGAGGGGTGGATCTGACGGTGGAAGCGCCGGAGGGGGAATACTGGAACCTGGGGCGCTTTCCCTACTGGGAAAGCCCGGTCAGTGTCACTGGCAGCCATCGGGGCGAGGGCTACATGGAGCTGACCGGGTACTAAGCGCTGTTGGTGCCTAGTCGATGGAGGTGGCACCGATCTTGTGGATGCTGACATCTGCGCCGTTGAATTCCTCTTCTTCAGTCAGGCGCAGGCCGGAGATGGCGCTCACGATGCCGTAGACAATCAGGCCACCGGCAAACGCAATCATCACACCCGCGACGGACCCGATAATCTGCGACATCAGGCTGACGCCGCCCAGGCCACCCAGAGCTTCCTGGCCAAAGATGCCGGCCGCGATGGCACCCCAGACACCACACACACCGTGCAGCGGCCAAACACCCAGCACGTCGTCCAACCGCTCGATTTTGGCCTGCGCCCATTCGAACAGGTACACGAAAATGGCACCGGCAATGCCACCGGTGATCAGGGCACCTACCGGGTGCATCAGGTCTGAACCGGCGCATACGGCGACCAAGCCGGCCAGTGGACCGTTGTGGATGAAGCCCGGGTCTTTGCGGCCTGCCAGCATGGCCACCAGGACACCACCGACCATGGCCATCAGGCTGTTCACCGCCACCAGGCCACTGATGCCGTCCAGAGTCTGGGCGGACATCACGTTAAAGCCGAACCAGCCGACGGTCAGAATCCAGGCACCGAGGGCCAGGAACGGAATGTTGGACGGCGCGAACGCCACCACACGGCCGTTGCGGTAGCGCCCCTTTCGGGCACCCAACAGCAGCACTGCCGCCAGGGCAATCCAGCCACCCACGGCGTGCACCACAACGGAGCCGGCGAAGTCGTGGAAACCTGCACCAAACTGGCGCTCCAGCCAGGCCTGAAAACCGTAGTTGCCGTTCCAGATCATGCCCTCAAAGAAGGGGTACACAAAGGCCACGATCAGCCCCGAGGCAATCAGCATGGGGTAGAACTTGGCGCGCTCTGCAATGCCCCCGGAAATGATGGCGGGAATGGCGGCCGCGAAGGTCATCAGGAAGAAGAATTTAACCAAATCGTAGCCGTTGGCGGCGGTCAGCTCGGTGGCCCCGGCCATGAAGTGATTGCCGTAGGCGATGTAGTAGCCAACAAAGAAGTAGGCCACTGCCGACACGCCAAAATCGGTCATGATCTTGACCAGGGCGTTGACCTGGTTCTTGTGGCGAACGGTGCCCACTTCCAGGAAGGCAAAGCCGGCGTGCATGGCCAGCACCATAATGGCACCGATCAGAATGAACAGCGTGTTGGCGCTTTCGGTCAGGGTGTGTACTGCACTCGTGATGTCCACGGGTTTTCTCTCCTGATAGATAAAATGGCTGCCTCTTGCCGGGCAGTGCGTGCATTGATGGAGTGCAGAGTTAGCAAAGAGTGTTCCAAAACAATGCAAGTTCAAGAGAGTAAGGCAGTTGGGGTGATTGTCCTTGGGCGATGGCGAACGAGCGAGGGAGTTAACGCACTGAATGAGTGCGTTATGAGGGGGCTCGCACCAATATGGTCAGATTACCTCTGGGGTTGCGGCTTCCCGCTGTTCCTTCCACGCGGCGTAGCGAATCAGGTCCGTTTCCACCAGTTTCAGACACAGGGCCACGACCCCGGCATCGTCCACGAAGCCGATGCCCAATATCAGGTCCGGAATCAGGTCCAGCGGGTTCAATACATACAAGAGAGCTCCGGCAATGGCCGCAATGCTTTTCCAGGGCAGGTTACGGTAGCTGCCGTTCCAATAATCGCCAATCATGGAAAACATCAGTTTGATGTCTCCGCTGAAACGCTGGAGTTTGCCGCTGCCTTTTACTTTATCTTCAATGGCGCGTTGTCGGGCCAGCAGGCTTTCAAGGTCATCACGTTGGACCTTGTCTGCTTCCGCGTTTAACTGCTTCTCTGCGTTTTTCTGGGTAAAGACCGGCATAGTGTCTGATCCTGTCAGGTTGACGACGGGCTGGCTATCATCAGTATCCCACTTGCGCATGATGGCAGGCAATGCTTTGAAAATCGGTGCCTGGGAAGGCGTTGCGGGGCAAATTCACCCTGGTGCTATTGGCCGATATTGCTAATGTTCTTGTCATTACGGGCAATATTTTAAAGGTGTAAGTGGTGCTACTGTTCTGTGACGTAATCTACACTAGGTCCGTACTTTGGGAGTGTTTTTTGAACTGTGTCAATTGACGCGCGCAAAGAAACATGACGGTTAGTAACAAAAAACAAAACAAAATTTATCGCATTAGAAGCGGTATCTGATCTACGTTAAAACCATGCAATAAAGCATGCGAGGGAGTTCGCCATGAGTATTCAACGGATCAACAATCTGTCCAATCGTATCGCCGCCAACATCCAAACCAGGAAGTTGCCGCTTAAGTCAAAGCAGAAAGGGGCGTCAGGGTTGGAATATGCCGTTCTGGTTGCTGCGATCGTCGTCGTGCTGGGGACTGCGGTTTTTGCTTTCGGCGATCAAATCACGACACTCTTTGAAGGGATTGACCTCACCGGAGGGTAAGGCGATCTGGCTGGGAGCGCTGTTGATGAGATCGGAAAAAGGGACGGTTGCCCTTGAGTTTCTGCTTCTCTTCCCTCTCGTTATCGCCATGCTGTACGGGGCGACTACCTACGGCATTCTGTTTTTCGGAAAATATGAGATGCAGAGTGTTGTGGACCAGGCCGCTTCGTCGGCATTGCGGGTGGATCGTGCCCGTTATTCCGCCGATGACCTGTCTGGTCAGATCGTGGCCACGGCCAATACGACCCTGGAGCAAGGTTGGGCGTCGAAATCCCAACGCTTGAGGGCTGGAGCGGAAATCACTGGTGATGAATGTAAGGTGGGTGATCCGCCCGACAATTTCCTGACTTGCACCCTCTCCCGCGACAACAAGGCCGAGCCCATGGTTCCTCAATTAACGTTCGGGTTTCTGGGCAAGTTTCCGCCTATGCCCGAGACAATGAGTGCGGAAGCAACCATGGCCTTCTAGTTTGGATGACTAAGGCACAATAATGAATAAGAGACTGATTTACGCACTGCCTGCAACGGTGTTGGCGCTGGTGGCACTGGGCCTGGCCATTGCTGGTCTTGTATCGACCAAGAATCAGCCTGAGCCCTCCCGGCAATCGCAGGTGGTTCAGTCGCAGAAAGTGCCGTCTTCGCCAGAGTACCGCTACCTTGTTGCCCTTAAAGCCTTGTCGCCGGGCGACACCATGACCGAAGACGGTTTTATGTCGGTTGCGTCTTCTGATCCCTTGCCGGATGCCATTCGTGCTGACGACGCTCCCTACGGACAACCCATCAAGACATCTTTGGCTGCCGGCCAGATGCTGGCCAGCGCGAACATGCGCACTGACAGCGTTCTGGAAACCCTGGTGCCGCAGGGGCATCAGGCCATGGCGATTGCCGTTGATGATGTCTCGGGCGTAGGTGGCTTGTTGCGACCCGGCGACCGGGTGGACGTAACAGCTTCTTTTCGCCGCTCTGACAAGGACAAACCCGCTGCCCTGAAACTTTTGGGGAATGTACTGGTTCTTGCGGTCAAGGGCATTCCCTACAACGGCGAAGCCGGGGAAGACAACGATTCACGTCGAAACAATACGGTTGTGTTGTCGATTCCCGAAGACAAGGTCTCGCGTTTGTTACTGGCTTCCAGTGAAGGCAGCCTCCGGCTGGTGGCGGTTTCTCCAAAACGGGAAACAGTGTCAGAAGAAGAGGAGACAAAGGAAGCAAAGGAAGAGCCCATCATCAAGGCGGTCTACCTCGAAGATCTTTTCCCGGCACCACCCAGACCCGCGCCAACCCGGCGCGCCACGCCACCACCTTCCACCCGCGTACAGGTATTCGAAGGATCCGAATCAAGGAGTGTGTATGTACGGTAAACCGATCGCCCTGTGGCTAACGGCCGTGTTGTTGGGCAGTCTGGCTGTTGTTGCGCCTGCGGCGACCCTGGGCAACGACATGGTGGATGGGGCTCCGGTCAAATTGGGTGACGGGGAGCAAAAGGTGCTGAGCTTTCCAGGTACCCTGGCCAAGGTTGCTACCTCTGATCCGGACGTGGCAGCGGTATCGGTGTCTGGTGACCGGGAGCTGTTGGTGACGGCCAAGTCGCAGGGTGCCGCCATTCTTTCTGTGTGGCTCAAAGGCCAGTCGGAGCCGTTGCGTTCCCCGGTCGTTGTTGCATCGACTCTCGGCACCAAACTGCCCTTCGGAACTCAGGTGCAGACCGACATTCGCATTGTTGAGGTTAATCGTAATGAATTGAATGAACTGGGCGTGTACTACTCCAAGTTGTTCGATGGCGGGCGTCTCGGTGCGTCCTTTGCCGCACCGGAATCCATGGTGCCTGGCTTCGGTGGTGCCACAGGCATTGCAACCAATGGCTTTAACTTTTTCCGGTTTGGAAACAGCTCCCTGAGTATCCTGAACGCCCTGGAGTCAGGTGGTTTTGCCTATACGCTGGCGGAGCCTTCATTGGTCACGCTGAGCGGCCAAAGCGCCACCTTTCTCTCTGGCGGTGAATTCCCGATTCCGGTGCGCAGTGATGACGATGGCATACAGGTGGAGTTCAAACAGTTCGGCGTCAGTCTGAGCCTGACACCCACGGTGGTGGGCGAAGATCAGATCATTCTGAAAGTCGCACCGGAGGTCAGTGACCTGGATAATTCCGCCGGGGTCAGCACCGGGGGCATTACCATCCCCGGCCTGAGGGTGCGACGCACGGAAACCACCGTTGCCATGGCACCCGGCGAAACATTCATTATCAGTGGGTTGGTCAGCCGCAATACCTTTAACAACAGTGACCGGATTCCAGGGCTTGGCAATCTGCCGGTGCTGGGCGCGTTGTTTCGTTCCGACCGAGTGGCACGGGAAGACCGCGAACTGATCATGGTGGTCACGCCACATCTGGTCAGCCCCGGTAAACAGGGCAACGGTAAGCTGGAGACCATCGCCCGCGATTACCATCACAGCAGCACGGGCTGGCTGGACATGGCGACGGATTCCCGCCCTGGTGAACGCCCCATCAAACACGGACTGAGCTGGTGATGCTATGAACAGAGACGACATTCTGGTTTGTGTGGCAGATGACATTGGTATCAGAACCTGGCTGGAGCGGACACTGGACGGCATGTGGCCGGTGGAGTTTGTTGCCTCGTCGGACCTTTCCCGTGTCAGTCGCCTGGTGGAGGCTACCGGTAGCCGTTTCGCGATGGTGGCGGCGGATGATAACGATGCGGAAAAAGCGCTGCGGATCATCAGTGCCCTGTCCAAGTCCCGCGAGGATCTTGCAGTGGTATCGGTGACGCGCAGGGTTAACCAGGACTTCCTGCTGCGAAGCATGCGAGCCGGTGCCCGGGATTGCTTTATCGCCAGCAGTGATGGTGAAGACATCCGCGCCCGGATTCAGCAGTTCCTTCAGGCCGCGCCCGAGCGGGTGGCGGCTGGCTCCCGGCCCGCCAACGGCCGACACAAGATAACCCTGGTGACCAGTTCCAGCCCGGTGGTGGATACGCGTTTTTTTGCGCAGAACCTGGCCTTTACCACCAATAAGCTGTTTCCGGACGCCCGGATCCTGGCGCTGGATACCTCGGCAACGGACCGGCACGCCTTCTATCTGGACAGCAATAACCGGGTGACCCTGGAAAGCCTGTTGCAGAATCCGGAGTCACTCGATCAGGCCATGATTGAGACAGCACTGGAGGAGTACGCGCCGAATCTGCGTTTGCTGGCCGGGAAACTGTCGCCCGAAGCGCTCAGTGATGATCGCAACGCGGACCTGTTTATTGCCGTCAGCCAGTTGATGAGCATGTTCGACTACATCGTTGTCAATGTGGACCCTGCGGTTGCGGACTTCTGGGTCAGCGCGGTGGGGCTGCACGCCAAGGATCTGGTAATGGTGATTCAGCCCATTGTCGAACAGGCCCATGAAGCGCGCCGGCAACTGGATCGCTGGCGTGAGCATCTAAGCCGTGACTGCCGCAAATCCCTGGTGCTGGATTGCTATGAGAAGAAGGGGGCACCTGCACTGGGAGAACTCGAGCGGGCGGTGGGTATTGATTACATGGGTACCCTGCCCCTGGACTGGTCTAGCCGGTTGATGTCCATCAACGCGGGCTTGCCACTGCACAAACTGCCGCAAAAAGGCCAGTACCAGCGACAGCTGGAAACCATGCTGAAGCGATACGCGGCTGGTGGAAGCAAGGATAAGCATACGGGCGTGCGGCGCAAGCTGTTACGGGTTGGTTAAGGAGAGGGCTGAGTGGCTACCCGAGTTGACCAGGAATACCAGGATCTGAAAAAACGCGTTCATTATTTTCTGGTGGAGCGGCTGGACGAAGAGGGCGTGGAAGTCGGGAAATCTGGCCGTGACACCCTGTTTGCCTTTATCCAGGACAATGTACAGGGTTTTGTGGCCCAGCACCGGATGCCGCTGTCCGCACAGGATCTGAATCTGCTGACCCGCGAAACCTTTGACGAGGTAGCAGGCTTTGGGCCCCTGGAACCGCTACTCTCGGACGATACCGTCAATGACATATTGGTCAATGGCCCCCGTGATGTATTTATTGAGGTGTCTGGCGTGCTGCAACGGGCCCAGACCCGATTCATCGACGATGATCATGTAACCCGTGTGATTCGTCGAATCCTGGCTCCCCTGGGCCGCCGTTTGGACGAGTCCAGCCCCATGGTGGATGCCCGTCTGCCGGATGGTTCCCGGGTTAATGCCATTATCCCCCCGATTGCCCTGGATGGCCCATCCATCAGTATCCGGAAATTCACCCAGAAGCACCTGACCGCACAGGACCTGGTGAACACTGGGTCAATGACTTCAGAGTGCCTGGAAACCCTGACGAGCCTGGTGGAAGGCCGCCGTAATACACTGATCTCTGGTGGCACCGGGACCGGTAAAACCACCATCCTGAACCTGTTAAGCCAGTACATTCCCAGAGACGAGCGGGTCGTCACCATCGAAGATTCGGCGGAGCTTCAGCTGAATCACCCACATATCGTTCGCCTTGAAACCCGTCCGGCCAACACCGAAGGCACCGGCAAGATCACTGCCCGGGATCTTGTGATCAACGCGCTGCGTATGCGACCGGATCGGATTATTCTCGGCGAGGTGCGGTCCGGGGAGATCATTGAGCTGCTTCAGGCTATGAACACTGGCCATGAAGGCTCCATGAGCACTATCCATTCCAACAGCGCCAGGGATGCGCTTGTGCGGATTGAAACTTTGTTGGCAGTGAACGGGTATGACGCCGGTGAACGTGCTATTGGTCGCCTGATCGGTTCCTCTCTGGATGTTATTGTCCAGCTTGCCCGGTTGCCGAGTGGCCGCCGGTTTGTCAGCGAAGTGGTCGCAATGAAAGCCACACCGGATGACCCCTACAAAATGGAAGTCCTTTACCGCGCCGAACGGGAGCAAAATGATGACACGGCAACGTTTACCGGGGAGGCGTCGAGGTGAGTAGTCAGGCCTGGTTTGCCGCCGCTCTTTTTGTGGGCTCGCTGGCCACCCTGCTGGTAATGGTGCAGCTGGGCTGGGGGTACCTGAGAAGTCGCCGTCAGATAAACCAGGCCATCAGAACCCGGCTAACGCCTGCTAATGAGAATTCCGGGCTCGGTGGTGCCAGGGTCGATTTAGGGCCGTTGGAGAAGTTGTTGGTGCAGGGAGATATCCGTTGGAGTATGCAGCGCCTGGTTATGATGTCAGTGGTGTTGCTGCTCGCGTTGGCGATGGTTGCGGTATCCCGGGGTGTAGTGGTTTTGTTGGTTGTTCTGTTCTTTGTTGTCACCGTGATTGGCATTTGGTGGCGTATGCGGTTCCAGAAGCAGCGCCAGGTCATTCATGAGGAGCTTCCGGGTGTTATGGCTGCGGTATTGAGAAACATTGACGCCGGTCGTTCCTTGGAGCACTCCCTGATTGCGGCGTTTGACGAGTCATCGCCAGTCTTCAGCCCCCTGGTTTTCCGGCTACGTAATGCTATTGAAGCAGGCCGTGAGTATACCCGCCTGTTTGAGGATTTTGCAGAGCTCTACAAAGTGCCTGCTATGGTACTGGTGGCTATTGCCCTGCGTACAACGTCACGATTTGGTTCCTCGATTCGCCCTGTACTGGAGCAGGTGTCCACATCCCTGAGATCGCAGCAAGCGTTACGTCAGGAGTTCATGGCAGCCACTGCGGAAACCCGCTTTACGGCGATTTCGTTTGCCATCATTCCCCCAGCGTTAGCTGCCTTTATGGTGCTGATTAATCAGGAGTACTCGGATGCGCTGCTAAATACTTCAACCGGTCATTCATTGCTCTTAATAGCGGGGGTTCTCCAGATGGTGGGTATGCTGGTGATGTGGCGAATGATCCAGGGGGTCGGTCGTGGTTGATACCTGGTTTCTGTTAGCTGCTGCCGCGGCACTTTTTGCACTATGGATGGCCGGCTATATGGCTCCGCGCTGGGCTCTCAAGTCGCGAATCCATGACCGACTCCGGAACAGGGGCGCGGGAGTTAATGGGGATGAGGACTTCGCCGGTTTTCTGGCGGAATTTGGTGAAAGCTTCACTAGCCTGTCTGCAATACAGGGTGATTACGAGGACATGGAAGCCGCACTTGAGACGACAGGGCGCAACCGTCAGCAGAGTCAGGCGACCTATCTGACACTATGCTGGTTTCTCCCGTTGGTGGTTATTGTCCTGAGTTTTGTTTTCGCTGGTCCTATTGCCGGTGCGGTCATCGCTGCTGTGGGATTTCTTCTGCCCCGCCGTGTTATTCGGACAATGGGTGCCAACGCGGAAAAAATGCAGAACCTTGAAGCAATTGAGTTGTGCCACATGACTCGGATGCTGATGGAAGCAGGCTTGTCGATTGAACGTGCCCTGCGGCTCATTGCAGTCCAGGCACGGCCCATCATGCCTCACCTTGCCAGTCGGCTCGACCGTTTCAACCGGGTGATGGAAAGTGGGGCTGACAGAACCGCTGCGTTGGATGAACTGGGTAGGAATCGCCGTATTCTGGTACTTCGGGGTTACGTAAACCTGATGAAGCAGAGCGGAACTTTGGGAGCCGGCGTAACGTCGAGCCTGGAGCGTATTATTAAAGAAGCCCAGCAAACCGAGCGTAATCTTTTGAGTGAGGAAACTAATAAGGTTGGTGCAAAGATGACTATCGTTATGATGGCCTTCATGCTGCCAGGGCTCTTCCTATTGATTGGTGGTCCAGCGGTAATGTCGATAGTAGAGACTTTAAGCCGTTGATAGTGGTTCGAGACCGACGAATACGAATAAAAACCTGTCAGGAGACATTATGGGAACACGCAAAAGCATTAGAGGCGGGGTAGTCATGCTGCTGGCCGTTTCACTGGCAGTGACCGGTTGTTCGACAATGGGCAAGGGCACCAGCATCAATGGCGAGTCATTGCCCTTTGTGAGTTGTACCACGACCCTGCAACCCGAGCATCAGCTGCAGCTGGATGTTGTTGAGTCCCTGATGTCCCGGTCGCAGCCCTATGCGGCCCTGGCCAAACTGGAAAACGAGGGGCTGGCAACCGAGCAGCACTGGGTAAGGCGGGGCCAGTTGCTGGCGTCAACCAATCAGGTGGCTGAAGCAGAGGACATTTTCCAGGCCCTGGCGACCGAATGCGATTCCGCCATGGGGCATCACGGGTTGGGGCTGGTTTACCTGAAGCAGGGAAAGCTGAGCGAGGGTACTGGCCAATTGAGGAAGGCCCGGGAGCTGAATCCGTCATCCTCTGATATTCGTAACGATTATGGTTATGCACTGTTGCTGACCGGTGGCTATTACGATGCGGTTTTCGAGTTGCGGACGGCGTTCGAATTGGCCAACGGTAAGGGTGCGGTGCGTCAGAACCTCGCTGCCGGTTACTTTATTACCAATGACCGCTCCGGTATCGCGATGCTTCAGAAAAGGTACGAATTGTCCATGGACGAAGTCGCCCACGCTGAAAAACTGGCTGCCAGGCTCAAGAGGTCGAGATGAAAAAAATACTGACTGTCTTACTCATGGTTGCACCGATGCCGTTGCTGGCCCAGAACCAGCCCGCACACGGCCTGTCCAACTCCGTGGTGGTCTTTGAAAGTAAGCCGGAGGCCCGGCAAAAACTAGACCAGCAAGCCAGTTCCGGCGCTCCGGATAAAAGTGAGCTGTCCGTCCAGTCCTATGTGGATAGCCAGGAACGAATCGCCGAAACGTTCAGGCGCGCCATTCCCGACCAAATAGCGGAGTCGTCCCGTGACGATGAGTAAGAGCGTGCGGAAGCAGCGCGGGGTGTTGATTTTTATCACCCCGCTGATTGTGACCGCGATCGTTCTGATGATGGTGCTGGCCGTCGATGGCGCTCGCCTGCTGTCGCTGCAGTCGGAAATGCAGAGTCAGGCCAATGCCGCGGCCAGCGCCGCGTCCAGCGAAAGCCAGACTTGTGGCGGCGAGGACGTCAGCGTTGAACAGATGGTCGCCCGCGCCATGGGGGGTGCCCAGGCACAGGGGTTTGAAGGCGAGGGAGGAACATTGCAGGTGCGGCCGGGCGTGCTGGAGTCGGGAGAGGGTGGAGTTCTTCGTTTTCACCCGACTGCCATTGAACAGAGTGATTCGGCACTGGCTGTCATTCGCCGTACCGAGCCGGTGTCTAGATTTCTCCCCGGTCTGCTTGGCAGCATAGACATGGAAGCCAATGCCGCGGTTCGCAAACAGGTGGTGGGAACATTGAGTGCCGCCGGCTCCACCGCCGCCATCGATGATGGTCTGTTGGGGTACCTGATGGGCGCGCTTTTGGATGATGACGACTATGGCCTGGATGTCACTGACCTGGGTAGCCTGGAGAACACCCTGGTCAGCGTCGGAGAACTGCTGAACGAGGCCGGCGTCGGCAGTCTGGAGGAGTTGTTGCCGCTGAATGGCGATGATCTGGCGGCGGCGATTCGTGATATCGCCGGAATCTCTTCACCGGTGGGCGAACTGGCCAGCGATCTGCTGTTGGCGGCCGGGGTCGAAACGGTGGTGATCAGCGAACTCATCCGCATCGCTGAACATGCCAGTGTGCCGGACGATACCTCCATCCGCGCCTATGACCTGCTGGTGGGCCTGGCAATCAGCGCCGCAGGTAACCAGCAGACGCTCAATGGCGAACCCATCCGGATAGACGCCTTCCACCTTCTGGATCTGCCGTTTATCGATGAAATTGACGAAAGCGAGGTCGAGCTGCGGATGGTTATCAATGAGCCGCCGACAGTGGCCATCGGGCCCGCGCAACAGGATGGCACCGGCCGATGGGAAACCCGGTTTCGTGCTGCGGATATTGCGCTGGAACTGAAGGCGCTGTATCAGCAGAGCGGCGGTGCAGAGGAGGGCGTGCTGCTTCCGGGGATCAGGTACAGACTGCTGGAAACGCCGTTGACTCTCTCCATTGCCCTCGGCGGCGGATCCGGGGAGCTGGTGGCTGCCGACTGTGCCCTGGGGACGGACAACAATGTGACGCTTGCGGTCGACCTGCGTCGTGAACCGGCCACCCTGGGTACCGGAGAGATCGACGACACCGGGGCGTTTCAGTTGGTGCACCAGGAAAAATCCCTGGAGTTGATGATCTCGATCCTTGGCATTGAACAGCCCCTGGCCGATGTAAACTTCGAATACTCCGTGCAGGGTGGCATTACCGTTCCGGAAGGGCGACACCTCTTTGATGACTACGAACTGGACTGCAGCGGTGACAGTTGTCGTGTCAGTGAGTACAGCAATGCCAGCAGCGCGGAGCAGGCCGTGGATAGCGAACTGGAACCGATTATTCACAATATCGATATTAACCTGTTCGGGGTGGACACCTCGGAGGATGAGGATGTGGACGATCCAGGCGCAGACGTTCTGGAAGCGGCCATCCACGACCTTTTTGAGGAAGTTCTGTCACCCGCGGTGAAAGCTGTGGGCTACAATCTTCTGAACGTACTGGTAAAGCCAACAGCGGAATCACTGGGGATCAGCTTTGGCGGTCAACAGGTCAGTGTCGTAGCCGCGAAACAGAGTGGCACACAACTTGTGGAGAACGTGGACATCGTTGAACCGCAATAAGGCGTGAAGCGCAAGCTCAAAGGAGAGGCACTGTCGTAAACGCTAACCAAAACACAACACAACTGATTGAAAATGTGTCTATAGTGGAAGAGTGAATCCAGTTTCAGGCATGGACGGCGGGCGAGTGGAATCAACGGTATCGGATTACTGGACATTACTTTCAGAGAATGGCCTGGCAGTAGCCCTTCCAATTTTAACGGCCATACTGGGAGCCGTGTTGGTATTTTCCGTGCTGCGGTACCGGCGTCTGAATCAACGGGTGCAGGGGCTCAGCATGGAGATGGGCTCCGCCAACCGGTCATTGCGCAATGCGGACCGGGATCTCCGCACACTCTTCGACCAATCCGCCATTGCGGTCATGCTACTGGACAGTTCGAGCAAATCGGTACTTTATGCCAACGAAACCGCTATGACGGCCTTTGGGGTGAAGACGAAAGAGCAGCTGACCGCCGAGGTCATGCAAAAGCCGGGCGCGTGGTCTGCCGCGCCATTCAGCCTGCTGGACTTTGAGGAAACCATTTACAAGACTGGCCGTTCCGGTCTTCAAAAATTCCAATGGTATTTTGAGCCCAGGGGCCGGCACCCGGTCTGGCTTGACAGTTCGCTGTCCCTCATCTCCTATAAGGCCGGGCAGGCCCTGATGTTCACCGGGGTGAACATCACCGACCGCAAACATGCCGAAAAAGCCGATCGATATCGCCACAAGGCCATGATATCCATGGCCAACGACAACGGCTTATACGTGACGCTCGATCATCTTGCCGAGATGGCGGAAGCCCTCATGGCCGGAGCGCGCTGTGGGCTCATGGTGCACGATGTGGAAGGTGCTCGCCTGCGATGGGTCGGAGGACGGTCACTATCGAACGCGTTTCGTGAGGCGCTGGATGGTCTGCCCGTGGCCTTTGGCGCAGCCAGCAGTGGTACAGCCGTATTTATCCGTGGCCGGGTGGTGACGCGGGATACCCGTTCCGACGACCGTTGGGACCTTTATCGTGACGAGGCCGATCTGGCGGGGTTGCGGGCTTGCTGGTCCGAGCCGGTGATCGGCAGCAGCGGAGAGTTGCTGGGTACTTTTGATGTCTATCACGAAGAGCCCTGGACGCCAGGGGATGATGACATTGATGCCCTGACCGACCCCATCGCGATTGCCAGTCTGGCCATTGAGCGCCACCAGGCCAAAGGCCAACTGGAACAGATGGTGCTTTCGGAGCAGATGGTGCGTCGTATCAGCACGGACCTGTTAACTCTGGACCCGGAGGATACCGACGAGGGGCTCACCAGTACCTGCCGTGCACTGGGGGATTTCTACCGGGCGGATCGGGTGTTTCTGTGCCAGCTGGAAGATGCCAGCCAGCAGGTGTGGGTCAGCCATGAATGGGCTGATGAAAGCATTGAAACGCTGCGTCAGCCGAGGGTCAGAAAATACCCGGTCATTACCGCGGCCCTGGCCAAAGTCTTTGAAGGCAGGCCGAGTGTCATTTTCCCGGCTGACAGCGATATGCCTCCGCAACTGGAATTCCTGCGGGATTTGCTGTCACTGAAACACAAACAATCTGTTCTGCTGGCTATGGTGCACCGGGGCGACAGGATATCGGGTATCCTGGGGATCCAGATGACCTCTGCCGTAAATCCCTGGACGCCCCAAAGATCGCAGACCGCGGAACTGATGGCCAATCTGTTCGGCAGCGCGCTGAATCGAAATCAGTTGCTGCATTCGCTGACCTATCAGGCTGTACACGATCAACTGACCGGCCTTTACAATCGCCACAAGATCGAAAGTTTCATGGATCAGGAAGTGGCGCGCTGCACTCGGTATGGCAGCTCCTTTTCACTCATTATTTTTGATCTGGACCATTTCAAATCGATTAATGACCGTTTCGGCCATAATGAGGGGGACGCCGTTCTATCCGCCGTGTCCTCCCAGGTGAGCCAGGGCATTCGTGAGTCGGAAATTGCCGGCCGTTGGGGTGGCGAGGAATTTCTGGTTATTCTGCCGGAGACGTCTCTGGATTGCGCCCTGCCCGTGGCGGATCGCCTCAGATCGAGCATCGAAAGCTACCGCTTTTCCGTTCCGGAAAAGATCACTATCAGCGTGGGTGTGGCGGCCTTTCGGCCGGGGGATACGCCCCATGAAATCATCCAGCGAGCAGATGCAGCGCTTTATAGTGCGAAAGAGTCCGGGCGCAACTGTGTGAAATCGTCGTTCTGACAACCGCTCACCACCAGGCCTTACCCCACATTTCCGGGTTGGCCCAGTGGTCGGGATTGTTCCAGGCCCGTTTGCGGTTGTAGCTGTCGATGATGCGGGCAAGCGCCTGCTGGGATTCGTTCATGGTGCCACGCTTCCTGTGTCAGTGAACGCCCAGTATCACACCGGCCAGTCGGCGGCATCAACCAGATGCCGACCGACTGGCTGCGCTGAATTGCCGCGCTAGCGGTTGATGAACGCGCCTTCGGGGTCGAGCTGACCAGGATAGTTTCAATCAGGCTTTGGCTTCGAGTTCGTTCAGTGTTGGGTAATCGATGTAACCCTGCTCGTCACCGCCGTAAAACGTGCTGTCATCCCATTCGTTCAATGGCGCATTCTGGCGGAAACGTTCCGGCAGGTCGGGGTTGGCGATGAATGGGCGGCCGAACGTCACCAGGTCACAGCGACCCTGGCTGATGCGGGTGCGGGCCTCTTCAGCGGTATAGGCACCGTTGGCAATGTAGGTACCTTTGAAACCGTGGCGGATGGCGTCGATGACTTCTTCCGGGCGACCGTTGGCGTGGTTGCCCTGGAACGAGTCTTCCACCACTTCGATGTAGGCAACGCCCAGATCGTTCAGCTGTCGGGCGAAGGCACCGAAGGTCTCAACGGGGTTGTCGTCAGCCATGGCGTTAAAGCTACCGGTAGGGCTAACGCGGACACCGACCTTATCCTGACCCCAGACCTCAATCACCGCCTTGATCACCATCAATGGCAGCCGCAGCCGGTTTTCCACCGCGCCGCCGTATTCGTCGGTGCGTTGGTTGCTGCCGCTTTTAATGAACTGGTCCAGCAGGTAGCCGTTGGCGGCATGTACTTCGACGCCATCAAAGCCCGCGCTTTTTGCGTTCAGTGCACCCTGGCGGTATTGCTCGACAATATCCGCCATTTCACCGGATTCCAGTGCGCGGGGCTCGGGAATGTCGACCATGCCGGAATCGGCGCTAATGAACGTCTTGGCACCCTCAGGCCGGATCGCCGAAGGCGCAACGGGTTGTTGACCGTTGGGTTGCAGCTCCGGGTGGGAAATGCGCCCTACGTGCCACAACTGCGCGTGAATGCGGCCGCCGGCCTTGTGCACGGCACCGGTGACCTTTTTCCAGCCATCAATCTGCTCCGGCGAGTGGAGGCCCGGCGTGAATGCATAGCCTTTGCCCTGGGGCGAAACCTGGGTGGCTTCACTGAGGATCAGACCGGCGCTGGCGCGCTGCTGATAATAGTGGGCGTTCATGTCGTTGGGAATGTCACCGGGCTGGCTCGAGCGGGACCGTGTTAATGGTGACATCAGCACCCGGTTGGGCAGGGCCAGGTCGCCCAGGTGGACAGGGTGAAACAGTGGATCGTGGTGGCTGCTCATTGGGTTTGTTCCTTTTGGATTAAACAAAGTTAATTAGACCAGTCTACTAGTGAGAGGTCGAAAAAATTCAGGGCATGTTCAGACACTGCCTGAAAAAGACCCGTACGAAACGCTCCATGGGTTCCACGGACTTAAGCACTTTTGAGCGTAAAATAGCCCCTTCCCAGCCGGACAACAGAAAGCTGGCGGCGTCTGCAGGGTCAATATCGAAGTCGATGTCGCCCGACTGCCGGGCGTCAAGAAGGCACTGTTCGAAGCGCTTTTCCCAACCGGCAAACACGGTGTTCAGGCGCTGCCGGAAGGCTTCGTTCTGGCCGGCCAACTCCTGGCCCAGATTGCCAATCAGGCAGCCCCGGGTGTATTCGCAGCTGGTCATGGTTTCTAAGCCAGTGTCAAAATAGGCGCGTAGACGATCTACGCAGCTACGGCTGGTGTCGTTAAGAATCTGATCCAGCCTGGCGTCGTATTCTTCCGCGAAGGTGTCGATAACCGCCAGACCAAAGTCGTGCTTGCTGCTAAAGTAATGGTAGAACGACCCTTTGGGCACACCGGCTGCGGTCAGCACGGCGTTGATGCCGGTTGCACCAAAGCCTTTCTGGCCAATCAGATCGGCTCCGGTGTGAATGATGTGGGTGCGGGTGTCGTTCGATGTCATGTCTGTTATATTAGACCGGTCGTCTAGTATTCGTCAAACATCCGGGGTCCGGGTTAACCGAGACCTCCGAGCAATCCAGAGGAGCCTGCCAGTGATTAAATCCCGCGCTGCGGTGGCGTTTGAAGCCAACAAGCCGCTCGAAATCGTAGAAGTTGACGTTGCTCCGCCCCAGGAGGGTGAAGTGCTGGTACGCATCGTGGCTACCGGCGTATGCCATACAGACGCGTACACCCTGTCGGGTGCCGATCCCGAAGGCCTGTTTCCGACCATCCTTGGCCACGAAGGCGGCGGTGTGGTTGAGGCGGTGGGTCCGGGTGTCAAAAATCTGGAAGTCGGAGACCACGTCATTCCCCTCTACACCGCTGAATGCGGTGAGTGTAAGTTCTGCACCTCCGGCAAGACTAATCTGTGTGGCGCGGTACGGGCCACTCAGGGTAAAGGTGTGATGCCGGACGGAAGCTCGCGTTTTTCCTACAACGGCGAGCCGCTTTATCACTACATGGGGTGCTCGACGTTCTCTGAGTACACCGTGCTGCCGGAAATCTCCCTGGCCAAAATCCCCAAGGAAGCACCGCTGGACAAGGTGTGCCTGCTGGGATGTGGCGTGACCACCGGTATTGGTGCGGTGATGAATACCGCCAAGGTGGAAGAAGGGGCAACCGTGGCCATTTTCGGTCTTGGCGGCATCGGCCTGGCGGCCATTATCGGCGCGACCATGGCCAAGGCCGGCCGTATCATCGCCATCGACATCAACCCGGGTAAGTTCGATATCGCGAAACAGTTGGGCGCGACCGATGTGGTCAATCCGAACGATTACGACAAGCCGATCCAGGAAGTGATCGTGGACATGACCGATGGCGGCGTGGATTATTCCTTTGAATGCATCGGTAACGTGAAGGTTATGCGTGCGGCGCTGGAGTGTTGCCACAAAGGCTGGGGCGAGTCGATCATTATTGGTGTGGCCGGGGCCGGTGAAGAAATCAGTACCCGTCCCTTCCAGCTGGTAACCGGCCGGGTCTGGAAAGGCTCCGCGTTCGGCGGCGTGAAAGGCCGTACTGAACTGCCGGGTTATGTGGAAAAAGCCGAGAAGGGCGAGATTCCACTGGATGTGTTTATTACTCACAACATGCCGCTGGAGGACATCAATGAAGCGTTTGAGCTGATGCATGAGGGCAAGAGCATCCGGACCGTGATTCACTTTTAGTTCAGCCATCAAAAAACCCGCCAGCTGGCGGGTTTTTTGATGGTCAGGTCTCTGGATTAGAGGCTCAGTAGCCCAAGGAGGTCCTCCAACAATGTTGTCGGATTACGCTGCGCTAATCCGACCTACGGAGGGCTGGCACTGAATCCAATGTTGTCGGATTACGCTGTGCTAATCCGACCTACGGAGAGCTGGCACTGGATCCAGCGTAGGTCGGATTAGGCGCAGCCGTAATCCGACAATTAACCTAGCCTCCGAGCAATTCCAGAAGATCACCCAACAAGGGTGCGTCTTCCAACTGCTCTGGATTGAGCAGTTCGGCCAACGGACCGAGGGGGCTGTCTCCACCCAACTCGCCACCATCCAGCAGCATCGCCAGCTCACCAGCCAACGGCAGTGAATCAATGTCTCCGCCATCGCTCAGGGCAAGCAGTTGTTCGGCCAGATCGCCCAGAACCGGAATGGATGTCAGTTGATCGCCATCAAGGCTGGATGGGTCCAGCAGCTGGATGAGATCACCCAGTACGGGCAGTTCGGGCAGGTCGCTCCCCTCACCGCCATCGGGAAGTCCACCCGCGAAGTCATCTGGCAGTGCGGAGAGGATGTCGCCGATCAACGGCAGGGTCGCAGGATCAAACTCAAAGCCCTCTGGCAGTTCCAGCATCTCAGCCAATTCACCAAGACGTGCTGGATCCAGCGGAATGTCGTCCATGTTCAGCAGATCACCGATCAGCGGCAGATCTTCCGGAGACAGCGGCAGGTCACCGCCTGGCTCGGGAATCATGCCCAGCAGCAGATCGAACAGGGAGCCGCCGAGGTTGAGAACGCCTTTCTCACCGATGAACGTTTTCGTGCCGCTCAGGACATCCACGGAAGCCAGGGCACCCAGATCAACACCCAGCAGGGAACCTTCCAGCAGACCGAGGTCGACCAGTGACTTGCCGTCATCCAGGTTGAACAGGTCGCCCAGTACCGGAATGGCATTGAACGCTTCCAGCACCTCCAGCAGGGCATTTTCGGCAGCGGCAGGAAGCGGAATGCTGCTGTCGTCCACCAGGCGGAACTCGACACCCAGGCCATCGTTGACAGGGAACAGTTGACCACCCAGAGCTTCCGACAGTTCCGGCGGAAGGTTGTTGAAGTCACCGGAAGCGAAGGTCTCAGCCATGGCCTGGATCAGGGCTGGGATTTGTTCCGGATTGCCACCTGTAAAGGCATCCGCCAGACTCTGAAGCTGAGTCGCATCGAGGCCAAGGTCCAGGGCAAGCGCGCAGTCTGCTTTCGGGTCTGTCGTGCTGATTGATTTCGGGTCACACACGGCGACAAGCGCCGATGAGTATTCGGTCGGGTCGGTGTCATCCAGTGACGGCGTTTCACCTGCATTCAGTCCTGTCAGAGCTGTGAGCAGGTCTTCCACCAGCGGAATCTGCAGAATCAGCGCGTTGTCGACGCTGTTCAGGCCGTCCTCGGAATCACCAAATTCCAGGGCAGACAGTAGTGTGCCGCCAAGCGTATGCAAGCCATCGACGAGCATGCCGCTGTTAAAACCTTCGGACTGGGTTGTCTGAGGCTCTGCCAGCAGGGTGTTGTCCAGAAGGACCACCAAACCACCCGTACGGAAGGTATAGGTCTCAGACTGAACCAGGCGGTTGCCGGCGAGATCGGTGATGGTTGTATCCACCGTGATTTCGTAGAACGTCTGGAAGCTCAGGTTGCTGTCAGGGTTGAACTCGATGGCATTACCAACCGGGTTAATCGCGCCCTCAACAGTGGCAACCGGATTGCCGTTCTCGTCGATCTCAGTGACGGTAAAGTTGTTTGAGTTGACGGACTGAGGGTCAATCTCTTCATCGAACTCGACATAGATGTTGGTGTCCGTCGGGGCCAGCGTTTCGCCATCCTCCGGCGACGAAGCGACAGCGGATGGGGCCTGATTATCCATTTCACCGCCGGTCTTGAATGCGGCAGAGTCGTTCTCGGCCAGATTCTTGACCAGGTCACCGTCTTCATCACAAAGGGCCCGCAGGTCTGTTGTGGCGGTCACCTGATAGTCTGTATTGGCCATCAGATTGTCATTGGGATTAATAACAACGGCCTTGCCCATGGTGTTATAAGTGGCCGCAACCACGGTCGCATCGCCATTAATCGTCAATGGCAGGGAGTTCTGGTTGACAGAGGTCTCATCAACCTCGCTGTTGAAGGTCACCCGGAGGCTGCGGTTGAGTTCAACCCCCTGCTCGCCATTCTGGGGCACGAATTCAGATACTTCGAAGACGGTGCTTTCGGATGTGCAGAAGGTTTCCTGATCACCGCCGACGTTGTTGCCGCCATCACCAGATGGCGCGTTTTGTACCGGGATGCGTGGATCGCCGGGGCCGTCGCTACCGCCACAACCTGCGATCATCAGGGAAAGGGCCGTGACGCCCACCCCTAGTTGATATGGGATATTAGCCATGTTGAGCCTCTTTTATTTTTTCATGATTTCGGTGTGTTTGCCGGTGAGGATGGCCTCAACCCGGCGGTTCTGCGCGCGGCCCTCATCCGTCGCGTTGTCCGCGATGGGCTGGGACTCACCCATACCCGTGGTTGAGATGCGTGCAGAACTGATGTCGAATTCCTTGACTAATACCTTCATCACGGAGTCTGCACGGCTCTGGGAAAGGTTCTGGTTGTAACTGGCGCTGCCAGAGCTGTCGGTATGGCCCTCAAGCAGCATGCGGCTGGTTGGATACTGGGTCATCAGGTCGGCCAGCTTTTCAATCTCATCAAAGTACTGGCGTTTGACCTCCGTGCCATCGAGGTCGAATTCCACGTACAGGGTTTCTTTGATTTCTTTGGTGAGCTTTTTCGCGCAACCGTCGGAGTCCACCAGGGCACCTCTGGGCGTATTCGGGCATAGATCCCGGTTGTCCATAACGCCATCACCGTCTGAATCCTTGGGCGGCTCGACGGGTTCCGGGCGCTCAAAGGTTGTGACTGCGGGAGGCTGCGGGTACCACTGGTTGAAAAGGAACTGAACGCCGGCAAAAGCCTGACCATCCACGTAGCCATCTTCGAGCTCTGTGCGCGCCCGGACACCGGCTTCAAAAACGAACCGTTCGCTGACCATCCGTTGCAGGCCGCCTTCCAAGTACAGTCCGTCTTCGGTTTTGGAGCTTGGCGCACCGTCCACATCAATGTCGGTATAGCTGTACCCGGCACCGGCAAAGGGCCGCCAGCCCGCAAACCGGAACTTGCCTGGGTGAATTCTGCCCGCCAGCGAGCCACGCAGAATGTCGGTATCGATGTCGGAGGTGCGGGTTTCCGCATCGCCGTAGGTGAAGGCCCCCATTAATGTGAAGTTGGGGTTGAACTGATGCCCGAGCGTGACGCCGTACTCCGGGTAGTTCGCGAGGTTATCAATGTTCGAGGACTTGTCCCTGGAATTGCCTGAATCGACGTAGCTGATCTCGGCACCGAAAAAGCTGTAGGAAATGGGGAATGGCGGTGCCTCCGCCTGTGCCGTCTGGAGGGGTAGGGCAACGCATCCGGCCAGTAGAAATTTATACAGGTGGGTCATTAGTGTGATCCTTCTCACGTTCTCGATTGTTATCGATCGCCAGTTGATCCCTTGGCGAGTACTATTTGTTATTAAGTGTAACAAATTTTTAGCTATTGTTTACTTTTGTTAATGGTTAAAAATTAAGGGATGTATCTATAATGTTACATTGGCCTATCAGGCCAAATAGGTGCGTCAGTTCAGCCATTTTTTGTATTTCAGGCAAAATTTAACAACAGTTTACATTGTGAGCTGTTCGGCCTGGCTTCAAGCCAGCTTAAGTCACTCGGGTCATCATGTTTCGGTGGGGTGGGTAAGTCGCGTTTAGCGGCAGGCGCTAGCGGTCGGTGAGCTTGAGTTCGATACGACGGTTTTGTTGCAGCGCTTGCGGTGAGGTGCCTTCAGCCACCGGGAAGAACTCCCCGAAACCGGCGGCCGCCATTCTTTGTTCGGGAACCCCTTCCCCGGCAAGGTAGCGCACCACGGCGACGGCGCGTGCCGTGGACAGCTCCCAGTTCGACGGAAAGCGTTCGGTGTTGATGGGGATCAGATCCGTATGGCCATCAATTCTGAGTATCCAATCGATGTCATCTGGAATGCGGTCAGCCACCTCCAGTAATACCTCCGCCAGTTTGGCCAGCTCGCGTTGGCCGGCACTCCCGAGCTGAGCAGAGCCTGAGGCAAACAGCAGTTCGGATGGCAGCAAAAATCGATCTCCGACCACGCGGATGTTTTCGTTTTCTTTCAGAATATCCCGCAGCCGACTAAAAAACTGCGACTGATATTGCTCCAGTTCGCTGACCCGCTCTGCCAGCAACGTATTCAGGCGCCGGCTGACGTTTTCCAGTTCGGCTTCCCGGTCGGCCGTTTCGTCTTCCTGAAGCTCCAGCGCGTTCGCGATCACCCGGAGTTGCTGTTCAAGCGCTGCAATCTGGTTGGATAGCTGCAGTATCGTGTCCTGTTGGCTGGCAGAGAACTCGTCTTTCTCTTCCAGTGTTTTATCCCGGTCTGCAATGGCCTGGCTCTGGGCCTCCAGCCGTTCTTCCTGGGCACCACTTTCTGCACTGATTTGCATTAACCGGTTGCGCACGCCGTCGAAGCGCGTCTGCAATTCGTCGTTTCGCTGCAGGCTGGCACCCAGTTGGCTTGTGAGTACGGTGTTCCGGTCTTCCTCTGCCCCCAGCAGTTCGGAGAGCCCGTTCAGGCGGTCATTCAGGTGTGCCAGTTCGGTATTGCGGTCGGACAGTGTTTGAGACAGGTAAAGCTGACTGACCACGTACACCAGCAGCATGAAAATAATCAGCATCAGCAGGGCGGACAGGGCGTCTACATACCCCGGCCAGACGTTGACGGTGCTGCGCGCGCGGCGTCGGGAGCCAATCATCGGGCGTTACTCGGTCTGTTGCCGGGGATCGTCAACGTAATCCACCAGATTGGTGACGCTGGTCAGCCACTCTTCCAACCCATCGTAGAAGCGGTTCTGGGCGTGGCCGGCCTGCAGGTCCATAAAGCCAAGAATCAGTGAACCACCCAGCCCCAGCAGAGAGGAGCTGAAAGCTGTGCCCATGCCCTGCAAGGGCGTTTGCAGGCCGGCTTGCAGGTCGGCGAAAACAGCGCCGAAATCGTCCTGCTCCATGTTCAGGTTGGTGATGACATCGCCCACCGCGTTGATGGTGCCCAGCAGCCCCCAGAAAGTGCCGAGCAGCCCCAGGAAAATTAGCAGGCTGATGAAGTACCGGGTGATTTCCCGCTGTTCGTCCATGCGCGAATGAATGCCATCCAGCACGGTGCGCAGCGACAGGGTCGACAGAGTGAAGCGGTCACGCTTGAATTCATCACCGAGCTGTTTCGCCAGCGGTTTCAACAGGCGCGGCTCCTGCAGCACCGAGAGCCCCGCATTGCCGGTGCGGAACTGGGAGATCCAGCGCAACTCAGGGAACAGTATGGCGACCTGCCGATATGTCAGCGCAATGCCAATAATCAGCACCCCGAGAATGAGCAGGTTAAAGACCCAGTTGGCCATGAACGCGGTGGCCAGGGGCGCATGGATGAGGGCGCACACGGCTACCACAACGGCGAGGAAAAGCGTCATCCAGAACAGCGAGTGTTTGGGGTTACTCATGTGAACGGCCTGCCTGTTTGGGAGGTATAAAAAACATAGCACAGGTTGAGAGGATGAGGCTGGATATCGCACGTCAAACTGATCGTTGATTGATCACTGTAATTTATATAAGGTGAACGCATTAATAATAAGTAAATGAGGCGAGAGATGTTTGGTCACTCATTGGCGGGCGCTACCATGCTACAGGGGGCACATCCGGAAGAGGTGTCTTCATTCGTTAACCAGCATATCGGGCAGCACCGTCTGGAGATGCTGGGCGAGCAGAAACGGAAGTCCAGGCTCAGTTTCAGGGAGTTTGCCGGCTTCGGGTTGTCACAGCTGAGCTATGGTAATCACGTGCGAGTGAAGAGTCCTGAGCTGGAGTCCATCTATCATTTCCAGATCGTGACCCGGGGCGAGTGCGTGTGGCACCAGCCCGGCGAGCGCATGAAAGTGCGTGCGGGTGAAGCCGTGATGGTGAACCCTTATGAAAAAATCGACCTGGAGTACTCAGAAGACTGTGAGAAGCTGATCATCAGGATGCCTGAGCATCTCCTGAATAACGCTCGGGTTGTGGCCAATGGCCGGCTACCTGACAACGGTATCCGCTTCACCCGGGCACCGGTTAATCTCAGGGAGTGCCCGGCACTGCTCAATATTATGGAGGCGGTACTTTCGGACCTTGACGAAGCAGAAGAGGATGACATCAGCCTGGTCTGTGCGCCCTATCGGGAGATCATTCTGAAGAAGCTGCTGAAAAAATTTCCCAGTAACTGGTCAGGGCTGGAACAGGGGGCGGCATGCACGCCGGCGCTGGGTAAAATGCTCGGGTATATCGAGGAAAACATCCGCAACACGATTGATATTGAAGCGTTGTCCTCCGTCTCCAATATGAGTGTGCGTTCTACCTATAACGCCTTCTCCAAAGCGTTTTCCACCACGCCCAAATGCTACATCAAGCAGCTGAAGTTGCAGAAACTGCGGGAAGATCTCCTCCAGGGCAAGTGCCGCAACGTCACGGAGATTGCTCTGGACTATGGTTTCAGCCACCTCGGACGGTTCTCGTCGGATTACCGTAAGACGTTTGGCGAGCTGCCCTCTGAAACCCTGAGAATGGCCGGTTAGTTACGGCCGTTGTGCTCTCTCTGAAGGCCGCATATTTGCCGTGTAATACGGTCGCTGCATTCCCGCACCTTTTCGAACAGGAAGGAACCCTCGCTGATATCCGAGTCCCGGTTCAGCCCCAGCAGGGTGATCACGGTGACAATGCTGCCGTTGATGTCGAACACTGGCATGCTCAGCACATTGATTTCGGGCAGGTAATCACTGAAAAACGCACAGTAATTGTCCTTTTTGATGCGATCAAGATGCGGCTGTAACTCTTCCCGGGTGAGGGACTTTCCGTTGCTCTTGGGCAGTATTTGGGAGCTTTTGTAATACTGATCCACCAGTTGTTTGCGGCGACTGTCCTGAAGATGCGCCAGATAGATCCTGCCGGACGCGGAATTCAGAGGGGAGAGCTCCGCACCGAGCCGCACGTTCACCGAGATGGGATGGCTGGAGTCTAGCCACTTGATCACCAGCGGGCCGTTGCCGTTCCATACGGTGACGGACACGGTTTTATCAGTCTGCTCGTTGAGGCGATCCACCGCCTCATAGGACAAATGAATCGGATTGATCCGGCGCAGGGCCGATATGCCCAGGGTCAGGCTGGAGTTGCCCAGAGTGTACTGGGTCTGGTTCACCTGATTGATGTAGCCCTCTCGTAACAGGCTGACCAAATATTTATGGGCCCGGCTCGGAGAGAGGTCCAGCGCGCCAGAGAGCTCTTTGAGAGTGGGTGGCCTGGAGGCTGTGGAAATGTAATTGAGGATGTGAAGACCGATTTCCAGCGATCCGATTCCCTGTCGCTTTGGGCTTTCTTCTGCCATGGGTGTGTCCATTCTGAAATGACTGATGCCGTCGGTTGTCAGCGCAGAACAGGCACCCTGGAAACGCCGGGTACCTGTTCTGCGGTTTGCTGGCAAGGATACCAATTCTGACGGTCCGGATCAGAATTTGTACTTGGCCATGACCTCAACCTGCTGGCCTTCTGGCAGCAAGGGGCCAAAGGCAAGGTTATACTTGCGCCATTCCACGCCTACATCCAGGTCCGGCGTTACGGCATGAATCAGGTTGGCGCGGTGGGCCTCGTAATTCGTGTCGGCGATGTCGTCTACCTCGACGGCGGTGTAGGCCACGTTGGCGCGCCATTCGCTGTTGATGACGAAGCGGAAACCGACATCAACGCCGGTCTGGCTGACGGCATTACCATTTTCCACATCCGGGGATGCCAGACTGTTGTTCACGCCCACGCCGGTAAAGGCACCCAAACCTTCGCCGTGATGGGCATTCAGATTGAAACTGTGGGGCCCGATCATGAACTTGGAGCCAACAGCGCCACCGCCGACAAAGTCACCATTCTCCAGTTCGCGTCCGGAAGCGGTAAGGGTGACACGGTGCCCACCATCAAGATTCAGGTTGTAGTTGACGGCCAGGTCCGGCGTATCGGCATCGTTATTGACCGGATCTTGCGCGGTGAAGCGGAAACCGGCAACTTCGTGGCTGATCAGGGTGGTGCGGAAGTTGAAGCCACCCAGTGTGCCCCGTGGGCCGCCCAGGAAATCCAGATAATCGTGATAGGCCACGCCCCAGAACTGACCGGTCCAGGTCTGCCCCACCGTGGTCTGGTCCACCTTGATGAAGGCGTGGCGAAGCCGAAGGTCATCGTTCTCACCTGGATAGGTGCCGCCGTAAAAGTCGCCTTCAACAAAACCGACGATGGTGTGGCCCTGCTTCTGGGTAACGGCTTTCAGGTTAACGCGAGACTGGTTAGAACGCCCAAAAATGCGGGAATCGCCGTCGTCTACCTTTTCATAGATACCTTCGGCCTTGAAAAAGCCACCAATGCTGAATTTGGTGTCGTTAAACTCGCCGAGTTCGAGAGCGTGGGTCGCGGGGGCGGTGCCGAGGCCGGACGCCATCGCCAGCGCCAGCAGTGAGTGTCGATAGTTCATGTGCTTTCTCCTTGTTGTTTGGCACTTGAACTATCGGTTATTCAGGCTGGGTCAAATATCCGGTTAATGAACATCCCTATCCGTTTTTTGTACGTTTACACACTGAGTGCGGTTTCGACTTTTTCCAGGTTCTGGTCCAGCTCTTGTGAGCTGCCATCGAAATGAACTTGTCCCTTAACCACCACCACATGGCGGTCACAGAGTTTCTTCAGTGCCTTGATGTTCTTGTCCACGATCAATGTGGAAATGCCGGACTCGCGAATGGTCGCGATGACATTCCAGATGTCCTGTCGAATCAGCGGGGCGAGGCCTTCGGTGGCCTCGTCAAGAATCATCAGCCGGGGGTTGGTCACGAGTGCACGGCCGATGGCCAGCATTTGTTGTTCGCCTCCGGACAGCTCCGTACCCAGGTTCGACAGTCGTTCCTGAAGTCGGGGGAAAGTCGTCATGACACGCTCAAAGTCCCAGCTGGTTTTACCGTTGCTGTCGGGGCGCGCGGCTATTTGCAGGTGTTCCTTTACGGTGAGGTTGTGGAACATGCCCCTACCTTCCGGAACGTAAGCGATATCGCGCCGCATGCGTTTCCAGGTTGGCAGGTTGCTTATATCTTCCCCATCGAAATAGACATGACCGCTGCGAGGGGGCACGATGCCGAGAATCGATTTGAGCGTTGTGGTTTTGCCCATGCCATTGCGCCCCATCAAGCTCATCGATTGTCCTTTCTCAAGACGGAAGGACAGGTCGTGGAGAATGTGGCTGCGGCCGTACAGCGTATTGAGGCTCTTTACTTCCAGTAGGCTGTTACTCATGCCGCTTCCTCCTCGTCTTCCTTACCCAGGTAGGCTTCTTTCACCCTTAGATCATTGCGCACTTCATCCACCGTGCCGGTGATCAGGTGGGTGCCGTTATCGAGTACGGTCAACTGGTCCGAGAGTTCAAAAATGGCGTCCATATCGTGTTCGACCAGCACAATGCTGTAGGTCTGCTTGAGCTGGTTCAGCAGTTCAATGATGCGCTGCGATTCCTCGTGCCCCATGCCTGCCATGGGTTCGTCCAGCAGCAGGATGCAGGGATCGGTCGCCAGTACCATAGCCAGTTCCAGCTGGCGCTGTTCGCCGTAGGAAATTTCAGCGGCCATGGTATTGATTCGGTCCGCCAGGCCAACCTGATGCAGGGCCTTCTCCGCCGCTTCCCGGACCAGCGTGTTGGCGTGACGTGATGCGAACAGGTTGAAACTGCCGGTGAAGCGGCGCTGGGCTGCGACGGCGCAGTTTTCCAGGCAGGTAACCTCGGCGTAGATGTTGGTTTTCTGGAAGCTGCGGCCAATGCCCCGGCGCACGAACTTCCAGGGTTTCATACCCTCGATCTGATCGCCCTTGTGAAAGATGCACCCGCTGGTGGGTTTCAGCGTTCCGCACAGCATGTTCAGCAGGGTACTCTTGCCGGCACCGTTGGGGCCGACCACGCCATGCAGCTGCTTGTCCTGAAATTGCAGTGAAATGTCATTCAGCGCCTTGATGCCGCCCCAGTGTTTGCTGAGGGATTCGGTTTCCAGAATGATCTCGTTCGCCATGATTATTTCTCCAGCAGCTTTTCGAGGTAGCCGGCCAGGCCTTTGCGCAGCAGCAGGACCATCAGGATGATGGCGCCGCCCATGAACAGCATCCAGTCTTCGCTCATGTGTTCGAAGAGATACAGCAGGGCTTCATAAGTAATGGTGCCCAGAATGGCGCCGTAGATGGTGCCCATGCCGCCGAGGATGGACATCACCAGCGCGGTGCCGGACATCTCCCAGGTCATGAACTGCGGGTTCACGTAGCCGTATTGCAGCGCAAACAGCAGGCCGGCATAAGCGGCCAGGGTGCTGCCGATGATGTAGCTGATCAGGCGGAACGCGAAGATGTTGTAGCCCAGCGCCTCCGTGCGCTCGGGGTTGAGCCGACTGGCCTCCACAATGCGGCCGAACCGTGAGCGCAGAATGATCTTGATGGCCACGAGGGTGATCAGAACCGCCAGCAGTGACAGGTAATAGAAGTGGGTGGGGTTATCCAGATTCAGGAAGCTCAAGCCAAAGATACTGGTGTCCGGCTTCATGAAGATGAACAGGCCGTCGCCGCCACCGAACTCCAGCGAGTCGAAGAAAAAGTAGTAGGCCATCTGCGATATGGCCAGGGTGATCATGATGAAGTAGATCCCGGAAGTTCGCAGTACCACAACACCAACAATCAGCGCGACCAGAGCACTGAGCCCCATGACGTAGAGAGCGTAAATCCAGAAATTGACCGCTTCGTACTCCGGCGTGAGGATCACGAACAGATAACCCCCCAACCCGTAGAACAGTGCGTGCCCCAGAGTGACCAGGCCAACACGCCCCACCAGGAAATCCAGGGACATCACGAATACCGACAGGATCAGTATGGTGGTGATTTTCCCCACAAAGAAGGAGTTGGCCTCCAGGAACAGGGGGATACAGAGGGCGATGATAAAGAAGATCGCCAGGAAAAGTCGTTCGGTGCGTTTCTCGAAAATCATGTTCGGCTCCCGCTTACTTGGCGAACAGGCCCTGGGGCTTCACCAGCAGCACCAGGATCATAAAGAGGTAGATAACCATGTTGGACATGGTCGGCATGAGAACGGCGGCGAAGGTGCTGATCACCCCGACCAGTAGCGCCCCCACAAAGGCACCCTTGATAGAACCCATGCCACCGATGACCACCACCACGAAGCAGGTGATCAGTACGCTTTCCCCCATGCCAGGAACAATCGAGCGCATGGGCGCAGCGATGATTCCCGAAATGGCGGCGAGCATGACACCGATGGCGAACACGATGGTGTAGAGGCTTTTGATGTTTACACCCAGGGCTTCGACCATTTCCCGGTTGGATTCACCGGCGCGGATCAACATGCCCAGGCGGGTTTTGCTCACCACAAAATAGAGCGCGGCGGCGATGCCGATGCAGATGAGAGCGGCGAAGATGCGATAGATCGGGTAACTGGAGTTATCGGTAAAAGGCACGGCACCGCTCAGCGCCTCTGGAACCGCGACGCCGTAGGGGTCGTTACCCCAGAGAATGCTTTGCAGGGAGTTGAACACGAAGATCATGCCGATGGTCAGCAGCACCTGATCCAGGTGATTGCGGTGGTAGAGCCGCTGTATCAACACCCGCTCGATTAATATGCCCAGACCGAGGGCGATGATCGCAGAGAGAATGGCGGCGACGGTAAAACTGCCGGTGACGGCAACGAAGTACCACACCAGGTACGCGCCTACCATGTACATGGAACCATGGGCCAGATTGAGGATGCCCATTACGCCGAACACCAGGGTCAGGCCAGAGGCAATCAGAAACAATAGCAACCCATACTGGAGACCATTAATGAGTTGCACGAAGAAAAGTTCGGTAGACATAGTGATACCCAACGGTTTTACAGAGTAAGTCAGTTCAGGGGCAGGCGGGCGGCTTCGGGGGATGCTCCCGGCGGTTGCCGGGAGTCAAACTGGGCCAATGCTCAGAGCTTGCAGCCGCGGGCCGGATCTTCCAGTGCCTCGGCAGCCACAGTCTGCACCACGTTCACGCCATCTTTTACTTCCCGCAGATAGATGTTCTGGATCGGGTTGTGAGCTTTGGAGAAAGTGAACTCTCCCCGTGGGCTGTCGATGGTCAGTGTCTCCATGGTGCTGATCACGGCCTTCTTGTCCGAAATATCACCCTCAAGCTGGTTGATGGTGCTGGCAATGGCCTGGCCTGCGTCGTAGCCCTGGACCGCGTAGATGTCCGGGTAGTGGCCGTATTCGGTGTTGAAGGCTTCCCGGAATTGCTGATTCTTGGGGACATCCAGCTGTTCGGCATAATGCAGGCCGGTCATCACGCCTTCAGCGGCATCACCCTGGGCCTGAAGAGTGCCCTCGGTGAGAAAGCCGGAGCCCAGCAGAGGGATTTTGCCGCGCAGGCCCATGGCGTCGTAGTCCTTGACGAACTTGATCGCACCGCCGCCGGCGAAGAAAGTGAATACCGCGTCTGGCTTTTCATCAGCGATGTCACTGACGTGGGACTGAAAGTTGGTGGACGGGAACGGCAAAAGAACCTTTTCGACAATTTCTCCGCCGCCTGCGGTAAAGGACTCTTCGAAGGCGTCCAGGCTTTCACGGCCCATGCCGTAGTTCCAGCTGATGGCATAAACTTTCTTGTAGCCCTTGTCGAGCGCGACCTTACCCATTGGGTAAGAGGGCTGCCATGACGAGAATGAGGTGCGGAAAACGTTCGGGGAACACAGGGGGCCGGTCGCCGCAGCGGAGCCCGCGTTCGGGATAATCATGATGGTGTCCTTGCCACGCAGCATCTTGATCATGCCCATGGCAACGCCGGAATGCACCGGGCCAATCACGAAATCCGCTTCGTGCTGGTTCAACATGGAAGATGCCAGCTCCGGCGCGCGGGATGGTTTGGCTTCGGTATCCAGTTCAATGAACTCAACCGGCGATCCGTGCAACTTCTCGGCCTGCTCTTTCAGGGCCAGCTTCAGACCGTCACGACCGGCCTCGCCCAACTGGGCGTAAATGCCGCTGAATGGAAGCATAACGCCAATTTTTACCGGATCGCCGGCGGCCGCCAGGGCAGAAGTTGAAAGTCCGGCGGTCAGGGTGGTTGCCAGCACAGCGCTGGCAAGGGTTTTGAGCCTGTTCATCTTCACACCTCAGATTGTTGTTGTGGGTTCTGTCATTAGAGGCGTGAAAGGGCGATAGAAATATCCGTTTTCTGCACAGGGGTGTCCGGTAATTGCAGCGGTATCCACTGTGCTTTGAAATTCAGAAGGGTGGCCGTCAAAAAATCAGCGTTCAGAGCTCAGGTCCGAGTACAGTCGCTCGGTCAGCTCACGCTGAACCTCCAGCCGGTTGGTAATGCCCTGTACCACTTCCATCCGCGCCACTGCGCCGGCCTGGATGTCCTTCATTGCCTGAAGTGCCTCACCGGAGTATTCCAGACACTGATTACAGGATGCCCGGATTCGATCTACGCCGTTACCGGCCTCGACCGAGGTCGTGTTCAGGCTTTTGGCGATGGCACCGATGCCTTCGCTGGACTCGTTGGCCCGCACGGCGAGGTGGCGCACCTCGTCGGCAACCACGGCAAAACCACGGCCGTGTTCTCCCGCGCGGGCCGCTTCGATGGAGGCGTTCAGGGCCAGCAGGTTGGTCTGCTTGGCGATGTCCTGAATATTTCCCACGATGGTACCGATCTCCCCGGATTGCTTGCCCAGCTCGGTAAACACCTCGTCGATTCGGTCCAAGTAGTCTGCCAGCTCCCGGATTGATGCTTCGGACTCGGAAATACTGCTGGCGCTCTGAGTCACCTTGCCCCCCGAGGCTTTGGCGAGTTTGCCGGCTTCGCTCATTTCCTCAAGGATCACGTCCACGTTGGTGCGCAGGTCATCCAGATGGCGGAGCAGAATGGGATTCGGCGATTCCGGTTCGGGCGCTTGCACCTCCGGCTCGGGAACCGGTTCAGGCATGGAGTCGGGTGCGGGCGCTAGTTCCCTGATCGTAATGATGGCCGGCTGCATTCTGGCGCAGAGAATCAGGCCGGTGGCTGTCAGTCCAAGGGTAATGGCCGCGAGAACGACCAGAACGGCTGTGTCGGCCAGGGTGATTATTGCAGCAGTGCAGGCGGTTGCCAGAATCAGCGCTGTGTAGACCGGCGCTTTGGAAGATCCGGACTCCGAGGTTTGTTGTTCGAAAGTGAGGGTGTTGTCCATGGTTCTGTTTCCGCTGGGCAAGGGTTCGCATTGTGCGGAAAAGCTAAGGGATATTTGGGGGAGAGCCTATCCGCTTAATGCAGAGGTTTATCCGCATTCTGAAAAGCGGGCCTGGCAAGAGACAGACAAGCCAGGCCGGACGATGCGCCGGCCTGGCTTCCTTGGCGATGCTCAGGCCAGATGATCCATCAGAATCCGGCTGAACCTGTCAGGGCATTCCACCGAAGGCACGTGGCCGACCTGCTCCAGAATGAGCGGTTCCGGCGCGCCGCTGCATTGCGCCAGCGCCTGGAGCGTTTCCGGTGGCGTGGCGACGTCGTCCGCGCCGGCTATCAGGCGAAGCGGCACCTGATGCCCGCTGAGTTGCTCCCGGAAATCAGTCCGGCCCAGCAGCTCGCACAGCAGTGCATAACTGCGGTCGTCACCGCGCCCCATGATCACGCGCCAGCCCTCCACCAGCGCTGGCTGCTGTTCGCAGGCGGCGGGGCCGAACCAGCGCGGCACAATATCCACCGCCATGGCGCTGAGGCCGAGTTCCAGCACATTGGCCGAGCGGGTATTCCAGGCTTCCGGTGTGCCAATAACGGCCCCGGTATTGGTGAGCGTGGCGGAGAGCAGTTGCTCTGAATGCTGGCTGATGAGTTGCTGGCCAATCACGCCGCCAATGGACGTACCGACAAAGTGGAAGTGCTCGGCACTGGCAGTTGCTGCGAGTGTCAGGGCTTCCTGAGCCAGGTCTTCCGGGGTGATCTGGTCGCTTGCTTCCGGCCAGGCCGCGCTGGTGCCATGACCCGGTAGGTCCCATGTCAGCACCCGGAACTTGTCCAGCAGTGCGGGCAGCATGTCGTCCCACACGCCCTGGGTCATGCCCAGAGGGTGGGCCAGTATCAGCAGCGGTTTGGTGCTGTCGCCCAGTAGGCGGTAACAAAGCGTGCGGCCTTTGTGTTTCAGAAACGCCATGGTGGCTCCTTGGTTCAGACCCGTTCGATGAGTGTAGCAATACCCTGGCCGACGCCCACGCACATG
>NZ_JBBDSR010000050.1:0-37040 GCF_040904845.1 Marinobacter sp. | reverse complement strand
CCAGACACGCCGTGAACCCATCCATGGGGGCTCGGCATTGCCATCCCTGGCAATGCACGGTCTGGGAAGGCACTCTCCTACCCGCTTGGCCAATTTTTGTATTGCCCGCCTTGTGTTCGCCATAATTCCAGGTCTTAGCTGCTATGGACATTCCTATGCCAAATCTTTTCAAATCCGCCGCCGACAGGGCGGCGGGGCTCACCCGGCAGACCGCGCTTTATGCCGGTAACGCTTTTGACCGGGTGTTCCGCGCTGCCAGCCTGGTGCAAGCCGGGCAAACGCCGTTCGAGACGCTATACACCGATGGGCTGGTCAGTCTGCGCTATTACCCGCCGCTGGCGGAGGATTTCATCGAGCTGGATGGTAAGACCATTGCGGTGGAGCGCACGGCGCACAAGACGCCAATTGTGATTGTGCCGCCGCTGGCGGTGAATATGCTGATTTACGATCTGTTTCCCCAGCGCAGTCTGGTGCGCTTTCTGCGGGCGAAGGGGTTTGAGGTCTATCTGATCGACTGGGGGATTCCGACCCGCCAGCACAGTCACTACAACCTGCACACCTATGTGGCGGAGTTGCTGCCGGCGTATCTGAACCGGGTGCGGGCGCACAGCGGGGAGCGGGAGTTGTCGCTGCATGGCTGGAGCATGGGGGGCATGTTTACGCTGTTTTATTCGGCGCTGAGTCAGGATCAGCACATTCGCAATGCGGTGGTGTTGGGCTTGCCGATCGACAGTCATGCCTCTGGTCTGATGGGGCTGATGTATCAGCGGGTGGCGGATGTGGCGGACTTTGTGCGCAAGCGTACGGGTTTTCGCATTCATGATGTAGAACCACAGTGGTTTCACACGCCGGGCTGGGCCAATACCATCGGGTTCAAGCTGACCAATCCGATTGGCAGTGTGATGGGGTACTGGGAGCTGGTGGTGCGCCTGGGTGACCGGGAGTTTGTCAGTAACCACGCGACGACGTCGGCGTTTCTGGATCGGATGGTGGCTTATCCGGGCGGGATTATTCAGGATACGGTGGTGCGGGTCTGGATTGATAATCAGCTGTCGAAGGGTGAGATTCAGATTGGTGAGGATGTGGCCCGGCTGGAGAATGTGAATGCCAACTTACTGGCCATTGCCGGTCAGGACGATACCTTGGCGACGCCGGGGGCGGCGAAGCGGGTGATGGATCACGTGAGCTCTGTCGATAAGACGTTCAGGGTTGTTCCCGGCGGGCACATGGGGATTCTGGCTGGGAGTAAGGCACCGGGGGAAAGCTGGGGCGAGTTGGCTGGGTGGCTTGCTGAGCGGTCTGACTGATTTTAGTTTGGAGATGGTCGGCAGTTGTTGGGGGCTGGGCTTTCCAAAACGAGAATCGTTGCTTCTCTGATTGTTTTGGAAAGCCCAGCCCCCAACACCTGCCTTCGCTGGCTTAATACTGTTTCATATGAACATTAGAGGCTTTTTAGGGTTTCTGGTAGCTCCGATAGGCTATTGATAACTGCTGAGGGTTTAATGCCCCAATCCTCAAACACTTTCCCCGCATCACGCTTGACCCATATCGCCATCAATCCTGCCGCTCTTGCGCCGATCACATCCCAGGCGTTGCTGGATACCAGGCATAGCGGTTCGTCCCAGGCTCCTGTTGCCCTTCTTGCGTAGGCATACACTGCGGGGTCTGGCTTGAAACTTTTGATGTCATCGACCGAAACCAGGCCTTCGAACTGGTCGAGCAGGTGGTTGTGGCCTAACACTTTTTCTAACGCCGGGTAGCTGCCGTTGGAGAAGGCGAACAACGGATAACTTCCTTTCAATGCTTGCAGGGCCGGCAGGGCATCGTCGAAGGCGGGCAGGGAGAGATAAGCGGCCATGAGTTGGTCTTCGCGGTCGCTGGTCAGGTCCAGTTTGTGGGTGGCCATGGCGTAGCGCAGCGCTTGGCGGGTGCAGGCCCCGAAGTCTTCGTAGGCTCGCATCAGGCCTTTGCGAAAGGAGAATTCCAACTGTTTTTCCCGCCATAGGCTGCTGACGGCTTCTGCTTGTTCTCCGGCATCCTGTGTTAGCAGGTCTGCCATGCCCATGGGGTCGACCAGGGTGCCGTATACATCGAATGCGAGCCTAAGTGTCATGGTACCTCCCGATATTATTGAGCGATCATTCATATCATCTTAGTAAACGATGGGCGTTTTGTGAATGCGACCAGGGTAGAAGTGGATTACACTGCGATCCATGAACGGCATTGATAAATCAAACCTCGACACCCGCTCCCTGAGTACCTTTCTGACGGTGCTTGATGAAGGCAGCGTGTCCCGCGCAGCGGTTCGGCTTAGTGTCAGCCAGTCGGCGGTGAGTCATACCCTGGACCGGTTGCGGCAGGCGCTGGGGGACCCGCTGTTTGTGAAGTCCGGGCGCGGCATTGCGCCGACGCAGTACGCGCTGAGGGCGGGGCCGCATATCCGGCAGATTCTGGATGACCTGCAGTCCTTGTCCAGCGGGCCTTTGTTCACGACTGCTACGGCGGAGTTCACCTTCACCATCGCTGCCAATGATTACCAGCGGGATCTGCTGTTGCCCGGGCTGGTCAATATCCTCAGGCGCGAAGCGCCGGGGATTCGGCTGCAGGTGATTCCTTCCGGCATTCCGACCGCCGACATGCTGCGCAAAGACGTCTGCGATTTGATTATTTCGCCCCATGCCCCGGAAACGACGGATATCATGCAGCGGGGGCTGATGGCGGATCGGATGGTGGTGTTCTACGATGCCCGTCACCGCGAACCACCCCAGGATATGGCGGAGTATCTGAAAGCGGACCATGTTTCGCTGCTGTTCGCGACTGGGGAGAAGCCGGCCCTGGAAACTTCTTTGAACACTCGCGGGCTCACCCGTCGCAACGCAGTGACGGTATCCAACTTCTCCGGTCTACCGGAGTTCCTGCGTGGTACCGATATGCTAGCCACAGCACCGGAGCGTATGAGTAACCACTTGCTCCGGGGCTTCGCCTGGGTGCCCCTGCCCTTCGATTTCAAACCCTTCACCCTGCTGATGCTCTGGCACCGCCGCAATCAGAACGACCCCGCCCACCGCTGGATTCGCAACCAGGTGAACGCCGTAGCAGCAACGATGAATGGCCTCAACGATTAATCAATCGATTTCATTCATACGATGTATGAACTGTTGAGCCGTTATCCTTGCTTCGTGTAGGCGTAGACTTCCCTGACTCCGAGTAAGTCGCAGGTAGTGGGGAGGGGCTTTCCGAAACACGCTGTGAATACATCCATGTACGCTCCGCTCCGCCATCCATGGCTCCGCAGGGTTTCGGAAAGCCCCTCCCCACTACCCGCTCGCTCACCTTGTGAATAGACTGGGAAGTCTCATGCTTGCGCTGACCAGCGTTTGGACAACCATATTACTTGCCGCCGCTGTGGCCCTGGGGCCGCTGGCCACCGATATGTATTTGCCGGCACTGCCCCAGATTGGCAGCGATTTTGGCACCGGGACTGACCAGGTTCAGCTTACGCTGAGCCTTTACATGGTCGGCTTTGCACTGGCGCAGCTGATCTGTGGCCCCCTGGCCGACCGCTTTGGCCGTAAACCGATCATGATCGGCGGTTTTCTGCTGTTTGCCATCGCCAGTATCGGTTGCGCCTTCGCCACCAACATTGAAACCTTGATGCTGTGCCGTTTCCTGCAGGCCCTTGGCGGCTCCGCCGGGCCAGTACTGGGCCGTGCTGCGATTCGGGATATCTACACACCACGGGAAGCCGCCCGCATCATGGCAATCCTCGCCAGCATCATGGCGCTGGCACCGGCGGTAGCTCCAACTATCGGTGGATTCATGGTTTCCGGTCTGGGCTGGGCTTCTATTTTTGTCGTGCTGGCCAGCTATGCGCTTGTTATGGCTGTCGTGGTGGCCTTCGGCATTCCCGAGCCCATGAGCCCAAAATACCGCCAGCCCCTGCGGTTATGCAGCCTGCTGCGGAATTATCGCGCCATCGCCACCGACATCAGCTTCCTGGGTTACACCCTGACCAACGCCCTGATCTTCTCCGGCCTGTTCGCGTTCCTGTCAGGCTCGTCTTTCGTACTGATCGATTTCCTCGGCGTTGAACCCGAACAATTCGGCCTCTTCTTCGCCTGCATCGTGGCCGGCTACATCACCGGCAACCTGACCGCCGTTCGACTTGGCAGCCGACTAGGGCCGGACCAGATCCTGGTGCGGGGTCTCAGCATCGGCGTTGCCGGTGGTGCCCTCATGGCTGGCCTGGCGCTGGCCGAGATCTACAGCGTGTGGGCCGTCATCCTGCCCCAGGCCCTGTTCATGGTCGGCGTCGGCATGGTGCTGCCCCAAACCATGGCCGGTGCCATGGCCAACTTCCCCCACATGGCCGGCTCCGCCTCCGCCCTGTTCGGCTTCACCCAAATGGCCATCGCCGCCGTGGCCGGCGTACTCGTCGGCCACCTCCACGACGGTACCTCACTGGTAATGGCCACCATCATCGCCCTCTGCGCGGTGGCAGCACTGGTCAGTTATCTGATCCTGGTTCAGAGACACCCAGCGGCGGGTTTCGAGGCACAGGCGGCTTCTCCCCGCTAATCACGGTGGAAAGTGGAATGGCAACTCCCAAGTCCGGAATCGGCCAGGGTGGCCCTTCCCAAAACTGTGCGGAGCCATGGATGGCGGAGCCCAAGCGCCCCATGGGCGAAGCAAACGTTTATGAAGCGAAGCTTCATGTGCAGCTGAGCGACAGCAATCTGCGATTGCTGGCCGGACCCGCTTGCGGGGCTTGAGCGTGTTTTGGGAAGGGCCGCCCTGGCCGATCTACTCCAGGCTTTAAGTGCAAAGTCATCCAATGTGAGCTAAACAGAGTAGGCTATCCCAGTACAATCCAGACAACAGGAGCATCCCATGAGCAACGTCACCCTTGATGGCAACCCCATAGAAGTCACCGGCAAATTCCCCACCACCGGCGACAACGCCCCACCCTTCACCCTGACGAACAGCGGCCTCGAAGAAGTCAAACTCGACAACTGGGCCGGGAAACGCAAAATCCTCAACATCATCCCCAGCATCGACACCGGCGTATGCGCCGCCTCCACCCGCAAATTCAACGAAAAAGCCAGCGGCCTGGAGAACACCGTCGTGCTCGTCATCTCCGCCGACCTGCCCTTCGCGGCAGGGCGCTTCTGCGGGGCCGAAGGGCTCAAGGAAGTCGAAACCCTCTCCAGCTTCCGCAATTACAGCTTCCAGCAGGATTACGGCGTCGCCATCCAGAGCGGTCCTCTGGCCGGCCTGTGTTCCCGCGCAGTGGTGGTGCTGGATGAGAGCAACAAAGTGCTGCACAGCGAGCTGGTCAGCGAAATCAAGAACGAACCGGATTATGACGCAGCCTTAGCCGTGCTTTGATGCTGTATAGTGTCGGGTTACGCTGCGCTAACCCGACCTACAATGCTCTCAAAAATACCCTTTGAGACCTGATCCGAGCACCGTTCAACCTGTGAATAACGCACCCGACAACACGTCCCTGGCCCGCCAGCTCTTCTCGATGACCTGGCCCATGCTGTTCGGGGTGCTCTCACTGATGACCTTCCAACTGGCCGACAGCGCGTTTGTCGGCCAGCTCGGCCGTGACCCCCTGGCCGCGCTGGGCTTTACCGTGCCCATGCAGCAACTGGTCAGTGGCATGTACGTTGGCCTGGGCATTGCCACCACCGCCATTATTTCCCGCACCCTTGGCCAGAACGACGAACTCAGGGCCCGTAGATTGGGCGGCCTGGTCATCACGGTGGGTGCCAGCCTGGCCCTGCTGCTGTGTGCCTCAGTGTGGTTGCTGCAGCGCCCGATTCTCACCCTGCTGGGCGCAGAGCAGGCCTTGTTGCCGGTGATCAATCAATATTGGGCTCCGTGGCTGGTGTCCGCCTGGACCGGTGCCATGCTGTATTTCGGATACAGCGTCTGCCGCTCCCACGGCGACACCAAACTGCCGGGCTACCTGATGATTGCCACCAGCCTGCTCAATATCGCGCTGGACCCGCTGTATATATTTGTTTTCGGCTGGGGCCTGCCCGGTGCCGCCTGGGCCACGATTACCGCGTTCGGTATCGGTGCGCTGATCATTTATCCGGCACTGCTCAAGCGAGAGTGGATCAGTTTTGAGTTGCGCCAACTGGATCTGACCAAGGCGCTGAAACAGCTCAACGGCATTATGGCACCGGCAATGGTCAGCCAGCTGATGCCGCCCGCCTCAGCCATGTTAGCCACCGCGCTGGTGGCCGGGTTCGGCTCTGCGGCGGTCGCGGCCTGGGGCCTGGGCACACGGCTGGAGTTCTTTTCCATTGTGGTGGTACTGGCACTGACTATGTCGATGCCGCCCATGATCGGGCGCATGCTGGGTTCCGGTGACATCGGTCAGATCCGCAAACTGGTGCGCCTGGCAGTACGCTTTGTGGTGGGCTGGCAGCTGGTTATTGGGCTGATCTGGGTGTTGGCCTCCGGGCTGGTGGCACAGTTGTTCACCAGCGATGCCGAAGTGCAGGCCGTGCTGGGCAATTATCTGGTGCGGGTGCCGCTCAGCTACAGCGGTCTGGGCGTGTGCATGCTGATGGTGTCGGTGTGCAATGCGCTGGGGCTGTCTTTGCGGGCGCTGCTGGTGTCGACTCTCCGGCTGTTTGTGTGCTTCCTGCCGCTGCTGTGGCTCGGCGCACAGCTTGATGAACTGACCGGTCTGATGAGCGGTGCGCTGGTGGGTAACCTGATGGCCGGCACGATGGCGTACACTTTCTATCGGGCCGGCATGGACAAACTGCAGCGATCAGGCAAAGCGTGAGCGGAAAATCTCCGGCATCGGTACCACGGTTTTGCGCTGGTAGTTGAAGAATACAAAACCGTACTTCGCCAGCGCCACCGGCTGGCCACTGTCTGCTTTGCTCACGCGAAACACAAAATCGCCGCCGTATTTGTTGAAGTCCATCAGACCCACCTCAAATCGCAGCATTTCCGGGAAAAACGATTCGGATTGGTACATCGTCGCCAGGTCGGTAACGATAATGCCCACACCGTTCTGGTCGGCTTCCTGGATACCGTATTTCACCAGAAACTGGGCCCTGGCTTCAGAAAGCATGGATATCAGGGCGTCGTTGCCCAGGTGGTTGGCACCGTTGATATCAGTGATGCGAACCGGCATTCTGGTTTCAAAATAAAAAACGTCATCCGGAAAAGAAAGCTTTATACGGGCCAAGTTCAAGATCCTGCTGGGAGAAGGTTTCGGGGAGACGCCATGATACTTGGTTCCAGTCTCGCCATCATCCCAAGACAGCGAGCCAAACATTGGTTATCTTGGGGTTGTTATTGGCGGCCCGCACCCACACCGCACCTTCGACCTGACGAACGGGATACAGACGGACACTCTATGGACATTCGCCCTGCTGCAACACTGGCACTGACACGCGACACCTCTGACGGCCTTCAGGTACTGCTTTTGCAGCGCACCTGGGACGCCGTATTCCTGCCCGGCTATTACGTATTTCCCGGCGGTGCGGTGGATGAGCAGGAACTGCTGGGTCGCGAACATGCCCTGGGGCCGGCGGATGCGCAGATCAGTCAGACCATGAGCCTGGACGAAGGCGGTGCGGATTATATGCTGGCGGCGGTGCGGGAGTGTTTTGAGGAGGCCGGCATTCTGGTGGCGGTGGACGCCGACGGTGCCACCATAGATGGCACCCATGCGGTTCAGGGTGAACGCCAGGCGCTGTTCCGTGGTCAGCGGTCGTTGGCCCAGTTATGCGCACAGCATGGGTTGGCGATTCCACTGGATCGGCTGGCGTATCTGAGCCACTGGGTCACGCCGCCCGGGCCGCCACGGCGGTTTGATACCCGGTTTTTTGTGACGGTTGCCCCAGAGGGCCAGGCGGCCAGCGAGGACGGGGTAGAAACCATTGACCACGTATGGATCAATCCCTCTGAGGCACTGGAGGAGCATCGTAACGGCCAGCGTTTATTGGGGCTGCCAACAATTCGCACGCTCCGGGTGTTAAGCAGCTTTGATAACTCGGAGGCATTGATGCGTTATGCCCACGCCAATCCACCGGAGCAGTACCCCGATCAGCCGTGGCCGGCAATCAAGAATAGCAAACCGGTGGTGCTGGAGCCCGGCTCACCCGCCTATGACGAAGCCGCCAAACTGGACCCGGAGGGCGAAGGCTCGACCCACGCCGAGATAGTGCCCGGCGAACCCGTGGAAGTGGCCGCAGGCGTGATCCGGCTGACAGCCCCGAACCCGGGGATGATGACCGGGCCGGGTACCAACACCTACCTGCTGGGCCACGAGCGCTTTACGGTGCTGGACCCGGGGCCGGCGAATGACAGTCACATCGAGCGTATTCTGGAGCTCACGGGCGGGGTGATTGATCAGGTCGTGCTTACCCATACCCACCTGGATCACTCGCCTGCCACCGCGGCCTTGAAAGCCCGCACCGGCTGCCGGGTATTCGGATTGCCGGCACCGGCCGGGGCGTCGCAGGATCAGACCTTCACGCCGGACGATCAGCCCGAACACGGGGACCTGATTGTTACCGGAGCCGGTATCCTCAAGGTGATTCATACGCCCGGGCACGCCTCTAATCATATCTGCTATCTGCTGCTGGACCAGGCGTTGCTGTTTTCCGGAGATCACATCATGCAGGGGTCCACGGTGGTGATTAATCCGCCAGACGGGGACATGAAGGCGTACCTGGAAGCGCTGTACGACCTGTTGGCCGAATCCATTCGCTACATAGCGCCTGCGCACGGCTTCCTGATGGGGAACCCCGAAGCTGTCATCGATTACCTGATCACTCACCGGCTGGCCCGGGAACACAAGGTGGCCAAGGCTCTGGCCAGGCTGGCACCGGTAACGCTGAAAGATCTGACGGCAGCCGCGTACGACGATGTGCCCCAGGCCATTCACGGGCTGGCGGCACGCTCAGCGCTGGCGCACCTGTTGAAGCTGAAAGCGGATGGCAAGGCCAGAATGCAGGATGAATACTGGTCGGCCAGCGGCTCAGCAAGATGAAAAAGCCCGGGACTGACCGGGCTTTCGTTGTTACCTACTTTTTGGCGATGATATACACCGCATGCACAATACCGGGAATGTACCCCAGAATGGTCAACAGGATGTTGATCCAAAAGTGTTTACCGATACCTACCTGCAGAAAAACACCCAACGGCGGTAACAAAATCGCAATCAAAATTCGCAAAAGATCCATACAGTTCACTCCCTTCAACACGTATAAATGTCATACAAACGTAAACCAATGCCTGTAGTCCTACTACTTAGTTAGGCCATTTTTCTCAAATACACAATAATTTCATGAAGGTGGCATTAAACCTTTGTCACAGCCATATTCATGATAGCAGGGGCCATTTATTCTATGGCCCAACTTCGCCGCTGGCCTTGGGCGCTCCGCGCTGGCTGGCTGCCGACCTGTGAGGAATTATGCAGTTAACCCGGTTTAAAAACCTGACGTTTCTGGTGCTTGGCGTCCTGATGCCTGCCCACCCGGTGCTGGCCGACCAGGCCGGTAAGGCCAAGGAAGTTCTGGTTGCTGAACTGGCAGAGGACGAAAGTGTTGAAGACGTAGAAAACTCCGAACCGCGTAAAGAGTCTCCAGTGGCCGATGGCAATGAGAGCGATCAACCAAAAGGGGATCAACCAAAAAAAGTTGCGCCCAATATCGATCTCAAAGAGATAGCTCCGGTACCGGACCCAACGCCGGACACTGGCACAGACCCCGAAGCGGAGACCGCAGAGGCCGAACCGGAAAAGGCCACTCCATTTGAACTGCTCGGGTCCGAGGTCCGCCCCGGCACGTCCACACGGCTGGCCTGGTCATCGAACATCCAGATTGCCGGGCTGGCACAGCCCACGCCGGTATTGGTGGTCAACGGGGTCAACCCCGGCCCCACCCTGTGCCTTACCAGCGCGGTTCATGGTGATGAACTGAACGGCATCGAGATTGTCCGCCGCACCATGTACGACCTGAACCCCGAGAAACTGTCCGGGCGCGTGGTGGGTATTCCCATCGTGAATCTACCAGGATTCCAGCAGGGTACCCGCTACCTGCCGGACCGTCGTGACCTCAACCGTCATTTCCCGGGCAGCCCGGATGGCAGCCTGGCGGACCGCATAGCCCATTCTCTGTTTGAGAAGGTGATCCGCCACTGCGACATGCTGGTGGATATCCACACCGGCTCACAGAAACGCACGAACCTGCCTCAGCTGCGCGCGGATATGAACAACCCGGATGTGGCAAAGTTCACCCGTGGGTTCGACCGCATGGCCGTGGTCCACAGCTCGGGTTCCGCTGGCATGCTGCGCACCGCGGCGGTGGAAGCCGGCATTCGTACCGTGACCATGGAAGCCGGCGAGTCTCACCGCATTCAGGAACATCAGATCGATGCCGGCGTAAACAGCCTTACCAGCCTGCTGGACAAAGAAGGCATGATTTCGCGGATGTTCGTCTGGGGCGACCCGGAGCCGGTCTACTACAACTCCAACTGGGTCCGTGCCCCCAATGGCGGCATTCTGTTCAGCGAGGTAGATCTCGGGGCCCGGGTCTCGGAAGGGGAAATTCTCGGCTACGTCGCCGACCCCATTACCAACGCCCAGCACCCCATCCGCGCGCTCAGCGACGGTCGCATTATCGGCATGGCGGTGGATCAGGTGGTGATGGCCGGTTTTGCCGCCTACCACGTTGGTACGGAGGCAGAAGTGCCTGGAGAGTAGTATGCTACCGGCTCTCGATGCATTTTTGCGCTAAAGGAGCCGGCGGTGTCTGTTCAATTTCCCAAGTCGCTGTGGCTGGCCTACGCTGGGCTGATCCTCACACCGTTATTCTGGGCCGGTAACGCGGTTGTCGCCAAAGGCGCGGTGGCTAACATGCCACCGTTGTCGATGTCGTTCTGGCGGTGGGTGATTGCGTTGGCGGTTCTGCTGCCGTTTGGACTGCCTGGCATCGTGCGTCACCGCCAGGTTATCCGGCAATACCTGGGTTCGATGATCGCACTGGCTACGTTCAGCGTCGCCGCGTTCAACTCGCTGCTGTACTACGCCGCCCTCACCACCAGCGCCACCAATATCGCGCTGATTAACGCCACTATTCCGATTTTTATCGCACTGCTGGCCTGGCTTCTGCTGGGAGACCGGACGCGGCCTGTTCAGGCACTGGGCATCACGCTTGCCGTTCTGGGTATCCTCACCGTGGTGGCCCGGGGTGACCTCTCGGTGCTACTGGAATTGCAGGCGCAACCTGGCGATCTGATCATGGTGGCTGCGGTGTTCAGTTGGGGTCTGTTTTCCGTCCTGCTCAGACGCCAGGCTGTGCCTTTGCCGGCGCTGACGTTCCTGACCACGCAGATTGCCCTCGGCACGCTGGTGATCCTGCCGTTCTATCTGGTTGAGCTGCTGGTATTCAAAGGCGGGTTCGACGTCAGCCGCGCGACGGTAATGCCATTGCTGTACTTCGCGTTCTTCCCCGGCATTCTCGCGTACGCATTCTGGAATCACGGCGTGCACCGGGTGGGCCCGGCACGGGCAGCCCTGTTTATGTATCTGACCCCGGTGTTTGCGTCTGTTCTGGCGGGGGTGTTTCTCGACGAGCGCCTTGGGCTGTTCCATGTCGTTGGCGGGCTACTGATTCTTGCCGGACTGTTTCTCGCCACCCGCACGGGCAAACCCGGCCCCGAAAACACAGAAAAGCCGCGAGGATAAACGACAAAGCCCGGGACTCAGCCCGGGCTTTGCGTTACTTCGGAACGGGAAATCAGGCAGTGCGGCGGCGGGCTCTTACACCCAGGCCCAGCAGACCCAGTCCCAGCAGTGCCAGAGTACCCGGCTCGGGAACCTCGGCCGCTTCGGAGATCAGCTTGATCTTGGCCTTGACCTTGGCACCGTATTTCTCGCCAGGCGCGGTTCCCCAAAGATAACCCTGGTTGAAAATGGTATCCTCGAGAGTGACTCTCATCATACCACCGTCACCGAATGCCAGGTTCAGTGGATCGCCCCAGGTCAGCTTGCCGAACTGGAAAAACCCCCAAACACTGCTTGCGCCCGCGGTTTCGCCACCAACGGAACCTGAAACAGGGCCCGGTGAGGTGAAGTCGAAGTCAACGGAAATATTCTGAGCGGACTGATCATCGTGATTGACGGATGACTCGTTGGTCCAGATCTTGAAGAGTGTGAAGTACTCACTCTCTCCCGCATCCAGATCGAATGAGAACGGGTTGTCCGCTATATCCGCGGAGTGAACCACCAACCCCGGATCGGAGCCGTTCAGATTGACCTGATAGCTGGCATTAATCAGCGCTGCACTTGCCAGCGTTGGAAAGGATAAAGCGACTGCCACCAACGTGGCCAGTGTAATTCTTGGCATGCTTGCCTCCCTGGGTTTCCCCGTATTCCGCTTGGTGAGTATTACCCTTGGACAACTGCATTCCGTGTACCGCTTCAGCCTTTATGATTAAAAAACAAACAGATGAAAAAATAAAACGCGCTAGCTGAAACGCCAGATGTAAATTAATCTGACAGACGTACCCTCGGTGGGGCATCATCGAAAGCGGGCAATCACCGCGTGTTCCATGCGTTCCAGGGCATCGTTCAATAGCGACCTTGGGCACCCAATGTTCATCCGCATAAAGCCGTGCCCACCCCCGCCAAAAGTGACCCCGGGATTCATCCCGACACCGGCCTCCTTTACGAAAAAACGTTTCAGGTCGGGGTCCGTCAGGGCCAGCGACTGGCAATTCAGCCAAAGTAGGTAGGTGCCTTCTGGCTCAACCATCCCGATCTCCGGCAGCCTTTGGCGCAGGAAGTCACCGACGAAATCGCGGTTGTCCCGCAGGTAGCCCAGCAGTTCGTCCAGCCAGGGGCCGCCTTCCCGGTATCCGGCTTCAAAACCGGCAATGCTGAACGGGTTGCACTGGCCCATGTGAAGGGAGTCAAAAACGTCTTTCAGGCGGCGGCGGTGAGCGGGGTCCGGAACGATCAGGGCAGACAGCCCCAGCCCCGGCATGTTGAAGGTTTTGCTGGGGGCCACCGCCGTCACCAGCGCATCGTCGGGGCCGGCCAGCGTCGCCAGTATCCGATGGGCCGGTTTGTCGGGGTATATCAGGTCGCAGTGGATTTCGTCAGAGATCACCACCAGTTGATACCGTCGGGCAATCGCCAGCACCTGCCGCAATTCATTTTCCGACCAGACCCGGCCGACCGGGTTGTGGGGGGAACACAGCGCCAGAACCCGGGCGTCCTTGCGCGCCGCGCATTCTTCCAGGTGCGCCATGTCCATGTGGTAACGGCCGTGGCTCAACACCAGCGGATTCTCGATCACCGAACGGCCGGTGCGCTCAACCGCGCTGTAAAATGGCGGATAGACCGGCGGCTGAATGATGACGCCCTCGCCGGCCTCAGCAAAGGCCATGGAGGCGGCATGAAGCGAGGGCACCACGCCCGGTGCCATCAAAACCGAATCCCGATCGATCTGCCAGCCGTGGCGATCAGAAAACCAGTCTGTCATCGCCTGGTACAGGCTGTCCGGGAACAGGGTATAACCATAAACCGGATGACGGGCACGTTCCTCCAAGGCTCGGGTGACCGCCGCAGGCGCGGCAAAATCCATATCGGCCACCCACAGCGGCATCACGTCGTCCCGCCCGAAGACGGCCCCGCGGGCATCGTACTTTACCGAACAGGTGTGTTCACGACTAAAGAGGGCGTCGAATTCGATGGCCACAAGGTGCTCCGGTCTGGTTTGGGTGTTCGCCATTTTGTGTCAGGTGCACGGAATCCTGCAACCAAGGGGCGGCACAACCCGGTTCAGATCTAACGCTTTGGTCGAACACACGACGGTTTCGCTTGCCCGTTACCGCCAATACTTGCGAACCTAACGGTTTCTATCTGCCTGCTGATATAAAGAATCCGTCGGAGTTTGCAAATGATTGGCCAGATCCTGTCCACGATGTTACCGGTGTTTCTGATTGCCGGTTGTGGTGCCCTCTATGGCCGCTTCCACACGCCGGATATTCAGGGCCTGAATAAGCTCAACATGGACCTTTTTGTGCCCCTGTTGGTGTTCGCCGTTCTCGCCGACCAGCAGGCTCCGTTACAGGACTACGCCAGCCTGGCACTGGCCGCCACCGTGGTGGTGCTCGGTTCGGGCATTATTCTCTACCCGTTGGCCCGGGCGCTGAAGCTGAACCTGAAAACCTTCCTGCCGCCGATGATGTTCAACAATTCGGGCAACATGGGCATCCCGATCCTGGTGCTGGCGTTCGGAGACGCCGCCCTGCCGGCCGCCATTGTGCTGTTCATTGTGGAAATGCTGCTGCATTTCTCCGTCGGCCTTTACATGCTGGACCCCCGCACGTCCATCGTTCAGCGGCTGCGGATTCCCATCGTGTTTGCCAGTATCGCCGGGTTGGCGGTGAACCTTGGTGGCGTGCCGGTACCGGACTGGCTGCTGGAGTCCATGGACATGCTTGGCGGTGTCTGCATACCCCTGATGCTGTTCGCACTGGGTGTGCGCATGCTCGATGTGGATTTCCGTGACTGGAAACTGGGCATGTTGGGGGCCGTTGCCTGCCCGGCTTCCGGGCTGATTCTGGCCTGGCCGATGATTGCCCTGCTGGAGCTGCCAGGGCTGCAGGTGGCGTCGTTGTGGGTGTTCGCCGCCCTGCCCCCGGCCGTTCTGAATTATATGGTTGCCGAGCAGTACAATCAGGAACCCCACAAGGTGGCATCACTGGTACTGATCAGCAATCTGGGTAGCCTGATCGTGATGCCCATCGTGCTCGGCCTGGCGTTTGCCGCCGGTTATGTCTGATCACTGGCGAGTACTTGCCCCTTGCAACTGACCAGGCTTTGACCGATGGTTAAGGGTAAATCTGGTTGATTTCATTGTGATATGGAGGTCTGCCCATGAGCGTTCTGCTCCTTTTAATCAGTGCATTGGTTCTGATTTATCTCGGTATTGGCGGAAAATCGGCCGCGGCGGTGATGATCATTGCCACCATCGCCGGCTTCTTCCAGGATGACTGGCACCTGCTGAGCCTGCTGTTCGGCGGCGGCCTACTGGCGCTGGCGCTACTGCTGGTTTTCCCCGGCGACCTTCGCCTCGACAAGCTCAGCCGACCGCTGCTGGGATGGGTTCGCAACCGCTTGCCCAAACTCTCCGAAACCGAATCCGAAGCACTGAAATCCGGCTCTGTCGACTGGGACGGCGAGTTGTTTTCCGGCCAGCCGCAGTGGTCGAAGCTGCTCGACGCCAAGCCCGCCCACCTGACAAGCGAAGAACAGGCCTTCCTCGATGGCCCGGTGGAAAAGCTCTGCGCCATGCTGGACGACTGGAAAATCACCCATGAAGACTTCGATCTGCCCGAAAAGGTATGGAAGTTCATCCGCGAGAAGGGCTTTTTCGGCCTGGTGATCCCCAAGGAAGACGGCGGCCTCGGTTTTTCCAACACCGCCCACTCTGAAATCGTGATGAAAATCTCCACCCGCAGCGTCTCCGCTGCCGTCACCGTCATGGTGCCCAACTCCCTCGGCCCCGGCGAGCTGCTGATGCACTACGGTACCGCCGAGCAGAAGCACCATTACCTGCCGCGGCTAGCCGGTGGCGAGGAGATTCCCTGCTTTGCCCTGACCTCCCCGATTGCGGGCTCGGATGCCGGTGCCATTCCCGACAAGGGCATTGTTTGCAAGGGCCAATGGAACGGCAAGGAAGTGCTGGGCCTGAAAGTCACCTGGAACAAGCGCTACATCACCCTGGCACCGGTCGCCACCCTGATTGGCCTGGCCATCAAGGTGTACGATCCTGACAAACTGCTGGGTGAGCAGGACAATGTCGGTGTCACCTGCGTGCTGGTACCCCGGGAAACCGAGGGCGTCAACGCCGGTGCCCGGCACCTGCCGATGAACACAGTCTTCATGAACGGTCCCACCTGGGGCAACGAAGTGTTCATCCCCATGGAACAGGTGATCGGCGGCCAGGACATGCTCGGCAAGGGCTGGACCATGTTGCTGGAATGCCTGTCGATTGGTCGCTCGATTTCGCTGCCCGCGCTGGGCACCGGTGCCGGCAAAGTCGCCAGCCTGGCCACTGGCTCCTACGCCCTGACCCGGGAGCAGTTCGGCCGCTCCATCAGCCAGTTCGAAGGTGTTCAGGAGGCTTTGGAACCGATCGCCGGCTACACCTACATGATGGATGCCGCGCGGTTGCTGACCTCTGGCATGCTCGACCGGGGCGTGCGCCCGTCAGTGCCTTCGGCGGTGCTGAAGTACCGCAACACCGACCTGATGCGAGAGGTGATCAACCACGCCATGGACGTGGTCGCTGGCCGTGGCGTGATTACCGGCCCGCGTAACTTCATGGCCCGCGCGTATCAGGCCGTGCCTATCGGTATCACTGTGGAAGGGGCCAACATACTGACCCGCAGCCTGATGATTTTCGGCCAGGGCTCGATTCGCTGCCACCCTTTCATCGTGGAAGAAATCGAAGCCGCCGGCATGGAGGATGAAGACAAGGCCGCCAGGAAATTCGATGGCGTCTTTTACCGCCACATTGCCCACACCACCCGCAATGCCCTGCGCGCACTTGTGCTGGGGCTGACCCGTGGCTGGCTCGAACCGGTGCCCCGCCAGGGCGATATCCAATCCAGTTACCGCCAGTTGGCCCGCTTCTCCGCCGCCTTCGCGTTAATGACGGATGTCACCCTGCTCACCGTCGGTGGCGGCCTCAAAGCCCGTCAACGATTGTCCGGCCGTATGGCGGATTGCCTGGTGCAACTGTATTACGCCACGGCTGTGATCAAGCAATGGCACGAAGAAGGCTACCCGGACGATCAGCGACCGTTGGTGGAATGGTGCCTGAAAACCTGCCTGCGGGATCTGCAGGGCTCCATGCGCGAAGCCATCATCAACTTCCCCGTGCCGGCGCTGCGCTGGCCATTGCGGCTGTTGGTATTCCCGCTGGGGGCCACTGGCCTGAACGGCCCCAGTGACACCCTGGGTGCCCGCGTAGCAGACACCATCGTCAAGGATACCCCGGTAAGGCAGCGCGTCAGCCGAGGTGCCTACATCAACACCGATCCGGACGACCCACTGGGCCGTGTGCTCAATGCCTACCGGCTGGCCAATGAAACGGCGGAAATGCGCAACCGATTGCATGAAGCCATTCGCAACCGCGATGAAGACGAGCTCGACGGTATCGCCCTGTTGATGGGCCACCAACGCAAGGAACTGGTGGACTGGGCTTGCGAGCAGGGCGTCATCAAGGAGGATGAGTGCGATAAACTCCTGGAGGCACTGGAAGCGCTTTACGATGTCATTCGAGTGGACGCCTTCGAGGGCGAGGGTCTGAAAGCACTGGCGCGCGCTGCCAAAGGCAAGCGTAAGGTGGTGGAACGTCCACCCCGGGACGAGGACTGATCCTCGCCCACCGGGGGGGTTGGGCCCGAAAATCTGCAGAATGCACTTTTTATGAACAGGCTGCCGGTTATAAAATAAGGGATTAATATTTCCTTTATGAATATATCTATATTCCGGCAGGCTATATGGAACTCCAGTTCAGAGAGGTCACCAAGTCGTTTGGTGACCTCAACGTCATCGAGCAGTTCGACAGCACCATCAGCACCGGTGAGATCGTTGCACTGGTCGGTCCGTCCGGTTGCGGCAAATCCACTCTTCTGCACATGCTGGCGGGGTTACAGCAGCCCTCTACCGGCACGCTCACTGCCGAGGGTCAGTCCGTCGCCACGCCTTCTCCGGAACGCACCCTGGTGTTCCAGGAGCACGCGCTCTATCCCTGGATGACGCTGATCGACAACGTCGCCCTGGCGCTGGAATTCCAGAATAAGCCACGGCAATCATCCCTCACGGAGGCCCGCAAGTGGCTCGCGCGGGTGAAGCTGGATGGCTTCGAAGATTACTATCCCCACCAGGTATCGGGTGGCATGCGCCAACGCTGTGCCCTGGCCCGGGCTTTCATCGCCCGCCCCCAGGTGTTGCTGCTCGACGAGCCCTTCGGTGCCCTCGACGCACTGACCCGCATGACTCTGCAAAGCGTGCTCAAAGATCTGATTGCTGAAGAACGGCCAACGGTTGTGCTGGTCACCCACGATGTGGATGAAGCCCTGTACCTGGCTGACCGGGTGCTGATCTTTAGCCATCGTCCGGCGGTGGTTCTCAAAGAAATCACCCTGGGCCACATTCCCAAAACCCATGACCTGACTGCGTTCGCCGATATCCGCCGGGACGTTCTCAACCTGTTGGGCATTGATACCGAAACCACCACAACGCAGGCTTCTACTGCGGAAGGAGAAACCTCATGATTCGCTGGATTGTCACCGCTGTACTCGCCCTTGCCCTGGCCACCCCCTCCTGGGCCGCAGAAGAATTCCGGGTAGGTTATGTCCGGGTTATGGATGACGCCCAGGCGATGCTCGCCTATGAAGCCGAGTTGTATAAAAAGTATGGCCTGGACGCTGAACTGATCGAGTTCAGCTCCGGCACCGACCTGATCAAGGGCATCGTCGGTGGGCAACTGGATATCGGTGTTCTGGGTTTCTCCAATGCCTTCACCTGGGCCTCGCGCGGAGCAGACCTCAAGATCGTTGGCGGCGCGCAGCGTGGTTATCACGCCATGCTGGTCCGCGATGACGCCGGCATCGACGACATCGCCGGCCTGAAAGGCAAAAACCTCGCCTCCCAGAAGCAGGGCAGCACCGCCGATATCGTATTGAAGGGCGTCACCCTGGCCGAGTCCGGCCTGAAACCGACGGACTTGAACATCATGGGCGTAGCGCCTTCAGTGGCCATTCAGTCGCTGGTGGGCGGGCGTGTTGAAGCCGCTTTCCTGTTCGAGCCCTACGCCAGCATTGCCAAGCTGGTCGCACCGGTGAAAGAAATCTACGAGATTGGTGAGGTCTGGCCGTTCCCCTGCATGGTGGTGATCACCTCCGGCGAAACTCTGGAAAAACGCAAAGACGCGCTCTGGGCAGCACTTGATGCGCAGCGGGACGCCATCGCAATGCTGGCGAACGCGCCTGCCGAAGCTGCGCCGCTGATCACCGATTACTTTATCAAGGAATCCGTGGTGAAATCCCTGAACCAGGGCGAGGTCTCCTCTGAAAAAGTGATCGCCGATGCCATCCAGACCAACGACTTCAGCGCCAAGCTCACCGAAGACGACATTGCGCGCATGAAAGAGCTGGCCGGCATCATGCAGGAGCAGGGCATTCTCCCAGCAGGCGAAGAGTTTGACGTGGACGCGCTGCTTGACCTGTCCTGGCAAGAGGCCCGTGAGCTGTAAGCATGAGTCGCACCCAAGCCACCGGCGTCGCCAGCAAGCGCGCCTACGTTTTCGCCATCGCCGTTATCCTGTTTTTCTGGCAGGTGGCGGCGTGGTTCCTGCCCGACTTCCTGATGCCGGATGTGCACGTTGCGCTCCAGCGCTTGTGGGAAGAGCTCAACAGCGCTGAGTTTTACCAAGGCCTCGGCAACAGCATGAGCCGTCTCGGCGTCGGCTATGGCGCGGCGCTGCTCTTCGGCATTGTGCTGGGGCTGGTGGGCGGCACGCTGGATGCGGTTCGCAGTACTCTCAAGGCGGCAATCATCATTCTGCAGTCAATCCCGTCCATCGCCTGGGTTCCTTTGTTCCTGATTCTGATGGGCTTCGGTAACCTGCCAATCATCGTGGTGGTGGCCATTGGTGCTTTCTTCCCCACCGCCCTGAGCGTGATGAACGCCACGGAAAGCGTGGAGAAAGTGCATATTTCCGCCGCACGAGTGATGGGGGCCTCGAAACTTCAGATGCTGAAGCGGGTGTACTTCCCGGCGGTGACCCCGGAGTTGATTACCGGGGCCCAACTGGCGTTTGGTAACGCCTGGCGGGCACTGATCTCCGCAGAGATGATCGTCGGCTTCAGTGCCGGGCTGGGGAAATCTCTCGCCTACTCCGGTGAAATCGCCGACATGACGGGTGTAATGACCAATATTCTGGTCATCGCCGTGCTGGCTGCGGTCATCGACCAGGTGATTCTTGAGCGCATCAAGCACCGCTTGTTGCGCTACCAGTATTTGTAATGCCGAATAATGATCCGTAGTGACGATCGATAGTGACAGGGGAGGCCATTGAGCCTCCCTTTTCTTTATCTGGCCTAGCTTGACAGATTCCTGATTCGCCAACTATTACTGAATGTCGAGTTCATTCGGCAGTATCGGCGACCTTTCCCGAAACAGCTCCAGATAACAAACAATAATAATCCGGCGGTCATTCGTACCTGCCTGAACCTGAAAGGGGTGTCTTTCCGTGAGCGAGCAGGCAAAGCAGTCTGAGATCATTCTTGAAACCCGGAATCTGACCAAGGATTTCAAGGGCTTTACCGCCGTAAAAGATATCAATCTGCAAGTCAAAACCGGCTCCATTCATGCCATCATCGGTCCCAACGGCGCGGGCAAAACCACGTTTTTCAACCTGCTGACCAAGTTCCTCAAGCCCAGCGCCGGCCAGATCATTTACAACGGTCGGGACATCACGCATTCGCGGCCAGCCGGCATCGCCCAGCACGGACTGGTGCGCTCGTTCCAGATTTCAGCGGTGTTTCCTCACCTTTCCTGCCGTGAAAATGTGCGCATTGCGCTGCAGCGCAAACTCGGTGTGTCTTACCATTTCTGGCGCCCCAAAAAGATTCTCGATCAGCTCAATGAGGAGGCTCAGGCGGCTCTGGAACAGGTGGGGTTGCAGGCCTTTGGCGACATCAAGGCGGTGGAATTGCCCTATGGCCAGAAACGGGCGCTGGAAATTGCCACCACCATCGCGCTCAAGCCGCGGCTGATGTTACTGGACGAACCCACCCAGGGCATGAGTTCTGAAGATGTGGGCACGGTGACCGACCTGATCCGTCGGGTCGTGGAAGGACGCACCATCGTCATGGTGGAGCACAACCTGAATGTGGTGTCGTCGCTTGCTGACCGGATCACCGTTTTGAGCCGTGGCGAGATCCTTGCAGAAGGGGATTACGACACCGTATCCACCAACCCTGAGGTGATGGAAGCCTACATGGGGACCACCGATGCAGCCTGACAAACACCCGGAACTGCTGACAATAGAAAACCTCCACGCCTGGTATGGCGAATCCCACATTCTCCACGGTCTGAACCTGAGCCTGCACGAAGGCGAGGTCATCACGCTTCTCGGGCGCAATGGTTCGGGCCGCACCACTACGCTCAAGGCCATTCTCGGGCTGGTCAGCAAGCGCACCGGGTCCATCAAGGTGCATGGCACCGAACTGATCAACATGCCCACCCACCGTATCGCCCATGTCGGCAAACTGGGTTATTGCCCGGAGGAGCGGGGCATCTACGCGTCACTGAACGTGGATGAGAACCTGACGTTGCCACCGCAAGTGGCCGACGGTGGCATGTCCATCGATGACATTTACCAGATGTTCCCCAACCTCAAGGAGCGTCGCAAAAGCCAGGGCTCGAAGCTCTCGGGTGGTGAGCAACAGATGCTTGCCATCGCCCGCATTCTGCGCACCGGTGCCAGCCTGCTACTGCTGGATGAAATTACGGAAGGCCTGGCCCCGGTCATCCTGAAGTCCCTGGGGGACGTCATTCGCATGCTTCGCGAGCGGGGCTACACCATCATTCTGGTGGAACAGAATTTTCACTTTGCAGCCCCCCTGGCCGACCGGCATTACGTGATCGAACACGGCAAGGTAGTGGAACAGATTGACGCAGCCGATCTCGAGGCCAAAAAAGAGCAGTTGAACAGGCACCTGAGTGTCTGATACCGGGCCCGACCGGTGCACCACCGCGGACCCAGAACTCTAATAAGAAGAGGAATACCGCTATGTTCAAGCAAATGACGAATGGCCTGGCCGGCGCAATCGCCGCCGCCAGTCTCGCAATGCCGCTGGCCGCCAGCGCCGACCTGTCGGACGACATGGTCAAGATCGGGGTGCTGAGCGATATGTCCGGGGTGTACAAGGCCCTGGAAGGTCCCGGGGCCGTCATTGCCGCCGAAATGGCTGTGGAAGATTTCGGGGGTAAGGTGTTGGGCAAGTCCATTGAGATTGTGTCAGCCGATCACCAGAACAAGCCCGACATCGGTGCCAGCACCGCCCGGGAATGGATCGATGACGGCAATGTCGACATGATCACCGCCCTGGACAATTCCTCAGTCGCGCTGTCGGTTCAGGGCCTGGCGTCTGACCGCAAAGTGATCACCCTCAACACCGGTGCCGGCACCACCGCACTGACTGAAGATCAGTGCACGCCCTATGGCATCCATTATGTCTACGACACCCACGCGCTGCCGGTCGGTACCGCCACCGCGATGGTGAAAAATGGCGGCAAGAAGTGGTTCTTTATCACGGCGGACTACGCCTTTGGCCACTCGTTGAGAGACAACACCTCCGCAGTGGTCGAAAGCCTTGGCGGCGAAGTGGTTGGCGATGTAGAAGCACCGCTGTCCACCAATGACTTCTCGTCCTACCTGATTCAGGCACAGTCCTCCGGGGCGGACGTCATTGGTCTGGCCAACGCGGGTCAGGATACGGTCAACGCCATCAAACAGGCCAACCAGTTCCGCATCGTGCAGGGTGGACAGAAACTGGCCGGCATGCTGGTGTTCATCTCGGACGTGCACAGCATGGGCCAGGACATCGCCCAGGGCCTGCAATTCACCACCGCATTCGTGTGGAACCAGAATGACGAAGCCGAGGAATGGTCACGCCGTTTCTATGACCGTCACGGGGCCATGCCCACCATGGTGCAGGCCGGGGTCTATTCCGCCGTTTCCAATTACCTGAAAGCGGTTGATGAAACCGGCACCGATGACAGCGACGCCGTGCGGGAAGCCCTGGGCAACATGACCCTGAACGACATGTTCGTGAAGAACGGAAAGATTGCCGCCAACGGCTCCATGCTGCACGACATGTATCTCGTTGAGGTCAAAAAGCCCGAAGAAGCCAGTGAAGAATGGGACCTGCTGAAAGTGGTCTCCAAGATACCGGCGGATCAGGCCTATATCTCAATGGAAGATACCACGTGCAACCTGGTTAACAACTAACCACAACGAGTTACCACTGCTTCAGGGGGATTGCCAACGTGTCGATACAGGTCATTCTGTCCCAGGCACTGCTCGGGCTTAATGTGGGCGTGTTCTACGCCATGTTGAGCCTGGGGCTTGCGGTGATATTCGGGTTGCTGAATATCATCAACTTTGCCCACGGTGCCATGTACATGCTGGGTGCCTTTATTGCACTGATCGGCTACTCCTTTCTGGAGCAGTGGTTTGGAATCAGCCTGCAGATCGGTTTTTGGGCGTCACTGATTGTGGCTCCCATTCTCGTCGGTCTGCTGGGCGTGATCATCGAGCGCACCATGCTCAAGCGCCTCTATGATCTCGACCATATTTACGGCCTGCTGCTCACCTTCGGGATCACATTGATCCTGCAGGGGCTGTTCGCCAACTATTTCAACGTCTCCGGCACCCCTTACCCGGGCCAGCCGGACATCCTCAGCGGAGTGGTGAATCTGGGTTTCATGTACTTCCCCACCTACCGTCTGTTTGCCATCGTGTTCTCGCTGGTGGTGTGCTTCGCGACCTGGTTTTTCATCGAACACACCAAACTCGGTTCCCGCCTGCGGGCCGGCGTTGAAAACCCTGACCTGACCCAGGCCTTCGGGCTCAACGTCCCACTGATGGTCACACTGACTTTTGCCTTTGGTGCTGGCCTGGCTGGCCTGGCCGGCGTATTGGCCGCTCCGATCTACTCGGTCAGCCCGCTGATGGGCGCAGACCTGATCATCGTCGTGTTCGCCGTAGTGGTCATCGGAGGAATGGGCTCCATCATGGGAGCAATCCTGTCCGGGCTCGCTCTCGGACTGGTCGAAGGCATGACCAAAGTCTTCTACCCGCCGGCCGCCAACACCGTGATTTTCTTTCTGATGGTTCTGGTGCTGTTATTCCGCCCGGCCGGTCTGTTCGGTAAGGAGAAGTGAGCCGCCCATGTCCAATCGCATAATGTTCATCGTGATGCTCATCGCCGGCCTGACGGCACCGCTTTACGCTTACCCCGTGTTTATCATGGACCTGCTGTGCTTTGCGCTGTTTGCCTGCGCTTTCAACCTTCTGCTTGGCTATGCCGGCCTGCTCAGCTTTGGCCATGCCGCGTTCTTTGGTGGCGCAGCCTACATCACCGGCTGGGTCACCAAAGAATGGGGCTTCGGTCCCCTCATCGGGGTACTGACGGGGACCGGCTTTGCCCTGATCATGGGCACGCTGTTCGGCCTCCTGGCCATTCGCCGCCAAGGCATCTACTTTGCCATGGTCACCCTCGCGCTGGCCCAGATCATCTACTTCCTTGCCCTGCAGATGCCGTTCACCGGCGGTGAAAACGGCCTGCAGCGCATACCACGGGGCGAGCTGTTCGGGTTTATCGACCTCAACAACGATCTGGCCATGTACTATTTGGTGTTCGCCATCTTCCTGGTGGGTTTCGGCATCATCTACCGCGCCATCCACTCCCCGTTCGGAGAAGTGCTGCAGGCCATCCGCGAAAACGAATCCCGCGCCCTGTCACTCGGCTACGATGTGGACCATTTCAAACTGATGGCCTTCGTTATATCCGCCACCCTGGCCGGCATGGCCGGGGCCACCAAAGCCATCATCTTCGAGTTCGCGTCACTCACCAGCGCACACTGGCAAACCTCCGGGGAAGTGATCCTGATGACCCTGGTGGGAGGCCTGGGCACCATCTTCGGCCCAGTGCTTGGGGCCATCACCGTCGGAGCACTGAGCCACGAACTGTCCTCGTTCGGCTCCTGGGTGCAGGTTATCCTCGGCGTCATCTTCGTGGTGTGCGTGATGACCTTTCGGCGCGGCGTTATTGGTGAAATCCAACACCGCCTCGCCCGCAAAAAAGAGGACACCAAAGCCTGAACGGCTTACGCCTCATCCTCAGCCCGCAGGCCGCCCTCCACGGCCTGCGACACCAGCCAGCGCCGGAGCAACTGAATCCCCCGCTCCCGCCGGCGGCTGGTTTTCCAGGCAAAGTAGAAGCGGTCCCCGGTGATCACAAAGTGACAGGGCAGCCTCACGAAATCCTCGGAATCCTTGCGGGTACTGAGCATGTAGTCGTTGGTCAGCGCGATGCCCTGATGAAACCGCGCCGCCTCCAGCGACAACAGCATATGGCTGGAATGCAGCAACCGACTCGACGCAGGCAGCTTCAGAGCCGCTTCGTGATACCACGCCTCCCAGTCACCCCCCTGCTTGTCATAAATACTGTGGGTAGACAACAGCGGAAACCGCGCCACCTGCTCCGGCGTTAACGCCACCGAAGCAGGATCGCCGCTCACCTCATCCAGCGCCAGCTCCCGGCGAATCCGCTGCCAGAAATCCTGACTACACACCGGAAACAGCCGCTCCTTGTACAGCAACTCGTAACTGAACGCCGGCGAATCCGGTTTGATGGTGATAAAGCAGTCCGCCACCCGATCCGACAACACCGGGTTCTCACTGCTCATCTCCAACGACAACTCCACCTGCGGATGGCTACGCTGCAACTCCGGCAACCGCGGCGCCAGCCAACGCACCGCAAACGAACTGAACACCGACAACCGCAACCGCGATTCCTCATGACCCAGCAACTGCTCACTGGCACGCTCAATCTGCAACAGCGCGGAACTGACCGCCTCCAGGTACTGACGGCCCTCTTCCGTCAGCGCCAGCGTGCGCCCGGTGCGGTTAAACAGGGTTTCCCCCAGATAGGTTTCCAGCTGCTTGATCTGATGGCTGATGGCGCTCTGGCTGACGGCCAGTTCTGCCGCCGCCAACGAAAAGCTGTTCAGGCGGGCGACGGCCTCGAAAACGGGAAGGGATTTCAGCGGTGGTAGCTTCATTATCTAATTTTCTAATGATTGGTGTCTAAAGATCATTTTATCGGATAGTAGCACACCTCTAGAATGCCAACACGAGACTCGAGGAGAGTACGCAGGGCGAGAGCTCCCAAGCGGGAGACCGGATACTGTGAGGTGAACATATGTCAGGAAAAACCGTAAACAGCGCCATCCTTCTGCTGGTGATCGGCAACGCCATGGCACTGATTTCAGACGTCTTTATCAAGCTTCTGGAGCCCGGTGCCCCGATCTTCCAATTCGCCTTCCTGCGTTGCGTGATCACCCTGCTGCTGTTGCTGCCGCTGGCCGGCCAAGTGAACCGCAAAGCCCTGTTCGCCGGTGCCAAAATCCACACCGTACGGGCTCACATCCACCTGGCCGGCATCGTATGCATGGTCGTGGCACTGGGCAACCTGCCCCTGGCCACCGCCAACGCCATCTTTTACGCGGCCCCGATCCTGGTGATGGTGCTCTCCGTCTTCCTGTTCCGGGAAAAACTGACACCACTGAGCGTATTCGCCGTATTCAGCGGCTTTACCGGCATCGTCGTCATCCTGCGCCCCATGGAATTCAACTGGGCCGCCGTTGCGGCACTGGCCTCCGCCTTTGCCCTGGCCATCAACGCCGTCATGGTGCGCCAACTGCCGAAAGAGCAATCCACCGTCCACAAACTGTTGCTCAACTACCTGCTGATCCTCCCGGCCGCAACCGCCCTGACAATCTGGGAAGGAGCCAACTGGGACAGTTCAATTCTCATCAGCGCTCTGGGGTCAGCCCTGTTCATACTGGGATACAACATCACCGTGTTACTGGCCTACAAGCAGGTAGACGCCAACCAGGTCACCAGCGCCGAATACACCGGGCTGATCTGGGCCGTTGGCATCGGCTGGATCTGGTTTGGCGAAGTGCCGGACCTGTGGTTCCTGGCCGGCAGCACAATGATCGTGGTGCCATTGGTCTTGATCGGTCTCAAACACCGGCGCAGCACGCCGGCCAGGGGATTCAACCCAGCCACTCAGCGCCGGGAAGCGTCGATCAGCACTTGAGTATCGCGAATAATCCGCGTGAACCTTTCCTCATGCGAGATACGGCCATCGTAGCCTTTGTAAGTGCGGTGGTACCCGGAACGGTACTTCTGGCGATGCCCGCCACGGTAATCACGGCGGTCATGAAAGCCGTGGCGGTCCTTATAACCGTGCTGCTTGTGATGGCGCTTGTTCCAGTGCCTGTCCCGCCGATGATCCCGGGAATAGCCGTGATCCCGATGCCTGGCAGACAGAAACTTCTTCTGGTGCCCCGGCGGAACCATCTTGCCTCGCTCCACCTGTATCTGCACTCCGGGCGAGTAGCCTTGCCCACGCAGGGAATCCGCCATCGCGGGTGGGGTGGCCAATAGTAAACCAACGATACAGCTACTAATCAGAAAGCGTTTCATGATAATTCTCCGGATCCTGTCAGGTCTCAGGTGCGGCGTGTTCCGGGTAGTCGGAATACGCGTCCTGATTTCAGGATACGGATCGGGAGCGGCGTGTCAGGTCATCAGACCGGGCTTTGCATTTCTTTTACGCAGACCCGACCTGAGCTGACAAACGCCGAATCACATCAGCCGTCGGATTTCTTGAGGAACAGAATGTGGCCAGGATACGGCGTCACAACCACCCCTTTTGAGTTGCTGCCCTCTTCAGGCATTCTGACATCCTCGACGGATTGATCGTTCCAGTTGTATGTCCAGACGACGCCAATTCCGTCCTCGCGCACCATCGCAACATCGTATTTCCGCACGTCCGGCCCCGAAGCAGGATTAATACCAGCGGATATATCCATCGCGTTGGACTGTGCTTCAGCGGGAACATCAAGGTAACCACCATCGTAATCCCACGCGACAACTTTGCCGTTGATGGTAATGGCAACAACAAACGGGAACCGGCCAACTGCAAGTTGTGCAATCGGATCGAGCCCTGGAGGGATCGGGACAAGGGTTCCCGATGAGCCCGGATCCAGATCAGCCACCCGCAATGCACGATTAACCGTGTCAGTGTAAAAGAGGGATCGGCCAACTACGGCGGCCAGGCCCACATCCTCGATTCCGAGAGCATCAAGCTCGTCCTGAGCCGCTGAAGCACATCCGGAATCCGGTGTGAGGCAGGCGTAATAAGGCCTGCGATCCGCGCCCGCGATCACCATCCCTCCCCCGGTGCCCTTTATAATGGAGTGCACTGGCGATGGCAGAGTCGGATCAATTCGGGGGTCATAATTCGCGTCGCCGCTCCAGAACCAGTATCGACCGTCGCCAGCCAACGCCGTTGCTGTTGGCACGCCCGCACTATCCAAAGCAGTTTCTGAAAAGGTTCCTTCCGGGGGATACGGCAAGGTTACCGTTTCCTCGGGCTGGAGCATGTCATCCCTGACAACCCGGCGCTCTTTCAGGCTGGTATCGGCGAACAACGCACCATTGGCGTCTACCGCTACGTACGCATCACGTTGACCGGTCATACTCACGTTCGCAATATCGTTCCGACGGGTCATCTTCTGGAGAATCGATTCCGCATCCTCCGACAGCGCCGACGCATTCTTAGCCTCATAGAAGGAGGCGTTGTTCGGCGGCACAATAACGTAAGTCCCAGATGCGGCACCACCGCCAGTGGCATCGGGCGGCGACGTCACTACGGCTTCGTAATCATAGGTCCCGGAGAGAATGTTCTCTTTGCCCTGAAGCTGATATTCCTCGAAACGGGTTCCGAACTCGTCGTCGTAGAACAGCGTGATCACGGCGTTGTTGCCGCTCGCGCTGTACTCATAACGGGTGGGCTCCAGCACCCGACCGGTTTCCGGGTTGGTGCCCTGGACACGGCCGTCTGATGAGAAATCGTAAACAATGACTAATCCCTCAGCCACACTGTTCGCGGTTTTGGCATCGGTTACGGTGAATTCAATCCGCTCACCCACCAGGCTGCCGGGAAAGCTCACATTCTGCCCGGAGCCGCTGGACGACTCTCCATCAGATCCGCCACAACCGGCGAATACCAACGTGACCGCCATCAGCACCGCAAAACGCCATGACCGTCTGCCGTAGTTGACTCTTCCACCCTTGTTGTTCATCAAACTGCCCCTCTGACTGACCGGCACCATGCCACCAGCCACAAAACTAGCAGCCGCCGATCGTGGGCGCATACCCCGTTTTGGGTACTAGGAGCAAAAATTCGGACGCATTGGCAGTTCCATCAGGTAGTCAATAACCGTTCAAGGGAAAACACATGCTGATCATTGTCACCCAGGTCACGCAATGCCTCGGCAAGCTGAACGAGATACTCTGCGTTGAGGCCGCTAGGGCCCTGTGCTGAAGCGATCTGGCGAGCGATGTCCGCCTCCGGCGCATGACCGAGAAAAGCCTCGTTGTCTTCCGTGGCAATGTAGACCAGCCCCTCTGTCTGCGACGCATCATAAAACGTCAGCGTCGTGCTGAAACGCAGATAACCATTCTTCTCCCGCTCATCCAGATGCTCGAAAACCGTGGGTGATATGCGGTAAGCCATTCCCCGGCAGCAGGCACCGGGCTGTTCAACCAGGGTAACTACCCGCCCCGGTGCCTCGGCCGTGCCCCGGTGGTCATGAGAGCCCTGCCAGAACCGCCGGACCCAGCCATCAATCCGCGCCGGGCGCTGTTCCAGAAACGGGAAATCCACTTTATAGATTAGCGAGCCGTAGCCGAACAGCCAGATCGATTCCACGCCATCAAAGTTATAACGACTGCGGTTCAGTTCAATGGTATTCGCAGCCATAAAGGCCTCCTGAAGGGATAACACAAACCGGTTTGTACTCTAGGTTGACGCCATAAAACCCGCAATACCGGTAAGTACAATTTCAGCGGCCATGGCCGACAGAATCAGCCCGCTGATCTTCGAAAGAATATTCAGCCCGGTTTTACCCAGAACTTGTTCAAGGTAACCCGATAACCGCAGCAATATCGCCAGAATCAGCAGGCCCGACACCAGGCCAAGCAGCCCGCCAGCCACTTCCGGAACGGCCTTCAGTTCCGCGCCATAAACCAGAATGGCACCGATCGTGGCCGGCCCGATCATCACCGGAATAGCCAGCGGGACCACGGCGACGTCATCCCGATCTTCCTCGGGCAGGCTAGTGGCGTGGTTGCGCGTACCGCTGGTCACCAGGCTGATGGCGGTCAGGAACAGCAGGCTGCCGGCACCGATGCGGAAGGAATTCAGGGTGATGCCGACTGCGCTGAACAGCAGAGGGCCGGCAAAGAACAGCACAAGCCCCAGCACAAAGGCAGACACACAGGCCCGGCGAATGATGGATGCCTTCTCCGGACCCGGCAGGCCACGGGTGAGCGCCAGAAACATGGTCACCACAAAAAACGGCGCAAGCAGGAACAGAAAACGAACGGTGCTACTGAGATAAGTGGCAAAAAACGTGTCGAGCATTCAAGAAAACCCAAAGTCTGTGAAAGGACATAAGCATAGCTTGCCAACGGCTTTTTTGCCGTACGGAAGTGGACCTACGCCGCCCGCCCGATGGCAACGAAAAAGCCACTACCCGCTGGTTACAAAAAGGAGTCGAATTGTTGTTGTCCTACGGATATTCTCGCGACTCAAAATGAACACAGATTTCGTGGAGCGGAACTATGGGCGCATTAAACAGGCTGAAAATTCGGACTCGATTGCTGATTGCAACGGTATTTCCAGTGGTTGCCTCAGCAGTGGTGATTGCCTGGGCGACCGCGCATCTCATGCAAGGCAACGGCGAACAGGAAGTGGAACGCTTACGCTCCAACCTGATTGAGTCCCACAAGGAAGGCCTGAAGCACATTGTTCAGTCTGCCCGCACGGCCATTGACGAAGTCTACTCCGATGGCTCGGTTCCTGAAGAAGAAGCCAAGCTACGGGTTCGGGATATCATTCGCTCCATGGGTTTCGGTGATAACAACTACATCTTTGCCTACACCCACGACTCCTACAATCTGGCGTTTCGCCCCAAGCCCTCAGCCGAAGGCTACGTCAAGAACAGCACACCGGAATCCAAGGCGCTGCTGCGCTCGCTATTTGACGCCGGCCAGAACGGTGGCGGCTACCACGAGTACACCTGGAAGAACCCCGCCAGCGGCGAAGTGGAACCGAAGATCTCCTATTCGCTGGCGCTGAATAAGTGGAACTGGGTGATCGGTACCGGGGTGTATGTTACCAGCGTCGACGAGGCAGTTGCGTCCGCCCGGAAAGACATTAATAAAAACATCACCGCTGCCCTGAGCTTCATCTTTGCCATTGCCGCCGTAGTGGTTGCCATCGCCATCGCTTTCGGCCTGGTCATTGGCCGTACGGTGACGCGCCCGATGCGCCAGGTAACCGGGACCATGGAAGAAATCGCCAATGGCGAAGGGGACCTGACCCAAAGGCTTCCCGCAGCTGGCTCCGACGAACTCTCGGAACTGGGGCACCAGTTCAATAATTTTGTGTCCAGAATTCAGGGCACCATTCGTGATGTGGGCGACACCACCAATCAGGTGGCGTCAGCGGCGGAAGAACTGAGCCAGATTGCCCAGGAAACCCGCAACGCGGTGCAGACCCAGGGCTCGGAAACCGACCAGATTGCCTCGGCGATCACTGAGATGGCGGCCACGATTCAGCAGATCTCGAAAAACGCCAACGAGGTTCAATCCGCCGGGTCCGATGCCGATCGCCTGGCCAAAGAGGGCGGCCAGACCATGACCGCCTCCCAGCAGACCGTCGACGCCCTGTCCACCCACATTCAGGACAGTGCCACCGCCATCAACGCCCTGTCTGAGCGCACCAACGACATCCGGTCGGTTCTGGATGTGATTCACGAAGTGACTGATCAGACCAACCTGCTGGCGCTGAATGCGGCGATCGAAGCAGCACGGGCCGGCGAACACGGGCGGGGATTTGCCGTCGTTGCCGATGAAGTGCGCCAGCTCGCCAGACGCAGCAGTGAATCTGCCAATCAGATTCGCACCATGATTGACGGCTTCATTCAGGAGTCGGGCAATGCCGTGGAGCGCATGAACAAGTCCCGTGACCTTACCAGCGAGACCGTAGAGCGTATTACCCATGCCTCATCGGCATTACAGACCATTGAACGGTCCGTGGAGCATATCCACGATCAGGTCACCCAGATTGCCACCGGGGCCGAACAGCAGAGTCAGGTGGCGGAAGAGATCAACGCCAACGTCGTGCGTATCGTTGATGCCGCTCGTGACAGCGGTGCCGGTGTCGATCAGACCAACGACGCCAGCCAGGAGCTGGCCCGTCTGGGCGAGCACCTGCGGTTATTGGTCGGGCAGTTCAAGGTGTAACGGCTAGCGGTTGGCGCTGACGTACACCCAGTTGGTGCCCACATTGTCGCAGACAACAATGTCCGGGTTGATCACCGTGCACAGGGACAGGTCGTCCGGCAGCCGGTTGTGGTAGCGGGCCTTCACCGCCAGGGTTTTCTTGTCCTGCTTGAGCAGTGAATAGGTCCGTTCCATGCGCTCGCCAAGAGCGCCACTCTCCAGCTTGCTGTTAGGCTGGTTCGCCGCCAGGTTATATCGCTGTTGGGGACAGGCAATGCGCTCACCTTGCAGGCGACAGTCCGCCAGTTGCCCGTATTGTGGCTGATCGCCTTCCGGCACTTCCAGGCCGAGCCGCCCGGCGGGACGTCGCAGCAGCAACGCCTGCACCTGCGGGTCATTGCGTTTGAAGTCCGTGGGTGAAGGCAGCCCCGCACCCTGTCCTTTACTGACCACCTGGCAGTAGAGTTTTTCCATGTCGGTTTTGGCACCGCCCATGCAATCATCGTTAGCGGCGTGGACGGCACCAGAGCATAGGCAAAGCACCAGCAGGACCAGCCCTCTAGCTGTCATCACGCTGCCCCAGCGCCACCCGTGCCATCAGGTCTTCCACCCGACGGATGGTTTCAGCGTCGCCCTTCTTGCCGGTGAGCACCACCTGGGAGCCGATGGTCGCGACATACATCAGCAGCGACAGATCCCGGATGCGCTGGGGGTCACTACTCAAGCGTTCATAGAGTTCGCAGTTCTGATTAATCCGGGCTTCGTCCACCTCGGTCACCAGCTCCGCCGCATAGTCGTTGCGGCGGGCAAAGTCCCGCACCGCCAGCTCCACTTGCAGGCGGCGGATGTTACGGGAGGCGTCCGTGAGCAGCAGTTCCAGGATTTGCCGCAGTTCGGTTTCCACATCACCACCCTGGGGTTTCCAGTACTGCAGTTCATGCAGACGCCGATCCCGCCAGCGGTCGAGAAAGCTGACCACCAGATCTTCGTGATCCTTGAAGTGCCAGTAGAAGCTGCCTCGGGTAACTCCCAGTTTTTTCGACAGCGTCAGCACCCGCAGGTGGCCAAAACCGCCCGCCGCCACTTCCCCGGCGGCGGCATCCAGCCAGTCATCGCGGGTCAGTTGGGCTTTTCCCGGCGCCTTGCGGCCGGGGCGACTGGTTGGTCGGGCGTCAGTCATTCGTTGGTCGGATCCTGCTGCTGGCGGTGTCGGATGCATTCTACATGAACAGGGCCAGCACATCTGAAACCGTTGACCCTACCCAAAACATACATTAGTGTATGGACCATACAATACACCAGTGTATGGAGATTTCAACGTATGTCTTCATACCAACGATCAACCCGATTCCAGTATCAGGGAGCTGCCCAATGAGTACCGCCCATTACGACCTCCACGGCGCCATTGCCGTCATTCGACTCAACAATCCACCGGTCAACGGCCTTGGCCTTGAACTGCGCCGGGGAATTGTAAACGGCATTCAGAAAGCGGAAGCCGACGATGCTGTTAAAGCCGTTGTACTGATTGGTTCTGACCGCGCCTTCTCCGGCGGTGCCGACATAAGCGAATTCGGCTCCGACAAGGCCACTACCGAGCCCAACCTGAACACCGTGATCAACTATGTGGAAAGCAGCCGCAAGCCGGTGATCGCCGCCATCAGCGGTGCCTGCATGGGTGGCGGCCTGGAGCTGGCCCTGGGTTGTAATTACCGCATTGCCAAGCCGGACGCGCAGATTGCGCTACCGGAAGTAAAACTGGGCCTGCTGCCCGGTGCCGGCGGTACCCAGCGCCTGCCCCGGGTGATTGGTGCCGAACACGCCCTGAACATGATCGTCTCCGGCAGTGTTGTGCCCGCGAAGCAGTTCAAGGGCAGCGCGTTGTTTGATGAGATTGTTGACGGCGAACTGCTGGATGCGGCCATCGCCTACGCCACCAAAGTCGTCAGCGACAACCTGCCGCTGAAAAAAGTGCGCGACCTGAAAGCCAAGCACCCGAACCCGGAAGGCTTCTTCATGTTCACCGGCAACACCGTGGGTGCCATGGCCAAGAACTATCCGGCCCCGCTGAAGTGCGTGGACGCAGTGAAAGCCGCCGTCACCATGCCCTTCGACAAGGGTATGCAAGTCGAGCGCGAAGCCTTTGTGAACCTGATGCAGACGCCGGAATCCCGCGCCCTGCGCCACGCGTTTTTCTCCGAGCGCCTGACCAGCAAGATTGCCGATGTGCCTTCCGACACCCCCGTGCGTGACATCAAGTCCGTAGGCGTGATCGGCGGCGGCACCATGGGCACTGGCATCAGCATCAACTTCCTCAATGCCGGTATTCCGGTGACGATTGTGGAAATGAAGCAGGAAGGACTGGACCGGGGCGTGGCCGCCATCCAGAAGATCTACGAAAGCCAGGTCAAGAAAGGCCGCATGACCGAGGACAAAGCGAAAGCCAAACTGGCGCTGCTTACCCCGTCCCTCAGCTATGACGATCTGAGCAATGTGGACCTGGTGATCGAAGCGGTATTCGAAGAAATGAGCGTGAAGCAGTCTGTGTTCGAAAAGCTGGACGAAGTCTGCAAACCAGGCGCGATTCTGGCTTCCAACACCTCCACCCTGGACCTGAACAAGATCGCCAGCTTCACCAAACGCCCGGAAGACGTGATCGGCCTGCACTTCTTCAGCCCGGCCAACATCATGAAGCTGCTGGAAGTGGTGCGCGGTGAAAAAACCGCGAAAGACGTGCTGGCCACCGCCATGAAACTGGCCAAAGCCATCAAGAAAACCGCCGTGGTCTCCGGCGTCTGCGACGGCTTCATCGGCAACCGCATGATCAACCAGTACCAGCGTGAAGCCCTGCTGATGCTGGAAGAAGGTGCCAGCGTGCAGCAGATCGACAAGGCCATCGAGAAGTTCGGCTTTGCCATGGGCCCGCTGCGCATGGCCGACCTGGCCGGCGGCGACATCGGCTGGGCCATCCGCAAGCGCCAGTACGAAGAAAATCCGGACATGGTGAAGATGGTGGTCGCCGACCGCATCTGCGAAATGGGCCGCTATGGCCAGAAGACCGGTGCCGGTTTCTACCGCTACGAGCCGGGCAACCGCAACGCCCTGCCGGATCCGGAAGTGGACAAGGTGGTGGACGAAGTCCGCGCCGAGCTGGGCATCACCCCGCGCAAGATCAGCAACCAGGAAATCGTCGAGCGTTGCGTGTATGCGCTGGTGAACGAAGGCGCGCAGATTCTGGACGAAGGCATCGCCCAGCGCGCTTCCGACATCGACATGGTCTACCTGACCGGTTACGGCTTCCCGGTGTTCCGCGGCGGCCCCATGCACTACGCCGAAGAAGTCGGGCTGCCCAACGTGGTGCGCGCCATGCAGGCCTTTACCGAAGACCGCCACACCCAACCGGGCTTCTGGGAACCAGCTGCTCTGCTCGCCAAACGCGCTGAGGAAGGCAAGGGTTTCGACGCTAAATAACCGGTCACTCATTTTTTCGGAGCGCCTTGCAAATAGGCGCTCCGAGCCCAGGAGATTTAACTATGTCTAATGATGTTGTCATCGTATCCACTGCCCGCACGCCCCTGGCCAAATCCTGGCGCGGCGGTCTGAACATGACCCACGGTGCCACCCTGGCTGGCCACGCCATCCAGCACGCGGTCGAGCGCTCCAAAGTCGACCCCAACGAAATCGAAGACGTACTGATGGGCTGCGCCTTGCCGGAGGGCTCCACGGGTAACGATGTGGCCCGCATGGGCGCGATTCGCGCGGGCCTGCCGGTCACCGTCGGCGGCGCGACCATCAACCGCTTCTGCTCGTCCGGCCTTCAGGCCATTGCCATGGCCGCCCACCACATTGCCGTCGACAGGGTGCCCGTGATGGTGGCAGGTGGTGTCGAATCCATCTCCACCGTGCAAGCGAACGTCAATCAGAACTACTTCATGGAACCCTGGCTGGCCAAGAACAAGCCGGAGCTGTACTGGTCCATGCTGGACACCGCCGAAACCGTGGCCAAGCGCTACGGCATCAAGAAAGAAGACATGGACGAATACGGCGTACGCAGCCAGAACCTGGCCGCCAAAGCCCGTGAAGACGGCAAGTTCGACAACGAAATCGTGCCCATTACCACCACCATGGGCGTTGCGGACAAGGCCACCGGTCAGCTCAGCAGCCAGGAAGTCATCGTCAGTCAGGACGAGGGCATCCGCCCGGGCACCACCCTGGAAGGCGTCAGCAAAATCCGCTCGGCCATGGAAGGCGGCGTAGTGACTGCCGGTAACGCCAGCCAGTTCTCCGACGGCGCATCAGCCTGCGTGCTGATGGACAGCAAAATCGCCGAACAGCGCGGTGCCACTCCGCTGGGTATCTTCCGCGGCTTTGCCGTTGCCGGCTGCGAGCCCGACGAAATGGGCATAGGCCCGGTCTTTGCGGTGCCCAAGCTGCTCAAGCGCGCCGGCCTGACCGTCGACGACATCGGCCTGTGGGAACTCAACGAAGCCTTCGCCGTCCAGGTCCTGTATTGCCAGCGTAAACTCGGCATCCCCATGGACCGCCTGAACGTCAACGGCGGTGCCATTGCCGTCGGTCACCCCTACGGCACCACCGGTTCCCGCCTGGTCGGCCATGCCCTCATCGAAGGCAAACGCCGGGGCGTCAAATACGTTGTGGTTACTATGTGTGTCGGTACTGGTATGGGTGCTGCCGGGTTGTTCGAGGTTGCCTAAAGCTTTGGTTGCCTGAAACCTGGGTGGAAGGCACCTGTCAGGTAGAGGTGTCCAAAACGCGCTCCTTCGGCACATCCATGTGACGCTCGGGCTCCGCCATCCA
>NZ_JBBDSR010000049.1:0-37282 GCF_040904845.1 Marinobacter sp. | reverse complement strand
AGACATACCGAAAGAGAAATACCGAAACTGAAAAGGGGCGCTCAATTGAGCGCCCCTTTTCAGTTCTGGTGAAATTTTAGCCTTTGGCCTTTGGCCGACCCCGGAGATCAGCCCTCCCCCGGCACCACCCGGTCTTCCAGCGCGTCCACCATGAACTGCGGCATTGCCAGCGCCCCACGGTGGGTTCCCGCGTTGTAATAACGAGTGACAAACGGCCGCTGTTCGGCGTCTTCCTCCCGGAAGTACTGTACGGGTTTGTCTTTACCCGCCATGGTGCAGCTCCACCAGCCGGTCGGGTAAACCGGCTGCGGGAACGGCAGGGTCTGGATATGGTCAAATCCGGCCTTGCGCATGTCGTCGTGAATCCCCTTGATGATGGACTCGGTATGCAATAGCGGAGACTCACTCTGTTGCACGATGATGCCTCCATCGCGCAGCGCCAATAGCGCGTCCCGATAGAAGTTGAGCGCAAACAGGCCTTCCGCGGGGCCCACCGGGTCGGTGCTGTCGATGATGATAATGTCGATGCTGTTGGGCTCCACATCCCCCATCCACTGGATGCCATCACCGAAGAAAAAGTTCGCGCGGGGATCGTCGTTGGCATCGCACAGTTCCGGAAAGTATTTCTCAGACAAGCGGGTAACCCGCTCATCGATTTCCACTTGCCAGGCCTCTTCCACCCCGGGGTGCTTCAACACCTCCTTCAAGGTGCCACAGTCACCGCCACCCACTATCACCACCTTTTTAGGATCACGATGGGTGAACAGCGCCGGGTGCGTCATCATTTCGTGATAGAGAAAGTTGTCACGAGTGGTCAGCATCACGCAGCCATCGAGCACCATAAGGTTGCCGAAGGTTTCGGTTTCATAGATCTCCAGTTTCTGGAACTGGCTTTGCTCTTCGTGAAGTTTCTTTTTCACCTGCAGGGAAAACGCTGTTCCCTGATCCTGGAATACCTCGGTAAACCAGCCCTCGTTCAATGCCGTCATGTTGTGCCTCCCTTGATGCCGGGCCACTGCCGCCCGGTAAGCCGAATCAGTCTGGCGTGTATTGTAGGTGCGCATGGCGTTCAGCTAAAGCACTATACCCGGCGGTCGGCTGCGGAATTTGCCACAGGGTTCTTTTAGCAGCCCGGCGGAATCCATACAATGGCGCTCTTACGCCGTGGTTCGCCCGGCCCGGATTCAGTACAGGATGACGACCATGCCCCAAGCCACCGGAAGCTCCGCCCATACCGCCTACAACATCGCTCACTGGAGCGATGGCTATATTGACGTGAATGGCCAGGGAGAGGTGCTGATCCGACCAGCGCGCAGCCAGAGCGACGAAAACAGCAGCATCAACCTGCCCGAATTGACCCGTACCCTGATCTCCCGGGGCATTCAGCTGCCGGTGCTGATCCGTTTCACCGACATCCTCCACGACCGGGTCAACGCGCTTTGCGGGGCCTTCAACCAGGTGGCTAAAGATCAGGATTATCAGGGTCGCTACACTGCAGTGTATCCGATCAAGGTGAATCAACAGCGGCGAGTGGTGGAGGAGCTGCTGCGGGCCGAACCGGCCGCCAGCAATAACCAGGTTGGGCTGGAAGCCGGCAGTAAGCCGGAGCTGATGGCGGTACTGGCGATGTCGCGTCAACGTGGCTCGGTCATTGTCTGCAACGGCTACAAGGACCGCGAATACATTCGCCTGGCGCTGATCGGTCAGAAACTGGGCCACCGGGTGTTCATTGTGGTAGAGAAACAATCTGAACTGCCGCTGATTCTGGAAGAATCCCGCAACCTTGGCGTCTCTCCCCTGATTGGCGTTCGTGCCCGCCTGGCCACCATTGGCAAAGGCAACTGGCAGAACACCGGGGGTGAGAAGTCCAAATTCGGGCTGTCCGCCAGCCAGGTGCTGGATGTTGTCCAGACCCTGCGCGACGCAGAGGCCCTGGACACCCTGCAACTGCTGCATTTTCATCTGGGCTCACAAATCGCCAACATCCGCGACATCCAGACCGGCCTGCGCGAGTGCGCCCGGTTCTACAGCGAACTGCGACAACTCGGGGCCCCTGTGAACACCGTGGATATCGGTGGTGGTCTGGGTGTCGATTACGAGGGCACCCGCTCGCGCAGCAGTTGCTCAATGAATTACAGCGTTGCCGAATACGCCTATAACGTGGTTCATGTTCTGCAGGCAGAGTGCGACCGCGCGGGCATCCCCCACCCGGATCTGATCAGTGAATCCGGCCGCGCGCTGACGGCGCACCATTCGGTGCTGGTCACTAACGTGATTGACCGCGAGGCCCCCGATACCCGTGAACCGGTGCCGCCAGCCAAGGATGCCTGCGCGCCTCTTCTGGATCTGTGGCGCGATTTGCAAAGCCTGAGCGACGAGCAATCGCCGCGGTCACTGGCGGAAATTTACCACGATGTACTGCACGCCATGGCCGATGTGCACGCCCAGTTTGCTCACGGCCTGCTGTCGCTGACTGAACGCGCCAACGCCGAAACCCTGTACATCTGCTGCTGCAGGCAACTGCGGTCACAGCTTGATACCGCCAACCGGGCCCACCGCGAAATCGTTGACGAGCTCAACGAAAAGCTGGCCGAAAAACTGTTCGTCAATTTCTCACTGTTCCAGTCGCTACCGGACGTTTGGGGCATCGATCAGATTTTCCCGGTGATGCCGATCAACGGCCTGGATCGTCCACTGTGCCGCCGCGCGGTGATCCAGGACATCACCTGCGATTCAGACGGTCGCATTGATCGCTACGTTGATGGCCAGGGCATCGAAACTACACTGCCATTGCCGGAAGAAAAAGTGGGCGAGCCGCTGCTGATGGGGTTTTTCTTGACCGGTGCCTACCAGGAAATCCTCGGCGACATGCACAACCTGTTCGGCGACACCCACTCCGTCGACGTTTGCCGCAATGACAGCGGGCACTATACCATCAGCGACGCGACCGACGGCGACACGGTGGCGAAAGTACTGCGCTATGTGAATTTTGAGCCAGCCGCACTGCTGCAATCCTATCAGCGCCAGTTCGAAGCCAGCGAACTGACCGAAGACACCCAGCAACGGTTACTGGGCGAATTGAAAAACGGGCTTGAGGGGTACACCTACCTCGAAGAATAACACCGACCGGAGATCTACCACAGACACTGCCCCGTATACATGGCAACTGACAAACCCGGGGCGAGTGCATAGAATGACAAGCAGAACAAGTTCCAGCCATGCAACAGTCAAGGAGCGTCCGGTGACCACACTGGATCAGAAACCAGCCCGGGCCGAGGGACGAAAAGATCCCTGGAGCCAGCTGCTGGAAAAGGTGGGCAAACATCAGGATCGCCAGGCCTACCACGCTCTTTTTGAGCACTTCGGGCCTCAGATCAAGTATTACGCGATGGCGAACGGTATGGCCAGCCACGCGGAAGAGCTCGTGCAGGAAGTGTTTGTATCGATTTGGCGGCGCTCCTGCCTGTATGACTGGCGCAAAGCTGCGGCATCAACCTGGATCTTTACCATCGCCCGGAACCAACGCATCGATATGCTTCGAAAAATGAAGCGGACCAGTGTGGAAATGCTGGTCGAAACCGAAGATCTGTGGCAAATCCCCGGTGACAACGAAGACGAGCCGGTCACCTCCTTGCACCGTTTGATGTCAGAGCGACGCATCCGGGAGTCCCTGAGCCACTTGCCAGAAGAACAGACAACCGTGATCGCCAAGGTGTACATGGAGAACAAGTCTCACCAGATGGTAGCCAATGAGCTCAACATTCCCCTGGGCACCGTGAAAAGCCGGGTTCGCCTGGCACTGAACAAATTAAAAGTGATTTTGCAGGATCAGAACGTATGACCCAGCATCATCCCGACAGCCTGACGCTGATGGAATACAGCGCAGGCAACCTGACCGAGCCCCATGCCCTTTGCATCCGGCTGCATCTGGACCAGTGCCCACACTGTTGCAGCCGCGTTGATACGCTCGACAGCCTTGGCGCTGTGATGATGGAGCAGCAGCCCAAAGTTGATGTCAGCGAAAGCATGTTCGACCGAATCCTGTCCCGCATTGACAGTTTTGATGACAATGATCGGGAATTGGTCATCCGAAACAGTGTCAGGCCAAGCCCGCTGCACAAGCTGCTGGGCGACGACCTGAACAGCCTGCCCTGGAAGCGCCAGTTGGGTGATGTCAGCGTGCTGGATATTTCCGAACGCTTCCCCGGCCAGCAGGAGCAAGTCGTTCTACAAAAGCTTGCCGCCGGCGGCAAGGCCCCGGTACACACCCACCGCGGAGAGGAGACCACCATCGTTCTTCAGGGTGCATTCGCCGATCAGAAAGGCGTGTTCAACCAATGGGACTTTGTCGTGCTGAACGAACAGGACGAGCACAAGCCTGTGGCCGTGGGTTGTGAGGATTGCATCACACTGTCCGTACTCAGCGCGCCGGTTCGGTTAACCGGTACCTTCACCCGCCTGCTCAACCCGTTCATTCGCTGACCGCCCCGGCAAGCCAGGACCGACAACACCCTGGCCGAAAATGACCGGGCGTTTCGATCGCGGTTTTTTGTGCCAGCCGATGGTTGCGGTACAATTCCCCTCCCTGCACGCCACCGGAGAGACCCATGACCGCTGACGATTACGGCTTTCGCTTTGGCGGCATTGAGCGCCTGTACGGCCGCCGTGCGCTGGAAGCCTTTCGCCAGTCACACATTGCCATTGTCGGCCTGGGCGGCGTCGGTTCCTGGGCAGCCGAATCCCTGGCGCGCTCCGGTATTGGTGCGCTGACGTTGATTGACATGGACGACATCTGCGTCTCCAACACCAACCGCCAGCTGCACGCTCTGGCTACCCAGTATGGCCGCACCAAAACGGACGCGATGGCTGAACGCCTGCAAGCCATCAACCCCCAGGCGGATATCCGTATCCAGTTTGGTTTCCTGACCACCAAAAACGTCTCTGAATTGATCACCGCCGAGATGACCGGCGTGGTCGACGCAATCGACAGCGTCAAGGCCAAAGCCGCTCTGATTGCGCACTGCCAGCGGAACAAAACGCCGATTGTCTGTGCCGGCGGTGCCGGTGGTCAGATGGACCCCAGCCAGATCCGCGTGGCCGATCTCAGCAAGACCACCCAAGATCCATTACTGGCCAAGGTTCGTAATTCGCTGCGCAGGGAGTACGGTTTCTCCCGAAATCCCAAACGGCGTTTCGGCATTGAAGCCGTGTACTCACTGGAACAGCTGACGTATCCTGCCGGAGACGGCGAAGTCTGCCTGCAAAAACCGGCAACAGCCGGGCCGGTGCGCCTGGATTGTGCGTCCGGGTTTGGAGCCGCCAGCCCGGTCACTGCAAGCTTTGGATTTTTTGCCGCCGCGCGGATACTGAACCGCATTGCACGACGAGCCACCTCCTGACTCAATGGACCTGATACCACCATGCCCGTAAGCACCGTTCTGCTACTTGCCAGCATTGGCGTGCTGTCGCTGTTTTGCCAATGGATTGCCTGGCGCGTCAAAATGCCCGCCATCCTGTTTTTGCTGGCAGGCGGCATTGCCGCTGGCCCCCTGTTCGGGTTCCTTGCGCCCGAAGCGGTGTTCGGGGATCTACTGTTTCCGGTCATCTCACTGGCAGTCGCCATCATCCTGTTCGAGGGCAGCCTGACCCTGCGGTATGAAGAGATCCGCGGCCACGGCAAGATGGTCCGCAACCTGATTCCGGTCGGGTCTGTGGTCACCTGCATCATTGGCACTCTGGCCGCGCGGTGGATGCTGGACGTGTCCTGGGAAGTCGCGCTGCTGTTCGGTGCCATCTCCATTGTCACCGGCCCGACCGTCATTGCCCCGCTGCTGCGCTCAGTGCGACCTGACGCCAAACTGGCCAACATCCTGCGCTGGGAAGGCATCATCATCGACCCGGTTGGTGCGCTGTTGGCGGTGCTGGTGTTCGAGGGTATCGTTTCCTGGGGCCAGGGCAACGTCTTCGGACACTCGCTCTACATTTTCGGCAAGACCCTCGCCGTCGGTTTTCTCATGGGCGCCATTGCCGGCTACCTGAACGGCCTGGTACTGAGAAAACACCTGGTCCCTCAGTACCTCCACAACGCTGGCACGCTCACCTTCATGCTCGGCGTTTACGCCATCTCCAATGAACTGGCCCATGAATCGGGGCTGTTGACCGTTACCGTTATGGGTATCTGGATGGCCAACATGAAGCAGGTCCCCATTGACGACATCCTGGAGTTCAAGGAATCTCTCAGCGTGCTGCTTATCTCTGCGCTGTTCATCATTCTCGCGGCACGGGTGGAGTTTTCAGCCATCGCAGAGCTGGGCTGGGGGCTCGTTGGGGTACTGGCGGTATTGATGCTGGTGGCCCGTCCGGCCAGTATTTTCCTGTCGTCCATCGGTACCAGCCTGAACTGGCGTGACAAACTGTTTCTGAGCTGGATCGCACCGCGAGGCATTGTCGCTGCAGCGGTGTCCGCACTGTTCGCGTTTCAGCTGCAAAAACTCGGTTACGAGAGCGCGGGAGCCCTGGTTCCGCTGATCTTTATGCTGATCATTGCGACCGTCACCCTCCAGAGCCTGACGGCGCGACCACTGGCGCAACTGCTGAAAGTGGCAGAGCCGGCGGAGTTTGGTTTTCTGGTTCTCGGAGCTAACCCGGCGGCACGAATGATCGCCGGCGCGCTGCAGAAATATGAGGTTCCGGTGACCCTGGCTGATACCAACTGGGAGAACATTCGCCAGGCGCGTATGAACAACCTTTCGGTGTATTTCGGCAACCCCGTGTCTGAACACGCCTCAACCCATCTGGACCTGACGGGCATCGGCAACCTGCTGGTTATTTCTCCTTACAAACACATGAACTCACTGGCGACCTACCACTTCCTGGACTGGTTCGGGAAGGACTCGGTGTTTACCCTGGCGGAAGGCGACCCCGATCAGAAAGCACGGCACCAGACCGCTGAAAAAATCCAGATGACCCGGGGCCTGTTTGATGGCGTCAGCTACGCCAAGCTGGCGAGCCTGATCAGCCAGGGCTATGCCGTGAAAACGACCCAGCTCAGCGACGAGTTTAGCTACAAGGATTTTCTGGAAAAATACCAACAGCAGGCGCTGGTGCTGTTTGTGTTTGATAAAAAGAAGCACATATTCCCGGTGCTGGACATGGATGGCATTCAACCGGAAAGTGACTGGGCGCTGATCAGCCTGGTACCGCCCCAGGCCCGCAAAGAGCGCGGGGACACAGACACCGACAAACAGCCCTAACGGCAGTCCAGAACCAGTTTCCCGCGCACGTGGCCGCCTTCCAGCAACTCGTGGGCGGCGGCCACCTGCTCCAGCGGAAACGCTTGCTCGATATGGACCCGGACATCGCCGTCTTCGATCAGTTCGGCAATTTCGTCCAGGTGGAACACATCCGGTCGTACTGTCATGCCGTGGGCGCGCAGCCCGAGTGCTTCTGCCGCGCTGATAATGTCGTCGGCGGTCACGGTGGGAATCGTCACCAGCACACCGTGCTCACCGAGCGTATGCAGGGAACGCTTGCCGGTTTCGCCACCGATCAGATCCAGCACCACGTCCAGGCCATAGCATTCTTCAGCGACGTCCGTGGTGCGGTAATCAATGACCTCGTGAACACCCAGTCCGGCCAGAAAATCCCGGTTGCCGGCCGATGCCGTCGCCACCACGTGAGCGCCCCGCTCCAGCGCGAACTGCACGGCAAAATGCCCGACACCGCCAGCACCGGCGTGAATCAGGATTTTCTGCCCCGACTCCAGCTTGGCCACTTCAAACAAGGCCTGCCAGGCGGTCAACGCCGCCAGGGGCAATGCACCGGCCGTCACCAGATCGAGTTCCTCGGGCACAATCGCAACTTCATCCGCCGCCGCAAGCGCGTACTGGGCATAGGCCCCGCCTTCTGACGGAAACCCGATCATTCCCATCACCCGGTCACCCGGTGCCAGTGTAGTAACGTCCTCTGCCACGGCCACTACTTCGCCGGCCACGTCGTAACCTGGCGTCCAGGGCAGGCGGTTTTCAATCTGGCGAGCGGCAAATCCCAGCCCCTTGCGGGTTTTCCAGTCGATGGGGTTCAGGCCCGCACCATGGACCCGGATCAGCACCTGCCCGGGCGCGGGGCGGGGAACCTCCGACCGCACGATCTGCAAGACATCGCGCTCGCCAAAACGGTCATAGCTGGCATGGGACATAAGGGTTTCGGCATTCTGATCAGAACTGTGTTCCATGACGTTCTCCAATGACGGTCTTCGATGGAGCGCTTTGGCGGAAAGGGTAACCGCTCATCACCTTCGTTCAGACTAGCAGAATCTGTGCACTCCGGGTGGCTCAGGCAGGCGCGAAGCCTTCGCCGCCGGCCACCACCGCGCCACCGAGGATATCGGCGAACACTTTTGGTGCCCGTGACGGTCGCTGCGATTTGAGATCCACACAGGCGTGGGTTGATACCGCCCGCACCAGGGTCCGGCCATCGGCTGGCCGCACCAGCTGAAATTGCCGGGACGAACGGAACCGCCCATCGTACCCGGTCAGCCAGGTACCCAGAATCAGACGATCCCCGGCATTCGCCGCGGACAGGTAATCAATTTCTGTTCGGGTGATGGCCATCGCTTTGCCCGTTTCTTCATGCAGCGCCCAGGTCATGCCCAGACTTTCAATGTGGGCCCAGCTCACGTCCTCGAGCCAACGCACGTAGACCACGTTATTGGCATGGCCCAGGCGGTCCGTATCCTCGTCACAGACTTCTATCTCGATGGTAAAAGGCGATGGCAGATCCCATTCAATACTGCCGACAAACTGGCTCATTGCTCACGTTCTCCCAAACCCGGTATGGCCCGCAACGGTAGCCGCCCGACGCGGTCGTTGTGAAGTGAACCAAAGTATAGGTAGCCGCCGTGGGGATTGACCGACGTAATTTCCTTCAGGTGCGTGCCACGGGTGTCGTGCAGGCTGGTGAGGACCTCGCCCTGCGCATCAAACGCCAACACCAGTCCATATTCCTGGGGCTTGGGATGAAAGTTCTCCGGCAGTTTCGCCAACAGGTCCTTAAGCCACGGCTGCTGATGCAGAGTGTCCACCTGGGCGTTGCGCAGCGTGGGAAACGCCACCCAGTAACGGCCCGCGTCGTCCACAGCCAGATTGTCAGGGAACCCAGGCAGGTTATCGGCAAAGACCTCCGCCTGACCTGCTTTGGGACCGTTGATCCAGTATTTCAGGATGCGGTATTTCCAGGTTTCATTGACCAGCACGTAATTACCCCCCGGAGCCACGGCCACGCCGTTGGCGAAGTGCAGGTTTCTCAGCAGGGTTTCAGTGCGGCCGGTGCTCGGATCGTAGCGCAGCAGACGACCATGGGGGCGCATTTCCAGTAAATCCAGCACATAGTCGGGCTGTTCAAATCGGGAGCTGGCGTCGGTAAAGTAGATACGGCCGTCGGGTGCGATATCAACATCGTCCGTAAAACGGAACGGCAACCCTTCCGACTCCCGCGATAACTGCGTGACGGTTTTGTCCGGGGCGATGGACAGCAACCCTTTCCAGGCATCCGCAACAATCAGGTTGCCGTCGGCATCAAAGACCAGCCCCAGTGGACGGCCACCCGTTTCAAGCCAGTTTTCAACGCGGCCATCCGGCCAGACCCTCACAATGCCGCCATCCTGGGTTCCGGTGTAGAGCACGCCGTCGGCATCCACCGTGGTGTCTTCCGGGCCGTACACCTGGCCGCGCGCCAGCAGATCGGACAGCCTCAGCCGTTCGTTCGGGGCCAACTTGCCGGTCAGTGCCGGTGGCGACGGTGCCTCCCAGGCCTTGCTATCGACCGGCGAAGGAGACAGCAGAAAGCTCCCAAGCAATAGAAAACCGATCAGCAACAGCCCCAGTAACCACTTCATCACAGACATCCGCTCCCTATATTGACGACCTGCTAACCATAGCAGACACCTGCTTCGGGCTACACCGCCGCCCGGGCCGGGTTCAGGATTTCAGAAAGCGGCGACACAGCGAGGCGAACGTCTCCGTTTTCTCGGCGTGCAGCCAGTGCCCGGTGCCTTCGATAATGCGAAGCTCCGCGTCGGGGAACAGGCGGCGGATGTCGTCCCGGTGCTTTTCCTGAATATAGGCCGATTCTGCGCCCTTGATAAACAGCACCGGACCTTCGAAGGGGGTATCGCCTTCCGGTGCCAGGGCCAGCTTGGGGTAGCTGGCTTCTATCACCGGCAGATTGAGACGCCAGCGGTACAACGCCGTGGCGCTTTCACGTGCCTGCTCGGGAACCCGCTCCAGATTTTTCAGCAGAAACTGCCGCACTCCCGGCATGTCGACATACTCGGCCAAGGCCTTATCGGCCTCCTGTCGGCTGCGCACTGAGGACAGGTCCAGGCTACAAAGCCCTGCCAGTATGGCGTCGTGGCGCGGTTTGTAACCGACCGGTGAAATGTCCGCGACAATCAGATGATCCACCCGCTCGGGTGCCAACAAGGCAACTTGCATGGCGGTTTTACCGCCCATCGAATGGCCAAGCAGGGCCGCTTTATCCAGACCCCGGGCATCCATATAGGCCACGACGTCTCGAGCCATCGCCGGGTAATCCATGGCGTCGGTGTGGGGCGAGCTGCCATGGTTGCGCTGATCCAGGGCATGAACCTGCCACTCGTCCTCCAGCTGCCTGATAACGCCGCCGAGGTTTTCACGGGACCCAAACAGACCGTGCAGAACAATCAGGGGCGGACCTTCGCCGGTAATGCGATGATTCAGTTCAACACTCATGGGCAATGCTCCACCGGTGGGTTTTTCTGTGGTTCCAGCCAGGGGAACACATTACCACTGCTGGTCGTGGGAGCAAGGTCGGAACAACGCATAACGGACGGAACGGGCATAAAAAAACCGGAGAGTTCCCCCGGTTCAAGATCTCTAGCGTAGGCTACACCTGATCAGCAGTAATACATGCCGTTCAGGTATTCTGCGAGCGCTGCGCAGTTGCGACGCTCAATGTCACTATGGGGTACAAAGATTTCACGATCCATATTACACCTCCTCAATGATGGCGGACCTATTGCTCCAACCTGATGAGTTAATGCTATCGTTACTGCCATGACATAGCTTTGACAGGCTGTCCCAACCGCTTGACATTTTGTACCAGCCATCGTGACAGGTTGGTAACCACAGGAACGCGTCAACGTGAACCCAGTGCCGGACGAGACCACCGTTTTTCCTTTAGTCGCGGCATCCAGCACCCTTGCGCTGGTGCACTACCTCGACCGCCAGGGCGTTTTACACCGCGAGCGGATTGAACAGATCACCGGAACCACGCTGGAAACGCTGACAGATCCCGACCTTCGGGTACCCGCCGACCACCATTACCAGCTGTGGGAGTACGCCGAGCAGATGACCGGTGACCCCGCGGTTGGCCTGCACGCCGGCCAGGTCGTCGATCCCGAGCGTATGGGCCTGGTCGGCCATGTCTTCTTCAACTGCGACACCCTCGGTGAAGCCGTGACCCAGTATGTGCGGTTGCACCGACTGATCAACGAGTCCGTTACCCTGAGTTTTGAACAGGCCGGTGACCTGGCCATCCTCACCTGGCAGCCCGACACCCCTGGCCACTATTGTCGTCAGGATATGGACCGAACACTGGCCGCCGCCCTGAGCCGCACCCGCCACTTCATTCATCCGGGAATCACCGCCGAATGGGCTGAGATCGCCCACCCCAGGCCCGCTTACGCCGCCGAATACTCTGCGTTGGTGGGCGGCCCGGTCACATTCGATGGATCCGCCACCCGGCTGGCGTTTCACAGCCGACACCTGAGCCACCCGATTCCCCATCGCAACCCCTATGTCTATTCAGCCGTTCTGAAACAGGTCAATACCGTATTGGCAAAGTTGCAGACACGGCGCACCTTCGGCCGCAAGATCCGCAAACTGATTTCCCGCCAGATGGCCACCGAGCGCATTGACGCGGACACCCTCGCGCGGCAATGTCATATGAGCCGACAGACCCTCTACCGGCGGTTGAAAAAAGAAGGCCTCAGTTTCCACGACCTGGTGGAACAGGTTCGCAAGGACAAAGCGTTGCGATACGTTGCCGCCGACCATTACGCGTTGGGTGAAATTGCCTTTTTGCTCGGGTTCTCGGAGCTCAGCGCTTTCAGTCGCGCCTTCAAACGATGGACCGGGGTGGCTCCCGCGCAGTATCGTGCCGGTCATCGTGTCGCAGAAACCGGCCCCACGCAGGACTGACCATGCCCGAATTCTCACTGCTTGCTGTCATCCTGGGCCTGTTCTATCTCGCCGCGCTGTCCTGTATCTATCGCATTCTGCTGTCCTACCGCACCGCCCAGGGCGCGATTGCCTGGATCATTGCGCTGATCGCCCTGCCCTACGTCGCGGTGCCGCTGTTCATGTTGTTCGGTCGCAACCGGTTTGGTGGCTACGTCTGGGCAAGGCGCATGGGTGACGCCGCCCTGACCGACCTGCTCAACCGGTTCGAGCAGCAGACCACCTCGCTCTCCCACGCCGCCAACGAACATTTCAGTGACGAACTGCAGGTGCTCTGCAAACTGGGCCGTCAGCCATTTACCAGTAACAATGCGTGTGTGCTGCTGCGCGATGGAGAGACGACTTTCAACGCGCTCTTTGACGCGATGGAAAGTGCCCGCCGGTACATCTTGCTGGAGTTTTACATCGTCCGTTCCGACAAGGTCGGGCAACGCATGAAGTCCATCCTCAAGCGCAAGCTGGCCGAAGGCGTGGAGGTGTGGTTTCTCTACGATGACGTTGGCAGCGTGGGCCTGCCCCGACACTACCTTCGGGAGCTGGCGGGTGCTGGTGCCCGGGTGGCATCCTTCGGCGATGGCAACGTCCGCCGCCGGCGCTTCCAGATCAATTTTCGCAACCACCGCAAACTGCTGGTGTGCGATGGCCACACCGGTTTCGTCGGTGGCATTAATCTGGGTGACGAATACCTGGGCACGGCAATGGACCAGGAGCCCTGGCGAGACACTCACTGCCAGATCATCGGCCCCGCGGCCACCGGCCTGCAGCTGGCGTGGCTAGAGGACTGGAACTGGGCCAGCAACGAATTCCCGGACCTTGACTGGCAGCCCGACCTGCCTCCCTCCGGCGATCAGGAAGTCCTCATTCTTCCCTCCGGCCCGGCGGACACCTACGAAACCTGTGCGCTGTTTTTCCTCAACTGCATCAACAATGCCCGCACCCGGGTCTGGATCGCCTCGCCCTATTTCGTGCCCGATTTCCAGATCATGAACGCGCTTCAGCTGGCAGCGCTTCGCGGCGTGGACGTGCGCATCATCATTCCCGAAAAATCCGACAGCCGGTTAATCAGGATTGCGGCCTACTCCTATCTGGTTCAAGCCTGCCAGGCGGGTGTCGGCATCTACCGCTACCAGCCCGGGTTCATGCACCAGAAGGTCATTCTCGTGGACAACCGGTATGCCGCGGTAGGCACCGCCAACCTGGACAACCGCTCCATGCGCCTGAACTTTGAGATCACCGCCATCAATACATCTGAGACGTTTGTGTCCGAGGTGACCAGAATGCTGGAGGAGGATCTGGCAAACGCCCGACTGATGTCCGAAAGCGATTACCGCGACCGGTCCATCGCGTTCAGGCTGGGCTGCCGCGCGGTGCGGCTGCTTGCGCCGGTACTCTGAGAGGTTTCCCGGGCAGGCGTTTTCCCACTGGCCGGAATATGAGAGTATGCGAAGTATTCCCAGCCCGCCACGCAGTCACGAAGCAGGACCATGACCACATTCAAGCCCAGAGAAACGCTGACCGAGCAGGTTGCCCGCCATATTGAAAACCTCATTGCTTTTGGCCAATTGCGTTCCGGCGAGCGCATTTATGAAAGCGCCATGGCCAAGCAGATGGATGTCAGCCATGGCTCCATCCGCGAGGGGTTACTGCTGCTGGAGAAACGTTACCTGGTTCGCAATGTTCCGCGAAAGGGAGCTTTTGTCACCACGCTGGATGACTTCTTCGTGCGCAGCCTCTATGAAATTCTGGAGCTGTACCTGATTCACACCGGCCGCAAGCTGGCCCGGGAGTGGCAGCCCGAAGACATGGAAAGGCTGGAGTCACTGCATGGCCGTATGAAGGATTGCTACGGCCGCAACGACCTGAGCGGGTTTCTCGAGCTGGGTATCGAATACACTCAGGCCTCGCTTGCCTATGCCGACAACTACTTTATCGTTTCCGCCATTGACGATCTCTGGCCATCGGCACGGCGCTGTGCCTTCGTGGCGTTTCAGAGCGGCGGCAACCAGGTGCTTGAGGACAATCTGGCGCGCATGGAAGAATCCATCCGTGCCATCAAGGACCGGGACGAGGAGCGCCTGGCGACGATTCTGAAACATTATGCTGAACAGCAGTGCCGCCAGGTACTCGGTGCCCTTTCCCAGAGCCAGGCCAGGCGTGGTGCCTGACGTGCGACTTCAGTAAAACAGCTGGGTGAAGGAAAATCCGATGTTGAGGTAAGCCGTCCAGTTGTCTTCATTGTTGTAGGCGGTCGCCAGTTGAACCGGGCCAAGAAAGGTATCCACACCGGTGAACACACTCCAGGACCGCACGGCGTTGTTCCAGCTGGCGTCGTCGAACGACTCCCAGGCATTGCCGGTCTCAAACCCCACCCCGGCAAACCACGGCACAAACGGCCCCCCAAACTCCTGACTGGCAAACACCGAGGCCATGGCCGCGTTCTCCCCGGTAATCTCGCCCGGTGCGTAGGCTGACAGCCGGCGAAATCCGCCCAGCCGGACGGTATTCTCAATGCCCGGCTCGCCGCGGGTTACAGCGTGTGTGTAGAGCAGGCCCGTCAAGGTAAAGCTCCGCCAGCTACCCGTACCCAACGCCATGCCGGTGACGGAATCAAAATGCCGGTCCGACCCCATACCTTGCCGTTCCAGCCGACCGCGAATACCCGCGAAGCCACCCGACTGTGGGTGAAAAATATCGTTCAGCGAATCGTGGACCAGTTGCAGATTCAGGCCGCCCTGGTGAATCGACCCGGTGGGTGCCACGGCCACCCCAACCTGCTCATCCACTGTCGCATAACCACGATAGTAGCCAAGACGTACATCGCCATTCCCCCCCAGTTCCATGCCCAGGGCCAGGTCCATCTGGCGGGAGGTAACATCCACCTCCGCAACCCGCTCGCCCTCACCGTCAAACACGCTGAAGCCATCCCGGCTGTATTCGACACCCGCGGTCAGGAACCGGTCGTAGCCATAATCAAGGGGCTGGAACCACTCGGTCCGCACATAGGGTTCGGTGCCCAGCTGCAGCCCTGTCTGCCACTCGCCACCCAGCGCATTGAGTTCGGTCATGCGTAGGGCCGCCCCCACATTGAAGCGGGTGTCGTTGTTGAAGTTGTCCTCGTAGTTCAATCCGAACGCAAGGTAATTCGGACCCCAGGATTTTTCCTGAACCTGAATCGTCAGGGCGGTGTCGTCCCCGGAAGGCGACAACGAGTAAGACACGGTTTCGTAATACCCCAGGCCGTAGATGCGCTTGAGGTCCTCTTCCAGTACCTCAACATCCAGTACCTCTCCGGGCTGTTGCCGAATGCGCGAGCGCAGAAACTCTCCGGCCAACCGGGAATCCTGCTCGACACGGATACTGGCAATATTGCCGGGGACGTAGGCACTGGTATCCGTGCGTGCACGAAAGGACTGCCAGCGCGGCTTGTCGACACTCAGGGGGCGGAGCTCTCTGGCGTGGGAGCGGGCTGAGGTGGCCCCCAGCTCAAACAGAATGGGCGCATCGTAAAAATCAGCCGAGGTACGTCCTTCCATATCGGGCCGGATCAGCACATCGCCTTCCTGAAGCCGTTCAAGCTGGGCTTCGGTGTTCATTCGCGTCATCATCGTGGTGAGCTGACCGACCACGGAGAAGGCTTCCTGCAGATCTTCGGCTTTCAGTAGCGGGTCGGTGATGTCGACGGCGATCACCACCTCCGCCCCCATGTCTCGGGCCACGGTGACCGGCAGGTTATTCGCCACGCCGCCGTCCACCAGCAGCCGCCCATCCCGCTTAACCGGGGCGTAGACGCCGGGAATACTCATGCTGGCGCGAATGGCTTCGGACAGGTTGCCGTCGCCGATAACCACCTGATCCCCAGTCTCGAGATCTGTGGCAACGGCACGGAACGGCACTGCCAGGTTATCGAAATTCTCCACCAGCGCGGCATTTCGAGTCAGTTCGTTGAGGATAAAACCCAGGTTCTGACCCGCAATGATACCGCCTCCCAGATGCAGGCCATCCAGCCCTACGCCTAAGCCCGGAACCACCGGAAAGCGCCAGTCTTCCTGTTTGCGCCTGACCGGCTTGTAGGCACGCCCCGGATCGTCCTGAAAACTGGAGATCCAGTCCAGATCGATGAACCGTTGCTCGATTTCATCGACGGGCATGCCGGTCGCGTAGAGGGCACCAACCGCCGATCCGGCACTCGTTCCAACCACCAGGTCCACCGGAATGCGCATCTCCTCAAGCACCCGCAGCACACCCACGTGAGCCATACCCTTGGCACCCCCACCGCTCAACACCAGGCCGACCGTCGGGCGATCCCCGAAAGGCCGGTTCTCGGCGCTTGCCGCGATCGCACTCGGTGTCAGCACCGGGGCGAGCCCGACAAACAACAGCAGTATTATTCGTAACGGCAAGGGACGATTCCTGCGACCGGGTTAATGAGTGTCTCGGGGTTTATCGTCTGCCAGTGACAGATGGGACACATCGGGAACCATGGCCGGCGGCAACTCGCGCTCCACCCCCAGATCCGTGCCTGCCGGTGCCAGCGTCCATTCGTCCAGGTGTTGGAACATCGGCGCGCCCACGTCCTTATGTTCTTCCAGGGTGACTCCGACCGGATCGAGTGACAATCCCGATCCTGCCAGAATGGCATCCACTTTTTCTCCGGCGACCTGCAGGCGATCACCGCGCTCGACCGCGGGCGCTGCGCGCGGCGCTTTATCCACCGCCGCGGGCGGCGACTGCGGCGATTCCGCCGGCGGTTCCACCCCCGGCATCGGCTGCACGTAACTCACCATACCGTGCTTTGTCAGCACCGCCCGGTATTTCTCCGCCTGATCTTCTTCCAGTTTATTGCGGATAACCACCGGTTGGCCGCTGAACATGCGTTCAATCTGCTCCACGCTGGCCTTGAACAGAGACTGTGCGTTGGTGCGAGCGGTACCGGGGTCTATCCCCGGAACGCATTCACCCTTGAAGACAAGCTGAAACATGGGACTGCCTCTTTACGAATCGTGATTTATGCATGATAGTTGATCCGCTCTGGCCGTGGAAACCTGAGACTCACCAGAACTAACACCAGAGGCGTGGCACCCATGCACAAAACCATCATCGCGGTTGCTCTGCTGTTAGTCGCCATCACCCGACCTGTGCTTGCTGAAAATCTGGACGTACTGATGAACAGCGTCTTCAACAACGGACAGGCAACGTACATCGGCTACGAAAGTGTCGAGCGGGAAGACATCCCGGCGTCGGCGATGGTGGATCGCAAGTATCTGATTGTAGACTTCCGCTTTCACTCCGAGCCCGCCGATGAGCAGCTTCAGGCCAGTGTCCATAAGGTCTGTGCAACCCTGCTCAAGAATCGCGACCTGGTCCAGTCACTGTCGGATTCCGGTTACGACATGGTCTCGGTCGCATTCGACCGCCGGTCTCAATTCGACTGCCTGTAACGCCGGACTACTGGCCCCGCCCCAACAAACGGGGAAAGGCTTCCAGCGCGCTGTTAACCGCATCAAGGTTGAACGCCTCGACATCCGCCTGAAGCTTCTCGCCATAGCGGGACACCGAGGATGACCGGAACCGCCCCCCCCAGGCCTGCAGGCGTTTGGCGAAAGCCAACATCTGCTCCGGATCGCCGCTTTCCCGGACCGTCTTCCACTGATCACCAAAATCCCGCGCCAGTTGCTCCCGTAACCACCCCCTCTCCTGCATACTCAGGGTCTGCGCCAGCAGGCGCTCCGCCTCTTCCGGTTCGCCGTCGTCCTCGGCCTGTTCACCCGTGACCTCTACGCCGGGCAGGGTGACAATAAACGTTGATCCGCCCTCCGGTTCACTCTCCACCGTCAGCTCGCCGCCCATCATGCGGGCCAGTTTACGGCTGATTGCAAGCCCCAGTCCGGTGCCACCATAGCGGCGGCTGCTTTGGCCTTCCTGTTGTTCGAAGGCATCAAAAATCCGCTCAAGCTGATCCGGCTGAATGCCAATGCCGGTATCCCGCACCGTCACCACCAATCGGTAGAGTTTGCGCTGTTCACCGCCGCTGGTCGGCGAGCCATTCGCCGGCGTTGCCGTTGCCCGCACCGTCACCCCGCCTTCGTGGGTGAATTTGATGGCATTACCCACCAGGTTGAACAGCACCTGTCGCAGACGGGTCTCGTCCAGCATCATCGCCGCAGGCATTTTCGAGTCAACGCTGACCTCCAGGGTGATGCCCTGCTCGCGGGCACGGAGATCGAAAATATGGCGAACGTCACTCAGCAACCGGCGCACCGACACCGCCGTGTAATCAAGCCGCATTTTGCCGGCTTCGATACGGGACAGGTCGAGAATGTCATTAATCAGCATCAGCAGGCTGCGGCTACCGGCACGGATCGCATCCAGATAGTTTCGGTGCTGCGGGTCCTTCACGCTATTACTGAGCAGGTCACTGTAGCCAATCACTGCATTCATCGGCGTGCGAATTTCGTGGGACATGTTGGCGAGAAATTCACTCTTGGCCAGACTCGCCGCCTCGGCTTCCCGTGCCAGGCGCTCGGCCTCCAGTTTGGCGGCCCGCAACTCGTCCTCGCTGCGACGAAGCGCGTTCTCAGAGCGAATCCGCTCATCCACTTCCCGCGAGAGCTTGCGGTTCCAGTACAGGAAAATCAGCACCACCACCAACGCGATACCCACCACCCGACGCACCACGGTGTAATCGGTTTCCTGCTCGATATCCAGGTGAATCCAGCGTTTGTAGATAGACTCCGACTCCGCCGCATCGATACTGCCCAGCGCCTTGTTAAGAATGCGATGAAGTTCAGGCTGGTCCTTGCTGACCGCAAGACTCAGTTCATACTGATAGGGCGTGATGCTGGTGATCCGCAAATTCGACAGGCCCAGCCGCGCGACGGTGTAACTGACCGCGGGAATATGCGTGACCATGACATCCAGGTCGTCATTAGACAGCGCCAGCAGCCCCTCCTCTGCGGTTTTCACCGGATACAGATCCAGGTCCGGGTGGTTGATCAGCAGGAAGTCATGGGCAGCGTGGCGATTGACCACGCCCACACGCTCAGAGCGAAGCTCCCGAAGATCACCAATAAAGCGGCCGTCATCGCGAATAACCAAGGCAATGGGCACAGCCAGGTAGGAACGGGTGAACAGGAAGTCCCCACTGCGCCGAGGCGTCTTGCTGAACGCTGGGAGAATGTCGATATCGCCAGCCTCCAGGCGCTCTTCCGCGGTGACGGTATCGGACGACTGCTCTCGGACGAACCGAACGTCAAGCTGGCTTTCAAGGCGCGAGACCAGGTCCGGAACCAACCCGGTCGCTCGCTCGTCCTGCAGGAACTCAAAGGGCGGCCAGTCGCTGCGAAACGACACGCTCAAATCGGGGTGGCGATCAAGCCAGTCCTGCTCACTGGAGGTCAGACTAATGCGGCTGTCAGTGACCGGAGGTATGTCCGTCTGCAGCCATGACTGTCGTATCGTGCGGTGTTCCGTATGGCTGAACGCATTCACCGCCTGATCGAACACCCGCTGCAGGCGCTCGTTGCCGGCATCCGTTTCGAGCATCACATCCACCGCCTGCTGGTCGAGCAGAATCGCAAGGCCGATGCCGTTGATCATTGCCGACTGCAGGTAATCCGAGACCACCGGCAGCGGCCCGACGAATCCGTCGGCCCGGCCTGCCAGCACCATGCTGACTGCTTCACTGATGCTGGCCACCGGCACCGGGGTAAAACTCTCGACCGGGTCGAGCAGCGGGTACTGATTGCTATCCTCGGCAATCAGGGCAATCCGACCGCCTTCCAGGTCGGACAGTTTACGGATGCCCGCGTCGCCAGCTCCGACAAACAGACCATACGTCAGGCTCATCAGCGGCTCACTGGTTTCGCGACCAGCGGGGTCTGGCTGTGCAGGGCTGCGGGCTACCAGCCGGCCATCCAGCTCGCCCTTAGCCAGTTGCGCCTCAATGTCGCTGTTACTGCCGGCAACCGTAGTCACCACCACACCGAGCTTATCAGACAGGCGATCCAGGTAATCAATATAGATACCGGCCAAAACGCCATCGCCGGTATCGAACGCCAAAGGTATCTGGCCGGCCGACACCCCGATCCGGAACGCTTCCTGCTCCGACACCCACAGTAAATCTTCTGCCCCGAGTACCGGGGCGGGGGACGCCTGCGGCGGGTCCGCCAGCGCAGCTCCGGAAAACTGGCCGCACAACAGCAGCAACAATCCTTGCAATACGGCCTTCACTGGATATCCTCGACGGTTCCACTAGAGTTCAGGGAACGATACCTGCAATTCCCCGGAATTTCACAGACACAGCACGGATCAAAGGAGGCAACGCCCATGGACACCAGCAAGCACACCCTCAGCACCCTGTTCGAGCAACTCGGCCTTGCCTCGGACAGTGCTGCTATCGAAAACTTCATCACCCGGTACTCGCCGCTGCCCAGCTCTATTGCGATCCAGGACGCCCCATTCTGGTCCGCAAGCCAGGCTCAGTTCCTGGAAGAGGGGCTCGAAGAAGACTCGGACTGGGCCGAGATCATCGACGAACTCGACGCCCAGATGCGCCACTGAATCAGCCGTTGCCTGCATCTATTGGCCATCCTCCGCCTCCGGCCCGCCACGACGACGGGCACGGGGATGGCTCTGGTCATACACCCTGGCCAAGTGCTGAAAATCAAGATGAGTATAGATCTGAGTGGTAGCGATGTCCGCATGGCCCAACAGTTCCTGCACGGCTCTCAGGTCACCACTGGATTCCAGCAGGTGGCTGGCAAAGGAGTGGCGAAGCATGTGGGGGTGAAGCCGCTGTTCAGCGCCTTTCGCCATACCCCAGCGGCTGAGGCGCGCCTGGATACTGCGATTGCTGAGGCGCCCGCCACGCTGACTGACGAACAGCGCGGGTTCGGACTCCGGTGCCAGCCCAGGGCGAACTGCAAGCCAGGCTGACAGCGCCTGAAGCGCTTTGCGCCCCACTGGTAAAATCCGCTCTTTCCCGCCTTTACCAAGCACCCGGGCTTCCCCGTTGCGGGCATCAATCGATTCCAGATCCAACCCGGCCAGCTCAGACAGCCGCAGCCCGCAGGAATACATCAATTCAAACATGCTCAGGTCGCGGACTTCCAGCGGGTCATCGGGATTGGCGTCAAGCAGGTGATTCAGTTGGTCGACATCCGCGACCTTGGGTAGCCGGCGTCCGGACTTGGGGGCCCGGATGTCCAGTGCCGGATTGTCCCGGACCCGCTTTTCCCGCAGCAGGTACTGATAAAAACGTCGGATGGCGGAAAGGTGCCGGGCGATGCTGCGCCCGTTCAGACCCTGCTGGCTCAGCCAGGCCACGTAGCGCCGGAGATCATGGCCGGTGATGCTCGCCCAGTCCGTCATGTCCCGGCCCGACAACCAGGCGGCAAAGCGATTCAGGTCGCGCTGGTAACTGTCGCAGGTTCGGGGAGAGTGGCGTTTTTCAGAGGCAAGGTGAACGAGAAACGCCGACAGCGGAGCCGCCAGAGGCTCGGCCAGCTCCGTCACATCGACCGGTGCCGACATGTTCAACGGGACTCGGCAATCACACCCGCTACCGGCGCAGCATTGGTATGGCGCTGAACCATGGGGGGCAACAGACGGCTAAGGGTATCACTGATGTACGTCAGAAACAGGGACCCCATGCTCTGGTCAAAATAGCCCGGTTCGCAACTGCCCATCGCGAACACCCCCAGAAGACCGTCACTGCGCAATGGCACCAGTGCTACGGAGGCGATGGGTTCCTCCCGGGCCGGGAACAGGAAATCTCGCTCGGATTCGCGGAACTGACCACAGACCGCCCGCGCACCATCAAGCAGACTGCCGAGCCGTTCCTGGGCCTCATCCGGTGACACCACGTGCAAGGCTCCGTGGGACGTTACCGCCAGCTCGGTGTCGGAAAACAGCAGTACGGAGGCGGCATCCAGCCCGAAATCACCGCGGATGCTGTCATCGATGGCTGCCGCCATATCGTTGAGGTTGCGGGCTTCAATCACCTGCATCAGCAGCCGCTTGCTCTTCTCGAACAGGCGGTCGTTGTGCCGGGCGATGGAGACCAGTTCCACCAGCTCCCGACGCAGGGTGTCGCGTTGCTCGCGGAACAGGTGTACCTGACGCTCGACCAGTGAAATGGCGCGCCCGCTGTCATGGGGCAGAGTCAGGCTGCGCAGAAGCTCGTCCTGCTCCACGAAGAATTCGGGATTGGCGCGCAGGTAATCCGCAACCTGCTCGCGGGTGAGCTCGCCGGCCTTCTGTTGGGCCGTTTGTTCTGTCATTCTGCTCTCCTGGTCGTCAGGACCTTGTTTTTGGCGGTCGGCTACCTTTCCGCCGCCGCCCGGGGCCGTCTCCGGGCAGACGAATCTGGCCTTCAAACACGCTGGCGGTAGGCCCTTCCATCATAACAGGGGTCCCTTCCCCCTGCCATTCAATGGTCAGCCGACCACCACGCAACTCAATATCCACCCGGGCATCAAGCAGGCCCCTTAGGCAGCCGGCCACCACCGCCGCACAGGCACCACTGCCGCAGGCCAGGGTTTCGCCAGAACCGCGCTCGAAGACCCGCAGCCGGGCATGGCTGCGATCGATCACCTGCAGAAACCCGATGTTGGCCCGGGCAGGAAATTGCGGGTGGCCTTCCAGGGCCGGCCCCAAAGTGGCAACCGGGGCGGCATCGACATCGTCTACCACCAGCACAGCATGGGGATTACCCATGGACACTGCGCTGAGCTCAACGGTCTGGCCGTCGACCTCCACCGTGTAAACTTCCTGGCGGCGATCAGCGGCAAAGGGAATCGCAGGCGGGTTCAGCTCGGGCACGCCCATGTTCACCAGCACCCGGCCCTCGCGGCCGACCCTGAGTTCGATTACGCCTTTGGCGGTCTGAACCCGGATGACGCGCTTGTTGGTCAGGCGCTGATCGCGAACGAAACGGGCAAAACAGCGAGCCCCATTGCCGCACTGTTCCACTTCCGAACCGTCGCTGTTGAAGATCCGGTAACGAAAATCCACATCGGGCAAGCCTGGCGGCTCCACCACTAACAGCTGGTCGAAACCGACACCGACATGCCGATCCGCCAGCTCGCGGATCATCTCCGGGCCCAGGCGAAACGGCTGACTGATGGCGTCCACCATCATGAAGTCGTTACCCAGGCCGTGCATTTTGGTGAATCGCATATCTGAACTCATTCCGGCAAACAACTTTCGGGACCGAGTTGGTCATCAAGGGTTTCGCGGCGACGGACCACGTGCACCTGATCACCATCCACCATGATTTCCGGCGGGCGGTTGCGGCTGTTGTAGTTCGAGCTCATCACAAACCCATAGGCCCCGGCGGACCGCACCGCCAGCAAGTCCCCGGATTGCAGGCGCAACATGCGATCCTTACCCAGAAAATCGCCGGTCTCACAAATCGGGCCCACCAGATCCCAGGCTTTCTCCTCCACGTCCTGACGGGGCGTGACCGGGATAATGGCCTGCCAGGCGCTGTAGAGTGCCGGGCGAATCAGGTCGTTCATGGCGGCATCAATGATGGCAAAATTGCGGTGTTCCGTGCATTTGAGGAATTCCACCCGGGTCAACAGGATGCCGGCGTTGGCGGCAATCGAACGCCCTGGCTCCACCACCAGCTCCAGACTTCGATCTCCCAGCCGCTCAGCCAGCGCCTGGACGTAGTCCGACGGTTGCGGAGGCTGCTCACGGTCGTATGACACACCCAGCCCCCCACCCATATCGAGGTGGCGAATGGTGATGCCCTGCTCCGCCAGCGCGTCGATCAGCGACAGCACCCGGTCCAGCGCGTCGAGGAAGGGGGCCACCGTGGTGAGCTGGGAACCGATGTGACAATCCACACCAATCACATCCAGATTGCGCATGGCAGCCGCGCGGGCGTAGACCTCCGGTGCCTCGGTAATATCAATCCCGAACTTGTTTTCTTTCAGGCCCGTGGAAATGTAGGGGTGGGTGCCGGCGTCGACATCGGGGTTTACCCGCAGCGACACGGGCGCACGCGTGCCCAACTCACCGGCGACCGCATTGAGGCGATCCAGTTCGGTGTCGGATTCCACGTTAAAGCAGCGCACGCCTGCTTCCAGCGCCCGCTTCATTTCCCAGGGCTGCTTGCCCACCCCGGAAAACACCACCCTGGCCGGATCGCCGCCGGCGCGGATCACCCGTTCCAGCTCACCCGCCGACACAATATCAAACCCGGCACCCAGGCGCGCCAGTACGTTCAGCACCGCCAGATTGCTGTTGGCCTTGACCGCGTAACACACCAGATGGGGACGCCCCGCCAGGGCGCTGTCGTAGGCGCGGTAGTGGCGCTCAAGAGTGGCGCGGGAGTAGATGTAAGCCGGTGTCCCGAAACGCTCTGCGATGTCTGCCACCGGCACGTCTTCCGCGAACAGCTGGCCGTCACGATAATTAAAGTGGTCCATGAAATTCCTGAATCTGTTGGCAGGGCGGTGAGTCAGCGGGCAGTAGTGTCAGTACTGTCAGTACTGTCGTTGCTACGACTTTCCTGAACGGCGTCGCTAGCGGTCTCGACCTGTGCTTCCCGGTACAGTGGACCCTTCTGGCCACAACCGGCAATGGCGCTGACCAGCACCAGCCCGACACACACTGTTTTCCTCGCCCGCATGGCATCTGCCCCTGTTTTCCGATATGTACGCAGTATACCTGAGTCAACGGCCAGCGGGCGAGGCTGACTACCTCTCCACTCAGCCCGAAAGTTGACGATTGAGAGATTCTTCCAGCGCTGCGCGATAGTAGAGGTATTGCGTGGTCTGGATATCCTGCTGGTAGACCTGTGGATCGAGATCGTGGGGCAGGTGCACGTCGGTCAGATACACCGGGTAGTTTTCTCCGGGCTGGCGGATGGAACGGAGGTAGTGGGCGACCGCCGAAATCAGCTGGTCGCCATACTCCTGCACGGTGAACTCCTGGTCGCCACAGAAAATGTCGAACCGCAGGTGGCTGTCGCCCTCTTGCACCCCGACGGCCTGCACCTCTAATCCGGGCAAGGCGGCCGAGGCATCCTCATCGAACCGGCGCTCAGCCTGCCATTCACCGTCATGGCGGGCCAGTTCATAGCACCGAATGCCTGCGCTCCCGACAAAATCGTCAAGCTGACGGAGCTGGCGACGCTCCACCAGATTCTCGAGAAACCGCAACAGGGGCACCAGCAGGTAGCGCCGGCTGCTGAATGCCTGCTCCCAGCTGAACACTGCACCCAGCTCATCCACCACCCATAAGGTTGCCAGTGGTCCGGTCACCCGATAAAACACCTGCACACTGCCAGGTTCACTGGCATGGCATACCGTCCGAAGCGGCAGGTTATCCAAGAGCGCGCCCCGGTCTAAAACCACCGGCAGGTAACGTTCCTGCGGGCGCGCCAACTGGTCCATCAGCGCGGCAACATTCTCAAGCGCCACAAAACCGGGCTCGGCACCGCTGAATTGCAGCAGGAAATAGCGCCGGTCCATTTCGATCACATAGCGCAGCGGGTGAGGGCCCACCCCACCCGCGAAAAAATGCCTCATGACATCCGCGAACAATTCCTGAACCCGCCGCGCGATCGCCGCACCGTGCCCTGTATTGTGGCTGTGCACCATCACCTCCGGCAGGCTGGATGGGGTGGCAGCGACGGACGCCAGAATGTTCTTCAGACACTGAATCAGGGTGTCCCCGGCGGCGTAGTGCTGCAGGCTGACCTCGTGCCAGCTGTTGAAGGTGACCTGATCAATGGTCGACACCAGGTTGTCGCGCCCGCCACTGAACCCCAGGGAATCGTGCCGTGCGCTGAGCTTGTGCAGCCCCCGGCCGGTCAGTTGGGCCTGGGGATCTACCCCCACGTTGACGAACAGCAGATTGCGCAGGGGTCTTACCCCCCGGGACAGCGCTTCGCGGCTGGCAGGCTCGACGGGGAACCGCACTAACGCACCCAGGGCATCGAGCATTTCACGCAACTCGGCCACCGACGCGGTGGTGGGGCCGGCACGCACATTAAGCCGCGTGGACCGGCTCAGCAACCCGTTGCAATAACACCACACCATCAGTTCGGTGAGGTTGCCACCACGACGGATCACCGGCTTCCAGAACGCGTCGGACGGGTCCTCCAGGTCGCGATACAGAAGCCAGCCATTCTGTGCGGCCGCCCCGCCCTGTTCCGAGTGGTGATAAAACGCGAGATTTTCTTCCAACAATGACGGGGCCAGGCCGGGATTAACCTGTTCAATTTTTCCCGCTTTGCGCTGGAACGCGGCGTAGAGTTTACGGCCAAGCAGGTTCATGTCATTGGCACTGATGGCGGCCCGGCTGCCATGCTCCCGCGCCAAACGCGACAACAGCCGGTAGCTGTGGGTCAGCTCCGACACGATGCTGCGACGCAGCGTCATCACATCCTCCGCGCGCCAACGCTGACGGTTATCCAGATCTTTCAGCTGCGCCGGCTGCCAGCCCCAGGCGTCCACCAACTGACGCAACAGCAGCACCCGCCAACTGCCGGACCCGGGTTCAGTGCGCGACAGAGGCAGCCCGGCCTTCAGGTAAAGGCTGCGGCGAACCAGTTCGAGCCGCCCACTGGCCTCCTGCGACAACAGCCAACGCTCCAGTCGATCATACAGCAGCACATAGGGATCGAGCCGGTCGGCATGGGTTTCCCCATCATAGATCGACGCCTTGAACACGCTTGAAAGCAGTGGCTGCCCGGTGTCACGGGCGTAACACTCGATCAGCAATAACTTGAGGATGGACTTCCACGGTGCATCGATCCCCTTGTACAACTGCCACACCCCCGCCCCCAGAAATTCCGCCTGGGGAATCGCCGGCACCGGGCCAAAATCAATATACTCGTCGCCCTTGATGAACCGGCAGTCAATCAATTGCCGGGCACACTCGTCATACTGCCACTCCTTGCTGGCCGGGATCAGCCACCACAACGGGTATTGCCCGCCCAAGTGAATGCCGGTGCGATAGAACTCATCGAGCAGCAAATAGTGCTGGGCGCTGCCACAATTCTCCCCTTCCACCTCGGCCCGTTGACGCCCCGCCTGCCAATCTGCGGCGGAAAACACAAACACGTGCAGCTCCACACCCAGAGAAGCGGCCCAGACAGCCAGCCTCTCTGCCTTGCGTTCGAGACAACGCACACCCCGGTCGGACAGATCAGCCCGGTGGCACAACCAGAGATCCAGATCACTGGTCACCGAATGGCCAAGGGTGCCCGGGCTGCCCATCAGAAACAGCGCGTCGAGATCCGGCTGTCGACGCCCTTCATCCTTCAGCGAAAAGGTACGTGCCAGCCTGCGGGCGGCACCCAGGGTGGGCGCGGATGGTTGATAGTGGCTGAGGCCATAAGGGCAATCCCGGTCGAGATAGCCCGGCAAAGAGGGATGATTCAGGTGGAACACCAGCGGCAACACCTCCAGCACCGCCTGCTGCCGGTAGGTCAGCGCCGAATGCGCGCGTTGCCACCTCTGCCCGTTTACCACCAGAAAACGGTCCCGCAGCCGACGCAGTGTTTTTCGATCTATACCCTCCTCAAAATCGAGGGCAATGGGCAGGTTGTCAGTGGTCAAGGTCGCTCCGCGAGAGAGGTTCTTTCCGGTGTTATTATCAGTATGATGGACGCATCGTGGCAAAACCGGCAAAAAAATAAAAGCGGGACTGTGCTCCATGCTGCCGATGAACACAGGCTGAGGCTTACCCGTCGTGAAAGAATTCTTTATCCGTCGCTACCGCTCCGACCACTCTGAATCCACCGGTCGCCGTACGCTGATCCGCATTGATGATGAAGGCACGGTATTGTCTGCCGACCACCACGCCGAAGCAGTGCTGGGCTACGATGGTAGCGAACTGGAGGGTCAGCCGGTGCACAGAATCCTGGCCGCCCGTCAGGACGACCCTTTCGCCCCGGCCAATCGCCACCGGATCGAGAATGGCGAGCCGGTGATGATCACATTCAGGCACAAAGACGGGTTCTTTTTCACCGCCAGTCTCAGCCTGCGCATGAACATGCGGGATTCCGACCAGGCCGCCAGTGCCTATATCGGGCTGTGGGACAGCTCCCCGGTTGATCACCAACTGATCCGGCTAGCGGAATCCTCAGCCCGGCTTGGCATCTGGCGGCTGGACCTCCACAGCAATGAGCTGACCTGGACCGATGGCCTGTACGCCCTGCTGGAGCTGCGGCCCGGCGCTGACATCACACCGGAACAGGCGCTGTTCTATTGCCAGAGCGGCCAGAACCGGGTTCGCGCGCTGTTCAGGCGCTGCATTCACACCGGCCAGCCGTTCTCGGCGGTCCTTGACGTTCAGACCGCCAACCAGAAGCCACGGCGGATGCGGCTATACGGCAAAGCCCTGCGGGAAGGTGGGCGTATCCGCAAACTGGGCGGCACTCTGGTGGATCATACTGGCGACATGGTACGGGAAGAAGCCTGCTGGCAAGCTCAAAACCTGCTGACCGCGACCACCAACGCCACCACCGACCTGATGGCCTCTGTCGACCGGCAGCTGAATCTGACCCACTTCAACCAGGCCTTCGCCCGACAGTTTGCCCACACCTTTGGCCAACTGCCTCACACCGACACCAACCTGATTGAGCTGCTGCAGGAGTACCCCAACGAACGCCGGTTGATTGAACGGCTTTGGAATCGTGCGTTCGAGCGTGACAGTTTTGTGGTCGAAATGCCCCTGGCCCAGCAGAACCGGGAACTGCCGGTGTACGAATTTCACTATCAGCGCCTGACCAACCAGCAGGGGGAAGTCACCGGCGCAGTTCACATAGGCAAGGACATCAGCGCACGGGTCCATACCGCCTCCAGCAGTGACTACCGCATACGCCACGACCCGGTCACCGGGCTGATGAACCGCAAGGCCTTTATTCATCGCCTGAAACGCCTTACCGAACAGCCCAGGCGCAAAGACGCCACCGACAGCCTGCTGTACCTCGATCTTGACGAGTTTGACCGCATCAACGAGCACGCCGGCGGTGGCACCTGTGACCGCTACCTGCGCGAACTGGCCAGCAATCTCGGCGTCAGGGTACGCCAGCGGGATGCCCTGGCCCGGCTCTCAGGGGACACCTTCGCACTGTTGATCGAGAACTGCCCCGAAACCCAGGCGCGCCGAATTGCCGACAGCATCCTCACGCTGATCAGCGGGTTCGTGTTTGACTGGCAAGACCATCAGTTGCAGACAACCGCCAGCGGTGGCCTGTTGATACTGGCCGATGACCGCCCGGAAGACCCAGAGCAGTTGTTGAGCCAGGCGGCGGACCTGTGCCACACCGCCAAAACCTCTGGGCGCAACCGGATACACGCCGCGAACGCACTGTCACAAGGCATTGAGGACGGAAAAGCGGGGCAATTGGTGGAGCAGATCCGCGACGCGCTGGACAACGACCGGCTGATACTTGAGTTCCAGGCCCTGCGCCCGGTCGCCAGCGTTACCTGGGGAGACCACATCGAAATCCTGTCGCGGATTCCCGGCGAGCACCCGGAGGCACCCTCGCTGCAGCCCGGCGAGTTCCTTCCGATTGCCGAACGGTTCGATCTTGCCAAGCACCTGGACCGCCAGGTAATTCGCCAGACCTTACGCTGGCTGGGCGAACAGCCGCTGCTGGAACCGCGGCTGAAATACTGCGGCTTCAACCTCTCTCTGGCCAGCGTACTGGACGACACCTTCGCTGACTTCATGGCATCGATACTGGCCGATTCACCCTACGCCGCTGACTGCTTCTGCCTGGAGATTCGCGAATCCCACGCGACCCAATACCCGGATGACGTCGCGGTACTGTGCGACGCATTGCATCGGGTCGGCTGCCGGGTGGCGCTGGATGGCGCGGGGGCTTCGGTGGAAAGTTACAGCCTGGCGGCAAAGCTGCCGGTGGATATCATCAAACTGGATCGCAAGATGATGCAGAACCTGCACGACGATCCGGTGCAACAGGTGATGGTCGAAGCGCTGCACAAAATTGCCGAGGCGTCTGGCAAGGTGACGGTGGCGACCTTTATCGAAAGCGACGATACCCTGCGCAAGGTGCGGGCCCTTGGCATCCACTATGGTCAGGGTTTCCGGTTATACCGGCCACGCCCCTTGCAGGAACTGCAACCGGCCGCCGTGGACCTGAGCACCGGGCGAATCGGCGGCTAAGCTAAGCCACCGGCTCACCCGGCTGTCGGATCAACGCCGCTGGCGAGCCCGCGCCACCGCGGCGCGCACCTGATTCGGCGCGGTGCCACCGAGATGGTCCCGCGCCTGCACCGACCCCTCCAGAGTCAGCACATCGAAAACATCGTCGCCGATGACGTCGGAGAACCGGGCCAATTCCTCCAGCGTCATGTCTGACAGGTCGCGGCTTTCAGCGACACCAAAGGCCACCGCTTTGCCGACAATTTCATGGGCATCGCGGAAGGCCACGCCTTTTTTGACCAGGTAATCCGCCAGATCGGTGGCGGTGGAGAAGCCGCGCTTGGCCGCCACCCGCATGTTGTCCGCCTTGGCTTCGATTGCCGGAATCATATCGGCGTAGGCCTTGAGGCAGCCCTTGATGGTGTCGACGGTGTCGAACAGCGGCTCCTTGTCTTCCTGGTTGTCCTTGTTGTAAGCCAGGGGCTGGCTTTTCATCAGGGTCAGCAGGCTGATCAGATGGCCGTTCACACGGCCGGTCTTGCCGCGCACCAGTTCCGGCACGTCCGGATTTTTCTTCTGCGGCATGATGGACGAGCCGGTGCAGAACCGGTCCGGCAGATCAATGAAATCAAACTGGGCGGAAGTCCACAGCACCAGCTCCTCACTGAAGCGGGACAGGTGAGTCATCAGCAGCGCCGCGAAGCTGCAGAACTCAATGGCGAAATCCCGGTCGCTGACCGAATCCAGCGAATTCTCGGTGGGGCGATCAAAACCCAGCAACCGCGCGGTCATGGCGCGGTCAATCGGGTAGGTGGTGCCCGCCAGCGCAGCGGCACCCAGCGGCATCACGTTGACCCGCTTGCGGCAATCCTGCAGGCGTTCGCCATCGCGCACCAGCATTTCGTACCAGGCCAACAGATGGTGGCCGAACGTTACTGGTTGGGCGGTCTGCAAGTGGGTGAAACCGGGCATGATGGTGTCGGCTTCGCGTTCAGCCAGATCCAGCAGACCGGTTTTCAGCCGCGTGAGCTCCTCGGCAATCACGTCAATCTCGTCCCGCAGGTACAGGCGAATGTCGGTGGCCACCTGGTCGTTGCGGCTGCGGCCGGTGTGCAGCTTCTTGCCGGTGATGCCGATGCGATCGGTGAGCCGCGCCTCGATGTTCATGTGCACGTCTTCCAGGCTCACCGACCATTGGAAGGTGCCCGCCTCTATGTCGGCCTTGACCGCTTTCAGGCCTTCGAGGATGCTGTCCCGCTCTTGCGCTGTCAGCACGCCCACTTCCGCCAACATGGTGGCGTGGGCGATGGAGCCGGTGATGTCGTGGTGGTAAAGGCGCTGATCAAAACCAACAGACGCGGTGAAGCGTTCAACAAAGGCATCGGTCGGCTCACTGAAGCGACCGCCCCAGGGCTTTTCGGAGGGTTTTTCGGGAGTTGTGCTCTGGTCAGGCTTGTTCTGATCCGTCATGATTTTAGTCCTCCGGTTACATGTAACATAATGCTAACCTATTGAATAAATTAAATATTACGTCAGTTACACTTTTCCCGGTTTTCACTCGATTTTACTCCAAATTCTGTGACGTTTTGCCGCCCCGAATACCTGTCAGATGCCGGTTTCTGGGCTCCAATATAACATTCTCGGAGCTAACATTGGAAAGCGGACCTTTTTGCAGCGTCGAGATTGGCTATTAGGGGGGCCTGGATAGTACTCCAAACAGCAAATTGCTCGATGAAATTTGGTCTTACAAGACCATTAAGTCTACCCGAAATCATGGGGCGAAAATGCACCAGGCCACAGTCTTAAACTGCCGCATTGCAAATTCGGTAAGAATTATGGGTCTGATGTTCAATCGGAAACCGGGAGGGATTTAATTCTTATCGCGCTGCTTTTTAAGCCAGAGAATGATTGCGGCGGGCAGATGAGCTACGCCAAAAGAGGTCAGGAAAACCCATGACGCAGCGAGCCCACGGGTGTCTGTGTAAACCTGGCTCATCGCCCAGCCAAAGCCTGCCCCAACCAACAGAAGCATGATGCGTCCGGCCCAAAGCTGGACGGTACCCGGAATATGGAAAGCCAGGCGGTAATGAACCCACCCAGTGACTCCGAGGGCCAGAATTACAGCTACTATCATTTTGCTTGGGCCTCCTACAACAACTTGTATGGATAGTGCCTGCCGTGTTTGGGTAAATTGAGGCCCACGCCCAGTGGCCGCTGGGGGCCTTCATGCAGCAGCTCGATTGAGCGACGGCTCTCTTTCGAGAGACCGATGACAAGTGCGTAGTGCTTCATGACTCTTAAACGATAACTCGAACAGTCATCGGGGCCTAGAGCCCGTGTACCAAGGCAAAGTCAGCTTATTATGAACAACACGGAAATCCAAACCCCAGTCAATGTCGGTGTTGATGTCGGTAAAGCAAACCTGGACATTGGATAGCGTACCTTTTTACCGCGACGAGATGAGCCAGTGAAGGGAGTCTGAACCGAGGTAGGTTCACTCATGGTCTAGGAGTAGCGAGGGCACCAGCATAAGTTCAGGCTTTTAAACAAAAGCGGACATTCGCGGCCTTCAGTTTCAGTTGATTTTGCCTCCCATTGGGCACCTCATTGATCCTGCAATAACTGTTCGTTTATCCAGTCATAATGAATGCTACCCGGATTTTCGCAAATTCCTGAGGTTTTATATGCAGAGGTTGCACATTTTTTCCGAAGGGTGTTCTGTCGCCCTATGTGTTTAAGCGATAAAAACGTGAGGGTTTGGTTTTAACTTGCACGAGCCCGCAGCTTTAGTCCGTTGAACTTTTTTGCTGGGAATGGCGCCGGAGAACCCGCGCTGGTGGTCTGCTATCTCTATGGATTGATTTGGTAATTGGTGCTGTGATCTCGGTTTGAACGGGAGGTCGTAATTGCGGTTTAATGCGATTTCAAACAACTAAGCTGTTAGGCACCTATGGCGACTCGTCGAGAGATCAATTCACAGCATGAAAAAGCGGTCATGGATGCTGCATTGCACGCCCATAACCAGAGAATGGGCACTGCATTTTCAATTGAAACCCAACCAGATCCTCCAGATGCAATTCTGGTTGATAGTGGTAACCGAACTTGGATGGAGCACACGGACGCTTTTTACCCTGGGTGGGCAGAAGACATAACGTCCTATGCTGCTTCCGATAAATCCCATAAGCCGATGGCAAGGGGGCTTCACTCTGATATGGACGAGCAACTCGCAGAAGCTTTTATTAGAGTCGTCGTCAAAAAATTTGGTAATGAAGCTTACAGGCCAACGATAGAAAAATATGGTCCAGGTATCCTCATTGTAGGCCTTGAGTCCCCGTGGCTTGATGCAGAAACCCTGCGGGTAATAAATCAGAAATGGGCTGACTTAGGGCAGCCGGATCTATCAAGTGTTTTTAGTTGTGTTTATTTTGGGTACCGGGCAGGTGGTCAAAACCGAGCAGAACTTTGGATCGGTACCTAACCAACGTTTCAACGGGACCGGTTTTCCGGCGCAGATGTGCCTCCAAACCGTTTCGTTAAGCCAGCGTTATGTGTAAGCCCAATATCAACTATCGATTGACAGCGGCGCGTAAAAAAGGGGCTGAGAAAGTCATGGACCGGGTCGCCAATAGCTGCTCCAACAACTGAACCACGAGCTTATAAAGCTGAGAATTTAGATGAAAAAAATCTGGCAAGCGACTAAATGAGCATCGCAGGAATACTCTCCAACCGTGGCGATATTTATCAGACACTTGTTGCCTTCGACTGGGCACTAACTGTCCTGTCCGATCCCGAATTTCAATGGCTTGAAATAGATTCGACAACCTATCTGGTAGATGATGTTGTTATTGGTAAATCTGACGGTTTCCTGATTTGTTGCCAATGCAAAAAAAACCAACCCAATTTCAGGGCATGGTCGGTAGCGGATCTTTCGGATGAGCTGGACAAGGCGGCTCAAGAACTGGCTAGAAATAAACAAGTCCAAGTCCGCTTCTATTCGCGTAGCGAATTTGGCTCACTCGCTAAACTACGTGAATACAGTACCCTCCATGGTAATGAGGCTGATTATATTGCCGAATTGACCCAAGAGCATAAAAAAACAAATAGTGACTTGGCCGCTCGCATTACCGATCAGGTACCCGGTCTTTCGACGTATGAATTCCTACACCGTACCTCCTTCGAGATCAGCCCAGACTTTGATCGCATGGAGATCTTTCTACGAGAACGTTTGCGCCGAATAGCAAGTAACTCAGATGCCGCCTTCAACGCTCTCTGTATTCGCCTCGATAAACTTGGTGGTCGCGTGAAGGACGGCAACCTGTACGCCTCAACCCAATATCGACTGACCAAAGACGACATCAAAGACATTCTTCATTGCTCGGGCGCTATGCTCGTTCCGAACATGGACATTTCAGAGGTGAGAAAATCGTTTGCCAGCACTTCGGTCATTGGCAGGCATTGGCATCGGGACATTTCCGGGCAGCGCATGCCTAGCCCAGTTGTGGGCGAACTCCTAGCAGCTATCGATGCCAAGAAACGTGCTGTGTTGCTTACGGGACTACCTGGTTCTGGCAAAACCTGTGTGATGCTGAGCCTGCAAGAAGAACTAGAACAGCGTATGCAAGCCCGATCTGACCTAGTACCACTCTTTATCCAGTCACGTGAATTCGCCGACCTAGCAACGGCGCTGGATCGCCAGGCACAGGGCCTGCCAGAGCAGTGGGTAGAACAGGCTTCCCGTTTAGCTGAAGGCGCACATGTTGTCGTAGTTATCGACTCACTCGATGTCTTGTCCATCGCTCGCGAACACAGCATATTGACGTACTTTCTGGCACAAATTGACCAGTTGCTGCTGATTCCCAATGTTACCGTTATCACAGCTTGCCGCGACTTCGACCGTAAATACGATCGACGCATTGCGGCTCGGCAATGGGACTGCGAATTGCAGTGCCTGCCGTTGGACTGGGAAACCGAAATTGTACCGATTCTTAACAAGCTTGAAATCGATTCGACGACTATTGATGCCGCCACCCGTGAACTGATCCGTAATCCTCGCGAACTTGCCCTGTTTGTCGAACTGGCTCAGCGTGAAGGCAGCTTTAACGTAGTGACCAGCCAAGCACTGGGGCAACGCTACCTCGACACCATCGTGAAGGCCGATCCCACGCTGGGGGACACAGCCATGCAAGCAATTGAAGGCATTGCCGATGCAATGCTGAAGTCTCGAAGCCTGTCTATTTCAAATCAACGCTTCAATGCTTCACAGGACATCTTGCGACGACTACACAGTCTCAATGTCCTGCTCGATACCCATGATGGTAAATTGACGTTTGGTCATCAAACTCTATTAGATGTGCTGGTGATTAGTGGCGCCTTGCGCCGGGGCGTCTCGCTCAATGAATTCATCCAAGACTTGCCGCCCGTGCCCTTCGTACGGCCGAGCATACGTAGCTTTGTTGCACAGTTGGCTATGGGAGAGCGCCGCGAATTTAGGAAGCAACTTCGGACAGTATTGACAGGAAGCTCCGCCTTCCATATCCGTCGCCTTATTGCCGAATCATTTTCCCGACAGATACCTCAAGATGATGATTGGCCGCTTATACGAGATTTACATGCCAACCATCGTGAGGTATTTCAGGTGATTTACAACCAAGCAGTGTTGGTTGAGTGGCATCACTTTTGGCTTTCTCATCTGGTGCCCGCATTGAAGGAAATGCATGATGCCGGGGGGCTGACAACCCATGTTCACCGCATCGCGCAGTGGGTAAATGAAGATACTGCTGGCGTATTGGCATTCTGGATGGACGCAATTGCTTTAGATTGGCTGGACGGAAATAGAATTTCAGAGCAATTAGTTTTTTCTCTATCCGATTTTCGGACAGAAAACTTACCACTCGTCGCCCCCTTACTAGAACGACTACTCAGTGTGCCGAAACCAGACCATAGTTTGTTAGGGCGTACTGTTGCACGTAGTGTCACCGCTGGCGCTGTTGATGACAAAACTCTATGGAGCTATATCACTGGCGAGATCAACGATGATGAAGTAATGAAATTTCATTTTGACAACAAGCTGCATTGCCAACCCCATGAGTTTGGCGACAAGGGTGAAAATTTCCTGAAACAGCGGATGGTGGAATCCACTGCTTTACTCGATTTAGCAGTGGGAACAATCGAACAATGGGGCCAAATCCGATCAACCCGTTATGGTGGTACCGGAATAGGCTATCGCAGTGGGTTCCTGCATGACAGCTCTTATAGCGATACTCACACGCAAAACGATCATAAGCACACTGATAGTAAACGGATTTTATTAGATGCTGTCGAAGCGGCCGTTCTCGATCATGCCCAAAATCACTCTGACTGGTGGCAAAATAACCGCGAGCGCTTGTGCTTTAACCACGAAGGGGCGTTTAGTTACTTCGCCATCCTCGCTTTCATTAGCAACCCGGAGGCAAACATAGACTTGATCGGTCGCCAATTATGCGACAGCAATTTACTCGAATTTGAACTCTCCTATGAATTAGGCACATTGATTCAGGCAGCGTTTGTTTACCTAGATAGCCATACACAAGATTCAGTCATGGCAACAATACAGACCCTGTGGGAGGATGAATCGGTAACAGATGGGGAAACAATTTTTTGGGTTCTGAAGAAACGAGCTGAGTATATATCCACGATCCCCTGCCATCTGCGTTCATCAGAAACCCAAACGGTACTAGATGCATGCGAAAGGATATTTGGGACAGTATATCGACAGCCATACATCGGCATGAGAGGCGGTACTGTCGCTGCCCCATTTTCATATGAGGTGTTCCTCAACGAGGCTGTAGAAAAACCCGATTTCGAGTCGTTCCTAGCGCCTGCTTCCTAAA